>NZ_JAIUHQ010000003.1:0-573517 GCF_020165215.1 Mesorhizobium sp. CA15
AGCACGCCGTCCGTCGTCGGACCGTTATTGGTCTCGTCGAGCGTCACCGAGCTGCCGACCACCGCATTCGAGATCGTAGGTACATCGTCCGTGATATTGATCGAGATGGTCGACGTGGACGTATTGCCGAAGCTGTCGGTCACCGTGAAGGTGAACACGTCCTGCCCAGGCTGCACATTGGAGCCGTCGTTGCCCGCCGGCACATTCGCTTCGGGCTTCGTCAGCGTATAGCTATAGGTGCCATCCGCGTTGACATGCAGAATGCCGTACGTGCCATTGATGTTCGTGCCGACATTGCCGGTGACGTCGCTGCCGACATCGCCGGCCTGAACACCGGTCACAGTCGCCCCGTCAGGATCCGAGAAGGTCAGCGTGCCCGTCGTCGTCTCCGAACCGTCGCCCGCATGCGAGCCGTCGACCGTGCCGGGGCCAAGATCGCCGGCGGGCGGCGTTGTGTCGATGCCAGCCTCGTTCACTGCCGCAACCTCCGCCACCACACGCGGTTGGCTACCGGTCACGTCGATCGTCAACGTTGCTGGCGAGGTATCGCCGTCGCCGTCGGTGATCGTGTAGTTGAAGACGTCGCTGCCAGTCGGCGTGTTCGGATTGGCGTGATAGCTGTAATCGCCATTGGCGTAGACCGTCAGCACGCCATGCGCGCCGGTCACCGTCGTGACGCCGTTGTTCGTTACCGAACCCACCCATGCGACCGATGCGATCCCGTCCGCTCCCGCCGTGTCAGCCGCGCCGGTGCCGTTTGTGCTCGTTCCGGTCTCGACATTGCCCGTCACCGTCTCGCCCGACTGCGCCGCGTCCGTGTCGGCATGCGCCGTCGGCACATCGTCGATGACATTGATGGCTAGGTTGCCGGAGGCGGGCTGCCCATCCTGATCGGTCACGACGACCTCGAAGCTGGGTACAGCTTCGGTATTGGCCCCGTCGGCGCCCGTGGCGCTATGGTAGTCCGAAGTCAGCGTGTAGCTGTAGTGGATCGCGCCCGCGCCGGTCACGCTGTTGTACTCGTACCACGCGCTCACCGTGCCGTTGGTGGCCGGGTCCGTGAACGTCGTCGGATTGCCCGAGTCGCTCGACAGCGCATTGCCGCCCAGCGACACCGAGTTCACGCCATCCTGCGAGGTGAAGCCGATCATGCCGCTTACCGCGTTCGAGCCGTCATGCAGCGTGCCGGTCGCCAGTCCCGCCTCATAGACGATCGCTCCGTCGGCGCCTGCGGCCGGGATATCCCCCAGCTTCGGCGGCGTGTTGCCGATACCGATCGTCAGCGTCGTCGACGACTGATCGCCATCGCCATCAGTCAGCGTGTAGTGGAACACGTCGTCCACGCCGCCCGGCGTGTTTGCCGCACGGGTGTAGGTGTAGCTGCCGTCCGAGTGCAAAAGCAGCGTGCCGTACTGGCCAGCGATCGAGACGCCGGCGTCCGTCACAGTCTGCGCGGAGCCGGCGCCGTTCTTGCCATAGGCCGATGTCACACTGGCGTCATCGGCGCCCTTGAAATCAGCGCCCGCGGCGTTGCCGTCGCTGCCGGCTCCGGTGATGACGTTGCCATCGATTGGCGTATGCGAACCCGCAGCCACGCTGTCGGTATCGTCATGCGCCGTCGGCACGTCGTCAATAATTTCGACGGACAGCGTTCCCGGAAGCGAAACGTCGCCATCGCTGTCCGTGACCGTCACCGTCATGTTGTCGAAGATGGAATCGGTGCCCGCACCGGAATGCTGCGCGCTGTGCACCAGCGTATAGGTGTAGCTCACCTGGCCGGTGGCGGCGTCGTAGCCGTTGATGGTCAGCGTGTTGCCGAAGGGCGTCGCAATGTTGATCGGTGTCGACGCGCTGTTGGCAAGCTCAGCGGCGGTGATCACATGGCCATTAATGTCCACCGAGCCGATGCCGTCGGGCGAGGTGATGGTGAAGGTACCGGTGTTGTGCTCGGACGGGTCGTTGTCCATTGCGGGGTCGGTGCCCGCTTCGCCGGACCCCGTCGCGCCGGCGGTCTCGAGGCCTTTTTCATCGACGCTGGTGTCGCCGCCGCTGGTCGAGGGCGTCAGGTCGAGGATCGTCGGCGTCGAATCGGGCAGCAATCCCGGGAACAGCTCGCGATGGTCCGGCTGGCCGAAGGCCAGGTCCGTCGGCGGCAGCAGCGACGTCAGGCCGAAGCCGTCGCCGATGCCGCCCGCGGGATGTTCGAAATTGCCGCCTGCGCTGCCCGGCGAGCCGTTGCCGCCGGCCGAGATCGAGCCGTCGGCGCCGAAGGCGACGTCGACATGGCTGGCCTCGAGCGCGGCGATCAGGGCCACGCGAGGCACCTCGACGTCGCCGAGAATGAAGGTCGGCACATTCAGCGCGGCGTCCTTGATGACGATCTGGGATCCGTCGGGCTGCGTGAGGATGAGATCATGTCCGTCGACCTTGATGTTGTCGATTGACACGCTGGCCGGAAGCTTCACGACATTGCCGGCCTCGACATGATATTCATGCGGCGTATTGCCTGCCGCTGCATTTGCCGCCGGTGCGTTCGCGGGCGCAGCAGCCTTGGCATCGGCCGGCTGGTTTGCGGCCGGCGCATTGGCCGCGCCTTGGGCCGGCGCGCCGCTGCCGACATCGACCGGCACCGGTTCGCTCGCCGCCTGGGCGGCGGTCGCCTGCGCAACCTGCACACCCGTCGAGATATGATTTTCACCAGCGCTGGTGTGCTCGTCCCAGGAATTTGAAACGGCGTCGAATTCGATATTGGTCGTCATAGCTAAAGCCCCTCCGGCATTTCCCGGAAAGAGACATGTCAGGCCCGGGCTTTGCAACAGACGTTCAATCTATTTCATATATTCGAATATGTAGAGAATCGCATTTTTTACACTTGGTAAATTGCGATGATATATCTGGATATGCATGACCTTAACGAGGGTGGGAATGACCGCGCAGCACGCCTTCCGCCTTGGTAAATGTAAGTATAATTTTGAATAAAATTTGACGCAAAATAGAATAGCGTGATTCGCGGAAATTTACCCACCTTCCTTTCCGATAATTTGAGACAAGATTGGTAGCGTCCACAGTCAAAGGTGGGCGTTATGAAAATACAAAAAGCAGCCCCGACGGGGATCAAGGTACTCTTGCTGGCGATCGGCCTTGTCGCTCAGGCAGGTCCATCGTCGGCAAGCGCGAATTCGGGCGCGGCTCCGGTCCTGCAAGAGGTGCTTGCACCCGCGAGCCTCGGCGGCGTTTCGCTGGCCCGGCCGCTGCCCTGGCAGCCGGCCTCCGCGTACCGGATCGCGGATGTTTCTTTGGGCTACGCGCCGGCAGCGCCTTACGAGGCTGAAGCGCACGCCAAGACCGATCCCGGCATCGACCCGATCCAGACCGCCGCGATCATCCCCGGCGTCTTCGGCTCGGTGGCTTTGTCGATGCGCAACTTCCCGGTCGCGGCGCGCTGGGCTCCTGTCTACCGGGCCATCGTCGATTGCACCGCCGGCAGCGTCTGCGACCGTGAGAGTCCGGCCTTCGCCGAGATCGTCAACATCGCCGGCGACAAGGGCTTTCGCGACAAGCTGTCCTTCGTCAACAGCAGCATCAACCGCCTGATCGCCTATCGCAAGGATAGCGTCGTCTATGGCAAGCTCGACTATTGGGCGAAGCCTTCGGAAATCCTCGAGCATCGCGCCGGCGATTGCGAGGATTTCGCCATATTGAAGATGGCGGCGCTGCTCAGGGCCGGCATCCCGGCGCAGAGCATGTCGCTGGTGGTGCTCCAGGATCGCCGCCGCAAGTTCTTCCATGCCGTCCTGTCGGTGAGCACGGGAAGCGGCGCCTTCATCCTGGACAGCCTCGGCAACGCCGTCCTGCGCGACAGCGATCTGCCCGACTATGTTCCGCTCTATTCCTTCAGCACCGATCGCGCCTGGATTCACGGGTCGAAGTCCGGCGCGCAGGTCGCCGACATCGCCGGCGGCTTCGCCACGGTCGCTCCGGGCGAAGGATCGCCGGAACCATCAGTGGCTTCGAGCCTGAGGCAGTAGTTCGAGCGGTTCAGCGCCTCGCCGAAAATACGCGGTCGCTCTGTTGTCTGCGCAGCCCGGACAGTTCCGGAAGAATGCGTAGCTCTAGCCGTTGTAGACGAAGGCCATCAGCAGTTCCGGCTCGGTGACGGGCGCGCGCACGGCGCTGAGCTGGCCGCGATAGCGGCGCTCGCCGGCGCCGATGACGAAACCGCTGGTGACCGGCGTTTCGCCATTGGCGTCGAGCCGGGCGAAGATGTCGGGAACGTTGAGGTCGAGCGCCAGCTTCAGGTCCTGGCGCCCATCCTCCCCGGGCGCGCTCGGCAATTGGCGCCGGACCAGTTGCTGGAACGGCGTGTTGAAAGCCAGGATCTTCTTCGACGAAGACAACGCGAAGGCGGGCGAGGGGCAGGCGACCAGGATCGCGTTGATCGTGCGGATCGAAGCGAGCTTGCGCAATTCCATGCTTTCCTCGGCGAGGCCGCGCATGCAGGCGACGCGGATCGCCGAGGTGAGGTTGCCCTGGTCGGGATGATGTTCGGCGATCTCCTCGACCAGCATGCCGATCGTGCATTTGCGGTTTTCGGCCATCTGCTTCAGCGACACCCAGAAGGCGCGCTCCAGCCGAATGCCGCGACGCACGCCGCCGCGCGCCACGACGCGGAATTCGGGGCCGAAATCCTCGGCCGCGAGCGATGGCAGCAGCCTCTCGCGCGAGGTGCCCGGATGGATGGCGCTATCGCTCACTCATTGCCTCCTGACGCGCCTTGTTGATGGGCTTCAAAAGATAGTTGAGGATCGTCTTGCGTCCGGTCTTGATGTCGACCGAGCAGATCATGCCGGGGATGATCGAATAGGTCTTGCCGTTCCTGGTAAGCGTCGATTTGTCGGTGGCGACCCGGACCTGGTAATAGGGCTCGCCCGTCTTCTGGTCGACGAGGCTGTCGGCGGTGATGTTGGAGACCTTGCCCTCGATGCCGCCGAAGATCGAGAAATCATAGGCGGTGACCTTGATCAGCGCCTCCTGGTTCGGCTGGATGAAGGCCACGTCGCGCGGCGAAACCCGGGCCTCGACCAGCAGTGTCTCGGAGGTCGGCACGATGCCGGCCACGACCGCGCCCGGCTGCACGAAGGCGCCGAGCGTGTTGACGTCGAGCGTGTTGACGATGCCGTCGACCGGCGAGCGGATGTCGGTGCGCGCCACCTTGTCGGTGGCGCCGCGGATCGTTTCGTCGACCACGGACAGATCGGCGAGCGCCTGCGTCAGGTCGCTCAACGCCTCCTGCTGCAATTGCAGGCCCAATTCGTTCACCTGAAGCTGCGCCTCGGTGATTGCTCCCTTGCTCTTCTTGATGGTCTCGCCGGCAAGGGTCAGCTGTCCGCGAAGGTCGGTTTGTTCGCGCTCGACGCGGATCTGTTCGGTCCTGGCCATCAGGCCTTTCTTGACCATGGGTTCGACCAGCGCCGCTTCCTGGTCGGTGACGGCAAGGCTCTTGGACAGGCGGTCGGCGTTGGCGGTGGCCTCGTCGAGTTCCTTCTCGCGCTGGTCGAGGCGCGATTTGAGAACCGACAGCTTGACCTCGAAATTGTCGCGGCGCGCGACAAGCAGCCTTTGCTCGTTGTCGCAGATCTCCGGCGCGACCTTTTGGATTTCCGCCGGGCAGGGGAACGACCCTTCGACACTGCCGCTCTGCTCGAACTGCAGCCTGGCGATGCGCGCCTGCAAAGCTCGCGCCTTGGCCTTCTCTTCGCCAAGGCTCGACGTGTTGCCCGAATTGTCGAGGCGGATGATGAGGTCGTTCTTCCTGACGGTCTGGCCGATCTGGACGGCGATCTCCTGCACCACGCCCGGTTCGCTGGCCTGGATGATCTGCGTCTTCGAAGCGGGTATCACCTTGCCGTCGCCGCGCGCGATCTCGTCGACCTCGGCGAACGAGGCCCAGGCCGTGAAGCACACGAACAGCGCCCCGACGATGTAGACGGACGCCGAGGCGAAAAGTGGTGGCCGGTCTTCCCTTGCTAGCATGTCCATACGTTCCGGTCAGGCATTTGCCTTCTGCAGCGCCTGAATGACTTGTTCCTTCGGCCCGTCGGCGACGACGCGGCCCTGGTCGATGACGATGAGGCGGTCGGCAAGTTCCAGCATGCTGTAGCGATGGGTCGACACGATCAGCGTCGTGCTGCGGTCGAACGCCACCTTGAGCTGCTTGATCAACTGCCGCTCGGAAGCAAGATCCATCGAACCCGACGGCTCGTCCAGGAAGACGATCTTCGGTTTGGTCAAAAGCAGCCGCGCGATCGCCACCGCCTGCCTTTGCCCGCCCGAGAGATTGGTGCCACGCTCGCCGACATTCATGTCGTAGCCACGCGGATGCCGCGACACGAAGTCGTCGACGCCGGCGGCCTTCGCCGCATCGATGATCTCCTCGTCCGTCGCTCCAGGCGCCGCCATCAGGAGGTTCTCCTTGATGGTTCCCGAAAACAGGTCCCCGGCCTGCGCGACGATGCCGACCGCGGCGCGGACTTCCGAAGGGTGGTATTGGCGGATGTCGATGCCGTCGAGCAGCACCTCCCCCGACGTCGGCAGGAACAGCCGGCCGATCAGCCGTCCCATCGTGGTCTTGCCGGAGCCGATGCGGCCGATGATGCCGACCCGCTCGCCGGGCTTGACCGCGATGTTGAGTCCGCTCAGAACCTCGTTTTCCGTGCCCGGATAGGCGAAGCCGACATTCCTGAAGACCAGCGCGCCGCTGCGGATCGGCCGGTTGACGAAGCCGACGGTGTCGGGGCGGTCCTCCGGTTGCGACATGATCGTGTTGATGATCTTGAGCGACAGCATCGCCTGCCGGAACCGGGCAAGCGTGATGGCGATCTGGCCGAGCGGCGCCACGGCGCGGCCGGCGAGCATCACGGTGCCGATGATGGCGCCGGTCGACACCTGGCCTTCCGAGAACGCATAGGCGCCGGCCACGACCAGGGCGACCGTCACGAATTGCTGGATGGCGCCGGTGATATTGCCCGCCGCCGCCGAGAGCTCCTTGATTTTTTCCGACGTGTTGGCCGCGTTCTTCGAGTGCTCGCCCCATTTGCGCAGCAGGTAGGCTTCGGCGCGCAGCGACTTGATCGTCTCCAGCGTCGAGATGGACTCGACCAGCAGGGCTTGGCGTTGCGACGCCTCGTTCATCGATGCCGCGACCCGCTTGCCGATCCGCCGCTGCGTGATCAGCCCGACAATGACGGAGATGACGAAGGCCAGCGCCGGTATGACCACCAGCCAGCCGCCGATGGCGTAGATGACCGCCAGAAAGACGAAGACGAAGATCGTGTCGATGAAGACGCTGATCGTGTTGGAGGTGAAGAACTCGCGCACGAATTCGTATTGCGTGACGCGGTTTGCATATTCACCCGTCGACCCGGGCCGCGCCGAAAGCGAGGAATTCAGCACTTTCTCGAACAGCAGGTAGGAAATCCGCAGGTCCGCCTTGCGACCGGCATAGTCGATCAGCGACGCCCTGGCCGTCTTCAGCAGCAGGTCGAACAGAATCGCCGCGCCGATGCCGAGCGCCAGCACCCACAGCGTCGAGATCGCCTTGTTGGGCAGGATGCGGTCGTAGACGTTCATGGTGAAGATCGGCGAGGCGATCGCCAGCAGATTGATGAACACCGCCGACAGCACCACTTTCGAATAGGTGCGCCAGAACGCCCCCATGGTGCCGGTCAGCCAGTGGCGCCTTTCGATCCGCGCGGCGGTGCCGACCGTCATCTCCTCGGCCTGATTGGCATAGGTGATCGAGAAGGACGTGCCGCCGCTGATATAGCTTTCGGCGAGTTCCGACCTGTCGATCGTGGTGCGGCCGTTTTCCTGCGGCGCCGTCAGATATTGCCCGCCCTCGATTTCCGCCAGGAGGGCGATCGGCAATTGGCTGACGCGAAAGACGATGGCCGGAAGATCGAAGCGGCCGCGCAGAAAGTCGCGATGGCTGAAATTCTGCACCTCCAGGCCGATGCGCTCGGCCAGATGGCGGATCTCGTCCGGCTCGATGCGTGTCTCCGAAATCGGCACGCCGGCGAACAGCACCGTTTCGGCGCTCGGCCTGCCGAGATAGGCCGCCACAGCGCAGAAGCAGGCTTTGAAAGCCTCCTTGGGCGATAGGATATTAGGTTGCTGGTTCACGATCCGCCCCGAAGGACCGAAGATCGATACTACATCGGCTACTTTTTCCTGACCGGCGCGAGGATGTCGAACGGCAGATCGTTCTTCTGCTCCGACGGCGTGCGCGCATAGGTCTCGGTATCGGCCGTGGCCGGCACACCGAATTCCTCACGCGCGTAGGCCGCGGCCTGCTTGGCCGGCTGAATGTTGAGCGTCTTCAGCAATTCCCCGGTTGCGGCCAGCAGCCGGTATTCCGCGAACAGCGACGCGTATGACGACGTGTCGGCCAGCGTCGCGGTGTTGAAGCGCGTGTTCTGGGCATCGAGCACGTCGAGCAGCGAGCGCTGCCCGACCTTGAACTGCTCGCGATAGGAGGCGACCAGCTTTTCATTGGTGGCTGCCTGCTGCCGCAGCGTCTTTGCCAGCTCCGCCTGGCGGAAGCGGCGGTCCCACGAGGTCCGGACGGCTTCCTCGATCTCGCGCAGCACCTGGTGCAGCGCAAGGCGCTGCTCGCTGGTGCGGCGAATCTGTTCCTGTTCGTTGGCCTTGTCGATGCCGCCGCGATAGAGGTTCCAGCGCAGCACCACCCGAGCCTGCAGATCGCTCGCGTCGCCATTGTCGCCGTCGATGTCATATCCGCCCCGGGCAACGCCCTCGGCGGTAATCGTCGGGCCGTATTTCGCCCGCGCTGCGTCGACCAGCGACGCGGCGGCGTCGATGTCGCTGTTGGCCATATGGACGCGTGGATTGTTCTGCCTGGCGAGCCCGATCGCATCGTCCAGCGACCGCGGCAGGGCGGCTGCGACATCGGCCGGCCGCGACGCGTTGGTCAGCGGCTTGCCGACATTCTTGAAGAAGCGGATCTTCGCCGCCTCGAGTTCTTCGGTCGCTTCCTGCATCCGCGCCTTGGCGGCATAAAGGCGTTCCTCGGCCTGCTGCCGGTCGGCGTCGTTGAGCGCGCCGCCCGCGATGCCTTGCCTGATGTCGCTGAGGATGGACTGATGGAAGCCGAGGTTCTTCTTGGCTTCGACCACGATCGAAGCCTGCAGCATGTATTCCAGATAATCCTGAACCACCGCCAGCCCGATGAATTCGGACCGTTCCAGAACCCTGAAGGAAGCTCCATCGACCCGCGAGGCCTGGCGGTTCAGTTCCGCCCGCCTTGCGCCGCTGTCATAAAGCGTCTGCGAGACGGTGAGGTCTGCCTCGTTCGGATAGAGAGCTTTGTGATCCTCATCGAGCGCGCGCCGCGTGTCGTTGTCCAGGCGGCGAACGCCGGTCGATGCTTCCAGGTCGACGCTGGGAAGGTAAAGGCCTTTGGCCTGTCGCAGCTCGAATTCGATCGCTTCGCGGTTTTCGATCGCCTGTCCAATCTCCGGATTGGACTCCACGGCGACGGCGACAGCTTCTTTGAGTGTGAGTGCGCTGGCGCTACCACAAGCCAACATTGACACCGTGACAGCAAGCGCAACGCGCCAGCCGACGGTAATTTTACCCGTCCTGCTCATTTCTACCCCGTGACTATCCCCGCGCCATTATTTTTTTATTGGCGCTTATTTGCCCAAGCCTGCCACCGGACCTTTCAGCCAGTATCTATCAGATTTTTTGGGGCCGTGAGCATATAATGGATTAGACACCCGCTAAAATTGCGATTTCCGGCATTAGGGTTAAAGCCTGTAGCAAAAATAGCACAGAAACCGGGCGCGCTCGTCGGGACTCTCCCAGTTCAAAGCGCGCAGCGATGGTTATGGTCTGAAAGAAACGGCGAATCGTACGGCGCCCGTGCACAAGCTCCTGTGAAATCTGCTGCGGCCTTGCAAAGCACGCGCAAGAAATCGTCATTTCAGCCTGGTTTGATTGGCAAACGCGGATCGTTCCCTGTATTGCCGGCCGGAGCAAAAAGCCGTGGATTTTGTTGCATGACCAATATCGCGCTGACCGGGCTTGCCCGCGATCTCGCCCGACGCGCCGCCGAGGGCAGGCCGGTGCGGCTCGGCGTCATCGGCTCCGGCGAGATGGGAACCGATCTGGTGACGCAGGGCATGCTGATGCCTGGTATTTCGATCGCGGCCATCTCCACGCGCCGTCCGCACACCGCCCGCGAGGCGATCCGCATCGCCTTTGGCGACGAGGCGATGGCGGTAGAGGCCGAAACCGCTTCCATGGTTACCCGGGCGATCGAGAGCGGCAGGATCGCCATCACCTCGAACGAGATGCTGGTCACCAACCCGCTGATCGACGTCGTCATCGACGCTACCGGAAAACCTGGCGTCGCCGCCGATTTCGACCTGGTGGCGATGGAGCATGGCAAGCATCTGGTGATGATGAATGTCGAGGCCGACGTGACCATCGGCTGCTACCTGAAGCAGCAGGCAGACCGGCTGGGTGTCGTCTATTCGGTCGGCGCGGGCGACGAGCCGTCAAGCTGCATGGAGCTGATCGAATTCGCCTCGGCGCTTGGGCTAGGCATCGTCGCGGCCGGCAAGGGCAAGAACAATCCGCTCAACCACGACGCGGTTCCCGACGACTACCGGGAAGAGGCGGCGCGCCGCAACATGAACCCGCGCATGCTGGTCGAGTTCGTCGACGGTTCGAAGACCATGGTCGAGATGTGCGCTATTGCCAACGCCACCGGCCTGGTTCCGGATGTTCAAGGCATGCACGGCCCCAGGGCCGATCGCGATCAGCTGGCCAAGGTGCTGATCCCGAAAGAGCATGGCGGCCTCCTGTCGAGGAAAGGCGTCGTCGATTACACGATCGGCAAGGGCGTGGCGCCCGGCGTCTTCGTCATCGTCGAGGCGATGCACCCGCGCGTCGTCGAACGCATGGACGATCTCCATGTCGGCACGGGCCCTTATTACGGGCTGTTCCGGCCCTATCACCTGACTTCGCTGGAGGTGCCGCTCACCGCCGCCCGCATCATGCTCTACGGCAAGCCCGATATGGTGCCTCTGCCGAGGCCGGTGGCGGAAGTCTGCGCGGTCGCCAAGCGCGACCTTGCCGCCGGGGAGACCCTGGATGCGATCGGCGAGACTTGTTACCGCTCCTGGACCATGACCGTCGGCGATGCCCGCGCCGTCCGCGCCGTCCCGGTCGGCTTGCTCGAAGGCGGCAAGGTGCTGAAGTCGGTGAAGAAGGGCGAGTTGTTGACTGAGGACAATGCCGTGCCGGACCGGACGACGAGGCTCTACGCCCTGCGCCGGCTTCAGGATGACATGCTCTACGGAACGAAGATTACTTCCCCAGCTCTATCGACCTGAGCCGCGCGGCTTCCACGGCTTCGGTGACGAGCTTCGTCAGGCGGTCGCCGCCCATCAGCACTGCAAGCGCCGCAGCGGTCGTGCCGTTGGGGCTGGTCACCTGCTGGCGCAGCACGCCCGGCTCCTCGTCTGCTTCCGCGGCGAGCGAGGCGGCGCCGAAGACGGTCTGCATGGCAAGCAGCTTGGCGGTTTCGGCGGGAAGGCCGGCCTTCTCGGCCGCGACCGTCAGCGCCTCGATGAAGTGGAAGATATAGGCCGGGCCGGAGCCGGAGACGGCCGTCACGGCGTCCATGAGGCCCTCGTCGTCGATCGTCGTCACGACGCCGCTCGCCGAAAGCAGCTCAAGGACGAAGCGGCGGACGTCGTCGGAGACCAGCGGGTTGGAGAAAACGACCATCATGCCTTTGCCGATCGCCGCCGGCGTGTTCGGCATGCAGCGGATGACCGGCGCGAGCTCGCCCAGGATTTCCTCGAAAGTGCCGACCGGCGTGCCGGCCGCAATGCTGAGAAAGCTGGTCCTGCCGTCGCCGAAGCGCTTGTACTGCGCCGTCACCTCGCGGATCACCTGCGGCTTTACCGCGATGACGACGAGATCGGGCACGGCATCGGCCGGAATGCCGGCAGCGTCGGCGGCAGCACGGCAGCCCAGATGTTCGGCGCGCCGGCGCAGTTCCGCGTTGGGCTCGACCACGAACACCGCTTGCGGCTCGAGCTTGGCGGATTTCAGCCAGCCCGAGAGCATGGCGTAACCCATATTGCCGCAACCGGCGAGAATGAGCCTGATCGTCATGAAAACCTCCGAGAAGGCTCTCCTTAGACGGTTGCGCCGCAGTGGAAAAGAGCAGTCGGCGGGAGATCGATCGGCCAGGATTAGTTTGAAAGGCGAACCGGGATCGGCCGCAGCGAGACTTGCCTCAAGCCGAGTACGCCGAGCACGAAGAACAGCCAGACGGGATCGCCGCGATGGAAGAAGAAGCTTTCCAGGAAACCGTTCAGCGCCGTAAACAGCACCACCATCATGAAGAAATCGCCGAGAAAGATGTTTTCCTTACGCGCCGGGATGCGCATATAGTCGCGCAAAGGGGCGATCAGGAAGGTGTAGACGGCGACGCAGAGCGCCGGGATGCCCATCAGCACGGCGATGTCGAGATAGCCGTCGTGACCGTGAACGATGGTGCGGATATCCCAGGGCCGGTCGAAGGGCTGGTCCTGGTTAAGCAGCAGCGGCGTCCCCCAGAAGCTTTCATAGCCGTAGCCGGTCCAGGGCTTCTTCGCCAGCATCTCGCCGGCGAACTCCCATAGCGTCGTGCGTCCGGTATAGGTGAGATCGGGGAAATAGATTGCCGCCAGATGTTTCACCGGCGCGATGAAGACGATGCCGAGCGTGCCGACGGCGGTCGCGATGATCGCCAGCGCGAACAGGATCGGCGTGCCGAGCCGCATGCCGATGAGGCTGGGCAGCACGACGATCATGATCGAGAACGGCACCAGCCCGGCAGTGGTCTTGGAGCCGGTGTGGAGCATGAACACCATTGCCGCGCAGAAGATGCCGGCGCCCCACCAGCGCTGGCCGCGCCGGAAGAGATAGAGTCCGGCGAAGCTGAAACAGGCCATGACCGGCCCGGCGATGTTCTTGTGCGTGAAGACGCCGCGCCACAGGCCGGCATGCTCGGGCTCCTGCGAGTCGGCGGTGTGAAGCGCTTCATGCGGGAAGACGATCAGGCCGATATAGGAAAGGCCGATCACCACCACGGCGGTGAAGATGACCACCCTGGCGAAGGAATCGGCGTCGCGCGGCAGCACCAGGATCGTCGCCATGGTGATGATGCCGATCATGGTGAAGGAGGCGGCGCGCATCGCCGCGGGCGGATCGGTGGCAAGCACCACCGACAGGAAGAAGAAGCCCAGCATCAGCGCCCAGGAAGGGCTGACCAGCGAGCGCACCACGCGCGGGTCGGCGAAGGCCAGCAGCGAGAAGATGGAGACCGCGCCGAGCGAGCCGAAGCCGAGTTGGTTGACGATGTCGCCGCCGTCGCCGGTCAGTTCCGCGCCTGCCGGCTGGAAGGGCCGGAACGAGACGATGATGACGGTGAACAGGAGCGCGGCGATAGCCGTCGCCACACCTTCCCTGGTGAAGGCGGCGCCGAGCGGCGCGCGCTCAATTCTTCTCAGGCTGCCGGTACTGCTCATTGGCATATCCGAATTCGGCGAGCACCCGGCCGAGCGCGACATAGACCGGATAGAGGCCGCTCGTGAGCGAGCCCGTGCGCGCCAGCCGGATGGCGCCGCGCAGCGGCGAGGCGGCGAGCAGCGCCAGGCTCTTCAGGAAAACCTTGAGGCCGGCAAGCGGCGTGCCGGCGCGCTTCTTCTTTTCGACCAGCGTCGAGATCACGCCATTGCGCAGGCTGCGGGCGCGGATCCAGTCGGCCTCGACGCGCCGGGCAGGGACAGTTTCGGTGACTTTTGCTTCGGCGCACCAGCCGAGCACGAAGCCTTTCTGCGCGCACCGGCTGAGAAAGTCGGAATCGCCGCCGCCCATGAAATTGAACCTGAGATCGAGGAACGGCGGTCCCATGGCCTTAAGCACGTTGCGACCGAGCAGCAGGTTGCCGGACGAATAGAGCGCCGGCACGCGGCCCGTCTCCCGATAGGGCGGCGCGAACACCGGGTGCTCGGCCCATCTGGCATGCGAGGCATCGGCAAAGATGGGTACCTGCGGGCCGCCGACAACGTCGGCTTCAAGTGTCTCCGCGGCGCCGCACATGCGCTCGAGCCAGTCTGGCTCGGCGATCTCGTCGTCATCGATGACCAGCAGGTGGCGAAAATTGGGAAACTGCAGGATCGCCGTCTGCCAGCCGGCATTGTAGGCGCTGCAATTGCCGCGCTCATGCGCGATGATGACCATGCCGGGCATCTCGCCGCTTTCGAACAGGGGCAGCACCGCCTTGGCGCCCTCGCGCGCCTCGGCCTCATTTTCCATGACGATGACGGCAAAGCACCTGCCGGTCCGCTGCGCCTTGAGCGAAGCCAGCGTTTCCAGCACCTGCTTTGGCCGTTTGAAGGTCGGCAGCGTCACGACCGCTTCGACGGTCTCGGCAAGCCCCGGCGACCGTCCCGCGATCGATACAGAAGCGTCGGACGGCAAGGGATCATCCTTTTCCAGCAGCGTGGGTTCGGCCCTTCGATAGCATCGCGGTGATAACGTTTCGTTAATCACCTTCTCGCCCGCCGGTCGGAAAAGCCGGGTCTTCGGCCTTTGACAGTGCCATTTAATCAAGGCTTCACCGCGTTTTGCTACCGGCTGCAGCCAAGGATAGGTGAGATGCATCTGCTGTTCGCCACATCGATCGTGCCTGATGGCGCTCTCGCCTCAGGCTACGAGATCGCCAACGCCGCGATCATCGACGCGCTGCGGCGCGCCGGCGTGCGCGTGACGGTGATCGGCTTCATCTGGCCGGGCAAAGCCCCGTCCGATCCGCAAAACACCATCGTGCTCGACGCCGTCGAGGTGCGCACCGAAAGCGCGTCGCCGCTGCAAAAGCTTGCCTGGGTGGGCAAGGCGGTTCTCTCCGGTCTTACCTTTTCCTCCGTCAAGCTGCGTGTCGTTGCCGATGCGCAAGTCCGCGACGCCATCGAACGCGCCGGTCCCTTCGACGGCTATGTCCTAAACTCGGTGCAGTTCGCCGGCGCCTTTGAGAAGGTTCTCGCCGACCGTCCATTCGTCTTCGTCGCGCACAATGTCGAGCACCGCTCGGCCGAGGAAAATGCGGCCGCGGCCGGCAGCGCGCTTCAGCGCTGGATGTTCCGCCGCGAGGCCAGGCTCCTCAAGGTCATGGAAGAGCGGCTCTGCGGCGCCGCGCGCTTTGTCTTCACGCTGGCCGAGGAAGACCGCGCGGCACTTGGCGTCGCCTCCGACCGGCGCTCCGCGGTGCTGCCGCTGGTCACCCGTGCGCAGGCGCCGACAAGCAGGGCGAAGCGGCATATCGATTGCGACGCCGCGCTGATCGGCACCTGGACCTGGCAGCCGAACCGCATCGGCCTCGACTGGTTCCTGACCAAGGTCGTGCCGCATCTGAAGCCGGATTTCCGCATCAGGATCGCGGGCATTGTGCCTTCCGGCATCAGCTCGCCGCATCCCGGCGTTTCCTTCGTCGGCAGGGTTCCGGATGCGCAGGCCTTCGTGCGCGGCGCCGCCGTCATTCCCTTGATCAGCACCGCCGGCAGCGGCGTGCAGTTGAAGACCATCGAGACCTTCGAGCTTGGCCTGCCGTCCGTCGCCACCAGTCGCTCGCTGCGCGGCATCGGCTATCGCCCCGACAATTGCGTAGTGACCGACGATCCGATTGCTTTCGCGGCGGCGCTGCAGGCGGCTGCGGCCCATGTCCGCGACGTGGATGGCAGCGCCTTTCATCGCCGCCAGCTCAAGGCGCTCGACGCCGCGATCGGGCTTGGCCTGGAGAAGCTCGGCGCCGTCAGGCAGGAGGCGGCCGCGTGAACATGCACACCGCGCGCGCCGCTTTCGGCTTTGATATGCTCAAGACCATTTTGGGTATTCCGGTGCTGGCCATACGCTGGGACGAGGCCATCGCCTTGCTCACCAGGCTGATCGACGAGCGTCGCTTCACCAAGGTGAGCTTCCTCAACGCCCATAACGCCAACCTTGCCTGCACCGACCCGGTGTTTGCCGAGGCGCTGGAAAACTTCCTCATCCTGCCCGACGGCGTCGGCGTCGACATGGCGGCAAAGCTGCTTTACGGTGCGCCTTTCCCGAGCAATCTCAACGGCACGGACTTCATTCCGGCCTTCCTGCAGGCCTCGTCGCATCCGCTGACGGTGGCGCTGCTCGGCACGACGCGCGCCAATGCCGAAGCCGCATGCGCGAAGCTCTCGACGCTCGCCATGCAGCACAAATTCGTCGTCGTCCATGACGGCTTCTTCTCGGCCGCCGAGGAGCCGGCGATCCTCGAGCGCATCGCCAGGCTGCGGCCGGATGTGCTGCTTGTCGCCATGGGTGTGCCGCGCCAGGAATTGTGGATCGAGCGCCACATCGACAGCCGCCATTGCACGCTGCCGGTCGCAGTCGGCGCCCTGCTCGATTTCATGAGCGGCTCGGTGCCGCGCGCGCCGCTATGGCTGCGCCGGCTGCGGCTCGAATGGCTGTTCCGCCTGTGGATCGAACCCGGCCGCCTGTGGCGCCGCTATATTGTCGGCAATCCGCTCTTCCTGTGGCGCGTCGTCAAGCAGAAGCTGTTGCGTATACCGCTGCCGCTGGAGGCGCGCCGGTGAACAGCCGCTTCGTTCCGGACGCCTCCACTGCGGTCGAAGCGCTGCCGCGCATGCCCTTGGCTGCGATCGTCACCGCAAGCTACGCTCCCGATTTCGAGCGCTGCCGGCTTTTATGCGAAACCGTCGATCGCCACGTCACCGGCATGGCGCATCATTATATCCTCACCGAACATCGCGATGTCGCGCTGTTTCGCCAGCTGGAAGGCAGCCGCCGCAGCGTTGTCGACGAGCGGGACCTGTTGCCGCGCTGGCTGCGCGTGTTCGACGATCCGCTGAGCGGCTTCCGCCGCCGCGTCTGGCTGAGCCTGAAAACGCAGCCGCTGCGCGGCTGGCATGTGCAGCAGCTGCGCCGCATCGCCATTGCCGGGCAGGCAAAGGAAGACGTGCTCGTCTTCTGCGATTCCGACGTCGCCTTCCTGAAGCCGTTCGACGCGAACGCCTTCTGGCGCGACGGCAAGGTGCGGCTGTTCCGGCGTGACGGCGTGCTGGCGAGCGATGGACATGACGAGCATCGCATCTGGTCGCGCAATGCCGGCGCCGCGCTTTGCATCGATCCCTCCAATCCATCGAGCCACGACTACATCTCGACGCTGATCGCCTGGCGCCGCGAGACGGTCAACGCCATGTGCGAGCGCATCGAGAAGGTGCATGGTCGCGACTGGGTCAGCGTGGTCGGCTCGGCGCGAAAATTCTCCGAATGCATGATCTATGGCCGCTATGTCGACGACGTGCTTCAAGGCGCAGGCCATTTCCACGGCTCGGAGGAGTTCTGCCGCGTCCACTGGAACGGCGAGCCGCTGTCCGACGAGGAATTCCGCCGCTTCGTCGACGCTATGGCGCCGGAACAGGTGGCAATCGGCATGCAATCCTTCATCGGCACCGATACCGGCCGCATCCGCCGCCTGATAGGGCTTTCCGCGTAAGGCTCAGATCGCCTTGGCCGGCCGGCGCATGGCCGAATAGGTCAGCAGCATCGAGGCGAGATAAAGCAGCAGGAAGACGATGTTGAGCGACAGGACCAGATTGGCCGTGTCGGGGATGGTGGTCAGCACATAAGTGAGCAGAACCGCCTTCAAGCCGGCGAGCAGGCCGAGATTGATCGCCCGCACCGCCGTCTGGCCGCGCGCGAAGAGCAGCTCGGCCTGATATTCGACGAGGTTGCGCAAGCCCGGCACGCAGACCGCGAGAGCCACCAGCGGCGCTGCCTCGGCGACATTCCTGCCGAGCGCGTTTGGGAAGAAGTGGAGCACGATGCCGAGCGACACGAGCGCGAGTGTCGAGACCAGGAACACGCCGCCTTCGATGCCGCTCTTGACCGCCAGCCGCGACAACAGCTCCGGCGCCCGCATCATGCGCTGCACCAGCATCATCGAGAAGGTGCGGATCGGGATCGCGGTGAGATCGACCAGCCGCATGATGATGGCGTAGATGCCGGCCAGATGCGGCCCGCCGATCGACAGCACCAGCAGCTTGTCGAACTCCATCTGCAGATAGAACAGCACTTCAGAGCCGGCGACATAGATGGAATCGGCGAGCCGCCTGAAATAGAGCTCGGTGCGCAGCCGCAGCCGCTGGCGCGGATAAAAGAAGACGAAGGCGACGACGAGCGAGGCGGCATTGGCGCCGATATAGAACAGCGACCAGACGCCGATCGTGTGCCGCGCGCCAAGCATGAACAGGATCGCGCCGACTGCCCTGAGCGCCGTCGCCAGGATGGCGAGCACGGCCGCCCGCCCGAACTTGCCGAGCCCGTTGTTGACGATCAGCGCCACTTCGACCGGTCGCCACAAAAGCGCCTCGGCGAAGACGACAGCGGCGAAGGCCGATAGCGGCACGGTGCCGGCGAAGAAGATCAGATAGACGCCGTAGGACGCAGCGGCGAGGAACGGCAGCGACAGGACGCCGAGAAGCAGGAAACCGGCGGTGAACGTGCCGATCAGGTTGGGGCGGATGGTGGCGGTGCGGTAGAGCGCCGAGATGAAGCCGAAGGCCAGGATGCGCGACAGCATGATGCCGGCGGCCGAGGCGGTCGCGAACATGCCGAATTCGGCGATCGAAAGCGTGTTGGCCAAAGCGATGAAATAGGCGAGCGAAAACACCAGCCGACCGCCGGCGCCGCTGATCGCCGAGAAATAATCGAATACCAGTTTCCGGCGGGTGGCCACGAAGTGGCCGATCCGCGCGAAGCTCCGCCTCTGCGGCATGTCGCTGGCCTGGGTCATATCCGGGGCGATAGATAGGCTGCAAAGTTTAACGCGGCGTTCTGGCGGCCGTCCCGGCGGCCTGAAATGCGGTGAACAAGGGCGAAAACTGTGCCCGCCGAGGCGCAAAATTAACCGTTTGTTTCCTATGCCTGTTTAGCGTGGCTTAACGATTGGCCGATCCGCGCGCCCAAGCCGCCAGAGAGCAAGTTCCAGGACAATGGTCGACAGGGATAACCGTGATGACTGGAGGCGCGAGCGTTCTCTGCTCGCGCTCGGCCAAGCGATGCGTGGCGACGACAAGACGGTTTCGATCGGCGACCGGGCCAATTCCTCTTGGCGCGAGGACGCCGCCGCGCGCCATCGCGCCGCGCGTTCCGAGCGCGAAGAAAAGTTGAATCCGCGCCCCGCCGAAATCGGCGGATTTGACCACGATCAGGCGGATCCCGTCGAAACAGGCGACGACCGGGCCGCGTCACTAGGGCAGGGCTACGGGGGCACTGCGGGAGGCCACCAGCCGCAGGCCGCTCCCGAACCTCGTCATGTAGGCCGACCACCCGCTGCCGACGAATCCCAGGAATGGAAACCGCTGATCGACCCGGTGCAGGTGATTGGCGGCATCGCTCGCTCCAAAGCGCTGATCCTGTCCTCCACCATCCTGGGCGCCGCCCTTGGCATAGCCCTCGCGCTATCGACGCCGAAGAAATACGAAGCTACGACCGAGCTAACCATCGAGCCGGGCGACCTGAAACTTGCCGAACGCGATCTCACCCAATCGGTGGGTGAGCCCGACGCGGCATTGGCCGTTGTCGAAACCCGCATCAAGATGGTCACATCAGGCAAGGTTCTTGACGAGGTCGTCAAGGAGCTCAACCTCGTCAACGACCCGGAATTCAACGGTCAGGGGTCTGGCGGCCTCGGCGTCACGTCGTTCCTGCGCTCGATGATTTCGCGGGATGACCAGCCGGCCGGCAGCGACGAGATTCGTCGCCAGGCGCTGGCCGTCGGCAATCTGGCCGACAGCCTGTCGGTCGAGCGCACCGGCAAGACTTTTGTCATCTCCATCAGCGCCACCACGCGCAATGGCGAGAAATCGGCAGAGATAGCTAACACGACGAGAGACGTCTTCCAGCGGGAGATCGGCAACTACCAGTCAGAAATGGCCGGACGTGCGACGAGCGCGCTGACGTCGAAGCTCGATGAGCTGCGCAAGGGCGTCGAGACGGCCGAACGCAACGTCGAGGATTTCAGGGCGACGCACGACCTTGTCGACGCGCAGGGCCACCTGATCAGCGACGACCAGATGCTGAAGCTCAACGAGCAGCTTTCCGTTGCCCGCGCCCGCACGCTCGAGCTGAACGCCCGCGCCGCCTCGGCGCGCTCGCTGAACGTCAACTCGGTCCTCAGCGGCACGTTGCCGGAAGAGATCAACTCCAACATGATGAGCGAGCTGCGCTCGCAATATGCGGCGCTGAAGCAGGAAGCCGACCGCGCCGCGATCAAGTTCGGCCCGCGTCATCCTGAGTTGCAGGCGCTTAACGCCCAGCTTGCCGGCGCGCGCGAACGCATCACCGCGGAGCTGCAGCGCATCGCGTCCTCGCTGCAGGTCGACCTGAAGCGCTCCGTTCAGCTCGAGCAGGACTTGTCCTCGCGCCTGGCCCAGGCCAAGGTGCAGAGTGGCGATGTGAACAACAATCTTGTTTCGCTGCGCGAGCTGGAACGCGAAGCCGCCGCCAAGCGCTCGGTCTATGAGCAGTATTTGCTGCGCGCCAAGGAAACCGGCGAGCAAAAGAACGTCAATTCGGCCAACATCAACGTGCTTTCGCCGGCTCAACCGCCGCTGGAGGCCAAGGGGCCGTCGCGTGTCGTGATGGCCTTGGCGGGGCTGTTCGCCGGCCTGTTTGCCGGCATCGGCCTCGGCGCGCTGCGCGGCATCCTTGCCAGCCTGCGCGAGACGGCCAATGCACGCTCGCGTCGCGGGAGTGAAGACCGTCCTTCTGCGCTTGAGAGCAATTCCAATCGGGCCGCCCCACCGGCGCCGCCACCACTCGCCACGCCGCCGGCTTCGCCTGTCGCTCCGCCGCCACCTCCGGCTTTTACACCAGCACCGGCTCCGCCTTTCATGCCGCCTCCGGCTTCATCCTTCACGCCGTCTCCGGCAGCGTCCTTCACACCGCCGCCTGCTTCACCGCCGGTTCCACCACCGGTGTCGACGACTGCACCGGCTCCGGTCAAATCCGTCACGCCGCCGCCGGAACCGGCCAACGATGCCGGCCGTCCCGGGCTTTTCGGCTCGCTTGCCTCGGCGGTTCGCTATTTCGTGCGGCGCGAGCCGGCTGAAACGGTCGATATGGACTCTGTCCCGCCTGAAAGCGCCTGGCGGGCGCCCACCCTGGAAGAACGCTATCCCCGGGCTCAACCATCGGCGCGGGAGAATTTCCGACCGCCATACGAGCAGGGCTATTCCTATTCGTACCGGCCGGACCACGGCCGGACCGACCCCTACGACGATCATTATTCGGCATCGGCGGCATCCTATCATCCGCAGTCGCCGGCCGCCGGCGAGGCCGACCAGCCCCCCGCCGACCAGCCCCCTGCCGGCCAGCAAGGCGAGATCGACGAGATCCGCGCCAGCCTGCGCGAATTTCGCGAGGCAGTGCGCGAGCTGACCGAAAGCCGCACGCGCCGCCGCTATTTCTAAATATCCGTATTTCTGGATGGCTCGCGGTTCGATAAAAGCGGCCGGTTTCGGGTTTACGGCATCCGACGACGCTTTGACGGGATTGCCTTGTCGAATTTTCGTGAAAATGCCGCGCTGCATTCCGGCCGCAAGCGTCTCGCTTTGGCGGATCGACAATGCCGATCGGGGAAATGGGGCCGTGCATCGATGCGGCCTCGAAGCGAAGCTGAGGGTTAGTGATGGCCGAAGTGATTGATGGAAAGCGTGTCGCCGAGGACGTGGTTTCGAAGGTCAAAGCTCTGACCGCGGAGCTGTCGGCCAAAGGAGCCACCAAGCCCGGCCTTGCGGTGGTGATCGTCGGCGAGGATCCGGCAAGCCAGGTCTATGTCGCTTCGAAATCGCGCACCGCCAAGGAATGCGGCTTCCATTCGCTTCAGCATACGCTGCCGGCCGACACCACCGAGGAACAGTTGCTGACGATCATCGGCGACCTCAACGCCGATAAGTCGATCCACGGCATCCTCGTGCAACTGCCGCTTCCCGGTCATATCGACGCCGGCAAGGTGATCCAGACGATCGCACCGGAAAAGGATGTCGACGGCTTCCACTTCATCAATGTCGGCAAGCTCGGCACCGGCGAGCTCGACACGGCCTTCGTGCCCTGCACGCCGGCAGGCTCCATGCTGTTGATCGAGCGGGTGCGCGGCAAGGACCTTTCCGGCCTCAACGCCGTCGTCGTCGGTCGCTCCAACATCGTCGGCAAGCCGATGGCCAACCTGCTGCTCGCCGCCAACTGCACGGTCACCATTGCCCACAGCCGCACCAGGGACCTGCCGGCGCTTGCCCGCACCGCCGATATCCTGGTCGCCGCGGTCGGCCGTCCGGAAATGGTCAAGGGCGATTGGGTCAAGCCTGGCGCGACCGTCATCGACGTCGGCATCAACCGCATCCCCGCGCCCGAAAAGGGCGAAGGCAAGAGCCGCCTGGTCGGCGACGTCGCCTATCCCGAAGCGGCCAAGCTCGCGGGCGCCATCACGCCGGTGCCGGGCGGCGTGGGACCGATGACCATTGCCATGCTGATGGCGAACACTGTAGCTTCCGCCTACCTCGCGGCCGGGTTGAAGCGGCCGTCCTTCTGATTTGAGAAAGCCTCGGCATTGCCGAACCTGACCGCTCCCCAGCATTTTGCAGCCAAGTGGAACCACTTGGCGCTGCACAAATGCGGCTGAAATAAAGGGACAGAGCGGGATGCCCCACTCGAACCAGTCGCATCCCGTTCTCGAGCGGCCGATGACGAGCGATCCCGTTCAGGGCGGCCGCCAGTTCGGCTTCCTCTTGGTCGACAAATTCTCGATGTTCTCGCTGGCGGCCGCCATCGACTGCTTCCGCTCGGCGAACCGACTGCTCGGCCGCGATTTCTATGGCTGGACGACGATCTCGGCCGACGGCGACGCGGTCATGGCCTCGAACGGCCTGCCGTTGAAGATCGACTATTCGGTCGCCGACATGCCGCCGGTCGACATCCTGTTCGTTTCGGTCGGCCTCTCCATCGAATTTCCCGGCAAGAGCAAGGTTCTGGCGGCGCTGCGCAGCTGGGGCCGGCGCGGCAATGCGCTCGGCGCTCTGTCGGTCGGCTCTTATCTCCTGGCCGAAGCCGGGCAGCTCGACGGCTATCGCTGCACCATCCATTGGGAGAACCGCGCCGGCTTCATGGAGCGTTTCCCCGACATCAACTGCACCGGCAACGTCTTCGAGATCGACCGCAAGCGTTACACCTGTGCCGGCGGCACCACCTCGATCGACCTGATGCTGGAGATCGTGCGCGGCGATTTCGGCTCCAACCTCGCCAACGGCGTCGCCAACCAGTTCCAGCACGAGCGCATACGCTCGGCCGGCGACCGCCAGCGCGTCGGCCCCGAGCGGGACCTCACCGGCAAGTCGGAAAAGCTGAGGCGCATCGTCGAATTGATGGCCGATCATCTCGACGAGCCGCTGTCGGCGGTGCAGCTCGCCAAATCGGCGGGGCTGTCGGTGCGCCAGGTCGAGCGCCTGTTCCTGCGCCATTTGAGCGTCACCCCCGGCCGCTACTATATGCGGCTGCGGCTCGAACGCGCGCGCGAATTGCTGCGCCAGACCAACATGCCGATTCTCGACGTGGCGATCGCCACCGGCTTCACCTCGCACTCCTATTTCGCCCAGAGTTACCGGCTGCAGTTCGGCCGTCCGCCATCGGAAGAGCGGCGCACCACTTATTGAGTGACTCGCCGGCCTTCGGACTTGTCTCCGAATGCCGCCTCAAATAGCTTTCGCAACGCGGACGAGGGTTGCTCTCAGGAGATTTCCATGGCGGGACTGATACGGAGCGTCGCTGCGGCGCTCCTGCTTTTGTCGATGACCGGTTTCGGCTTTGCCGCCAACAAGGTCATCATCATCCTTGATGCATCAGGCTCGATGTGGGCCCAGATCGACGGCAAGCCGAAGCTGGAGATCGCGCGTGAATCGCTGCGCACGGTGCTTCAGTCGGTTCCCGCCGACGACGAGATCGGCTTCATGGCCTATGGCCATCGCACCAAAGGTAGTTGCGACGACATCGAGCTGATCGTGCCGCCGCAGGCCGGTTCAGCCAGCGCCATCTCGTCAGCAGCCGACAGCATGAAATTCCTCGGCAAGACGCCGCTCACGGCCGCCGTCAAGCAGGCGGCGGAAGCGCTGAAATACACCGAGGACAAGGCCACCGTCGTCCTCATCACCGACGGGCTCGAGACCTGCGGCGGCGATCCTTGCGCACTCGGCAAGGAGCTGAAGGAAAGCGGCATCGACTTCACCGCCGATGTCGTCGGCTTCGGCCTGACCGCCGACGAAGGCAAGCAGATCGCCTGCCTCGCCGAAAACACCGGCGGCAAATACATCCAGGCCTCCGACGAGAAGGCGCTGCAGGAAGCCCTGGTCGAGACCGTCGCGGCTCCCGCGCCGGCCCTTGCGCCAGCTCCCGAACCGGCGCCGGCACCCGAGCCCTCCAAGCCTGAATTCAACTTCACGCCGAGCGTGGTCATGGCCGAGGGCGGCGATCCGATTACCGACGGCAATGCCTGGGAGATCTACAAGGCGAAGTCCGACGGCACGCGCGGCGACCAGGTCATGACCGAATATGGCGTGCTCAAGACCAATCTCGAGCCGGGCGACTACCTCATCGTCGGCCGCGACGACGAGGCAAGGAGCGAGCAGAAGATCAAGATAGAGGCTGGCAAGACCTACAGCCCGCTGTTCACGCTGAACGCCGGCACTTTGGTCATCCATCCGCATGCTAGCCAGGGCTCGGAGATCAGCGGCGAAGCGCGTGTCGACTTCGCCTATCCTGGCGGCAGCACCACGCACTATGGCGACGCCAAGGCGACCGTCCCCGCCGGCGAGCAGAAGGTGACGGTGCAGATCGGCGCCGGCACTGCGACCGAGACCGTCCAGCTTGCTGCCGGGCAGACCGTCGAGAAGGACATCGTCGTCGGCGTTGGTCATGCCGTGCTCAACGCCTACTACACCGCCGGCGGCGACAAGGCCGACAATTCCGGCATCGGCTTCGAGGTCGTCAAGGCGAAGAAGAAGATCGACGGCTCGCGTGAAAGCGTGGAGCATTCCTACGGACCTGACAGCAAATTCTGGCTGCCGCCGGACGACTATGTCGCGCTCACCACGCTCGATCTCGCCGTCGTCGAGCAGCCCTTCAGCATCAAGGCCGGCGACAATCAGGACGTGAAGGTGGCTCTCGGCGCCGGCGTGCTGGCGATGTCGGCGCCCGGCGCCTATTCGATCGAGGTGCTCTCGTCAAAGAAGGATATCGAGGGCAAGCGCAAGTCGCTGGGCCTGACCTACGGTGATAGCTGGCAACAGGCGATCCCCGCCGGCGACTATGTGGTCGTGCGCCACATGTCCGCTGAAGGCCAGGAGAAGGAACTGCCGGTGACGATCAAGGCCGGCGAGCGCACCGAGATCACCGTTCAGTAGGCGTGGTTAGCGAACGAACGAAAAAGGGCGGCTCCGAGCCGCCCTTTTTCGTAAGGCACATTGGGGAAGACGTCAGGCGTTGCCAAACGCGGCGGCTCCATGATCGGCCCGCCCGACCAACTGCCGGAAGCCTGCGAACAGCTCGCGGCCGAAGCCGAACTCGTTGCGGATGAGGTCGGCGTCGGCCGTGCGGCGCAGCGCGAATTCCGTCCCCGGCACCAGCACTTCCAGCGTGCCGGCATCGGCGTCTAGCCGGATGATATCGCCGTCATGGATCCTGGCGATCGGTCCGTCCTCGACCGCTTCCGGCGTCACATGGATCGCTGCCGGCACCTTGCCGGAAGCGCCCGACATGCGCCCGTCGGTCACCAGCGCCACGCGCTGGCCACGGTCCTGCAGGATGCCGAGCACCGTGGTCAGCTTGTGCAGTTCCGGCATGCCGTTGGCCTTCGGCCCCTGGAACCGGATGACAGCAATGAAATCGCCGGTAAGCTGGCCGGCCTTGAAAGCGTCATTGAGGCCCTGCTGGCTGTCGAACACCTTGGCCGGCGCCTCGATGACGCGACGTTCGGGCTTGACCGCAGAGGTCTTGATCACGGCATGGCCGAGATTGCCGGCCAGCACTTTCAAGCCACCCGTCGGCTGGAACGCTTTCTTGACCGGCGCCAGCACCTTCTCGTCGCCGCTGTTGAGCGGCGCCGCTTCGCGCACGACGCTGCCGTCTTCGCCAAGCCTCGCCTCGACCGCGTAGGGCCGCAGGCCTTCGCCCCACACCGTCTGCACATCCTCGTGCAACAGGCCTTCGTCGAGCAACTCGCGGATCAGGAAGCCGAGTCCGCCTGCCGCGTGGAAGTGGTTCACGTCGGCAAGCCCGTTCGGATAGACGCGCGCGAGCAGCGGCACGGCCTCCGACAGGTCGGAAATGTCCTGCCAGGTGAGCGCAATGCCGGCGGCGGCGGCCATGGCGATCAGGTGGATCGTATGGTTGGTCGAGCCGCCGGTGGCGTGCAGGCCGACGAGGCCGTTGACGATCGAGCGTTCGTCGATCATGCGCCCGACCGGCGTATACGCATTGCCGAGCGCGGTGATCGCCAACGCCCGTTTGGCCGCTTCCCTGGTCAGCGCGTCGCGCAGCGGCGTGCCCGGATTGACGAAGGACGCGCCGGGCGTATGCAGGCCCATGATTTCCATCAGCATCTGGTTCGAATTGGCGGTGCCGTAGAAGGTGCAGGTGCCCGGCCCGTGATAAGACTTGGACTCCGCCTCAAGCAGTTCGGCGCGGCCGACCTTGCCTTCGGCATAAAGCTGGCGGATCCTGGCCTTCTCGTCATTCGCGAGACCGGTCGTCATCGGCCCGGCCGGAATGAAGACGGCCGGCAGATGCCCGAAGGTAAGCGCCGCGATCACCAGCCCGGGCACGATCTTGTCGCAGACGCCGAGGAAGACGGCCGCGTCGAACATGTTGTGCGACAGGCCGATCGCCGCCGCCATGGCGATCACGTCGCGTGAGAACAGCGACAGCTCCATGCCGGGCTGGCCTTGGGTGACGCCGTCGCACATCGCCGGCACGCCGCCGGCGACCTGGGCGATGCCGCCTGCCTCGCGCGCGGCTTCCTTGATCAGTGCCGGGAACGTCTCGAAGGGCTGATGCGCCGACAGCATGTCATTGTAGGAGGTGATGATGCCGAGGTTCGGCACGCGGTCGCCCCCGAGCGCGATCTTTTCGGATGGGCTGCACACGGCAAAACCGTGGGCGAGATTGCCGCAGCCCAGCACCGCGCGGTTGGCGGTGCGGCTGGAAGCCTCCGCGATACGGCCGAGATAGGCTTCGCGGCCGGCCCTCGAACGTTGGCGGATGCGTTCCGTGATGGTTTCGATGTCGCGTCTGGCTGTCATGGTCCGTCCTTTCGAGCCCGGCAACGTCCTCCCTCTGCCGCCGGGCTGTCCTCATCTGAAATCAGGGTGCCCAGAACACCTCTATCGGTCTAGGCGCCGCCTCGATCACTCTGCGGATGGGCTTCTTTGCGCCAGGACCCATCGCGCCGTTGAACGCGGCGCGCTTGTCCTCGCCTTCGATGTGGAGCGCAACGAAGCCGGCGGCGACGATGCGCGCCATCGACAGCGTGAGCCGCGGCTCGCCCCCGCTTGCCGCATGCACCGGCAGCACGATCCGCTGTGAGGCCGGGTCGAGCAATTCCTCGAGATTGCCGGCATCCGGGAAGAAGGATGCCGTATGGCCGTCGCCGCCCATGCCGAGGATCACCACGTCGAGCGGCCAGGGCAGCGCCCGCAGCGCTTCGCTGTCCATCGCCGCTGCATCCTCGATGCTCGCCGCCTCGTGGTAGAGCGGCACGAAGCGCGCCGCAGCGGCCTTGTTCTGGAGCAGGTTCGCCGCCACCAGCCCCGCATTCGAACGCGGCGAGGACGGCGGCACGAAGCGCTCGTCGACCAGCGTCACGGTGACTTTGTCCCAGGTGATGGGCGCGGTCGACAGCACGGCGAACAATTTCGCCGGAGTGGTGCCGCCGGACACCGCGAGCAGCGCCGTGCCGCGTTCCGCGATGGCGCTGGTCAACCGGTCTGAGATCTCACCGGCAAGCGCCGTCGCCAGGTGCTGACGGTCGGCAAAGCCGTTCCAGCCGTAGCGGGCTTCGCTCAGTTGCTCTCGTGCCATGTCCGTCCGTCACGTTCGATGAGCGCGATCGAGGCCGATGGCCCCCAGGTTCCGGCGGTATAGCCTTGAGCTTCCTGCCGGGCGCTTTCCCAGGCGTTCTGGATCGGGTCGATCCATTTCCATGCCGCCTCGACTTCGTCGCGGCGCATGAACAGCGTCTGGTTGCCGCGCACCACATCCATGATCAGCCGCTCATAAGCGTCCGGCGCACGGCCTTGGAACGACTGCGCGAAGCTCATGTCGAGCGAGATCTGCCGCAGCCGCATGCCGCCCGGTCCCGGGTCCTTGATCATGATGAACTGCTTCACCCCCTCATCCGGCTGCAGCCGGATGACCAGCTGGTTGGGGAAGATCGGCCCGGCGCTGTCGCCGAAGATGGAATAGGGGATCGGCTTGAACTCGATGACGATTTCCGAGACGCGGGTGGCGAGCCGTTTGCCGGTCCTCAGATAGAAGGGAACGCCGGCCCAGCGCCAGTTGCCGATCTCGGCCTTCACGGCGACGAAGGTCTCGGTGTTGCTGTCCTTGCCGAGCTCCTCGACATAGCCCTTGACCGGCCCGCCGGCCGAAGCGCCGGCGCGATACTGACCGCGCACCGTGTGCTTCGGCGCCTCGTTGCCGTTGATGCGCTTCAGTGCCCTCAGCACCTTCAGTTTCTCGTCGCGCACCGCATCGGCGTCCATCGACGACGGCGTTTCCATGGCCACCAGGCAGAGCAGCTGCAGGATGTGGTTCTGCACCATGTCGCGCAACGCGCCTGCCTTGTCGTAGTAGGTGACGCGATCCTCAAGACCCACGGTCTCGGCGACCGTGATCTGAACATGGTCGATCTGGGCGGAGTTCCACAACGGCTCGTAGAGCGCATTGGCAAAGCGCAGCGCCATCAGGTTCTGCACCGTTTCCTTGCCGAGATAGTGGTCGATGCGGAAGATCTGGCTTTCGTGGAAATCGTCACCGACAGCGTCATTGAGCGCCCGCGCCGAGGTGAGGTCGCGGCCGATCGGCTTTTCCAGCACGATGCGCGAGTTCGGCGTGATCAGCTTGTGCTCCTTGAGCTGGTGCGAAATGTCGCCGAACAGCGCCGGCGCCACCGCAAGGTAGAAGGCGCGGATGCGGTCGCTGTCGCCGATTGCTTTCTTCAGCTTGTCGAAGCCGGCGCCAGTGGTTGCGTCCGCCGACACGTAGGAGAGCCTTGCCAGGAATATCTCCAACTCCTTCGGATCGATATCGGCAGGCTTCACATGATCTGATATCGCCTTCTTGGCGAAGCCCTGGAATTCGGCATCGGTCATTTTGGCGCGCGAGGTGCCGATGATGCGCGTCGGCTCGGAGAACTGGTGGCCGCACTGGCGATAGTAGAGCGATGGCAGGAGCTTGCGTTCCGACAGGTCGCCGGTGCCGCCGAAGATGATGAAGTCGAATGGGTCGACAGGGATGATCTGGCTGGTCATGGTCAGTCCGATTTGATGCCGGGCGCCGGCAGCGTGGTTGGTATATTCTAATCGATTTAAATTTTCCAGTGCCATGGTGTCACATGCGAGGACCAATGGCTTGCACTTGCATCGGTCCACATGTTTCCCGACACTCACGCCGCCGGCAGGCCTGTCGGCAAGCCATGGCTTCCGGAAGCGTTCGCGGCTGCAGCATAGAACGCGAATGTGACGAAAGCTAAGGAAGATGTAACCTGGCGCGCGACGTGCCGGGCGGCAGATGGAAAAGTACGTCAAGCTGCGGAATCCAAAGAGCAGGAAAACCATGCGTCTGGAAAACAAAGTCGCCGTCATCACCGGCGCAGCGTCGGGCTTCGGCGAAGGCATGGCCAAGCGCTTTGCCGAAGAGGGCGCGCGCGTGGTCGTCGCCGACCTCAACGCCAGGGGCGCCGAGCGGGTGGCCGAAGAGATCGGCGAGAGCGCCATCTGGACCCAGACCGACGTTTCCCTGCGCTCCGAATTCGACGAGATGATCTATGCCGCCAAGAGTGCCTTCGGTCGCATCGACATCATGGTCAACAATGCGGGCTTCACCCATCGCAACGGCGATATGCTCGGCGTCGATGAGGAAACCTTCGATCTGATCACCGCCGTCAACATGAAGGCGATCTACCACGCGGCGCTTGCCGTCGTGCCGATCATGCACCGCCAGGGCGGCGGCGTCATCCTGACCACGGCCTCCACGGCCGGGCTTCGGCCGCGGCCGGGTCTGACCTGGTACAACGCCTCCAAGGGCTGGGCGATCACCGCCACCAAGTCGATGGCGGTCGAACTGGCGCCGAAGAACATCCGCGTCAACTGCCTCTGCCCGGTCGCCGGCGAGACCGGCATGCTGGAGAAGTTCATGGGCGCCGACACGCCTGAAATCCGCGAAAAGTTTCGCGCCTCGATCCCGCTCGGACGGCTCTCGACACCGCTCGACATCGCCAACGCGGCGCTGTGGCTGGCCTCGGATGAAGCCGCCTTCATCACCGGCGTGGCGCTGGAGGTCGATGGCGGGCGTTGTATCTGAGCCGCTCCAGGAAGCACATCGCGGTTTCCGCTCCTGGTTGCGGTGAACGAATGGATTGGCGCCGGCCGAGCTCCGGTTTGACTTGATGTTCCGCCGAAGGAATAACGGATCGGGGTAGGGGAACTGGCGGGTGGTTAAGGTCAGGCTGCGCGAAATTGGCAACGACCTCGGCTGGCGATTGCGTCGCTATCGGGCAGAGCGTGCGCGTGCGCGAAGCAAGGCGACCTTCATCGGCATAACCGGCAGCTCCGGCAAATCGACGGCAACGAGCTTGCTTGGTCATATCCTAGCCAGTCACGGCACGGTCCATACCCAAGTTCTAGCCAACACGCTCAAGGCACTTGTCCGCACGCTCTACAAGCGGATGAAACGTGCGGGCAAGGTCGACTATGTCGTCTTCGAAGCCGGCGCGTTTGAGCCCGGCTCAATCCGGTCGATGGCGCAGATGCTGAGGCCGGACGTAGCGGTCGTAACGATGGTCAGGCTGGAGCACGTCACTCAATTCCGGACCCTGGATGCTGTCGCCCAGGAAAAGAGAGCGCTGGTTGGGGCGTTGTCGCCGGGCGGACTCGCGATCTTGAACGCCGACGACCCGCATGTGCTTGATATGGCTTCGGGCGCAAGGTGCCGCGTGGCGACTTTCGGTCAGTCGGAAGCCGCGGACTACCGTGTAACAAACATCCATGCCGCCTATCCGGATCTGCTCAGATTTTCACTTCGCTGGCGCGGCGGCGACATAGACATGCAGACACGATTTCCTGGCGAGCACTTCTGGCTGCCGGCGGCCGCCGCCGCCGTCACGGCGCTGGAACTTGGTGTCCCGCCGGAAAAAATCGCCGCAAGGACAGCATCCTTCGAACCCCTGGCCAACCGCTGCGCGGTGCTGGTGATCGATCGGGGTCCACAGTTCATAGTCGATGCCGCCAAAGCGCCCTGGCATTCGCTGAACATTGCGTTCGAGATGATGGCCAAAGCCAAGGCCGTTCGCAAACGGATCGTCGTCGGACAGATTTCCGACTATACCGGTTCGTCGAGAAAGTATGGCGCTGCTTACGGTATCGCGCGCGACGTCGCCGACGAGGTCATCTATACCGGCGACAATGCCCATCGCTCACGCGCCAGCCAGGCGGATCGGGACAGTGGCCGTTTGATTGAGCTTCGCACCCCGAAGGAAGTCTCAGATCACATCAAGCAGACGGCTGTCCCCGGAGAACTGATCCTGCTGAAGAGCTCCGGCAATCTTCATCTGGAGAGGGTCGCGCTTGCCTGGACGCACGATGTCAGATGCTGGATACCAGCGTGCGGCAAGAAGGAAGGGTGTTCTGCTTGCGGCCTCTACGAAGTGCCGTTCGAGGAACACAAGTCCTTCGTGGCAAATCGCCGGCTTGAACGCAGAAGACGCCGTTTCGGATGGCTGCTTGGCCTCACGCGCCGGTCTTGACGTAGCTTTTGTAGACCCAGCCGTGCTTGCCGTTATAGACGATCTCGCACCATTTCTTACAATTCATCACCTGCACCGATGCCTTGGCCGGCACCGTGGTGATTGCGGCGGCACCTTTCTTCGGGCCTGAGCGCATGGTCACGGCCCTCAAGACGCGCCCGTTTGCCGCCGCGCTGGCTTTTTGAGTTTTCGGCTCAGGCTGCGCCGAGCTGTCCGTCGCTGCCGGCTGCGTATCTGGAACCTGCGGCTTGGCTTCGGGAATGGCGGCGGTTTGGGCGCCATCCATCGTGTCGCCCGGCTTCTTCGCTGCCGCTGCTGTCTCGCTGGCGGAACCGGCGACCTGCGACAGCGCGTTCGCGGCGTCGTTCTCGGCATCGGCCTCGGCAAAGGCGGTATCGGTCGATTGCGCGGGGGCCGCGCCGGCGGCCTGCTTGGATGGAGCTGGCTGGTTCTCGGCCGGGGCAGGTGGCGTCTTGGCGTCGGGAGCCGTCCAGCGAGGGTTGTTTGATGCCAGGGCCGGAATAGTGGCTTCGCGGGCCGCCGTCGTGGGCGTTACTGCATCCCCCTTGCGCGCGGCCTGCGGCGCCGTCGCCACGGTGACCGCCGCTGCCGCCGGAGCGACTTTCGTGGTCTTCACCGGAATCGCCGGAACGGTCTGCTCGGCACTCGCCGCGGCCACTTGCCGGTCGCTGCCCGGAAAGCATAGCCATAGCGCCACCGCGGCCACGCCGATCAGCGCGGCGGTGCCGACCGCTGCAATGACCAGATGCGCGTTCGACTGTACCTTCTGCCAGAAGGATGGCCGTACGTTATAGCCGAACTGCATTGTGAAGCGCTGCCGTTCCGGCGCGCCGAAACTGAAGGGCTCGTTCACTCAAACCACCTCCAACAAGCGGGCCGACGTTCTTTCGATCATTGCCGTAACCATCGGCTTCGATCGGCATCGGTCCCTAAATCACTGCGGACAAAGCCCGCGAAATCCCCGGATTTTCGCCCATGATTGCACCTTTTACTGCTGATTATGGCATGAGTGAGCCAAATTGCGAAATTCTGCGTGCCTGTTAAGGCTTCCACAACCTGCCGCGTGGAAGCCGCCGGCGTCGAATCGGCGGCTTCGGCCGGGCGCCCGCTTCAAATCCTGTCACGCAACGCGAACCAATTCAGCGCCAGGAACAAGAGCGGCGCGCGCAAACGCCGGCCGCCTGGGAAGGCAGGGATTTTCAGATCCTCGATCAGTTTCAAGCGGTCGCGATTGCCGGCAACGGTCTCGGCATAGAGCTTGCCGAAGAAGTTCGACAGCATGACGCCGTGGCCGGAATAACCGCCTATCGAAATCACTTTCGGCATCACTTCGCGCACGAACGGCTTTCGCGGCACCGTGATGCCGACATAGCCGCCCCAACCATGCGTGATCTCGACATCCTTAAGGTCGGGGTAGAGTTCGGCGATCTGCCTTCGGATGTGAATATGGATGTCCTTCGGATCGTTGACGGCATAGATCTCGCGGCCGCCGAACAACAGCCGACCGTCCTTCGACTTGCGGAAATAGCGCACCACGAAGCGGGAATCATCGACCGACTCGCCGCCCGGCAGCACCTTGGAAGTGGCGCCGAGCGGAACGGTCGCGCCGATGAAGGAGCCGATCGGCATGATGTGCGCCGCGCTCACCGGCTCCAGATTGCCGCCATAGGCATTGACCCCGACCAGGCATTTGTCGGCTGTGATCGTGCCCCTGGGCGTCGTGACCGTCACCTTGCCGCCATTGGAAACGATGCCGGTGGACGGCGTCTGCTCGAACAGATGCGCGCCGGCGGCGGCCGCCACTTTCGCCGTGCCGACCACCAGTTTCAGCGGGTGGATGTGCCCCGTGCCGGTGTCGCGCGTGCCGCCGAAATAACGTGTCGAGCCCAGCCTTTCCGCGGTTTCCGCCGCGTCCATGAAGCTTATATGCGGGTAGCCGAAGCGGCTCGCCATGATCTCAGCGTGGCGCCTGTAGTCGTCGACATAACGCCGCTTGTGCGCCACCGAAAGCTGACCCGGCATATAGTCGATGTCGATCGCGTTGGCGGCAGCGAAGTCCAGCAGATGCGCCTTGGCTTCCTCGGCCAGGTCGAACAGCGCCTTGGCCCGGGAAAGGCCGTATTCGGCTTCCAATTCTTCCGCCCAGGCGCGCTGGCCGGTGCCGAGCTGCCCGCCATTGCGCCCCGACGCGCCATCGCCGAAGCGATAGGCATCGATCAGCACGACATCCGCGCCGGCCTTCGCCAAATGCGCGGCTGCCGACAAGCCAGTGAAGCCGCCGCCGATGATGACGACGTCGCAAATACGGTCGCCGTCGAGAGCCGGATATTCAGGCCGGGATCCGACCGTGTCCTCATACCAGGAACGGCCGGGGGAGATGGGGGATTGGTAGGACATGAAGTAGGGGAGTAGGGGAGTAGGGCAGTAGGGCAGCTATACGGGTGACAATTTACGGATCAGAAGCCGCAAGAGTGTTCCCACGCTCTCACTACGTATCATCAATTGTTGGGCTGCTTCGCTCGAAGTGATTCCGACGCGCTGCGCGATCAGTAAGTGAGTTTCCAACTCTTTGAGTGACCCTTGGGCAACTCTAAGAAACTGTTGATAGGAAGCCCGGCTTTCTCGTCCATAGCCTTCTGCAATGTTAGCCGGCACGGAAGCGGCTGCCTTGCGTAGCTGAGTTGTCAATCCATAGACCTCTTCTTTCGGCCACGCCCTTGTCGTTTCATAAATCGAAACTGCGAGGTCCATAGCCTGCTGCCAGACGACCAAATCTCTGTACGACTCGATCTTCGCCATCGTCCCCTACTGCCCTACTGCCCTACTCCCCTACTCCCCTACTCCCCTACTGCCTTACTCCCCTACTCCCCTACTCCCCTAAACATTCAGCAACAAATACTCCCGCTCCCACGGGCTGATCACTTCCATGAAGGTTTCGAACTCGGCCCGCTTGATCGCTGCGTAAGTGGCGGCGAAGGATGTGCCGAGGATAATGCCGAGCTCCTTGTCGGCCTCGAACAAATCGACCGCTTCCAGCAAGCTGCGCGGCAGGTCGATCTCGTCGGCATTGGCCGTGGTCAGAACCGGCGGTTCAGCTTTGATCTTTCTGATCATGCCGATCAGCCCGCAGGCAAGCGACGCGGCAAGCGCCAGATAAGGGTTGGCGTCGGAAGACGGGATCCGGTTTTCGACGCGCCGCGCTGCCGGATCGGAGCGCGGCACGCGGAAGGCGGTGGTCCGGTTGTCGTAGCCCCATTTGTTGTTGACCGGAGCCGAGGCCTGCTGCGTCAGCCGGCGGTAGGAATTGACGTAGGGCGCGAACATCACCAGCGCGTTCGGTACGTGCTTCTGCATGCCGCCGATGAAATGGAAGAAGGCGTCCGTCTCGGAGCCGTCCTCGGCCGAGAAGATGTTTTTGCCGGTCTTCTTGTCGATGACCGACTGGTGGATGTGCATGGCCGAGCCCGGCTGGCCCTGGATCGGCTTGGCCATGAAGGTGGCGTAGATCTCATGCTTCAGCGCCGCCTCGCGAATGGTGCGCTTGAACATGAAGACCTGGTCGGCAAGCTCGATCGGGTTGCCGTGTCGCAGATTGATCTCGAGCTGGCCGGCGCCTTCCTCATGGATCAGCGTGTCGATCTCCAGGCCCTGACGTTCCGAGAAATGGTAGATGTCGTCGATCAGTTCGTCGAACTCGTTGACGCCGGCGATCGAATAGCCGGCGCCGCCCCCCCCCGGCCCCGCCGCCGATCGGCCGGCCCGAGCGCCCGACCGGCGGCGTCAGCGGATAGTCCGGGTCGGGATTCTTGCGCACCAGATAGAATTCGATCTCGGGCGCCACCACCGGCTTCAGGCCGCGCTCGTCATAGGCGGCAAGCACGCGCTTCAGCACATTGCGCGGCGTGAACTCGACCGAGCGGCCGTCCTGGTGGACGAGGTCGCAAATCACTGCTGCCGTCGGATCTTCTTCCCAAGGCACAGCCGTCAGCGTTGAGAGATCGGGCAAAAGCTTCAGGTCGCCATCGTCCTCGGGATAGTGGAAGCCGTTGCCGTCCTCGGGATAGCCGCCCGAGATCGTCGTCATGAACACGGCCGAAGGCAGCGCCAGCGAGGTGTTGGAGGTGAATTTCTTCGACGGCATCATCTTGCCGCGCGCGACGCCCGCCTGGTCGGGAGTGATGCACTCGATGTCCTCGATGCCGCGCCATTCGAGCCAGGCGCTGGCTTCCTTCCAGTTCTTCACGCCGCGTTCGTTTTTCAGGAATGCAGGCGTGCGGGCGCGTCCCCCCCGGCTTGACGGACGGACTTCCTTTTTTTCAGGCGGCATCATTCACCAGATTGTGTTGCGGATTTCGAACTATAGCCGGGCGCAACGGGGAAAGGGAAGGGGAGGCGCCGGGCGGCTTGCTCAGGGAGCCGCTCTTTGCGAACCGGGCTGCAGCCTCTGCCGGTCGTTTGCGTCGAGCCATCGCAACAGCGCCGCCGCATAGACTTTGCGCCAACCTCGCTGGGGCGTCGACAGGAACCAGGCCTGGCGTATGTCCCAGCTATCGCCGGCCAGATCGCGCAGCTTGGTGTTGATGATGCCTTTTCCTGACAGCGGGTAGACCGAGAACTCGGAAAAATAGATTTCGCCGTCGATCTCGTAGAAGTCGCAGCGCATATGATCGAACGGTGCCGTCAGCCGCTCCGCTATCTCGCGCATCCGCAGAAACGATGGCGGCAGATCGATCTTCACCCATTGGCTGCCGCTGCCCGGCGGCACGGGTGCGTGATTGCCGTCGCGGTCGAAATGACTTTTCAGCTCGTTGCCCCATCTGTCCCGCCGTGCGGCGTAGACGTAAGCCGTCTTCCCGTTCGAGATATGAAATTTATACTCCAGCGGGACCGGCACATCGTCCTCGAGAAGCATCTCCTCAACGAAGATGAGCCGTCTCGCGCCCTTGTAGGCCCATTCACCGAATTTCCTGCCGTAGCGATTGCGCATCCAGCGCGCCGTTCGCCGCCGCAGCTTCGCCCTGTCCACCTCGCCGTTGCGGATCATCATGTTCCAGCGGCAGCCATGGTTGGCCTTCACCACGACATTTCCGGTAAGCAGCGCCGGTGGGATCTGCGTGGCGTCGCGGCCGTTCCACAACACTTTCGCGGTTTTGAGTTCCGGGCATGTTGACAGGGCGTAGTCCTTGGACGCCAGCTTGTCGCATGCCGTGGCATAGACGGGATTATGGTCGAAGATCTTCCGCCACAAGAACTTGTCGACGTAAGACCTCGGCCTGGCCGGGTCGGGAAAGACGCCGCTGTGATCATAGGTTCTTTTCCAGATCAGCGGATGGCGGAGCAGGCACCATGCCAAGGTTGCGGCCAGGACCGCGCGATCGGCCATGCCCGCTGCCATCAGCATGCGCTTCCGCGCCCGGCGGCGCCAGGCCGGAAGCGGACGAACACATCGCGGGTCATGTTGCGCGATACGCGGGTGCGGCCGACCACTTCCAGCCGCGGGTCGAGCGTCTCTTCCGCGCGCTCCGACCACAAGCGGGCCAACGAATACGGTTCCCATAGAACGAGCTGGAGATCGGGTGGGGCCGTGTCTGCGACGCGCGACACGACAGCTGCTTTGGGCGAGACCATGCTGGCGATATAGACAAGCTGGGCGCCGCGATAGTCATAGTCGCGCCCGTTGCGGAATTCGGCGCGCATTCGGATGTAGCCGAGTTTGGCTGCCAGAATATTCGCTGTCTCGACCGCTTCCGGCACAATATCCAGCCCGACGATCTCGGGAACCGGTGTCTGATCGCAGATACGGAACATAGTGAACGGGCGGCCGCCGCAGCCGACCATCACGGCACGTGTGCACCGGCTGAAGTCGACATGCTCGAAGACCTCATCCAGGCGCTTGTAGGCGTCTTTCGAGGACATGACGCCGATGGTCGTTTCCTCCGCCGCTATCTGCCCGAACGAGGTTGGATGCTTCAGCTCCAGCATCTGCCTTATTTCGGCGACGTCTTGCGCATGAACCATTTCGATGAAGGCTCGCGTAAGCATGGGCCGGTAGGCAAACAGTTCCGGGTGGCTGTCGAGCAGCGCTTCGCCGGTATCATGGCCCATGGCGACGCCAATATCGCGGATTCCGTTGATCAGTTCCGTTGGCGTGCGCTCACGAGCGCTTGCCATGAAGCCTTCCAGCTCGTCTTTCCACGAATTCAGCATGCACCCCCGCTTTGCCGATCTCCGGCTAGAGCTAGCAGTGCCCGGCGAACGCGTCTACACCGCGTTCCGAAGGAGGATGACGTGACAATATCCGCTCTTACCACGATCGGTTTCGATGCCGACGACACGTTGTGGCAGAACGAGCAGTTCTTCCGCATGACTGAGAAGCGCTTTGCCGCAATGCTGGCGGAGCACGGAGACCACGACCAAATCGCGGCAAGACTGCTCGAGGCGGAAAGGCGCAATCTCGCCCTCTACGGCTTCGGCATCAAGGGCTTTACCTTGTCGATGATCGAGACAGCGGTCGAGGTTACCGGCGGGGAGGTGCCTGGTTCGATCATCGGCGAGATACTGGCTGCCGGCCGCGAGATGCTCAGCCACCCGATCGAGCCGCTGCCGCACGCACGCGAGACGATCGAGAAGCTGGCGGGTTCCTACCGTCTGGTGCTGATCACCAAGGGCGACCTCTTCGATCAGGAGCGCAAGCTTGCGCAGTCGGGAATGGGTGACCTTTTCGACGCAGTTGAGATCGTCAGCGACAAGAGCACCGCCACCTATGCCCGCATCTTCAGCCGCTATGGCCGTGGTCCGCAGAACAGCATGATGGTTGGCAATTCCCTCAAGTCCGACGTGATTCCCGCCATCGAGGCCGGCAGTTGGGGCATCCATGTGCCGCACGAATTGACCTGGGCGATCGAACAGGCCGAGGCGCCTGTCGCGGCGCCGCGCTTCCGTCAGATTGCAGATCTTGGCGAGTTGCCGAGCCTTGTCGAGGCTATCGCAAAGGCCGAGTGAACGCTCGAGCCTTAGCCGCGCCCGACCAGGCGATCCACCACCGGTTGCAGTCTCTCGGGCGTGATCGGCTTGGCGACCACCGCATCGACCACGCTCGACAGGCCAAGGCTCTCCGGCGTGCCATTCCTGGTTGAAAGCAGTATCACCGCCGGCAGCGGCTTGCCGGAGGCGCGCCGCAGCGCGTCGATTGCCGACATCAGCCGGTCGCAATCCTTGTTGTCTGGGCCGCCGTCCAGGATGACGGCGCAGGGCAACTGGCCGGTGAGCGTCTTCTCGGCGGTTTCGGGCGTTTCCGAGATCGGTTTCAATCCCGATTTCTCGACGATTTTCGATACCACGACTCGGTTGATCGACGATTTTCCGACAACGAGCACCTTGGAAAAATTCGCCTCGATCGCGCCGGTCCAGGCTGCCGGTTTCGGATGTTTTTCGGAGTGGTCGTCACGGTTGGCGGGACACATCGGCGGGCAGGCACTCTGGTTCAATGCAGGGTTGAAACCTGAGGCACAATTGGGTGAGATCGCGGCCGGTGTCAAGCTGAAACGATCGAGGTCGAAAATATAGCAAGAAATTCCGGAATTCAGCGCAAGTCGTACCTCCTGGCGACGAAGGCAAATCGAAAAAATGCGATAGTCTCCCGGAGGTATAGCGCGCGGAAGACTATCGCCGAGACTGTTGACGTTACGTCAAGTATGACTCTGCTGGGTAACGATCACCGGGATCAAAAGGTCTCCCCAGTTGCCGTCGCCGCCATGGTGCCTGGCCGAACGCACCAGCTCCACCGAGACGCCGGCCTCGACTGCCTTCATGACCGACTGGTTTAGCCTGTGCAGATCGTTGGCGAGCATGCGGATCGTCGCCTGCTGGTCGACGCTCATCGCGCTCGATTGCTCTTCTGCCCTTTCCTTGACGCGGCTTATCGATGCCATCGCTCTTCTCCTCGATGTAGATGCCCTGCGGGCGTTTCCTCTGGTTGTTATCCGTTACTCGGCCGCCGGCCTGAATTGGGCGTGCTCGGTCGATTCATGCATGGCGGTGGTCGACGACTGGCCGCCGGTGATCGCCATCGACACGGCGTCGAAATAGCCGGTACCGACCTCGCGCTGGTGCTTGGTCGCCGTATAGCCGTGGGCCTCGGCCTCGAACTCGGCCTCCTGGAGTTCCGAATAGGCGGCCATCTGGCGATCCTTGTAGCCGCGCGCCAGCTCGAACATGCCGAAGTTCAACTGGTGGAAGCCGGCGAGCGTGATGAACTGGAACTTGTAGCCCATCGCGCCGAGCTCCTTCTGGAACTTCGCGATCGTCGCGTCGTCGAGGTTCTTCTTCCAGTTGAAGGACGGCGAGCAATTGTAGGCGAGCAGCTTGCCCGGATGGTGCCTGTGCACGCCCTCGGCGAATTTCCTGGCCTGCGCCAGATCCGGCTTCGATGTCTCGCACCAGATCAGGTCGGCATGCGGCGCATAGGCCACGGCGCGCGCGATGCAAGGCTCGATGCCGTTCCTGACATTGTAGAAGCCCTCGACCGTTCGGCCGGCGTCGTAGTCGACGAAAGGTCTGTCGCGCTCGTCGATATCGGAGGTCAAAAGCTTCGCCGCCTCTGCGTCCGTGCGCGCCACGACCAGCGTCGGCGTGCCCATCACGTCGGCTGCAAGGCGCGCCGCGTTGAGGTTGCGGATATGCGCCGCGGTCGGGATCAGAACCTTGCCGCCGAGATGGCCGCACTTCTTTTCCGACGCCAGCTGGTCCTCATAGTGGACGCCCGCGGCGCCCGCCTCGATGAAGGCCTTCATGATCTCGAAGGCGTTGAGCGGGCCGCCGAAGCCGGCTTCCGCGTCGGCCACGATCGGCGCGAACCAGGTCTCGACCGACAGCCCGTTGCCTTCGGATGTCTCGATCTGGTCGGCGCGCTGCAAGGTGCGATTGATGCGCTTGACCAGTTCCGGCGCCGCATTGGCCGGGTAAAGCGACTGGTCTGGATACATCGCCGAGGCGGTGTTGGCATCGGCCGCCACCTGCCAGCCCGAGAGATAGATCGCCTTCAGGCCGGCCCGAACCTGCTGCATGGCCTGGTTGCCCGACATCGCGCCCAGCGCATTGACGAAATCCTCCTCGTGGATGAGCTTCCACAACCGGTTCGCACCCATCTCGGCCAGCGTCTGGCGAATCTGCACGGAGCCGCGCAACCGCTTCACATCCTCCGGCAAGTAGGGGCGCTCGATGCCGTCGAAACGGCCTTCCGGCGCGGAGGGGACGAGGTTGTAAAAATCGGTCATTGGTCACTCCGGATCGTTTGGGAACTGCGTCAGCGCTGCATCGCAAAGGCATGTTCTGCGACGTCCTGCGTATGACATCCTTTACATTGCAGCGCGAAAGGCACCTAGAAAAACCGCAAGATGCCTCGGAAAATAAAGGAAAAGCTGTGTTGCCATTGACAAGTCAGCTCTGTAAATTTGTCACGATTGTAAAAGAGCGAGGCGAGCGCCGGACTCGATGTCAATGTAAATTCTTGTCAAGGATGGCAGGGATGGCCGACCAGAAGATCTTCGCCGGGCCGCGGCTGCGCCGGCTGCGCAACGCCAGGAGCCTGACCCAGACGGCGATGGCCGAAGGGCTGGGCATCTCGCCATCCTATCTCAATCTGATCGAGCGCAACCAGCGGCCGCTGACGGTGCAGCTCATTCTCAAGCTCGCCTCCGTCTACAAGGTCGATCCGCATGAATTGCAGGGAGAGACAAAAGGCTCGATCGCGGCTTTGCGCGAAGCCTTCAGCGATCCGCTTCTTGCCGGCGAACTGCCCGGCGATCAGGAACTGATCGACCTCGCCGAAACAGCGCCGAACGCTTCGGCGGCGATGGTGAAACTCTTTCGCGCCTATCGCGAGCAGGCCGAGCGCCTGTCCGACCTCAACCAGCTTCTGGCGAAGGAGGGCAGGGCAACCGCGCTGTCCGGCACCCGCATGCCTTCCGACGAAGTCCATGACGTGTTTGAGCGCCGGCCGAACCACTTCGCTTCGCTGGAAGAGGAGGCGGAGGCTTTCACATCGGTCCTCGACCCCGGTGATGATCTGTTCGGCGCGCTCAAAGCCTGGCTGAGGCGCGAGCACGGCATCGTCGTCAAGGTGCTGCCGGTCGCCACCATGCCCAACTGGCGCCGCCGCTACGATCGCCATTCGCAGCGTCTCTTCCTGTCCGAGCGGCTGTCGCCTTTCGACCAATTGCGCGAAGTCGCGATGGAGGCGAGCCTCATACGCATGTCGGTAGCCATCGCGGCTGAGATCCAGGCGCTGAAGCTCGGTACCGACGAGGCCCGCCGGCTCGCTCGCTTCGAGCTCGGCCGCTATGCCGCGCATGCGCTAATGATGCCCTATCAGGCTTTCCATGCCGCCGCCGTTCGCGCCCGCTACGACATCGACGTCTTGCGCTCCCGCTTCGGCGTTTCGTTCGAACAGGCGGCCAACCGGCTGACCATGCTGCAGCGGCAGGGTGCGTCGGGCGTGCCGTTCTTCATGCTGGAAGTCGACAATGCTGGCAACCGCTTCCGCAAGGCCGGCAGCCAGGGCTATCCGCAGAGCCGCTTTGGCGGCGGCTGCCCCAAGCTTCCCATCCATGCGGCCTTCTCGCAGCCGGGTCAGATCCTGGTGGAGGCGGTGGAGATGCCCGACGGCGCCGAGTTCCTTTGCATCGCCCGCACGCTGGAGGGCCCGCAGGGCGCTTTCTCCGAACGGCCGCGTCGCACCGCGCTCCTGCTCGGCTGCGACATCGGCTTCCGCGACGAGATCGTCTATGGCGCGGCGCTACCGGTCGGAGCCGCCGGCAAATCCGGGCAAGGCTTCGCCACGCCGGTAGGCCCCGCCTGCAGGCTCTGCGAGCGGATCGGCTGCCTTGCGCGCGCCGAGCCGCCGGTGACGCGCCCGCTCGGCCTCGACGAGATGGTGACGGGTCTCAGCGCCTTCGATTTCCAGGGATGACATCGGCGGATGTGTCCTAAGTCTCGCCGGGTGCTGGATCACGCCGGACCGGCGTCTTTGCGCTACGCGATTGAGGCACAATTCTTTCTGAGGCACAGTTCTGTCGTCTAAGACACAAGTCTTGTTGTCCTTGCTGCATCGAACGCAACTCGCTGACAGTCATGTCCATGACCGATACCGCCTCACCCGGCGCCCCGTCCTCCACTGCCTTGCCGGCCGTCTCGCCGCGCGAGGAGCGGATCGGTATGCTCCTGGTCTTCCTTTCGGCGCTTATGTGGAGCTTCGGCGGCGCCATCGCCCGTTTCATACATGTCGGCGACAGCTGGACCGTGGTGTTCTGGCGTTCGCTATGGGCCGTGGCCTTTCTGATCGCCTTCATGCTGTGGCGCGACGGCTGGCGCGGCACCCTGAAGCTCTTTCGGCACATGGGACTGCCCGGCCTTGGCGTCGCCTTCTGCTTCGCCACCGCCTCGACCAGCTTCGTGGTGGCGCTTGCCTACACCACGGTCGCCAACATCCTCCTGATGCAGGCCGGCGTGCCGCTGCTTGCGGCGCTCCTTGCCTGGCTGCTGTTTCGCGAACGGGTCGCTCCGGCCACCTGGATCGCCATTGCCGCCGTTATCGCCGGCGTCGCCATCATGGTTTCCGAATCCCTGGGCGGCGCCGTCTCGCCGATCGGCGACGGCCTGGCACTGCTGATCGCGGTGATGTTTTCGCTCGCGACCGTGATCACCCGGCGCTTTGCCCATGTGCGCATGGTGCCGGCCACCTGTCTCGGCGCGTTGCTCGCCGGTGCGTTCGCCGCTTCCCAGGCCTCGGCATTCGCGGTGTCGGGGCGCGACATGGGCTTCCTCTTTGCCTTTGGCGTCATCAACCTTGGCGTCGGCCTCGCCTTTTTCGCCATGGGCGCGCGGCTGGTGCCGGCGGCGATCGCGGCGCTGCTCGGCACCTTCGAGCCGATCCTTGGGCCGATCTGGGTCTGGCTTGTCCATTCCGAAGTGCCGTCGGTGCGCACCATCATCGGCGGTGCGGTCGTCGTCACGGCGCTGCTCGTCCACATCGGTCTGGAGTTCAAGCGACAGGCGCGGCCTGCACGTCCCGGCGTAACCGGCCTGCCGTCGCCCAATTGACGTTAATGCATGTCGCCCAAAAGTGCGCAGCGGTTTTGGGAGAGCGACATGCATCAAAACAAAGACTTAAAGCGCTTCGCCTAAATCCCTTTCAGCGTGACGCGCTTTAGGCAGCCTCCCCCATTGACAACCCAGTTGCCGGGCGGGCAGGCTGCAACTACGGCAACAACAAGACAGGCGTATCTTGCCAAGTGTCTCCGCCGGCCCGCTCAGGACCGGACTGCATCGTCATAGCTCTCAATACGCCACGGTGAATGCCGTTGACGCCGCCCGGGTGCCTCGCCGGGGAGGCCAAAATGTCTCGAACCCTGATGCCGTTACCGAGCCTTGCGTGGAGAGTTCACGCTTGTCGCTCTCCGGAAAGCTCAATACTCTCAAACCAAAGCCGCCCCGCCATATCGCGACGAGCCGGCAAGGGAACACCCACCAAAGGAGAACACCATGATCCGCAAAGCGCTTTGGCTTTCGGCGACGTCGGCATTTCTGACGCTTTTCACAATAAGCGGCCACGCCGAAGACCGCGTCGTCAACGTCTACAACTGGTCGGACTATATCGACAGCTCGATCATCGACGATTTCACCAAGAAGACCGGCATCAAGGTCGTTTATGACACCTTCGATTCCAACGAGATCCTGGAGACGAAACTGCTTGCCGGCGGCAGTGGTTATGACGTCGTCGTGCCGAGCGCCAACTTCCTGGCGCGCCAGATCCAGGCAGGCGTGTTCCAGAAGCTCGATAAGTCGAAGCTGCCCAACATCTCCAACATGTGGGATGTCATTTCCGAGCGTACCGCCAAATACGATCCGGGCAACGAATATTCGGTCAACTACATGTGGGGCACGGTCGGCCTCGGCTATAACGTCAAGAAGGTGCAGGCCGCGCTCGGCACCGACAAGATCGACAGCTGGGACGTCTTCTTCAATCCCGACAAGCTGGCCAAGCTGAAGGATTGCGGCGTCTATGTGCTGGACTCTCCCACCGACGTCATTCCCGCGGCGCTTAAATATCTCGGCCTCGATCCCAACAGCACCTCTCCCGATGACATCTCCAAGGCCGAGGAGGCGTTGCTGAAGGTGCGGCCCTATGTCCGCAAGTTCCATTCGTCCGAATACATCAACGCCTTGGCCAATGGCGACATCTGCCTGGCGATCGGCTGGTCGGGCGACGTCTTCCAGGCGCGCAACCGCGCCGTGGAAGCCAAGCAGGGCGTCGAGATCGGCTATTCGGTGCCCAAGGAAGGCGCCGAGATGTGGTTCGACCAGATGGCGATCCCCGCGGACGCTCCGCATGTCGCCGACGCGCTCGAATTCATCAACTATATGATGACGCCCGAAGTCATCGCCAAATCGTCGAATTACGTGCTCTACGCCAACGGCAACAAAGCCTCGCAGCAATTCGTCGATAAGGCGATCCTGGAAGATCCTTCGGTCTATCCGGACGAAGAGACGATGAAAAAGCTGTATACTATTGCGCCATACGATCCCAAGACACAGCGCATCATCACGCGCACCTGGACCAAGATAGTCACTGGCCAGTGAGAATTGCGACGCGGCCCCGGCAGCCAACTGCCGGGGTCGCTTTCTTTTGGGGATTTTTTAAGAAAGTAACGGAGTGGAGATCATGAAATCGCTTGGCAGCATCCGCAGGGATTTCGCGCCATGGAACGACCCGAATGCCAAGCCATATATCCAGTTCGACAAGGTCACCAAGAAGTTCGGTGATTTCATCGCCGTCAACAATCTGTCGCTGACCATCTTCGAGCGCGAGTTCTTCGCCCTGCTCGGCGCTTCGGGCTGCGGCAAGTCGACCCTGCTCAGGATGCTCGCCGGCTTCGAGGAGCCGTCCGCGGGCCGCATCCTGCTCGACGGGCAGGATTTGCGCGGCATTCCGCCCTACAAGCGGCCGGTCAACATGATGTTCCAATCCTACGCGCTGTTCCCGCATATGACGGTGGAAAAGAACATCGCCTTCGGCCTCAAGCAGGAGGGCATGCCTGGACCCGATATCGAAAAGCGCGTCGCCGAGATGCTGAAGCTTGTCAAGCTCGAGCAGTTCGCCAAGCGCAAGCCGCACCAGCTCTCGGGCGGCCAGCGCCAGCGCGTGGCGCTTGCCCGCTCGGTCGCCAAGCGGCCGAAGGTTCTGCTCCTCGACGAGCCGCTCGGCGCTTTGGACAAGAAGCTGCGCGAGGAAACGCAGTTCGAGCTGATGGACCTGCAGCAGGAGCTCGGCCTCACCTTCGTCGTCGTCACCCACGACCAGGAGGAGGCCATGACCATGGCCGACCGCATCGCCATCATGGACAAGGGCGAGGTGATGCAGGTCGCGACACCTGCCGAGATCTACGAGGCGCCGGCCTCGCGCTTCGTGGCGCATTTCGTCGGCAATGTGAACATGTTCGAAGGCAAGGTTGCCGAACATATGACAAGCACCACGCGCATCACCGGCGCGACCGGAGCGCAGATCGTCGTCGACAATGGCAGCAACGCCGCTGCCGGCTCCGACATCGTCTTCGCGATCCGGCCGGAGAAGATCAAGGTCTCCTCGAAAAAGCCGGCCGATGCCGTCAACGCGCTCGAAGGCGAGGTGTACGACGTCGCCTATCTCGGCGACATGACCGTCTATCATATCAAGCTTGACGACGGCCAGATGGTGCGGGCAAGCGCGTTGAACGCTTCGCGTATCACCGAGGATCCGCTCACCTGGAACGATCGCGCCTGGGTCTCCTTCCGGCCCGATGCCGGCGTCGTGTTGACCAGGTAGGAGGCTGAGATGACGGACATCGCAGCGACCGCCGCCCCATCGACCGAAACCGCAACACTGCCGGCGAGGCTGGCAACAGGCTTCGTCAACCGCCTGGTCATCATCGTCCCTTATCTCTGGCTGCTGTTCTTCTTCCTTGTCCCCTTCGTCATCGTGTTCAAGATCTCGCTGTCGCAAACGGCGATCTCGATGCCCCCCTATACTCCGGTGCTCGGCCTCAAGGACGGCATTTCGGGATTTTTCGCCGGCGTCCGCGAGCTCAATTTCGACAACTACACCTGGCTCACCCAGGACGCGCTCTATTTCAACGCCTATGTGACGAGCCTGGTCATCGCGGGGATCGCGACGATACTTACCCTGATCGTCGGCTATCCGATCGCCTATGGCATGGCGCGGGCGCCGGCCACGATCCGCCCGACCTTGCTGATGCTGGTGATCCTGCCCTTCTGGACCTCATTCCTGATCCGCGTCTATGCCTGGATCGGCATCCTGAAACCCGAGGGCCTGCTCAATCAGGTTCTGCTCGCCACCGGCCTGATCAGCCAGCCGCTGGTGATCCTCAACACCTACACCGCCATCTTCATCGGCATCGTCTATTCCTACCTGCCCTTCATGGTGCTGCCGCTCTATTCCTCGCTGGAGAAGATGGACTATTCGCTGATCGAGGCCGCGCAGGACCTCGGCTGTCCGCCGACCGGCGCCTTCTGGAAGATCACCTTCCCGCTGTCGCTGCCAGGCGTTGTCGCCGGCTGCCTGCTGGTGTTCATCCCGGCCGTCGGCGAGTTCGTCATCCCCGACCTTCTCGGCGGCTCGCAGACGCTGATGATCGGCAAGACGCTCTGGAACGAGTTCTTCTCCAACCGTGATTGGCCGGTCTCGTCGGCGGTGGCCGTCATCCTGCTCCTGGTGCTGACCATTCCGATCATGTTCTTCCAGCAGGCTCAGGCCAAGGCACAGGAGCAGGGCAGATGAACTCGACCTGGAGCCGCTTCAACATCGCCTCGATCGTGCTGGGCTTTGCCTTCCTCTATCTGCCGATCGTGCTTCTGATCGTCTTTTCCTTCAACGAATCCAAGCTCGTCACCGTCTGGGGCGGCTTTTCGACCAAATGGTACGTGTCGCTGTTCCACAATCAGGGCCTGATGGACGCCACCTGGGTAACGGCGCGCGTCGGCGTCATCTCCGCAACCATCGCCACCGTGCTGGGCACGCTCGCCGCCATCACGCTGACGCGCTACACGCGCTTCAAGGGACGTGTGCTCTTCTCGGGCATGGTCTTCGCGCCGCTGGTCATGCCGGAAGTTATAACGGGCCTCTCGCTGCTCTTGCTCTTCGTCGCCGTCGGGCTCGACCGCGGTTTCGTCACGGTGACGCTCGCCCACATCACCTTCACCATGTGCTTCGTCGCCGTCGTCGTGCAGTCGCGGCTGGTCACGTTCGACCGTTCGCTGGAGGAAGCGGCGATGGATCTCGGCGCGCCGCCGGTAAAGACCTTCTTCCAGATCACCTTGCCGGTCATCCTGCCGGCGATCATCTCCGGCTGGATGCTGGCGTTCACGCTCTCGCTGGACGATCTGGTTATCGCGAGCTTCACCTCGGGTCCCGGCGCCACCACGCTGCCGATGAAGATCTACAGCCAGGTGCGCCTCGGCGTGACGCCCGAGATCAACGCCGCCTGCACCATCCTGATCGCGGTGGTGGCGGTCGGCGTCGTCATCGCCTCGATCGCCAACAAGCGGCGCGAGATCCAGCGCCAGCTCGACGAGCAGGCCGCGCAGCGCGGTTGAGCGTGACGAGAAGCGGGGACGCTTTGCGTCCCTCGCATTTACTGGCCTGAAACGCCGGGAGCGATCGGCGATATGAACGGCGCGCTCCAGTTGCCGCCGACGAAGAACAGCGGCTGGCTCGGCGGCGCGGGAGCCGGGCTGGCCGCCTGACTGTTGGCCTGCTGGGGCTGCTGCGCCGGCTGTCCGTTGGGCACCACTCCGCCCGAGAGCGCCAGCCCGCGGCCGACATAGGAGGCGATGCCGGACAGCCAGATCTTGTATTTCTGCGAATTGATCTCGGCCTTGTCCAGGCGCGCCACGCCCTTCGAAATGCTTGCTTTGATCTCGGCGCCGTCGATCGGCAGCGATCCATTGGCGACGTCGTCGAGCGCGAAGAAACCGCCTTGCTGGTTGCGCTTGAGGAAGGCCGGCAGGTCGAGCCCGTTGATAGTGCCCGGACCGAACGTCGCCGAGAACGATCCGTCGGCATTCTCAAAAATGGAATTCCAGGCCTTGCCCGGTCCCTTGAGGATGACCGATACGGTCCCGGTGCTGGCCGGCACCAGCCGCGTCATTCCCGCCGCCGTGGCAAAGGCTCCCGTATCCACATCCGATGCCAGGAGCCGCATCTCGACCTGCGTGCCTTCCGGCTTGCGGTCGAAGCGCAGGCTGCTCTGGATGTTGCCGTTGAAGGCCGACGCGTCGGATATGTCGAAGACGGCAAGACCGTTCTTGACCTGCGCGGTTGCCGCGACGTCGGCGAGCTGGACCGGCCCCGCCATGGCATGCGCCGCCGACAGCCTGAGGTCGAGATTGATGCGGTCGGCGAAACTGGTGTCGATATCGCCGGGGCCGGCCTCGCCGGTCGGCGCGATAGGCGTGAAAGCCGACAGGAAAGATCTGAGATCCAGCGTGTCGAAGGCGAGCGTGCCGGCAATCACCGGGTTCCCCTCGGCGACGGAGAAATCCAGCGCGCCCATGCCCGGGTTGTTGTTGAGCGTGACTGTGGTGTTCTCGAATTTCGCTCGCCCCGCCGAGGCGTTCACCTTGCTGGCGATCGAGACCGCACCGATCGCAGCACCCGGCGCGATCCCTGCCTGCGACCACTCCAGCACGCGCCGCAGCGACGGGGCGGCGAACTTCGCCTGGCCGTCCAGATAGGCGTTGTCGGACATCGAGGCCGTTCCGTCGAAGGAGAATGTCGCGGGCGCGGCCTTGAACGAGAGGGTGACGGGTGCCGCCCCTCCGCCAAACAGCACCAGCGGTTTCGCCGAGGAGAAATCGAGCTGCAAGCTTTCGCCGCGCCAGATTCCGCTCGCGGTCAGCGACGCCTCGCTGTTCATCGCTTCCCAGTTCACCTGGCCGCTGAGGCTGCTCAGGATTTCGATGTCCTTGCCGTCAACCGAAGTCACCACGCGACCATCGCGGAATTCTACGGTGCCGAACGGATCGGATGGCAATTTGCCGAGATCCGGCTTCTGCGGGTTGGCGGTGACCACGCCGCGCGCGGCGTCGATCGAGCGCGTGATGCGCCCGCCGGTCGGAAGCGGCGGCAGATAGAAGCCGCTGGCGGTGCGCTGCACCCTGATCGTCGGGCGCACCAGCCTGGCGGTCGAGAAGGCGACGTTGCCCTGCAAGGCCGCCATGGCGGAGAGATCGACTTCCACGCGATCGGCCTCGACCACCGGCGGCGCTTCGGTCTCGGTCCATTGCGACAGCGTCACGTCGCTGAGGATGGCCCGGAATTTCGGCCACACCTCGATGCGCGGCGAGCCGTCGATCGTGACCCTGAAGCCGCTCCAGGCACTCAATTCCCAGGCGATGCGGTCGCGCACGATGCGGGTCGAGGCAATCAGCGGCAGCGCCGCGACCGCGAGCGCGATGACGAGCACGGCAACGCCGATCGCCCACACCCCGCGCCGGATCAGAGATGATCGCATTTCGCCCCGTATGCCTTCGTTGCCGACAAATCGCCCGACGGGTGTAACCGAGCGCCGACGCTTTTCAAGTCTTTATGGCCTTGCGATGGCATTTGCACAGCGGCCGCCATAGGTCGCCCGAACAAAATCTTGCTCTGCTGCGCCGCAATATGCATAAGCGGGCTGCACGATCCCGATCCGCAATCGCACGCCGTTTCTGGGACGATGGCATATGCGACGTTGGGCTTAACTGGCTCGAACGCGACGCTTTGGGAGGAGCGATCATGGCCGCCGACACACCTTTGTGGACCCCGACGCAGGAGCGGATCGACGCAGCGCCGATAACCGCGTTTAGGAAGGACGCGGAGGCAAAGGCTGCGCGTTCTTTCTCCGGCTATGCCGAACTGCATCGCTGGTCGATCGACGACCGTGAAGCCTTCTGGGACCTGGTCTGGGATTTCTGCGCGCTTGTCGGCGACAAGGGCGAGCGGCGCCTCGTCGACGGCGAGCGGATGCCCGGCGCAGCTTTCTTTCCCGACGCCAGGCTCAATTTCGCCGAGAACCTTTTGCAGAAAACCGGCGCCGGCGAGGCGATCGTCTTTCGCGGCGAGGATAAGGTCGAGCGGCGGCTCTCCTGGAACGAGCTCCACGCGCTGACCTCGCGCCTGCAGCAGCTCTTCCTGTCGCTCGGCGTTAAGGCCGGCGACCGCATTGCCGCCATGATGCCGAATATGCCCGAAACCATCGCCGCGATGCTGGCGGCAAGCTCGATCGGCGCGGTCTGGTCGTCATGCTCTCCCGATTTCGGCGAGCAGGGCGTGCTCGACCGCTTCGGCCAGATCGAGCCGGTCGTCTTCATCGCGCCGGACGGCTATTGGTACAACGGCAAGGCGATCGAGGTGGCCGACAAGATCCGCGCTGTCGCCGACAAGCTGGCAAGCCTGAGCAAGGTGCTGATCGTCGACTATCTCGGCACCTCGAGCGATGTCGCCGCCACCATCGACAAGGCAGCCGCGCTCGAAGATGCGCTCTCGCCCTTTGCGGTGAAGACCGTCAGCTTCGAGCGGCTGCCCTTCGCGCATCCGCTCTACATCCTGTTTTCCTCGGGCACGACCGGCATCCCGAAATGCATCGTTCATTCGGCCGGCGGCACGCTGATCCAGCATGTCAAGGAGCATCGGCTGCATGCCGGCCTGCTCGACGGGGATCACCTGTTCTATTTCACCACCTGCGGCTGGATGATGTGGAACTGGCTGGTCTCGGGCCTCGCCTCCGGCGCGACGCTGCTGCTCTATGACGGCTCGCCTTTCTACCCGGACGGCAATGTGCTGTTCGATTTCGCCGATGCCGAGAAGATGACCTATTTCGGCACTTCGGCCAAATTCATCGATTCGGTTCGCAAGGCCGGTCTGAAGCCGATCGCGAGCCACGATCTGTCGAGCGTGCGCACCATCTCCTCCACCGGCTCACCGCTGTCACCGGAGGATTTCCGCTTCGTCTATGACGGCATCAAGAAGGACGTGCACCTGGCCTCGATCTCGGGCGGCACCGACATCGTTTCCTGCTTCGTGCTCGGCGTGCCGACCGAGCCGGTCTGGACCGGCGAGATCCAGGGCCCTGGCCTTGGCCTGGCGGTCGACGTCTGGGACGACGACGGCAAGCCTGTCCGGCAGGAGAAGGGCGAGCTGGTCTGCACCAAAGCCTTCCCGTCGATGCCGATCGGCTTCTGGAACGACCCCGAAGGCAAGAAATATCACGCCGCCTATTTCGAGCGTTTCGACAATGTCTGGTGCCACGGCGACTTCGCCGAATGGACGGAACATGGCGGCATGATCATCCACGGCCGCTCCGATGCCACGCTCAATCCGGGCGGCGTGAGGATCGGCACGGCCGAGATCTACAACCAGGTCGAGCAGATGCCGGAAATCCTCGAGGCGCTCTGCATCGGCCAGGATTTCGACAATGATGTCCGTGTCGTGCTGTTCGTGCGGCTCGCCCCCGGCGTGACCCTGGACGAGGATCTGGAAAAGCGCATTCGCGCCAGGATCCGCACCGGCGCCAGCCCGCGCCACGTGCCGGCCAGGATCGTCGCCGTCGCCGACATCCCGCGCACCAAGTCCGGCAAGATCACCGAGCTCGCCGTACGCGACGTGGTCCACGGCCGTGCCGTGAAGAACAAGGAAGCGCTCGCCAATCCCGAGGCGCTGGAGCTGTTCCGCGACCTGCCGCAGCTGGCAAGCTGACCGATGTGGTTAACGAAATCTGTCCGGCGAATTTACCTAGATTTCACGGGTGGTACACATTCGTAAATTTTTTCGCGGCCCGGTAAGGACTTGTTAAGAGACGACGCTGATAGTCGCGTGTAACTTGAGGGAGAAATCCCGTTCCTCGTCCCCTGAGGTTCTGCTCAAGCCCCCGTTGTGACAGCATCCCATTTCTCAAGGCGTCCTCTTGGACGCCTTTTTCTTTGGCCGTCGCTGTCGCGTGCAATGTTATTCGGCGAGCACGCGCGTCGAGGGGAAGCCGACTTCGACCAGGGTTCCTTCACCTGGCGTCGAGGTGATGGCGAAACGGGCGCGGTTGGCCTCCACCATGGCCTTGGTGAGGGGCAGGCCGAGGCCGGTGCCGTCACCGCGTCCGCGCTTCAGCGCATTGATCTGCTTGAACGGTTTCAGCGCCTGCTCGATCTCGGCCTGGGTCATGCCGATGCCGGTGTCGCGTACACGCATGACGACGTCGCCCGAGGCCTCGTAGGCGGTCGAGACGATCACCTGGCCGCCCGCCTGGGTGTAGCGAATGGCGTTGGACAGGATGTTGAGGGCGATCTGGCGCACGCTTCTCAGATCCGCCACCACTTCCGGCAGCCGCGAGGCGAAGCTGGAGCGGATGATGACGCGCTCGCGATTGGCCTGAGGCTGCATCATCGCCACCGTCTCGGCCAGCGTGTCGTTGAGCGACACCGCTTCGTAATCCATCTCCTGCTGGCCGGCCTCGATCTTGGAGATGTCGAGCAGGTCGTTGACGAGGTCGAGCACATGGTTGCCCGAGCGGTTGATGTCGCGCAGGTAGTCGCGATAGCGGTCGTTGGTGATGGGACCGAATTTCTCGTCTACCATCAGCTCGGAAAACCCGATGATGGCATTGAGCGGCGTCCGGATCTCGTGGCTGATGCGGGCCAGGAAATCGGTCTTCTGCGAGGAGGCGCGCTCGGCCACCGCGCGCGCCTGCGTCAGGTCTTCCTCGGCCCGCTTCCATTGCGTGATGTCGCGCACGACGGCGCAGAAGCCGCTGTCGTTGGGCAGCCTGCCGATGGTCATGAACAGCGGGATGAAACGCCCCTGCGCCTCGCGGCCGATGACCTCGCGGCCGTCATTGAGCACGCTCGCGACACCCGGCTCCGAAAGCCCGGCCAGATAGTCGCGCGCCGCGCGCTGGCTTTCTATGGCAAACAGCGAGGCAAAGGGCTTGCCCGCGACCTCGTCGCTGTCGAAACCGAACAGCGCTTCCGCCGGGCGGCTGATCGAGCGGATGTTGCCGTCGCGGCCGATCAGCACGACGCCGTCCGTAGCGGTATCGATGATGGTGCGCATCTCCGCAATGCGCGATTTCAGTTCCGGCACGTCCGGCTGCAGCGCCGGCTCGTCATTCGCGGCGGTGAAATGCGCCGCATCGTCCTCGCCGGAACGCCGCACCACCAGCATCAGCGCCTTGCCGCCGCGCCACGGCACCGAGCGCAGCAGCGCGTCGATCGGGAATTCCATGCCCTGGCGGGTCTTGAGCTTCAGCGAGTGGTCGCTTTCGTCCGTCGCGGGGTCCTCGGCGTAAGGATCGGCGAAGAGCGCGCCCAGGCCGCCTGCATCCGCGAGGTCGTCCAGCGCATCATAGCCGGTGAGTTCGAGGAAGGCGTCATTGGCATAATGCAGCATGTCGCCCGAATGGATGAGCAGCGGCACCGGCAGCCGTGCGAGGATGGATGTGTCGGGTGCCTTGGCTTCCTCTCCGGTCGAAAACGCGGACGGCACAAAACCGGAAAGTTTAAGCGGCGGCACGTCGAGGCGTCGCCGCGTCGCGGCTGTCGCGTCCGGTTCTTCCGGCTGTTCTTCCGCGGCCTTGGCGGCATCTGCATCGGAGCCTTCCCAGTCCTCATTGTCCTGCGCATCGCGGAAGTCGTCGGCGGTCATGCTGTCGTCGGCCGTCGCATCGGAGGCGGGCTGCCCGGCCGCGACCGGCTGCGCCGCAGGCTCTTCGACGGGCCGCTGCGGCTTCGCGGCAGCAGGTTCGGCGTCCTCCCGGGCGCCCTCTGCTTGCTCGTTCTGGGAAACCGGCGCGACGCCGGCGTCTTCCGTGGGTTTCTCTCCATCGGCAAAGTTGAGCAGCGAGCCGGAACCGGCCGAGGTCTCGGCCAGGCCGGCGTCGTTTATCTCGGCGGCGCCATCGATGCCATCGAGCCGCGCCAGATCGTCCTGGTCCTCCGCCTCGGTCTCCGCTTCCGCGGCCTTCGCGTCGTCGGCTTCCGAGGTTTCCGGCGTGGACAAGGTCGCGCCCTGGGCGGAATCGTCGTGCTCCGCCGCATCGGGTGGAAGCGGCTGGCTTGCGTCGGCCCTTGTTTCGCTGGCCGCTTCCTTCACCTTTGCCGCGTCCTCGCTGGCAACAGCGGCATCGGGCCGCTTGTCGGCTTCGGGGGCGCGTTCCTCGGCAGGGGCGGAACTGTCCTTGCGCAGCCGCTCGCCGATCTCGCGGAAGGCGCTGCGCTCGAGGATCGACAGGCCCTTGTGATTTGCCGGCGTGTCGCTTCCCGGTTGCTTGTCGTTGGCCGGCTGGCGATGCTCGGCCAGCCTTATCACCTTGTCGGCAAAGCGTCGCTCCGGCTTCGGCACGATGGTCAGCGCCGGCACTTCGCCCCGGAAGGGGTCTTCGGGCCTTGGCTTTTCCAGAGGCGTCTGCTCTGCCGGCTGATCGCCCGACGCGTCGGCCCCGCCGGAGGTGGCCCCGGCAGGAGCGGCATTCGGCACCAGAGCCATGCCAAGCGCTTCCGGATCGACCACGGCGTCGGCGCTGCGCGCGACGCCAAAGCCGCGAAAACCCTCGAAGGCGCGGCTGCGGCCATAGACGGGCAGGGCCGCCAGATCGACGGGGATCTTCAGACCCGTTCCGGCCACCGGCCACAGTACCGAGCGGCCGGACCAGGTATCGCGCCGGTCGAGCAGGCCGGCGATCTCGCCCGAGGCGTCGAGGCCGAAAGTGGCGGCGACATCCTTGAAGCGGCGGCCGATCACATCGGCGGCAGGCTGGCCGACGATGTCGGCGAATTCGGGCGACAGCGCGCTGAACCGACCTTCGGCGTCGGTGCGCCAGACGAAGCGCAATGGGGCCGCCGACCGGTCGATGTCGCGCGGCAGGCCCGGCTGGGCTGATTTGGTAGTCTCGCGGGCAGCGTCGCCAGCATCTTGGCCTTCGGCTGCGGCGGCACCTTCAGGCTCGTCCTTCGCCGGCGCTGCCGGTTGAGCATGCCCGGCGCCATCGTCGCCGGCGTTGAAATACCAATGGTCGTGCTGGCCGGTGCCGGCGGCATCGGCCTGATGGTCTGTCCGGGTAGGCCGCTGGCCGGCCAAGGTCCGGCTCTCCGCGTCGGGCTGTGCGTCGCCGTCGGGAGCCTCTGGCGCCGGCTCGTCCTCTTTGCCAGCCGCCACGGCAGGCACTGGGCTGTCCTGGACAGTCTGAGACTCGGGCTCGACTGCCGCGCTTTCACCTTGCGGCGGGGCGCTGACCGCCTCTGGCGCCGCAATTCCTTGATCGCCGGCGGCCGCCCGATCGTCCTGGCCGGAGTCGTCGAGCTGCGCCTCGTCGATCACCACCAGCAGGTGCCGCGTATCGGTGAGCCGCGCAAAACCGGCCGGGTAGGCGGTGTCGGTGCCCGGCACGAGGCGTTTGACGATACGGTCGCCGCTGCTTGCCACATCCGCAACCAGGGCAGCCAACGTCCGTGGCTCGATGCCGAGCGCCGCAAAGCCGTCCGAGGAAGCCTCGACCCCGCCTTGCGCGTCGACAAAGGCAATGAAATGTCCGGCCTCGGTAAAGCCGCCGATGGCGCGGCTGGCGATCTCGACGGCGCTGCGCGAAGTGGTCTGTGCCGCCGGCACCGCCAGCATGATTGCCGCCTCGCCGTCCGGCATCGTCACTGCGCTGGCCAGAAAGCCGACGGCGCGGCTTTCCATGCCGGTGGCCAGCCTCACCGTGACGGCGCGGTCGCTGCCGATGTCGGGAAAACCGCTGGTCGCCATGATCTGCCGGCGGGCGATCAGCGGTAGCCGCGCCGAGGCGCCGATGATGGCCTCGATATTCGGATAGCCGAAGGCCGACGCCCCCGGACCGTTCGCCCAGATCACCTGTTCGAGGTCGACGGACAAAATGGCCAAAGCATCACCCGCGGCAAAGCGCTGGCGCACCGCGTCGAGCACGGCAACGTCGAGGAAGGAGTAGTTTTCAGGCGGCATGCGCTGGCCAACCCTCCGGAGCGGGCATTTTTCAGTTAACGCTTTGTTAATAAAAGCCCGCGGCCCGGAGGTCCACAAGCCTAAGCTTGCATCGGTCGAAATCTCTGGGCTCTTGGTTAACGGCTCTCGTGGCTGACGCAGGGGAAAGATTTTTATGGTGCGGTGCAGCAAAGATATTGCAATGCACAAAAAATCCGTTATATTGCCATCATACATGAACGAGACGGCTTTCTGTCAAAGCCGCTGCCGCGAAAGGTTGGAAAATGTCCAAGACCACTGCCAAGTCCGCCGAGACCATCGAAAACGTCGAATTCCCGAGCTTTGATGCTTCCAAGGCCACCGACCAGATCCGCGCCTTCGCCGAGAAGGGCGTCGAGCAGTCGAAGGAAGCCTATGCCAAGCTGAAGACCGGCGCCGAGGAGACCCAGAAGGTTCTGGAGTCGACCTACGAGACCGCCAAGACCGTTTCCAGCGACGTTTCGCTGAAGACCATCGCCGCGCTGCGCGCCAATGCTGAGGCCAGCTTCTCGCACCTCGAAGCCCTGGTCGGCGCCAAGACCCTTTCGGAAGTCGTCGAGCTGCAGACCTCCTTCCTGCGCAAGCGCGTCGAAATGGCCGTCGAGCAGGCCAAGGAGTTCCAGACCGTTGCCACCAAGGCGGTCGAGGACGTCTCCAAGCCGGTCAAGAGCGCCTTCGAGAAGGCGATGAAGGACGTCAAGGCCGCCTGATTTCAGCGCACAACCTTGCGATGCATCAAAACGTCGCATTTCGTCAGACAAATAGTCGTGCGATAGGTTGAGCAATCAGATACCCGGAAATGGAACCTCCTCCCTCCATTTCCGGGGTGACCAGCCAGCACCTCCTCCCGCTGGCTCGTAACAGGAAAAGGCCGGCACCTCCTCCCGCCGGCCTTTTCTTTTGCCTTGACGAAAGGCGAATGAGGAAACCAATCGTTTACCTTATCAAGGCCCTTGAATTAGAATCCGATAGCCCGTATTTGACGCATCGCCGAACGACAGAGCGGATCACGGAGAATGAAGCTTTCACCTCGATCCAGCTCAGGCAGGCAGGCCGTTGTAGCTCAGCTGGTTAGAGCGCCGGATTGTGGATCCGGAGGTCGCTGGTTCGATCCCAGCCAACGGTACCATCACTCTCGATGATCTGAACGTGCACCTTGAACCCTTCCATTCCTTCGGCTCCGCGGACCATGGGCAAGCTCTCTTGTCTCTAGGGCGAGATATATTGTCCCATGGACAAGGTGTCTTGCCGGTCGAGGCCGACTCGGCTCGAATGGAGCATGCATCCTTTGCAGGGATGCGGACGTTCATGACGACCAACCGGCTTTGCCGCTAGGGAAAAAAGCAGTATGAGTGAACATGCGATCGAGTTCTTGCGCGGATGGATTGGCGAGAAAGTCCAATGCCAGCATTTGCCGATCAAGATCGACAAGCAGGCCGAGACCCTTGCGAAGGAATGCTGCGCCAAGGCCGCCGAGGCAGGCATTCTGCTGGAGGACATCCAGGAAGAGGTCGGCGACATCCAGGAATTGATCGCGTCGCGCCTCGAGGAAGCCGTTGAAGAGGGCAGCAGCGAAGTCAACCCGGACAAACCGGAATAAACCCCGGCCCGCCACGGGCCGGCGGCGCCGTTTCTCAGCCGAATTTTTCCTCCAGCCATTCCTTCGGCAGCGCCGGCACGAAATTGCCGTCGCGCCCCGTCATATCCGCATTGGCAACCAATGCGTTGAGGATCGCTTCCTCCACGCCTTGCACGACCGCGTCGAAGAACGGGTCGATGTCGACGTCCGGGATGAATTCCGCGCGGGCGATGCGGCCTGAAGGCGCCAGCGCGGCCTCGGCATTGGCGGTCGAGAAGGCGAGAAAAATATCGCCAGAACTGTGATAGCCATAGCCCCCGGTCACGGCAATGCCGAGCGGCACGCGCCGGGCGAGCCGCTTCATCTGATGCGGCAGCAACGGCGCGTCGGTGGCGATGATGGCAATGATGGAACCCTTTTCGGCGCGCGGCGCGCCCTCGCGGATGGCCGGCTGGGCCAATTCGGGGCCGACACGCCGGCCGCGAATGGTGAAATTGTGCCTTTTGCCGAAATTCGCCTGCACGAAGACACCAAGCGTGTAGCGCCGGTCCCGCCATCCGACGATGCGCGACGCGGTGCCGGATCCGGCCTTGAAGCCGAAGCTTATCATGCCGGTTCCGCCACCGACGCTGCCTTCCTCGATGGCGCCGCCGCTGGCGCTGTCGAGTGCTGCGGTCACATGGTCGACGCTCACATGATGGCCGTTGATGTCGTTGAGGAAGCCGTCATAGGTCTCTGCCGCCACCGGCAGGCCCCAGCCGCTATCGAGCGCAGCCGGCAAGACGCGATGCATCCAGCGCAAGGTGGCATCGCGGGTCACGCCGCAGGAATGCGTGTTGGTGATGGTGACCGGGAAATTGAAGGCGCCGGTTTCCTCGATGATATGCGTTCCGGTCAACTCGCCATTACCGTTCTGGCTGAACACGCCGGCGAACACCGGCGTCGCGAGTTCCTGAGCCGGCCTTGGCAGGATCGCGGTCACGCCGGTGCGCACCGGTCCGGTGCCGACCTGCAGCGGGCCGTCGCCTGAAATGAGCGTCGTGTAGCCCACCGACACGCCCGGCACGTCGGTGATGGCGTTGAAAAGGCCCGGCGTGCCATCGAGCGCGATACCGAACGAGCGCAGGCGCGGCTTGCCCGACGGGGTGCGAAGATGCGGGTCGTGGTCGCTCATTCAGACCTCAGAACAACGAACCCTGATTGCCTGGCTCCTTGGCCTTGGCGGGCGATTTTCCGGCCAGCTTCGGCCGCGCCCCGCCGGAGGTTGCGATGGCCTCGGCAGTGCCGTCGGCGAATTCCAGCTGCAGCGCCGCGCCCGGCGCCAGCTCCGCGACCCGCTTGATGACGGCGCCTTCGGCATCCTTGACCAGCGCGAAGCCGCGCGCCAGCACGGCCTTGTGCGACAATGTTGAAAGCAGCCGGTCCGCCTGGGTAAGAGCCGCGCGCAGCCGGTCGAGGCGCCGCGCCGTCGCCTGATCTTGCCTGCGCGACAGCGCTGCCAGCGTGTCGGCCTGTTGCTTCTGGCGCCGCACGATCGGCGCCGGCGACAGCCTTGCCGCCGTGCGTTTGAACCGCGTGCGCCTTTCGCGCACGATGGCGAAGAACGCGGCTCGCGCCCGCGCAATATCGCGGCCGGTCAGCGTGCGCGCTTCATTGAGGCGCCGCGACAGGGTTGCCGGCGTCAGCCTTTGCCGCTCCAGCGTCGCCCGCTTGCGCTCGATATTCACCGTCAGCCCGCGACCGAGGCGGCTGGTCGCATCGTCGAAACGGCGGCGCGGCAGCGCTAGCAACTGGTCGGGCGAGGGGAGCGCGCGCGCCGCGGCGCGCACCGCCTGGCGCTTGCGTTCCAGATGCCGCGAGGCGCAGGCGTTGAGCCGCGCGGCAAGGCTGGCCAAGGTAGCCTCCAGATCCGCCCTGACCGGCACGGCGATCTCGGCCGCGCCCGTCGGCGTCGGCGCGCGCATGTCGGCGACGAAGTCGATCAGCGTCGTATCGGTCTCGTGCCCGACGGCCGAGATCACCGGGATGGCGGATGCCGCCACCGCCCGCGCCAGCCCTTCGTCGTTGAAGCCCCAGAGGTCCTCGAGGCTGCCGCCGCCGCGTGCCACGATCAACAGATCGGGTTGGCGGATGGGTCCGTCCCATGTCAGCGCATTGAAGCCGTTGACGGCCGCGGTCACCTCCTTGGCCGTCGTCTCGCCCTGGACCCTCACCGGCCACACCAGCACATGAAGCGGAAACCGGTCCTTGATGCGGTGGATGATGTCGCGGATCACCGAGCCGGTCGGCGAGGTGACGACGCCGATGACTTTGGGCATGAAAGGCAGCCGACGCTTGCGGCCGGCATCGAACAGGCCTTCGGCCTGCAGCCGGCGCTTGCGCTCTTCGAGCAGCGCCATCAGCGCGCCGGCGCCCGCCGGCTCCAGATTGTCGATAACGATCTGGTAGTTGGATTTGCCGGGATAGGTGGTCAGCTTGCCACTGGCGATCACCTCCATGCCTTCCTCGGGGCGGAACTTCAGCCGCGCCATGGTGGTCTTCCAGACCACCGCATCGATCCGCGCGCGGTCGTCCTTCAACGCGAAGTAAGCGTGGCCGGACGAATGCGGGCCGCGATAGCCGGAAATCTCGCCACGCACCCGCACATTGCCGAAGGCGTCTTCGACAGTGCGCTTCAGCGCGCCGGAAATCTCGCTCACCGTATATTCGGTGGCGTTGCTGCGTGATTCGGTTGCTGTTTCATTCATTGCGCGATTGGGGAACGCTTATCGGCCCGCGTCAAGCGCGGCGAAACCGCGCCAATATCATAACGCGATCTTAAGCCCGATTTGCTTTGACAGGCCCAGAAGAGCCGGCCGGGGACCTGATGAGCGCACGCCAAAACAGCAGCCCGTTGACCCGTCAGGTCACGCTGACCGTGCTGACGCTCGCCACTTTCGCTTTAGCCATCGTCGTGGGCTTCGGCTTCTACGCGACCAGCCAGGCCGATGATGCCTCGCTCGTACGACAAAAGATGTTCATCGCCGATGGTTTGAAGGACCAGATTGCGTCTGTTCAGCGGGAGCAGGAAAGCGTTTCGGTCTGGGATGACGCGATCATCAATGTGAGGGCAGGCAACCAGACCTGGATCGAAGAGAATCTCAGTGTCTGGATGTACACCTATTATGGTCACAACCGGGTCTATATTCTCGACGCCGCCAATCATGCGATCCACGCCATGCGCGAGGGCAAGGTGGTCGACGCTTCCGCCTATGGCGAGGACCAGCCCACGCTTCTTCCAATCATCGAAAAACTGCGTCGCATGCTGGCTGGGCCGCAGACCGATGCGTACGGCCAGCCTGCGAAAATGGTGGCCGAGGATCTGGTGTCCCTCGATGGCGCGCCAGCGATCGTCAGCGTCGCGCCGCTCCTGCCGAGCTCGGACAGGATCAGTCAGGCGCAAGGCACCGAATATCTGCATGTGTCGGTCGAATTCATCAATAACGCGGTGATCGGCAAGATCGCCGGAAAGTACCTGCTTGATGGCGCGCGGCTGGTGCCTTTGTCACAGCCGGCTGGCCCAGCCGCGGTGCCGCTGGTTGATTCGCGCGGCGTCATCCTCGGCTATATCGGCTGGGACCAGCTACGGCCCGGCCTTGCTCTGGTGCGCGAGATCGCTCCTGCCTTGGCGATCGCGCTGCTGTTGGGGGGCGGCGTGCTGGTGTTCCTGTTGAGCAGGTTGCGTCGGGCCTCGACGGCGCTGCAGACCAGCCAGGACCAGGCGCAATATCTCGCCTTCCACGACACGCTCACCGGCCTCCCCAATCGGGCGCTGTTCGAGGACCGCTTGCGGCGCACGCTGCTGTTCGCCAGCAGGGACAAGACACGCGTCGCGCTGCTTTACCTCGACCTCGACCGCTTCAAGCATATCAACGACACGCTCGGCCATCCGGCCGGTGACGAGCTCGTGCGCCAGACGGCTGCGCGGCTCAAGCATGCGATCCGCGAAGTCGATACCGTCGCGCGGCTCGGCGGTGACGAATTCGCCGTCATCCTGCTTGACGTTCCCGACGTCGGAAGCGCCGAGGACATCGCCGAAAGGCTGCTCTTGAAGCTGCGTGAGCCGTTCCGGCTGATCGACGACCAGGTCTTCGTCAGCGCGAGTGTCGGCATTGCGCTGTCGTCTGGATCGGACATCGACGCGGACGAGCTGTTGCGCAAGGCCGACATCGCGCTTTACGAGGCCAAGAAGAACGGTCGTGGCCGTTACGAGCTGTTTGCCGGCGACATGGACGATCTCTTGTTGCGCAAGCGAAAGGTCGAATCGGAACTCCGCAAGGCGCTTGAGGGCGAAGGTGGCATCAAGCTCGCCTATCAGCCGGTTTTCGCGGCCGACGGCCGCGCGATACTGGGGGCCGAAGCGCTGATCCGCTGGGGCCATGAAGTGCACGGCGCTTTGCCGGCGGCGCAATTCATCGCCATCGCCGAAGAGCGCGGCCTCATCGGCGATTTGGGCAAATGGGCGCTGGGCGAAGCCTGCCGCTTTGCCGCCGGGACGGAATTGCCCTGGATCGCGGTCAACATCTCGCCGATGCAGCTGCGTGACATCGGCTTTGCCGGACAGGTCGCCGATATCCTGAGCGAAACCGGGCTCGATCCCTGTCGCCTGCAGCTTGAGACCACCGAAAGCGTGCTGCTCGAGCACAATGATACGATCGGCACGGTGATTACCGCGCTGCGCCAATCCGGCATCTGCATCGTGCTCGACGATTTCGGCACCGGCTATTCCTCGCTGAGCTATCTGCGCCGCCAGGCGATCGACAAGTTGAAGATCGACCGCTCTTTCGTGCACCTGCTCGACGAGGACGAAAGCGCGCGCGCAATCGTCAAGACACTGATCGAGCTGGCGCAGGCGCTCAAGGTCGAGGTAACCGCGGAAGGCGTCGAGACCGATGCACAAAAGGCCTTGCTGGTCGGAATGGGCTGCCGCCAGTTGCAGGGCTATCTGCTGTCGCCACCGCTGGAGCCCGGCCAACTGCTTGCGCTGCCGGGTGTTTCACCTGCCAACGGGGAACGTTCCGCCGCTCGCGCCTGACTCTACCAGCCAGGCATGATCTGGTTCGCCTTGACCCGCTTCATCTTGGCGAAGGCGAGGGCGGCGAAGTCGAAGCTTCCCGCCTCCTCGCTGAGGGGCACGGAAATGTTGTCGAGGCTTTCGGCGATGTGGCGGGCCAACGCGTCGACGATCTCCGGCTGCGAGGTCTGGCCGCGCATGATGCCGATGCGGCAGTCCGGCAACTGGCCGAAGCCGTCGGCCTCGCCGAGCACGCGCATGCCTGGCCGCAGCGCGCATTCCGGCAGCACCGAGACCGCCAGGCCGGAAAGCACCGCCGCGGTGATCACCGTGGCCGAGAAGCTGGAGAACAGCACGCGATACTCGCGGTTCTGCCGGTCGAGCACGTCGACCGCCGCGCGCCGCCAGATGCAGTTCGGCCGGCCGAACGCCATAGGCAGGGTTTCCTGCTCATGTGTGGCATGGTTGGCGGACGTCACCCACAAAAGCGGCTCGCGCCGCACCACTTCCGACTGGCCGCGCGTATCGTTATGCGTCACCAGCGCCAGGTCGAGATTGCCGCGCTTGATGTGCTCGACCAGCCCTGGCGTCGGCTCGCAGACGACCGTCAGTTCGACGCGCGGGTTGGAGCGCGAGAAACGCGCCATGATCTCGGGCAGGAAGCGATCGGCATAATCGTCCGGCGTGCCGATGCGGATCGTGCCTTCGAGCCGCTGGTCGTCGAAGGCGGCCAAAGTCTCGCGGTTGAGATGGATCAGCCGCCGCGCGTAGGCAAGCAGCCTTTCGCCCTCCTCGGTCAGCTTGTTGGTGCGGCCGTCCTTTTCGAACAACGGCTTGCCGATCCGCTCCTCCAGCCGCCGCATCTGCATCGACACTGCCGACTGTGTCCGATGCACCTCCTCGGCCGCGCGGGTGAAGCTGCCGGTGTCGGCGATCGAGATGAAGGTTTGCAACTGATCGAGGTCGAGCGGCGCTTTCATCGGTCAAACCCATCATTGATGTTGATGCTACAGATTAAAAACATTCGTTGGATTAATCAATCTCGCGATGGCAAATTGGCATTGTCCACATGACAGCATGTGAATGGAAACCGGAACGGCGCTTCTCCCAAGGCGCCGATCGCCTGGTTTCGTCCGCTCGACTCCTGGAAGGAGAGACTGACATGACCACGATTGAATTCGCTTCCGAGACCCCGCGCATCACCACGCGTCCGGCCGTTGCGACGCGCGTGCTCAATGCTCTCGCCAACGCCTATGTCGCCTGGAAAAACCGCCGTGCCTTCTATCGCCTGGGCGAGATGTCGGACGCCGAGCTTGCCGATATCGGGCTGACGCGCTCCGACCTTCATCTCGCCGTCGCCGTGCCCTTCGGGCGCGATCCGACGGTGAAGCTGCGCGCCATTGCCAGCGAGCGCGCCGACACGATCGAGGATCTTGCTCGTCGGGTGGCCTGAACGGCCGCATTGCCCGGATTTCCGGTCGCGTTGAACCTTTTCACGGCTCGGCGCGACCAAGTTTCATGCAGGCTCCCACACTCCCTGCCGGTTCCCCGCCGGCCAGCCTGCACATTGCCCGGTTCTCCTCCAGGACCGGGCATTTTTTTTGACCGCGCCTCTTTCTGGAAGGCGTCTGAGGGGATCAGGCGAAAGCCAATTTTCTCGACGGTCTTGGCACTGACCGGCCAAGTTCATGCGCAGCTCCTATCCAAGCCGCGATGGCATCCTGAACATTCGCGATGGCCTCTTCGGGGGTTTCGCCATCGCTCATGCAGCCGGGAAGATCCGGCACATAAGCGGAGAACCCGCCACCGTCCTCAATCGAGAGTGGTGCGATGACGACAGGATATTCAAGCTTGTCCGTCATGCTTTTTTGCCTCGTCGATAAAGGACACGAGTTTTCGAATATATACGGGCTTGATCGGGCGTTTAAAGGCACCGTCAAAATGTCAGTCATTGCCGTGTGGTAGATTTTGTAATGCGAACCGCCCGATCTCGGTGGCACGCATTGAATGCCGGCCTCGTCGCAAACTGCCTTAACATCTCGCATCGACCAGTCGCCGCGGGGATTGCGGCGCATTTGTTCGAGTCTCCTGCTCACGAAAGTCGTTCCGGGAGGCGTTCGATAACTCACCGCCGGTCCATGTCGCGCTTGAACTGGTCGAAGATCGTCCCGACGCTCTTCTCATATTCGTCGCGCTGCTGGGCACCGGTCTCGAACATCTTGCCGAAGATATCGTCGAACGGGTTTCGCGGCCGGCCGCTCGGATTGGTTTGCGGCTGTTGCGGCGCGCTCTGCTGCGGCTGCGGCGCCGGTTGTGCCCCAGGCATGCCGAAACCGCCGCCGCCCTGGCGCAGCATCTCCTCGAAGATCTTGCCGAGCGGGTTGTCGCCATAGGGGCTTTGCGTCTGCTGTGGTTGAGTCTGCTGCGGCTGCTGCGTCGCGCCGCCGCCGAACATATCCTGCAGCACCTTCCCGAGCGGGTTTTCGCCGTACGGACTGGGGGCCTGCTGGGGCTGACTTTGCGGCAGCTGCGTGCCGCCGCCGAACATGTCCTGCAGCACCTTGCCGAGCGGGTTCTCGCCATAGGGCGCCGGCTGCGGCGCCGGCGCGAGGCCGCCTTGGCGCAACATCTGCTCGATGATCTCGCCGAGCGGATTGCCGCTGCCGCCGAAGCCGGCGGCCTGCATCTGCCCCCCACTCAATTGATTGTTGGTCTGCTTGAACAGCCCGCCCATCATCATCGAGGCCATGGCCGGCAGCATCTGCTGCAGCACCTGCTGGCTCAAACCCGTCGCCTGCGCGGCTTGGGCTGCCACGGCGCGCGACAAATCCTTCGAGCCGAACAGATGGCCGAGTATGCCGTTGCCCTCATCGATGCCTTGCGGCGAAAAGGCCCTCGTGGCGTCCTCGAAATACTTGGCGTGCTGACCGCTCGCCATCGCGGTCATGAACGCACCCATCCCGTAGGGATCGGCGGTGTTGCGCTGCAGCCCTTGCGAGAATGCCGGCAGCAGCGCCTGCACCGCGGCCTGCGCCTGCTGCATCGAAAGCCCATATTGCTGTGCCAGCGCCTGCATGCCGGCGCCGTTCTGGGCCTGGGCGAAAATGTCGAACAGGGAAGGCATTTGGGTTCTCCTCCGAGAATATCCTCATCGGAGAGCCTAGTTCGTTTCCATCACCGATTGAAGCGGCTTTTGGCGCCCAACCGCTCGGCGCATGCCGGACGGTTAATACGCATATTCCATGAACACCGGCTCGATCGAGCCGCCCCAGCGCGTGTGGTAGGCCGACAGCATCTCCTCGGCGCTGGTGGTGCCGCGCGCGACCACTTCGTCGAGCGTGTTGAGGAACGACGTCTCGTCATAGCCGTCGCGGTTCTTCTTGGCCCGGTTCTTCAGGCCCATGCGCGAGATGGCGAGCACGTCGCGGGCGACGTCGCGCAAGGTGGCGTTGCGGAACGGCGCGGCAATGCCTTGCTCCGGCACGGCGTTGCGCATCGCCAGCGCTTCTTCATAGGTCCAGCTCGAAGTCAGCGCTTCGGCGGCGTCAAGCGCCTGCTCGTCGTAAAGCAGCCCGACCCAGAAAGCGGGCAGGGCGCAGATGCGCCGCCACGGTCCACCGTCGGCGCCGCGCATTTCGAGGAAACGCTTCAGGCGCACGTCGGGGAACAGGGTCGAGAGATGATTTGCCCAGTCGCCCATCGTCGGCAGGCCGTCAGGGAGTTCATTGCGGGCGGCGCCCGCCATGAACTGTCGGAACGTATAGCGCGTCATGTCGTGATAGTGGCCGTCGCGAATAACGAAATACATCGGCACGTCGAGCGCCCATTCGACATAGTCGGCGAAGCCGAAATCCGGCGAGAAGCAGAATTGGAGCATGCCGGAGCGCTGGTTGTCGGTGTCGCGCCAGATGTCGCCGCGCCAGCTCTGCAGGCCGTTCGGCCTGCTCTCGGTGAAGGGCGAGTTGGCAAACAGCGCCGTCGACAGCGGCTGCAGCTTCAGCGACACCTGCATCTTGCGGCGCATGTCGGCTTCGCTCTCGAAGTCGAGATTCACCTGGATCGTGCAGGTGCGGTACATCATGTCGAGGCCCTTGGCGCCGACCTTCGGCATGTAGCGCGTCATGATCTCGTAGCGCGACTTCGGCATTTTCGGCGTATCGGCCAGCGACCATTTCGGGCTGCCGCCGAGGCCGAGGAAGCGGATGCCGAGCGGCTCGGCGATTTCGCGCACCTGCGCCAGATGCGCATTGCCCTCGCGGCAGGTCTGGTGGATCGATTCCAACGGCGCACCGGAAAGCTCGAACTGGCCGCCGGGCTCCAGCGAGATCGCGCCCTGGCCGGTCGGCTCGACCAGGCCGATGATACGGCCGGCATCCATGATCGGATCCCAGCCGAGTTTTTCGCGCATTCCCTCGAGGATGGCGCGGATGCCGCGCTCGCCGCCATAAGGCACCGGCGCGTTGCCGTCGACATAGAAGGGGAACTTCTCATGCTCGGTGCCGATGCGCCATTTGTCGCGCGGCTTGTTGCCGTCGGCCAGATAGCCGACAAGTTCGTCGACGCCTTCGATGAGCTGGGTATCGATTGTGTCGCGCGCCATTAGAAAGCCCTCCGCAGCCATCAACTGGCCGCCGGGCGCTAGATGGACGAAATGTCAGTAGCCGATCAAGCGAAAAATCCTGAGCCACGGCTCAACTGGATTTGATCTGCATGGCTTACCTTCCCTTCTCCCCCTTGTGGGAGAAGGTGGATCGGCGCGTAGCGCCGAGACGGATGAGGGGTGTTCCAGCGGAGTGAGAGGCGGGTGTCTTCTGGAACACCCCTCATCAGTCGCCTTCGGCGACACCTTCTCGCAAAAGGGAAGAAGGCAACGTCCTACCAGTCGCCGATCGTTGCCTGGATCACAGCCAATGCGGCCACCGCCGCGGTGTCGGCGCGTAGGATGCGCGGCCCGAGCGGGATGACGGTGACGAAAGGCAAGGCCCTCAGCATCTTGCGCTCGTCCTCGGAAAATCCGCCCTCAGGTCCGACCAGAAGCGCAAGTTTCTTCTCGTTTACTGCCTGCAGGGCCGGCAGCGGATTGTTGGTCGAGGCATCCTCGTCGCAGAAGATCAGCCGCCGCTCCTGGTCCCAACTGGCGAGCAGCCGTTCCAGCTTCTCCGCTTCGCGCACCTCAGGCACTGCCAGGATGCCGCATTGCTCGGCCGCCTCGACGACATTGGCGCGCAGCCGTTCGATGCCGGGCTTCGCCACCTGCGTGTGCTGGGTGATGACAGGCTGCAGTATGCCTGCGCCCATCTCGACCGCTTTCTGCACAAGGTAATCGAGCCGGCCCTGCTTCAGCGGCGCGAAGCAATAGACGAGGTCCGGCAGCGGCGGCTGCGACCGCTGCAGTTCCAGCACCTTCAGCCGGACCGCCTTCTTGGACTTCGCAGCGACCGACGCCGACCATTCGCCGTCGCGGCCGTTGAAAAGCAGCACCTCGGCGCCTTCGCCGAGCCGCAGCACATGGGCGAGATAATGGCTCTGCTGCTGTCCGGCGTCGAATTCGAGGCCGGGTCCGAGATCGTCAAGCACGAACAGCCGCTGCATTTTGTAGTTGGCGCGCATGGCCCAAGCAGGTTCCGCAAAAGTGTCTCGCGGTTTTGCGATCAGAACCTGCGAAAAACAAGGGAATCTAAGCAGATATTCGTGGGACGTCCCACGATATCTGCTTAGGAACGAGCGAGGCCGGCTGCGGCATCAAATATCGGCGGTCGGATGCCAGACCGGCGCAAAGCCTTGCCGCAATACCGCAATGGTGGTCGCCGGCGTCAGCAGGCGCAGCGACCCTCCGGTGAGGCGATCGAAGGCGATAGGACTCGAATAACCCGCGAACGACCATTTGCGTGCCTTGCCACCGCGCAGCGCATAAGCAGCGTCGCCCTGCGCTACCACCGTTCCATCCGGCAAGCCTCCGAGCTCCGGCGCGGTCACGAGAGGCGGCCGTCCGCCGGAAGCCAGCCGCTCCTTGTGCAGCCGTTTGTCGACCATCGGCGCGCGCGGTTCTTCAATCCCGAACGCCTTACCGAAACGGCTGACGAAGTCGGTCGCCCGTTCACGCCGGCAGAAGAAGCAGGGCCGGTGGCCGGCGGCCAAAGCCGTCACCTCGTCGAGGAAGAACAATTCGGTCCAGCCGGCTTTTCCTCCGGGCCGGTTGCGGCCCATCGGCTCGCGCCGCACGTAGCCGAATTCGCAGACGCAGATGATCCAGGCCGGCAAGGCCCAGCGCTTCCTCAGCAGCGTCTTCGTCTCGGGGTCATGGATGACGCCGCGATTGCCGGTGAACAGGCCGCGTTCCGGCACGGCGTGAATGGCGCCGAAAGGGTCGACCCGGTTCTGCAGTGGCATAGCTTTCTCTCCGGCACGCATCTTGGCTGAAACACGGGCCGCATGATATCGCTCGCCCCAGCGTTTTCATGTCAGCAGGTTTTCGATGCGGGTTTTGGTCGTCCAGAATTTCGACAATGAGGGCCTTGGCCAGATTGGCGCTGCCCTTGTGGAAGCCGGCGCCGATATCGACCTGCGCAAGCCCTATCGCGGCGATAAGCTGCCCGGCGACAGCACCGGGCACGATGCCATCGTGGTGCTTGGCGGCGCCCAGAACGCGCTCGACGACGAGATCTGTCCCTATTTCCCCGCATTGCTCGACCTGGCACGCGATTTCGCCGACAAGGATCGCTCGGTTCTCGGCATCTGCCTCGGCGGTCAGCTTCTGGCGCGGGCTTTCGGCGGCACCAACCAGATCGGCGGGGCCACCGAGTTCGGCTGGCATAAGGTGTCGCTGACGCCGGCCGCCAAATCGGATCCGGTCATGGCGGCGCTGCCCGAGAAATTCCCGATCTTCGAATGGCATGACGACACGTTCGGCCTGCCGGAAAACGCCGTGCGGCTCGCCGGCAGCGCGATCGCCGAAAACCAGGCCTTCCGCCTCGGCCGCGCCGTCTATGGCTTCCAGTTCCACTTCGAGGCGGATACGCCGATGGTGCGCGACTGGAGCACCTCCTTCGCCGCTATGATCGCCGAGCGTCATCCCGACTGGAACGATCGTCTCGACGACGAACTGGCCCGCAATGGCGCCGACGCCGATAGCGCCGGTCTGGCGATAGCCCGCGCCTGGGTTGCGACGATCTGAACATCCACCCCGGTCGGGCGAAGCGTGGCATAATTGGCACGCCTCAGCGCTTCCGTCTGGGGACAACATTCTTCTTTCTTGGTTTGTGTCCGGCCGCTCTTCTAAGAGGGCGCGCTTTGTATCGTCGATGCAACCGCCATGAACCTTTTGTGTGATCCAGCCGACACACCGGCGAAACAGAATCTGCTTAGAAGCGCGAAATCGTCGAAACATTGACACGCATTTTATCGTTTCAACGCATTGGTAACCGCCTCGTGCCCAGATGCAGAAAGCTTAACCAGAGATGACGTCCGTGAAAGCAGCTCTCCTGTCTTTTGTCATGCTGTCTGCCATCGTGCTCTGCGGCCTGGGCATTTATGCCGCCGACGCAGCGACCAACCACCGCGCCGTCGACGGCTATGGCGTCACCGCCTCGCTGAACTAGGCCCAGTCAAAAATCGCAAGCAGGCCTGCGCCGGGATCGCGCCTAAAACGCTTTCCCCTGCATGGCGAGGATGCGTTTGTCGCCGCCATTGACGGCCAGCGCGCTTAGCGTTCCGGATTTCCAGGCGAGCGTGTCGACATTGACGCGGTTGGCCTTCACCTCGGCTTCCGGGACGGGCGTGTGCCCGTGCACGATCACCTTGGAAAAAAGCCCTGGATGGTCATGGAAGGCGTCACGGATCCAGATCAGATCCTGCTGGTTCTGACGGTCGAGCGGCACACCCGGTCTTATCCCGGCGTGGCAGAAGAAGAAGTCGCCGAAGGTCGCCGAAAGCGTCAGCGATTGCAGGAAATCGATATGGCTGTGCGGCACCGCTTTCACCAGGGCCATATGTCCCCGGGCGATGGCTTGCGCCTTGCCGTACCAGTGGCCGTCGCCAAGAAGATCGACGCCATAGGACTGCGCCGTCTGCACGCCGCCGTAATTCACGAACAGGCCGTCCGGCTCTGCCTCGGCCAGGAATTCGAGCATGCCGATGTCGTGGTTGCCGGCGAGCATGATGTTGCGCGGATCGCGCTTGCGCGTCTCGATCAGAAAATCGATGACGCTTCTGGAATCCGGTCCGCGGTCGACATAGTCGCCGAGATGAATGATGCGCCAGTCCGACCCGGGCGCATATTCCAGTTCGCTCTCGATGTGGCGATGCATGGCGGCGAGCAGGTCGTGGCGTCCGTGCACGTCGCCGATCGCATAGAGACGCATGCCGTCCGGACCGCGCGCGTCGAGATAGTGGATGCCGGTCTCAGTCAAGGCGTACGTCTTTCCCGTGTGGTTCACCACGGGAAACTAGGGCGGATCGGTGAATAAGGCCTAGCGCCGCAGCTGGTCCTTGCCCATGTCGGTTACCAAACGCTTACCGCACAGCGCCAGCGTGATGTCCATTTCCTTGCGGATGATTTCGAGCGCCTTGGTGACGCCATCCTTGCCCATCGCACCGAGGCCGTAGAGGAAGGGTCGGCCGATATAGGTGCCCTTGGCGCCGAGGCAGAGCGCCTTGAGCACGTCCTGGCCGGAGCGGATGCCGCCATCCATATGGACTTCGATCCTGTCGCCGACCGCATCGGCGATTTCTTCCAGCACCGAGATCGAGGACGGTGCGCCGTCGAGCTGCCGTCCGCCGTGATTGGAGACCACGATCGCATCGGCGCCAGTCTCAGCCGCCATCAGCGCGTCCTCCTTGTCGAGGATGCCTTTCAGGATGAGCTTGCCGCCCCAACGGTCCTTGATCCAGGCGACGTCCTTCCACGACAGATGCGGATCGAACTGCTCGTTCGTCCAGGACGACAGCGAAGAGACGTCGCCGACACCCTTGGCGTGGCCGACGATGTTGCGGAAGGTGCGGCGCTTGGTACCCGCGATCCCCAGGCACCAGCGCGGCTTCAGCGCAAGGTCGACGATGTTGGCGAGCGTCATCTTGGGTGGCGCCGAGAGACCGTTGCGCACATCCTTGTGGCGCTGACCCAGGACCTGCAGATCGAGCGTCAGCACCAGCGCCGAGCATTTCGCCGCCTTGGCCCTGTCGATCAGATTAAGCACGAAGTCCTTGTCGCGCAGCACATAGAGCTGGAACCAGAACGGCTTTTTGGTCACCGAGGCGACATCTTCGATCGAGCAGATGCTCATTGTGGACAGGGTGAACGGCACCCCGAACGCTTCTGCCGCCTGCGCCGCCAGCATCTCGCCGTCGGCATGCTGCATGCCGGTCAGCCCGGTCGGCGCGAGCGCCACCGGCATCGCTACCTTCTCGCCGACCATGGTCGATTCCAGCGAACGGTTGCTCATGTCGACCAGCACGCGCTGGCGGAACTTTATCTTGCCGAAATCCTCTTCGTTGGCCCGGTAGGTGCTCTCCGTCCAGGCGCCGGAATCGGCATAGTCGAAGAACATCTTCGGCACCTTGCGGCGTGCCAGGTCCTTGAGGTCGGCGATGGTGAGGATTTCGCTCATGGTTGTCCCCGCTGCTTAGGAGCGTTTTCGTGTGGGTTCGATGTCACCGGCGTCCGAGCGCTGTCTGAGGCGCAGCCTGGATACGCGCTGCCAGTCGCCACTGCGCTCGGCTTCAGCCATCGAGCGCTCGACATAGGTGATGTGGTCCATCGCAGCCTTGCGCGCCGCGATTGGGTCTGCCGCTTTGATCGCGGCGTGGATCGCCCTGTGCTGCTCGAGCAGCGCCTCGCGCGCGCCGGGCACGCCGAACACCAGAAGCCTGTTCTGGAACACGCCTTCCGACAGCAGCCGGTAGCAGGAACGCAGCGTGTGCAAAAGGATGATGTTGTGCGCGCATTCGCAGACGGCGTGGTGGAACTCGACGTCGATTTCCGCCTCATCGTCGAAATCGCCGGTCCGGTGCGCCTCGTCCATGCGTGCCATGATGCGGTCGAGCAGGGCGAGGTCCTCCGGCGTGGCGCGGCGCGCCGCGTATTCGGCCGCCACAGCCTCGATCTCGCGCCGGTATTCCAGATAGTCGGTCACCGCCTTGCGGTGCGTGGAAATGAGATCGGTCACCGGCTTGGTGAAGAGCTGGCCGATGACGTCGGCGACATGCGTGCCGCCGCCGGCCTTGGTCGTCAGCAGCCCGCGGCCTTCCAGCGCCTTCAGCGCGTCGCGCAGGATCGGCCGCGACACGTCGAACTGGCGCGCCAGCTCGCGCTCGCCGGGCAACCGGTCGCCGGTGCGCAGCACGCCTTCGAGGATCAGGCTCTCGATCTGCTGCACCACCTCGTCGGCGGTGCGCGAATGCTCGATCCTGGAGAAGATGTCGCTCAACGGAAGGGTGCCTGGGACGCGGAACGGATGTGGTGCAGATTAAAGCCTCTGTCGCCAACTGGTCAAATTATTTATCCAATTCGCCCAGCCCGTCGCATTGCCGGCCGCGTGCTAACCGGCCTGGACGGAGATATTTGCTGTTTACGCGTCCCGCCGATTGCCGCAAGACGGCAGGGTTTGCACGAAGGTCGAAACCAGGGGGACCAACCGTGTCCGACGAGATGTCCAGTCTCGAATTCCAACCGCGCGCCCAAGGCAGCGTGATGGGCTTTCCGGCGCATGAGGGACGGCCCGGCGCGCTGGGCGAGGTCCATGCCCGCCCGCACCCGCTGATCGAGAAACCGCGCGTGCTCGTCCAGCTCTCCTTCATGACCGAGGGCGGCACCGCGGTCGATCATGCCGTGCTGTCGGAACTGTCGCGGCGGCTGGGCATCGCCGCGCCCGAGCGCAATGCCCGCCACCATGCGATGAAATGGGGCAAGGGCACGCTGCGCTGGGAGCGCCATACGGAATTCTCGACCTATCTCTGGGAAGGGCCGCTGGCCGAGAACGGCCGGGGGCAAGAGGATTCGCCCTTCGGCAATGGCTTCTCGCCGCCCGGCACCGTGATTTCCGGCATCCGTCTGGAAATCCGCAAATGGACGCAGGCGAGCGAAAGGCTGATCGCCGGCTTCGACCCGACCAGCCTGTGCTATTCGCTGGTCGAGCGGGGCGCTGCCGCCATCGTCACCGATTTCCGCCAGGACGGCGACGGACTGACCCGCATGCTGGTGCTCGATCGCGGCCTGACGCCGGCCAGCACCGGCGCCCTGTCGCAGCGGCTGATCGACATCGAGACCTATCGGACGTTGGCCATGCTTGGCCTGCCGATGGCATTGACGCTGTCAGGCCGCGCCCGTCGCATCGAGGACCGCCTGGCGCAGACCACACTGGAAATGAAGGCGGTCGAGACCCGCGACAGCCAGACCTTGCTCGCCGACCTCACCGAGCTCGCCGCCGAGCTCGAGGCCGACGCCGCGTCCAGCCTCTATCGCTTCGGCGCCAGCCGCGCCTATGACGGCATCGTCACCGCGAGGCTGGAAGCGCTGGATGAAGAGCCGGTGCAAGGCTACGACACCTGGGCGGGCTTTCTCTTGCGACGCATGGCGCCCGCCATGCGCACCTGCCGCTCGGTCGAGGAGCGCCAGGCCAACCTGTCGCGAAAACTCACCCGCGCCACGACGCTGCTGCGCACCTGGGTGGATGTCGATGTGGAGAAGCAGAACCGTGACCTGCTGGCCTCGATGAACAACCGCGCCCGGCTGCAACTACGTCTGCAGCAGACCGTCGAAGGCCTGTCGGTCGCCGCCGTGTCCTATTATGTCGTCGGCCTCATCGGCTATGTGGCCAAGGGCGCCTCGGTCTTCGGTCACGCTTTCGCGCCCGAAGTGGTCACCGCGGCCTCCGTGCCGGTCGCCATCCTGCTCGTCTGGTGGGGCGTGCGCCGCGTGCGGAAAATGCATTCCGAGCCGGCGAAGCATCCGGGCGAGTAGCGGACAACCATCTTCACGCGCGGGTCTGTCCGCAGCGGCAGATTGCCGCTGCGGAAGCTTGGCGTCACGCTCGCCGCCGAATGCAAGCAAAGCAGCATTTGCAACAAAACTGTCGGGCTGGTAAAAGATTTTGACCAGTCAAGAGCGGATGAGGCTGCCCGATGTCCGGCTTAGCCATGCCCAAGCCAGATGCCGAAACGATGCGCCGGCGCGCCGAGATCGTCGCCGACATGCGCATCATCGTGCCGGGCGAGGGCGTCGTCGACGCGGCCAATGAAATGCGCGCCTTCGAGAGCGACGGCCTGACCGCCTACCGGCAGCTGCCGCTGGTCGTGGTGTTGCCGCAAACGGTCGCCCAGGTCTCGCGCGTGCTGAAATACTGCAACGAGCACAACATCCGCGTAGTGCCGCGTGGCTCCGGCACCTCGCTGTCCGGCGGCGCGCTGCCGCTTGAGGATGCGGTGCTGCTGGTGATGAGCCGCTTCAACCGCATTCTTCAAATCGACTATCCTAACCGCGTTGTCGTGGCCCAACCGGGCGTCACCAATCTCGGCATCACCACCGCCGTCGAGCAGGAGGGCTTTTATTACGCCCCCGATCCATCCTCCCAGATCGCCTGCTCGATCGGCGGCAATGTCGCCGAGAATTCCGGCGGTGTGCACTGCCTGAAATACGGGCTCACCGCCAACAATATGCTGGGCATCGAGATGGTGCTGATGAACGGCGAGGTGGTGCGCCTCGGCGGCAGCCATCTTGATCAGGAAGGCTATGATCTGCTCGGCGTCATGACCGGTTCCGAGGGCCTGCTCGGCGTCGTCACCGAGGTGACGGTGCGCATCCTGAAGAAGCCGGAGACGGCGCGCGCACTCTTGATCGGCTTCCCGACCAGCGAACAGGGCGGCCAGTGCGTCGCCGACATCATCGGTGCCGGCATCATCCCCGGCGGCATGGAGATGATGGACCGTCCGGCGATCCACGCGGCCGAGGATTTTGTCCAGGCCGGCTATCCGCTCGATGTCGAGGCGCTGCTCATCGTCGAGCTCGACGGGCCGAGTGTCGAGGTCGACCACCTGATCGGCCTCGTCGAGGCGATCGCCTACAGGAACGGCTCGACCACCTGCCGCATCTCGCAGTCCGAGCAGGAGCGGTTGAGCTTCTGGGCCGGCCGAAAGGCGGCCTTTCCGGCGGTCGGCCGTATCTCGCCGGATTATTACTGCATGGACGGCACCATCCCGCGCAAGGAACTGCCGCGCGTGCTCGCCGGCATGCGTGATCTCTCCGAGAAATACGGCCTCGGCGTCGCCAATGTCTTCCACGCCGGCGATGGCAATCTGCACCCGTTGATCCTCTACGACGCCAATGTGCCGGGCGAGCTGGACAAGGCCGAAAGCTTCGGCGCCGACATCCTGCGCCTCTGCGTCGAGGTCGGCGGCGTCCTGACCGGCGAGCACGGCGTCGGCGTCGAGAAGCGCGACCTGATGCCGGAAATGTTCAACCAGGTCGACCTCGACCAGCAGATGCGGGTGAAATGCGCCTTCGACCCCAACCACCTGCTCAACCCGGGAAAAGTGTTTCCGCAGCTGCGGCGCTGCGCGGAGCTTGGGAGGATGCATGTGCATCGGGGGCAGGTCGCGTTTCCGGATATTCCGAGGTTTTGATGGGGGCTAATTTCGCATGACGGCGTTCCTTCGCCCCCCTCTCTGTCCTGCCGGACATCTCCCCCTCAAGGGGGGAGATCAGCTGTCATCGCGGCCTTCGCCAACCTTCGACGTCGCAAGTGAGGCGCGGCCCCAGAAGCTGCCAATCTCCCCCCTAGAGGGGGAGATGTCCGGCAGGACAGAGGGGGGCGCGAAGGAACTCGGCCTATCTCGGGCTGCGCCGGAGCCACCTCTCTCCCGCGTTGCGGAGGCGAGGAACCAGGTCCACGCACCATGACCACCTTCACCCCCTCCACACTCACCGAAACCCTCTCCACCATCCAATGGGCAGCCGCCGAGGAAACGCCGCTCGAAATCCTCGGCCATGGCTCGAAGCGCGGCATCGGTCGCCCATTGCAGACCGAGCATACGCTCGACTTGTCGCACCTCATCGGCGTAACCCTCTACGAACCGGCCGAACTCGTGCTCTCAGCCCGTGCCGGCACGCCACTCGCCGAGATCGAAAAATTGCTTGCCGAAAACGGCCAGCAATTCGCCTTCGAGCCGATGGACTATGGCCCTCTGCTCGGCGGTGAACCAGGCAAGGGCACGATCGGCGGCGTGTTGGCTTCGAACCTGTCCGGCCCGCGCCGCCTCAAGGCAGGTGCGGCGCGCGACCACATCCTTGGCGTCGCCGCCGTGTCCGGCCGTGGCGAAGCCTTCAAGTCCGGCGGGCGCGTGGTCAAGAACGTCACCGGCTACGACCTCTCCAAGCTGATGGCCAACAGCTGGGGCACGCTCGCCGTGCTGACCGACGTCACCTTCAAGGTCCTGCCGGCCGCGGAAACCGAGGTGACCTTGGCCATTCGTGGCCTGCTCGACGATGCCGCCGTGGCCGCCATGGCGCTGGCACTTGGCTCCAGCGCCGAAGTGTCGAGCGCCGCACATCTGCCGGAGCGGATCGCCGCGAAGGTCGCCGGCGGCAAGCACGGCAGCGACGCCGCGACGCTGTTGCGCGTCGAAGGTTTTGGCCCTTCGGTCGTCTATCGGATCGAAGCGCTGAAGCAGCTGCTCGGCAAGGCCGGGCCGCTGGAAGAGATCGCCGGCGAGGCCTCGAAAACCATCTGGCGCGACATTCGCGACTGCGTGCCTTTCGCCGATGGCGGCACGCGACCGGTTTGGCGTGTCTCGATGGCGCCGTCTGAGGCGCACCACATGGTGATGGCGCTGCGCATGCAGGCGGCGGTCGATGCCTTCTATGACTGGCAGGGCGGTCTGGTGTGGCTGTCGATGCGCGAGGACGATCCGGAGGCTGATTTGCTGCGCGGCTTGATCCGCAAACATGGCGGCGGCCACGCGACGCTGGTGCGCGCCTCGCCCTCGCATCGCGCCGCGCTGCCGGTGTTCGAACCGCAGCCGCCGCATCTGGCGGCGCTCTCGGCGCGGCTCAAGGCCGAGTTCGACCCGAAGAACATCCTAAATCCAGGAAGAACTTGAAAATTACAACTCCAGGCTTACAGTGAATGTCCTTGGGGAGGAATTCAGGATGTTAAATTTATTGTCGCAGCATGAGTTCTGGACAGCTATTACCAGTTTGGCTTGGCCAGTTATTGCCTTATTTGCTCTATATAAATTTTTGCCGACAATAGATGGATTGCTTAAAAGAGATTCTGTAAGTGTTAAAATTGCTGGGTTTGAATTGAATTCGCAGCAAGTTGTCGACGACATAAGGAAAAGTATATCAGATATACAGAAGAGAATCTTAGAGATAGAAGGTAATGGTGATTTAGACAACAGGACTATATTTGAAAGAAATGAAAACATAGAGTTTTATGCAAGCCAAGAAATATCAAAGACATTGCTGTGGGTTGATGATTTTCCTTCAAATAACGCTTTTTTGATTGATGAATTTAGGAAAGGAGGTGTGGATGTGGTTCTTTCCTTGAGCACTGATGACGCGGTTAAGAGGCTGGAGAACGAAAGTTTTTTTGCGATAATAACGGACCTTGGTAGAAAAGAGGACGGGATTGACAATCCTGGCGCTGGCCTCGACCTTATTAGGATCGTAAGAAATAGAAACATAGAGGTGCCGATTTTGGTGTTCGCGGGGCCGCGAGGCATATCAAAGAGGGCTCAACTGATTGATGCCGGTGCGGAGGTGGTGACGCAATCGGGAGTGGACGTGATCAAGTTCGTCAATAAATACGCGCGCAAATAAGAACTAAATGCAAACCTCTTTTTCTTCCATACAGCTTGCCGACCCGCATGTCGCGGAATCGGAAAAGATCCTGCGCAAATGCGTGCATTGCGGCTTCTGCACCGCCACCTGTCCGACCTATGTGACGTTGGGCAACGAGCTCGATTCGCCGCGCGGCCGCATCTACCTCATCAAGGATATGTTGGAGAACGGCCGGGCGGCCGACAAGGAGATCGTCACCCATATCGACCGCTGCCTGTCCTGCCTCGCCTGCATGACGACCTGCCCGTCAGGCGTGAACTACATGCATCTGGTCGACCATGCCCGCGCTCATATCCAGGAAACCTACAAGCGCCCGCTGCTCGACCGGCTGACGCGCGCCATACTGGCCTTCGTGCTGCCTTACCCGAACCGCTTCCGCGTCGCGCTGAAGCTCGCCGGGCTTGGCCGGCCGTTCATCGGCCTGTTGGAGAAACTACCGGCGCTGAGGCCGGTGGCGGCCATGCTGAAGCTCGCGCCATCGGCGATCCCGCCGGCATCGCCGACGGCGAAGCCGGCCACGTATGCCGGGAAAGGCACAAGGCGCGGCCGCGTCGCGATCCTCACCGGCTGCGCGCAGTCCGTGCTCGATCCGGCGATCAACGAGGCGACCATCTCTTTGCTGACCAGGGTCGGCGTCGAGGTCGTGGTGCCGGAGGGCGAGGGCTGCTGCGGCGCGCTCGTCCATCATATGGGCCGCGAGCATCAGGCCCTGACCTCGGCCAGACAGAATGTCGACGCCTGGACGCGCGCCATCGAGCAGGGCGGGCTCGACGCCATTATCATCACCGCATCCGGCTGCGGCACGACCATCAAGGATTATGGCTTCATGCTCCGCCTCGATCCCACCTATGCCGAAAAGGCGGCGCGCGTCTCGGCATTGGCCAAAGACATCACCGAATATCTCGCCGCGCTCGACCTTCCCGAGCCAGCGCGCAGGCCGGGCACGGTCGTCGCTTACCATTCGGCCTGTTCCATGCAGCACAGCCAGAAGATCACGCGTCAGCCGAAGGAGCTTCTGGCCAAGGCCGGCTTCGTCGTGCGCGAGCCGCGCGAGGGGCATCTGTGCTGCGGCTCGGCCGGCACCTACAACATCCTGCAGCCCGACATTTCGGCCAAATTGCGCGACCGCAAGGTCAAAAACATCGAAGCGACGGGCGCTTCAGTCGTCGCCACTGGCAACATCGGCTGCATCACGCAGATCGCGTCCGCGGCGAAGCTGCCGGTGGTGCATACGATCAAGCTGCTCGACTGGGCTTATGGCGGCCCGAAGCCGGAAGGCGTTGTCGAGAAGAACCTGATCGCCGGCGAATAGGGAATTCCGAGAAATACCCTTTCGGATGTCGCTCCGAGCGATAGAGCGCATCTCGATTGGTCGGGCAGGCCGTATTTATAAAGTAATAATTTACGCTGATAGTGCCTTGTTCAAGTAGCGGCTGTCCGTGACTTGATTGGTGCCATATTTATCGAGTAGTTCGCTTCTGGGGCTTGAGCAGTGATTACAATGGGCCATCGTACAGCGAGCAAGGCAGCCGCTACTGGACTCCTGCTTCTTTCTTCGCTGGTGCCAAGTGCCCACGCTGCTGAAACGGCGGAGGATGTCTACAGGCTGCCTTGCACGGAACCGGATCTCAGCGCCGAACCCGGGCATCTGACGAAGGAAGCGGAGCGAACGCGCCTAATCGACCCTGCACATCTTGTGGCGATTAACCTCGGGCCGCTGAAATTCAGAATACCGTGGGCCTATTTCTACCCCCGCCCATTCTCCACCCATCTCAATTGCAATCCGAATCGCAAATCAGTGAGCATCCAATTCTGGATACCGGACCTAAAGGCGCCGGAACGCGATCTTTGGGGGAAGCCAGAGTTTCATCCGAGCGAAACGGACAGGCCCCATCCCGGACCATACGAGTCCGTCATTGTCGTCACCGGAATACAGTATTATGGCCCTGGATATCCATTGAAAGAAAGCAGCGCCGAACAAAGAATCGAAAAGCTCCTCAGATTATACCGGAACGACGGCCTAAATCTGATCAATCAGGGTGGTTTGATGAAGATGCGGACGAAATACACGACAGAAGAAGACGGCCAGTATTATTTCAGGAGCAAAACTGATAGCCTTTTTTTGTGGTGTTTGCCAAAGTATTGTCAGGCATACCTTGATCTCATGGATCTGAATCTGACAGCGCAGTTCACGATCCGCCGAGAGGTCTTTAGAAGTTATTTGCAAGCCTCTCAAGGCATCAGAACCCTCCTCGCGCGCTGGAACGCGGAGTAGTTTGTCCGTCCACCATTGAATCGAATTTGTATCGTCGCGCTATTCCGCCGCGAGCTGGTCCGGCACGCCATAGGTCGCCCGGTAAAGCGCGCGCTGGCGGTTGAGCGCCACCATGGTGTTGCGCAACAGGATCGCGACCGTGAGCGGGCCGACGCCGCCGGGCACCGGCGTGATCCAGGAAGCCACTTCCTTGACGCTGTCGGTGTCGACGTCGCCGACAACACGGGTTTCGCCGTCGGGCCCGACCTCGGAATTGATGCCGATGTCGATGACGGCAGCGCCCGGTTTCACCATGTCGGCCTTGATCAGCCGCGGCTTGCCGACCGCGACGAACAGCGCATCGGCGCGCCGCGCATGGGCGGCCAGCGATCGCGTCATGTGGTGGCACACCGTCACCGTCGCGCCCTCGCTCATCAGCAGGAAGGCGATCGGCTTGCCGACGATCTCCGAATGGCCGACGACGACAACTTCGAGCCCCTTGAGCTCGAGGCCGGTCTCCTTGAGCAGTTCGACCGAGGCCGCCGCCGTGCAGGGCGCCAGGTCGAGCTGGTTGTAGACGATGTTGCCGATCGAGGCCGGATGCATGCCTTCGACGTCCTTCAGCGGATGCACCGCCGCCTGCAGCGTCTTGATCGGGATATGCGCCGGCACCGGCCGCTGGATGATGATGCCGGTGACGCGCGGATCGGCATTGAGGCCGTGGATCGCCGCTTCCAGCTCGCCGGCGGTGATGTCGGCGGAAAAGCGCCGCTCCTCGAAGCCTATGCCGGCAAGGGCTGCCTTGGCGCGCTGGTTGCGCACATAGACATCGACCGCTGCGGTATCGCCGACGGTGATCGAGACCAGCTTCGGCGGGAAACCTTCGGCCGTGGCGATCGCTGCGTCGTCGCGCACCGAAGCGATGATGCGCTGGGCGACCGGGCCGCCTTTCAGGTAGCGGCTGTCGTCGGTCCGGGTCATGGCTGGCACCTCTGCCTTCTGAGGCAATTCAAGGAAAGGCGCACTGCCGTCCGGAATTGCGTGACTATCAAGATTTGTGCACTGCAATAGCAGAGGAGCGCCGGGAAATCAGCCCCGGAAACGAAATGCCCTGCTTTCGGGGCGACTTGCCGCCTCATGCATCAAAAGAAAGGCTCAAAAATGAAAAGGGCAGCGCGGTTGCTCGCGCTGCCCTTTCATGACTGGCCGTATCCCCACACGGCCCGTCCCCCGTAAACCCCTTTACCGGTTAAAGCACATCCCGCATGATAGCACTATGACTTGGCTGCAACAGCATCGGACAAAAAGTGCTGCGTCGTCTAACCAACTGATTCGCTGTGACTATATCACTTCGACCGTGGTTCCGACATTGACGCGCTCGTAGAGGTCGACGACATCTTCGTTGCGCATGCGGATGCAGCCGGAAGACACCGCGCCGCCGATCGTCCAGGGCTGGTTGGTGCCGTGGATGCGGTATTCGGTGGTGCCGAGATAGAGCGCGCGCGCGCCGAGCGGGTTCTCTATGCCGCCGGCAAGATAGGTCGGCAGGTAACGGCCCTTGGCCGCCTCGCGCTTGATCATCTCCGCGGGCGGGCGCCAGTCCGGCCAGACCTTCTTGTCGGTGATCTTGTGGGTGCCCGACCATTCGAAGCCGGGCTTGCCGGTGCCGACGCCGTAGCGCCGCGCCTTGCCGTTCTTCTCGATCAGGAAGAGGAAGTTCTGGTGCGTATCGATGACGATGGTGCCGGGCTTCGCCGGCCCATCATAGGCGACTTCCTGCGGCAGGTAGACCGGATTGATCTGCGGCCGCATCACCATGCGCTTGGCCGGCTGCTGCACGGCCGCCGTCTTTTGCCGATCGGGCTGCGCCTGGAACAGGCGCTGCAGCGGCTGCTGTACCGCCTGCCGCGTCGGGCGCACGATGCCCGGCGCGTGGCCAAGCTGCAGCACCCAAGGCGCCGAAAGGTCGGGGCTTACCATCACCGGCGGCACATCGGCATAGCGGTCATTGGCAAGGGAAGTCGTGGCGCCGGCGGCAAGAATGGCCACCGCGCCGAGCAGGGAACAAAACGCTGTCTTCATGGGAACGCACCTTGATCGAACTCATCCGGGGCGGCGAGGGCGCCCTCGGTTTCGCGATCCTTGGCGCGGAGCGGCAAGCAAAACATGAATCGGAATGCGTAAAATGCCGCTTTGTCAGTAAACCTTTTGGTGTGGTTACCGGCCGGTTCAGGAATCTGGTAAAGCCACGGTAAAAGCGGCGCTGAAGCGCATTAACGAATGGATCTGCTGACGATGGCGATTGAAAATACCGGCATTCTCGATGGCCCGGACGGCAGAGCGCGCTGCTTCTGGCACGGCAATTTGCCGGACTATCTCCACTACCACGATCACGAATGGGGCCGGCCAGTGACGGACGATCGCCGGCTGTTCGAAAAGATCTGCCTCGAAGGCTTCCAATCGGGCTTGTCGTGGCTGACCATCCTGCGCAAGCGCGAGAATTTCCGCGAGGCCTTCGCCGGTTTCGACTTCGACAAGGTGGCGGCGTTCACCGACGTGGATGTCGAGCGCCTGCTCGGCAATGCCGGCATCATCCGCCACCGCGGCAAGATCGTTTCGACCATCAACAACGCCAAGCGCGCCCGCGAGATGGTCGACGAGTTCGGCTCGCTTGCCGCCTGGTTCTGGAAGTTCGAGCCGGGTCCGGGCGAGCGGCCCGAAATCGTCGACCTAGCGCATCTGCGCGCTAACCCGACGACGGCGGTGTCGGTCAGGATGTCCAAGGAATTGAAGAAGCGCGGCTGGAGCTTTGTCGGCCCGACCACGGTCTATGCTTTCATGCAGGCGATGGGCCTGGTCAACGACCATCTCGAAGGCTGCTACTGCCGGGCAGAGGTGGAGAAAGAGCGCAAGAAGCTGAAGCGGCCGAAGTAGGGGTGCTTTTGCCTTCTCCCCTTGTGGGAGAAGGTGGCCGCGAAGCGGCCGGATGAGGGGTGTTCCAGGGAATGCCAGCGTCTCACACCGCCGGAAGAGACGGCAAGATTGCCAGCGTCTCACTTCGTTGGAGCACCCCTCATCCGTCTCGGCGCTAACGCGCCGATCCACCTTCTCCCACAGGGGGAGAAGGAAAAGAGGCGCGCTACTTCTCGAACCTGCCCTTATGGCCGCTGCCGTTGATGTCCCAGACCAGACTGGAGCCGGACACCGTCAGCACCAGTCCGCTGAAGCCGCTGTCGTCGGGCGTATGATGCGTGGAGGCGGAACTGCGGCCTGCCGGGATGACCTCGACAGTCGAGCCCTTCCGCACCCAGCAGCCCTTGCCGTACTGGTCGTTGGCGCCATAGGCGAGCGCGAATTCGAAGCTGCCGTCTTTCTTCAACAGCAGTTCTGAACCGACCTCCATGACGCCGTTCAGGTAATAATGGCCGGCAAGACGGGCATCACCCGCCTGGCAGGCGTTGGCGGCAACGGGCATGCTACAGAAAAGCGCGCCGGCAAGCGCGTACGCGAATTGCAGATGCATGTTGATCCCCCGATCGTTGAGTGAAAGTCAGACGCTGCCGCCGCCGGCCAGGAACAGCCCGGCAATGATCGCCGCCACCGCCGCGAAGGCCGGATAGATCACCAGCAGACCGGTCACCAACGCGTCGCGCACGGTCGGCTTGCGCGCCTCGGCCGCGACCTCGAACGGCCCGGCCGGCTGCTGGGCCGGCTTGAGCAAAAAGCCGCCGGCAGGGCGCAGCCTGGCCGATGTGCCGCTCTCGATAATGTCGTTAGCTGTCGTCATGGCCCCGGACCCCTCGTTTCGACGCGCTTTAATGGTCGCCGATTGTGTCGGCAGCATGCCGCGCCGACGGCGGAATTGTTTCGTTTTTCGCGTGGTCTGTTTCAGTTTTTCCTTCTTCCCTTGTGGGAGAAGGTGGCGCGAAGCGGCCGGATGAGGGGTGCTCTAGGGAATGCCGAGGCCTCACTCCGCTGGAACACCCCTCATCCGTCTCGGCGCTAACGCGCCGATCCACCTTCTCCCACAAGGGGAAGGCGAGGCGCTAACCCTTGCCGCTCCAAGCGGCATCGTTTAGGAAACGCGCGCCCATTGACCAGAAAGACCGATCCCATGGCCGACAAATCGGAAAAGACGAAAGCGCGGCTGCCGCGCGGATTCGCCGACCGCAGCGCCGAGGATATTCGTGCCGTCGAGAAGATGATGGCGACTATCCGCTCGGTCTACGAGCTCTACGGTTTCGAGCCGGCCGACCAGCCGATGATCGAATATACCGATGCTCTCGGCAAATTCCTGCCCGATCAGGACCGGCCGAACGAAGGCGTGTTCTCCTTCCAGGATGATGACGACCAGTGGCTGTCGCTGCGTTACGACCTGACCGCGCCGACGGCGCGTTTCGTCGCCGAGAATTACGACAGGTTGCCAAAACCCTATCGCAGCTACCGCTCCGGCTGGGTGTTCCGCAACGAGAAGCCTGGTCCCGGCCGCTTCCGCCAGTTCATGCAGTTCGACGCCGACACCATCGGTACGCCGGGTGTCGCCGCCGATGCCGAGATGGCGATGATGATGGCTGACGTGATGGAAGCGCTCGGCATCAAGCGCGGCGACTACGTCATTCGCGTCAACAACCGCAAGGTGTTGGACGGCGTGCTGGAAGCGATTGGCCTTGGCGGCGACGAGAACATTGGGCGCCGACTGCAAGTGCTGCGAGCCATCGACAAGCTAGACAAGTTTGGACCACAGGGGGTGAAACTCTTGCTGGGCAAGGGTCGTTGGGATGGCGGCAAGGAAGGCGAAGGTGATTTCACCAAGGGAGCCGGCCTTGACGATGTCCAAGTTGAGGCCGTTCTTTTCGCTACCGCAAAGCCTGATCGAGCCAGCGAGGGCCACCAAGATTCGGCTATTCGAGCGAGCCAATTCTTCAATGACGGTCTGGCTGAATTGTCCACTATCGAAGCTTTGGTCAGGGCCGCTGGCTATGGCGAAGACCGCATCGTGATGGATCGCTCCGTCGTGCGCGGCCTCGAATACTACACCGGCCCGGTCTTCGAGGCCGAGTTGCTGGCCGAGATCCCCAATGACGAAGGCCAAATCGTGCGCTTCGGCTCGGTCGGCGGCGGCGGCCGCTATGACGGGCTGGTCTCGCGCTTCCGCGGCGAGCCGGTGCCGGCGACCGGCTTCTCCATCGGCGTCTCGCGGTTGATGACGGCGCTGAAGAATCTCGGCAAGCTCGACGCCTCCGATGTCATCGCGCCGGTCGTGGTGCTGGTCATGGACAAGGACACCGAAAGCCTCGGCCGCTACCAGAAGATGGTCGCCGACCTGCGCGCCGCCGGCATCCGCTCCGAAATGTATCTCGGCGGCGCCGGCATGAAGGCGCAGCTGAAATATGCCGACCGTCGCGGCAGCCCGGTCGCTATCATCCAGGGTGGCGACGAGCGCGCCAAAGGCGAGGTGCAGATCAAGGACCTGATCGAAGGCGCGCGCCTGTCGGCCGAGATCGCCGACAATGCCGAATGGCGCGCCGCAAGGCCGGCGCAAGTGACGGTGGCGGAGAGCGAGCTGGTTGGCGAGGTGAAGAAGATCCTGGCGGCGCAGGCTGAGGAGCGCGCACGTGGCCGATAGGGCGCCGACCTCCCCTTCTCCCCTTGTGGGAGAAGGTGGCCGAGCGAAGCTCGGTCGGATGAGGGGTGTTGGAAGGAATGAGACGCCGGCGTTCCCTGGAACACCCCTCATCCGTCTCGGCGCTGCGCGCCGATCCACCTTCTCCCACAAGGGGAGAAGGGGAAGGGGCGCCGCATGACCTCCCGTCCCGCCATCGCCGCCGCCATCGTCGAACTATTCGCCGCCCGCGACACCCACGCCGTGGAAGTCGCCGTGCTGCAGCCTGCCGATCCGTTCCTCGACATGGCCGGCGAGGATCTGCGCCGCCGCATCTTCCTCACCGAAAGCGAGACCGGCAAGACGCTGTGCCTACGGCCCGAATTCACCATTCCGGTCTGCCTCGATCATATCGCCAGCCAGGCTGGCACGCCGCGCCGCTATTCCTATCTGGGCGAAGTGTTCCGCCAGCGCCGCGACGGCGGCAACGAGTTCTTCCAGGCCGGCATCGAGGATCTCGGCGACCGCGACACGGCCGCCGCCGATGCCCGTTCGCTGGCCGACGCGCATGCGCTGCTGTCGCTGGTGCTGCCCGGCCGGAAGCTCGCCGTCACGCTCGGCGACCAGACCTTGTTTGAGGCGGTGCTGGCCGCGCTCGGCCTGCCGCGCGGCTGGCGCATGCGCCTGGCGCGCGCCTTCGGCTCGGCGCCGATGCTGGAGGCCGCCCTTGCCGATCTCGCCAATCCGCCGCGCAACAGTCAGCTTTCCGGTCCGGTCGCGCTCCTGGTGCTCGACGGCGATGCGGAAGGCCTCGCCGCGCACATTGCCGACGGCATGGAGGAAGCCGGGCTGTCGGCGTCATCCGGCCGCGCGCCTGCCGACATTGCGCGCCGGCTGATCGAGAAAGCGCAACTGCGCAGCGTGCGGCTGTCCGACGAGGCGTTCTCGGCGTTGAAAGGCTTTCTCGAGATCGACGTCGCGCTCAGCGACGCGACCGCGGCGCTGGAAAAATTCGCCGCCGATGCCGGCCTGTCGCTGGGACCGGCGCTGGAGAATTTCGCCGCCCGCGCCAAGGCGATCGAGGCGCATGGGCTGTCGGCGGCAGAAATCCGCTATGACGCCGCCTTCGGCCGTCCGCTCGATTACTACACCGGCCTCGTCTTCGAGATCGCGGTCCAGGATGGCGATCGCCCGCTGGCCGGCGGCGGCCGCTACGACCGGCTGCTGACGCTGCTGGGAGCAAAAAAGCCGATTCCCGGCGTCGGCTTCTCGGTCTGGCTCGACCGTATCGAAGCCTTGCGGGAGAACGCCAAATGATCACACTGGCGATCCCGTCGAAGGGCCGTCTCAAGGAGCAATCGCTCGAAGTGCTGGCCAAGGCCGGCCTGGCTGTCGCCTTGCCAGAGGATGACCGCAAATACCGCGCCCGCATCGACGGTCTCGACAATGTCGAGGTGGCCTTCCTGTCCGCTTCCGAAATCGCTGGCGAGATCGGCCAGGGCGCGGTCGATCTCGGCATCACCGGCGAGGACCTTTTGCGCGAGAATCTCGCCGACTGGGAGGCGCGCGCCGAGATCGTCGCGCGCCTCGGCTTCGGCCATGCCGATGTCGTGGTCGCGGTGCCCGACATCTGGCTCGATGTCGACAGCATGGCCGACCTCGATGACGTCGCCGCCGATTTCCGCCAGCGCCACGGCCGGAGGCTCAGGATCGCCACCAAATACTGGCGGCTGACGCAGCTGTTCTTTTCGCTTAAGCATGGCATCCAGGTCTACCGCATCGTCGAAAGCCTCGGCGCCACCGAAGGCGCGCCGGCCGCGGGGTTGGCCGACGTCATCGTCGACATCACCACCACCGGCTCGACGCTGCGCGCCAACCACCTCAAGGTGCTGGGCGACGGCGTGATCCTGAAGTCGCAGGCTTGCCTCGTTGCTTCGAAGAAGCAGCGCGATGCGGCCGACGAAGCGATCCTGCGCGACATCGCCGCGAAAATGAGCGTCCTTCCTCCTGCCTGAGCGCCCTCAAGCAGAGGGGGACCATTGACGGATTTCCACCGTCCCCATCGGCTGATAGGCTGGCTTATCCCGGGAGGAGAACGGCGATGGCGATCAAACTCGACGAGCTCATGAACGCCACCAATCTGCGCAAGACGCGCAACAGCTTCGTTGCTCCGGTCGGCGGCAAGGCGCATGTGTCGGGCGACCGGTCGGTGCCGCTGCTCGACAAGACCATTCCGGAATTGTTTTCCGATACGGTGAGCAGATACGCGACGCTCGACGCCGCCGTTTTCGTCGGCCAGGACAAGCGTTTCACCTGGAGCGAGCTGTCGGACGCGGTCGACGCTTTGGCCGCCGGTTTCCTGGCGCTTGGCCTCGAAAAAGGCGATCGCGTCGGCATCTGGTCGCCGAACCGCTGGGAATGGCTGGTGACGCAGTTCGCCACCGCGCGCATCGGCCTGATTCTGGTCAACATCAACCCGGCCTACCGGCTGACCGAGCTCGAATACGCATTGAACAAAGTCAGCTGCAAGGCATTGGTCACCGCCGCGCAGTTCAAGACCTCCGACTATCTCGGCATGATCGAGACATTGGCGCCGGAGATCGCCAAGGTGGAGCCCGGCAAGCTCAAGGCTAAGAAACTGCCGGCGCTGGAAATCGTCATCCGCATGGGCGACGACAACTCGCCCGGTATGTTCAATTTCGGTGACGTGCTCGCAATGGCCGGTCGTGACGAGCATGACAGCCTCGACCGCATCTCCGAAGGGCTGAAGCCCGGCGAGGCCATCAACATCCAGTTCACCTCAGGCACGACCGGCGCGCCGAAAGGCGCGACGCTGACGCATTCCAACATCGTCAACAACGGCAATTTCGTCACCTCGGCAATAAAACTCACCACCGAAGACCGGCTCTGCATTCCGGTGCCGCTCTATCACTGCTTCGGCATGTCGATGGGTACGATGGGCTGCGTGTCGAAAGGCGCGACAATGGTCTTCCCGGGCGAAGGCTTCGATGCCGGCGCGACGCTGAAAGCGGTGGCGCAGGAGCGCTGCACTGGGCTATACGGCGTGCCGACCATGTTCGTCGCCATGCTCGACCATGCGGATTTTTCGAGCTTCGATCTCTCCAGCCTGCGCACCGGCATCATGGCCGGCTCGCCATGCCCGATCGAGGTGATGAAGAAGGTGGTGTCGCTGATGCATATGAGCCAGGTGACCATCGCCTATGGCATGACGGAGACCAGTCCCGTCTCCTTTCAGAGCAGCGTCGACGATCCGCTGGAAAAGCGTGTCTCAACCGTCGGCCGCATCCACCCGCATGTCGAGGTCAAGGCGATCGGCGCCGACGGTGCCACCGTCGCGGTCGGCGAGCCGGGCGAGCTCTGCACGCGCGGCTATTCGGTGATGAAAGGCTATTGGGACGACGCCGAAAGGACCCGCGAGGCGATCGACGCCGACGGCTGGATGCACACCGGCGACCTCGCCACGATCGACGCCGAGGGCTATTGCAACATCGTCGGCCGGGTGAAGGACATGGTCATCCGCGGCGGCGAGAACGTCTATCCGCGCGAGGTCGAGGAATTCCTCTATCGCCATCCCAAGATCAAGGAAGTGCAGGTCTTCGGCATCCCGGACGACAAATATGGCGAGGAGCTCTGCGCCTGGATCGTGCTGAAGCCCGATCAGATCGCCACCGCCGAGGAGATCAAGGCCTTCTGCGCCGGCCAGATCGCGCATTACAAGGTGCCGCGCTACATTCGCTTCCGCGCCGAGCTGCCGATGACGGTGACCGGCAAGCCGCAGAAGTTCCTGATGCGCGCGGCGATGGTGGAGGAACTTGGGCTGGTGGCGCAGAAGACGGCGTGAAACGGCATCTATGGACAACGAGTTTCCAAATTTCGCGGCGCTGAGGGCCGCCAAAATCGAGAACATAGATTATCGCATCGTCGTCCGGCGCGGCGCGCGAACCGGAAGTGCCATCGTCATGGCCCCGCATGGCGGCAAAATCGAGCCTCGCACCTCCCTGATCGCCGAGACGATAGCGGGGGCCGATCTCGATATGTATTGCTTTGAAGGGCTCATGCCGGAAAGCAACCGGGAGCTGCACATAACGTCCAGGAACTTTGATGAGGCAACCGCGCTCGAACTGTTGCGGACGAAGTCCACCGTCGTCGCCATCCACGGCCGTCAGGATCGCGACGATCCCTCGACAGTCTACCTGGGCGGCAAGGACGCCGCTCTGGTTTCAGAGATAGCCGGGCGTCTGCAGGAGGCTGGTTTCCAGACAAAAAGAGATAACCATCCCTTTCCCGGTATCCAGGATTCGAACATCGTCAACCGAGGGCTGACGGGGAAGGGAGCGCAGCTGGAAGTGCCTTTCTCGCTGCGCCACCGACTGGGCAACGAGCCGGAACTTCTGGAAAAATTCTGTGGGGCGGTTCGCAACGCCATCGAGACATTCGACGCCATGAACGGCGCCCGGTCTCCAATCATGTTTTGAATGCTGCAAGGATGCCCGTGAGAGGTGCTCCCCACGCGCTTTTCCGCTAAGTTCGCGCAAACGCCTGGCATTCGGGGGCTTCGATGACTGGCTACGGGCGATCGGTGATTTCCTACACGATGCCGTTGGCGGCGCTGGCTATGGCTTTCGCGGTCAGGGGCAGCGGCCTTTCGGTCGACGAAGGGTCACTGAACGCCAGGATACTCGTTGGGGTGCTGTCGAGCGCCATCATGTTCACCACCATTTTCGTCGTGCTCGACCACGCCGAGGCAGTCGCCTTGCGCGTGGGCGAGCCCTATGGAACTTTGGTGTTGACATTTGCGGTGACGGCAATCGAAGTATCGATCATCGTCTCCATGATGCTGCATGGAGAAAACAACCCGACGCTGGCGCGCGAGTCCGTTTTCTCGACGGTGATGATCACCTCCACCGGCGTGGTCGGCATCTGTCTCACGCTTGGCGGCTGGCGCTACCGCAAGCAGGCGATCCTGCGGCAAGGCACCAGCGCATACCTATCGGTTCTGATCGCGCTGACCGTGATGACGCTTATTCTTCCGACCTACACCCAGGCCACGGATCCCGGCACGTTCTCGGCGGCTCAGCTTGGTTTCGTAAGCGTTCTGTCTGTGCTGCTCTATGCGAGCTTCGTATTCGCCCAGACCGTCCGGCACCGGGAGGACTTCGTCCAGGGACAGGCGCACGACGCTCCGACGCGAACTGCAACCCAAGGAAGCATTTTGATCAGCACCCTGCTGCTGCTGAGCGGGCTCGTCGGCATTGTCCTGCTCGCCGAGCAGGTCGCCGCGAGCGTGGAGGATGCGCTCGCTGCCTACAAGGTGACCCAGGCCGACAGCATTGTGGGGGCAATGATCGCGGCGCTGGTTTTGATGCCGGAGGCGATCTCGGCGATCCGCGCCTCCTTCAAGAATGAGCTGCAGCGCAGCCTCAACGTCGCGATGGGCTCGGCCTGCGCCACGATCGGCTTGACGATACCGGCAGTCGCCGCCGCTAGCCTGCTGACGGGCAGGGGGTTGACCTTGGGGCTCCCGGCGTCCGATGCCGTGCTTCTGGTGCTGGCGCTTTTCATATGCAGCGTGAGCTTCAGCACCGAAAGAACGACGTTCCTGACCGGCATGGTGCATGTCGTGGTGTTTTTCACCTATGTGTTTCTGATCTTTGTGCCGTGAAATTTGCGGTGGGCCGAGCATTGGCGCCGCAGATGGAGAGGGGCATGGACCAGCCACCTCACACCCCCAGCACCGCACGGTCCAGCCCGCGTATGATCCGCGCCAGCTCCACGCATTCGTCCTGGCGCACCTTGTTCTTCCGCCAGGCCATGCAGATCGTGCGCTGCGGCATCGGCTCCTGGAACGGCACGATCCTCAGGTCCGGCATGACGCCGGCCGCACTTGCCGCCATTTCCGGAACCAGCGTGACGCCCAGCCCATGCGCCACCATCTGCAGGAGCGTCGTCAGGCTGGTCGCGCCGTAGCTTGCCATCGCCACCGGCCGCACATTGCCGCAGACGGCCAGGGCCTGCTCGCGCAGGCAGTGGCCTTCCTCCAGAAGCATCAGCCGCTCCAGCGCCGGGCTTTCGGGCGGCACCGGCGGCGAGGCGAAGGCCGGATCGCCGGCGGGAACGGCAAGGAAGAAGCGGTCTGGAAAAAGCGCTTCGGTGACGATCGCCGGCTGCTCGAGCGGCAAGGCCGCGATGAAGGCATCGAGCCGGCCGGACGTCGCATCCTCGACCAGGGATGCGGTCACCGCCTCGCGCAGTTCGAGCTGCAGGGCAGGGTAGTGCTTCTTCAACTCCGGCAGCACATGCGGCAGGAGATAGGGCGCGACCGTCGGGATGATGCCCAGCCGGAAGCGTCCTTCCATGGCCGGGCGGCCGCGCCGGGCAGTCGTCTCGACGTCACGTATATCCGCCAGAATGCGCTCGATACGCGGCTGCAGGGCGAGCGCCTCGTGGGTCATGCGCACCGCCTTGCCGCCGCGTTCGAACAACAGGCAGTTCAGCCGCTCTTCCATCTCGGCGATCTGCGCGGAAAGGGCCGGCTGGCTGACGCCGGCGAGTTTCGCGGCGCGGCCGAAATGCAGCGTCTGCGCCAGCGCGTCGAAATACTGCATTTGCCGGACGGTGAGGCCAATCATAAGAAAATCCTATCAAATGAAACAGGAAAGGCAATTTGTCTTTATCGGCTGGCCGGCCTAGTCTGGAATCATTCCAGGTTGGCGCGGCCAGTGGCTGCCCCCGAAATTTCGGGAAAATCAACCTCGGCAAAATTCAACCACGGCAAAACCTCGGCAGAATCGGGAGACTAAGATGGACGCGAAAACCGACGACAGCAGCGCTGGCAAATGCCCAGTGGCGCATGGATCCGCACGGACCAACCGCGACTGGTGGCCGAACCAGCTCGACCTTTCCGTTCTCCACCAGCAGTCGAACCTCTCGGACCCGATGGACGAAGATTTCGACTACGCCAAGGAGTTCGCGAGCCTCGACCTCGATGCGGTGATCGCAGACCTGCACAAGGTCATGACGGATTCGCAGGACTGGTGGCCGGCCGACTTCGGCCATTACGGGCCGCTCTTCATCCGCATGGCCTGGCACAGCGCCGGCACCTATCGCATCGGCGACGGCCGCGGTGGCGCGGGTGCCGGTCAGCAGCGTTTCGCACCGCTGAACAGCTGGCCGGACAATGCCAATCTCGACAAGGCGCGCCGGCTGCTATGGCCGGTCAAGCAGAAATACGGCCGCAAGATCTCCTGGGCCGACCTTCTGATCCTCACCGGCAACGTCGCGCTGGAATCGATGGGCTTCAAGACCTTCGGCTTCGCCGGCGGCCGCGCCGATGTGTGGGAGCCGGAGCAGGACGTTGACTGGGGCTCCGAAACCAAGTGGCTTGGCGACGAGCGCTATTCGGGCGACCGTGAGCTTCGCGGCCATCTCGGCGCCGTGCAGATGGGCCTCATCTATGTCAACCCGGAAGGCCCGAACGGCAAGCCGGATCCGGTTGCGGCGGCGCGCGACATCCGCGAGACCTTCGGCCGCATGGCCATGAACGACGAGGAGACCGTGGCGCTGATCGCCGGCGGCCACAGCTTCGGCAAGACGCATGGCGCGGGTGATGCCTCGCTGGTGGGCGCCGAGCCGGAAGGCGCCGGCATCGAAGCGCAGGGCCTCGGCTGGTCGAGCAAATATGCCTCCGGCATTGCCGGCGACGCCATCACCTCGGGCCTCGAGGTCACCTGGACGACGACGCCGACCAAATGGAGCAACAATTTCTTCGACAACCTCTTCAACTATGAATGGGAGCTGACGAAGAGCCCGGCCGGCGCGCATCAATGGACGCCGAGAGGCGGCGCCGGCGCCGGCACTGTTCCGGACGCGCACAATCCCTCCAAGCGTCACGCGCCGGCCATGCTCACCACCGACCTCGCGCTGCGTTTCGATCCGGCCTATGAGAAGATCTCGCGCCGCTTCCACCAGAACCCGGACCAGTTTGCCGACGCCTTCGCCCGCGCCTGGTTCAAGCTCACTCATCGCGACATGGGCCCGGTGGTGCGCTATCTCGGTCCGCTCGTGCCGAAGGAAGAGCTGATCTGGCAGGATCCGATCCCGGCCATCGACCACGAGCTGGTGAGCGAGGCTGACATCGCTGCGCTCAAGGCGAAGATCCTGGCCTCCGGCCTGTCGGTCTCCGAGCTGGTCTCGACCGCCTGGGCCTCGGCCTCGACCTTTCGCGGCTCGGACAAGCGCGGCGGCGCCAATGGCGGCCGCATCCGTCTGGCGCCCCAGAAGGACTGGGAGGTCAACGAGCCGGCTCAGCTCGCCAAGGTGCTGGCCAAGCTGGAAGCCATCCAGAAGGAGTTCAACACCGCGCAGGCCGGCGGCAAGAAGGTCTCGCTCGCCGACCTCATCGTGCTTGGCGGCGTCGCCGCGGTCGAGAAGGCGGCGAAGGACGGCGGCACGGAAGTCAAGGTACCCTTCACGCCGGGCCGCATGGACGCTTCGCAGGAGCAGACGGACGTCGCCTCCTTCGCCGCGCTGGAGCCGAAGGTAGACGGCTTCCGCAACTATGCCCGCGGCAGGTTGCCGATGTCGGTCGAAGCGATGCTGGTCGACCGCGCCCAGTTGCTGACGCTGACCGCGCCGGAAATGACGGTACTGGTCGGCGGCCTGCGCGTGCTCGGTGCCAATGCCGGCGGTTCCAAGCATGGCGTCTTCACCGACAGGCCTGGCCAGCTCACCAATGACTTCTTCGTCAACCTGCTCTCGATGGCGACCGTTTGGGATCCGGCGGCCGGGTCAGAGCCGGGCTCGGACGAGGTTTACGAAGCGCGCGACCGCAAGACCAAGGAGGTCAAGTGGACCGGCACCCGCGCCGACCTGATCTTCGGCTCGCACGCGCAGCTACGTGCGCTCTCCGAAGTCTACGCCTCGGCCGACGCCAAGGCCAAGTTCGTCAAGGATTTCGTCAAGGCGTGGACGAAGGTGATGAACGCCGACCGCTTCGACATCGCGAGATAAAGTCGTACCTCCCAAGCAAAAAGGCGCGGGTCATGCCCGCGCCTTTTACTTTATCGAACTGCGGTCAGTCTTTTTCGAAGACGCCGGCCTTGGCGACGACGCCGGCAATCGCGCCGCCGACCAGTGGCGCGACGATGAACAGCCAGAGCTGGCTGAGCGCAGCACCGCCCGAAAACAGCGCCGGGCCGATCGAGCGCGCCGGATTGACCGAGGTGCCGGTCACCGGGATCATGGCGAAGTGGATGCCCGCCAGCGTCAGTCCGATGGCCAGGCCGGCAAAGGCGGTGGTGTGCTTGGCGTTGGTGACGCCGAGGATCACGGTGACGAAAGTGAAGGTGCCGATCAGCTCCCACAGGAAGGCTGAGCTCATGCCCCATTTCGTTTCGTCCCAGCCATTGGCGCCGAAGCCGCCGGTGTGGCCGCCGACCTGGCCGGAAACGATGATCCACAGCGCCAGCGAGGCGATGATGGCGCCGATGATCTGCGCGATCCAGTAGGGGACGACGTCCTTGGCCGGCATCCGCCCTGCCAGGAACACGCCGAGCGTCACCGCCGGATTGAGATGCGCGCCCGAGATCGGGCCGATCGCATAGGCCGCGGCGATCAGGCCGATGCCGAACGCCAGGCCGATGCCTTCCTGTCCGAGCGGCAGCGCGCCGCCGAAGCCGCCCGTGACCACGGACGCGGTGCCGATGAACACCAACAAAAACGTGCCGAGAACTTCTGCCAGATAAGTCTTCATTGCCCTCTCCTCATAGGATCCGTCGAATCCGCGTTTCCCGCGTCGCGAATCACTACCGGAAGAGTATTCCTGCCGGAAACACTTGAAAAGCTTGGAGGTTAAGCCGGTTGGTTTTCTTGCAGGCGTCAATCAAGAACATTAGAAGTCTTTCATGTTCTGATCGATTGTTCTTGTTTCCTGACTCGGGCTCCCACCAACGGAAAAATCGTTCGGCCAAATGGGCCGGTCTTGAAACGCCATTTCATCGGCAAACCGAACGGAACTGTTTCAATCCTGGCCGGAAAGGCTTTATGAGCGGGCTGGAACCGATTTGTAACAGCTACGGAAAACGGGATGCGACTGGGCGGAAGGCTGGCGGCGGCGATAGAGGTTTTGGAAGACATCGGCCGGCGTCACCGGCCGGTGGCCGACGCGCTGCGCGACTGGGGCCTGTCGCATCGTTTCGCCGGCGGCGGCGACCGCGCCGCGATCGGCAACATCGTTTATGATGCGCTGCGCCGCAAACGCTCGGCCGGTTGGCTGTTCGGCGAGGACACGCCGCGCGCCATCGGCTTCGGCGCGCTTTTGCTGGAGTGGGGGCAGACGGCGCAGTCGCTCAACGATGCGCTGGACGGCGACAAATTCGCGCCGCCGCTGCTCAGCGCGTCCGAGTTGAAAGCGACTGCCGAGCGCAGGCTTGGCGAGGCCCCCGATGTGGTACGGGCCGATATCCCGGACTGGTGCGCGCCGCTGCTCGAGCAAGCCTATGGCGACGCCTGGGTCAGGGAAGGCGCCGCCTTGGCGCAGCGCCCGCCGCTGGACCTGAGGGTCAACACGCTCCAGGCCGATCGCGCCAAGGTGCTGGCCGAGCTCCAGGGCACCGGTGCCGCGCCTACGGCGATCGCGCCGCATGGCATCCGCATCCCGCCGATCGACGGCGACGGCCGGCATCCGAACGTGCAGGCCGAGCCTGCCTTCCAGAAAGGCTGGTTCGAGGTGCAGGACGAAGGCTCGCAGCTTGCCGCCGCGCTTGCCGGCGCCGAGCCCGGCATGCAGGTGCTCGATTATTGCGCCGGCGCCGGCGGCAAGACGCTGGCGCTGTCGGCCGAGATGGACAATCGGGGCCAGCTCTTCGCCCATGATGCGGAGAAGGTGCGGCTGGCGCCGATCTTCGAGCGCATCCGACGCTCGCACAACCGCAACGTCCAGGTCGTCAGCAAGCCCGCGGAGCTTGCGCCACTCACCAACCATATGGACATCGTGCTGATCGACGCGCCCTGCACCGGCAGCGGTACCTGGCGGCGGCGGCCCGACGCCAAATGGCGTTTGACGGAAAGGCAGCTCGATGCCCGCAAGGCAGAGCAGCAGGCGATCCTCGACACCGCGCAAGTCTTCGTCAAGCCGGGCGGCCTGCTGGTCTACATCACCTGTTCGGTGTTCGACGCCGAGAACGGCGAGCAGGTCGCCGCGTTCCGCGCGCGCCATGAAGGCTTCGCGCCGGTCGATCATCGCCAGCTGTGGGACAGCCGCTTCCCGGGCCATGAAGGGGCCGCGCGCATTGCTGATACCGGCGGTATCTCGCTGTCGCCGGCGCTCAGCGGCACCGACGGGTTCTATCTCCATGCCTTGCGCAGGACCGACTGAACACCGCCGGCTTTTGCTGCGCTGCAGCATAAAAGATTGCCTGTCTTGCCTGGCTCTGCAATAAACTTCGCCAGCAATGTGAGGCAAAGCGCCATGGCGGCAGCCAAGATCGTACCCGCTCCGGATTTCGAGGAACGCGTCAGGGCGTCCTTTGCCCGCCAGGAGGCGATGGCGACAATCGGCGCCGAGCTGACGCTGGTGACGCCTGGCATCATCGAGATCGAGATGCCGTATTCCGCCTCGCTGACCCAGCAGCACGGTTTCCTGCATGCCGGCGTCATCTCCACGGCGTTGGACTCCGCCTGCGGTTACGCGGCCTTTTCGCTGATGCCGGAGAATTCCGGCGTGCTGACCATCGAGTTCAAGGTGAACCTGCTCGCGCCGGGCAGGGGCGAGCGGTTCCTGTTCCGCGGCTCCGTGACCAAACCCGGTCGCACCATCATCGTCGCCGACGGCCAGGCCTACGCCTTCGCCGCCGACGGCGAGGCCAAGCTGATCGCCACCATGACCGGCACGATGATGACGGTGGTCGGCCGCGACGGGATAGAGGGGTGAGGAGCGGTCCGCGCAGCGGACGAAAAGCTCCCAAATGGGCTTTTCGAGCGACGAACGCCCGGAGCCATAGCGAAGGGCCGGCAGGCGGCGAGGCACGTTGTCCCTTTCGCGTCGTCGTAGCAAATAGGGGTAAAGCTTCATGACTGTCGAAGTGTCACGCCTGTCGCAAAAATCCGTTCTCTTCGTCATGGCGGCTGAGGCCGAATACGGCCCGCACCTGAAGAACCTGTTCACACCGCTGATGACCGGCGTTGGTCCGGTCGAGGCCGGGGTCAGGCTGGGCGCCGAGCTCGCGGCGTTGAAGGCTGAAGGCGCGCTTCCGGACCTGGTCGTCTCGCTGGGCTCGGCCGGCAGCCGCAGGCTGGAGCAGACCGAGATCTACCAGGCCGTGTCGGTGAGCTATCGCGACATGGATGCTTCGCCGCTCGGCTTCGAGAAGGGCGCGACGCCTTTCCTCGACCTGCCGGTGTCGGTGCCGCTGCCCTTCGTCATTCCAGGCATCAAGACCGCCACGCTCTCGACCGGCGGCGCGATCGTCTCCGGCGTTGCATATGACGCCATTGATGCCGACATGGTCGACATGGAGACCTTTGCCTGCCTGCGTGCCTGCCAGCTGTTCGGTTTGCCGCTGATTGGGCTCCGCGGCATTTCCGACGGCGCGGCCGATCTCAGGCACGTCAACGACTGGACGGAATATCTGCACGTCATCGACGAGAAGCTCGCCGCGGCCGTCGCCCTGCTGGAACAGGCGATCGGCGGCGGCCTGCTTGGTGGCTGACTGCCGGTTGGATCAGGCAGCAAGGCGTTGTGGATCGCCGAAATCGATGCGTGAAATGCGTCCACGGGAGGCTCCTGTCGCATCGATATAGTCGATTGCCCCCGCTGCATGATCGAGTTACCACGCGCCGGCGGGGCCGTTTTTCCATTCGACCTTGTAGCCGTCGTCAAGCAGCGTCCAGGTCCCGTGAAAGCGCGTGCCATCCGGCAGGAGCATGTGCGCCCGATCGTCGGTTTCATAGTGGATGAAGGCGTTCTTGCCGCCCATGTCGATGACATGCGTGGTTCCGACCATGATAATGGCCAGCGTGTCCCTGTTCAGTATCGTCATTGTTCCTGTCCGCGGGGTTTGCGTTTCTCGAATGGCCTCGACGCCCAGAATATCGTCAAGTATCTTGACCATACGGAGTTCGAATTAGATGGTCAAGGAGCTTGACGAAAAAAACGATGGGCTGCCCAATCACGTCGGTTGGCGGCTGTGGCAGGCGAGCCGTGCCTGGCAGGCGGAATTCGCCGCTGCCATGCGGGCCGCCGGCCACGCTTGGTTCAGCGAAGCGCGCGCCGGCCTGCTTGGACACATCCCGCGCAACGGCACGCGCCAGTCGGCGTTGATTGAGCGCGCGGCCACCTCCAAGCAAGCGGTTCAACAGTTGCTCGACGGCCTGGAGGCGGAAGGCGTGCTGGAGCGATTGCCCGATCCCCGGGACGGGCGCGGCAAGCTCGTGCGCTATACGCGCAAAGGCCTAGATGCCTTGCGCGACGGCGATCGCATCAAGCTTCAGATCGAACGCGGCTATATCGATCGCATCGGCGAGCAGCGGTTCGCGGCGCTGATGGACGCCTTGCGCTCACTTGACGCCGAGCAGGGAGAAGCACCAGCATCGAAGTGAACGGCGCGACCGCGCGCAACCCATTGCGCCGACTCGTTTCTTTCTCTAAAGGCTCGCCATGACGACGACAGCCAATCATCCCGACACCGTTCTGATTGTCGATTTCGGCAGCCAGTTCACGCAACTCATCGCCCGCCGCATCCGCGAGGCCGGCGTCTTTTCCGAGATCGTGCCGTTCCAGTCGGCCGAAGCGGCCTTCAAGCGCATCAAGCCGAAAGCGGTGATCCTGTCGGGCGGCCCGGCCTCGACCACCGACATCGGCAGCCCGCGTGCGCCGCAGGTGGTCTTCGACGCCGGCGTGCCGGTGCTCGGCATCTGCTACGGCCAGATGGCGCTCTGCGTGCAGATGGGCGGCGTCGCCGAAAGCTCCAACCACCGCGAGTTCGGCCGTGCCTTCGTCGAGATCGAGAAGGAGAGCCCGCTGTTCGAAGGCCTGTGGGCGCCTGGCCAGCGCCACCAGGTGTGGATGAGTCACGGCGACCGGGTCATCGAGTTGCCGCCGGGCTTCAAGGTGCTCGGCAAGTCGGAAAGCTCGCCCTTCGCCATTTTCGGCGATATCGAGCGCAAGATGTACGGCATCATGTTCCATCCGGAAGTGGTGCACACGCCGGACGGCGCCAGGCTGCTCAGGAACTTTGTCCACAACATCGCCGGCATCGAGGGCGACTGGACGATGCGCGCCTATCGCGAGCACGCGGTCGAGACGATCCGCAAGCAGGTCGGCAAGGGCAAAGTCATCTGCGCGCTTTCGGGCGGCGTCGACTCCTCCGTCGCGGCGCTTCTCATCCACGAGGCGGTCGGCGAGCAGCTGACCTGCATCCTTGTTGACCACGGCCTGATGCGCAAGGACGAGGCCAAGGGCGTGGTGGAGATGTTCCGCCAGCACTACAACCTGCCGCTGATCCTGGTCGACGCCTCCGACCGTTTCATCTCGGCGCTGGAAGGCGAGGCCGACCCCGAAAAGAAGCGCAAGACCATCGGCCGGCTGTTCATCGAGGTGTTCGAGGAAGAGGCGAAGAAGCTCGGCGGCGCCGATTTCCTGGCCCAGGGCACGCTTTATCCCGACGTCATCGAAAGCGTCTCCTTCTCCGGCGGCCCGTCTGTGACGATCAAGTCGCACCACAATGTCGGCGGCCTGCCCGAGCGCATGAACATGAAGCTGGTCGAGCCGCTGCGCGAATTGTTCAAGGACGAGGTGAGGGCGCTCGGCAAGGAGCTCGGCCTCCCCGAAAGCTTCATCGGCCGCCATCCTTTCCCCGGCCCCGGCCTTGCTATCCGTTGCCCGGGCGGCATCACGCGCGAAAAACTGGAGATCCTGCGCGAGGCCGACGCCATCTATCTCGATGAGATTCGCAAGGCCGGCCTCTACGACGCCATCTGGCAAGCCTTCGCGGTGTTGCTCCCGGTGCAGACGGTCGGCGTGATGGGCGACGGCCGCACCTATGAATTCGTCTGCGCGCTGCGCGCCGTCACCTCGGTCGACGGCATGACGGCGGACTTCTACCACTACGACATGAACTTCCTCGCCGCCGCCGCCACCCGCATCATCAACGAGGTCAAGGGCATCAACCGGGTGGTGTATGACGTGACGTCAAAGCCGCCCGGGACGATCGAGTGGGAGTGAGGGGTGTGGAATACCCTGGTGGGCTTGGAGGGGAATAGCGTAGAAAGTAGAGGGTTACGGGATAGTTCGTTGATCATCTGCCCTCCATCGTCTCTTCGAGCCGTTGTTTGTACCAAGTCATTGATTTGACTGGCAGTCGACGTTCGCGGCGGACGAACCATGCCGATCCATTTGACGGTTCTTCCGACGGTTCGATCAGAAGTCGCAGGATGCCACGGAGAAAAGACCGTCAGGAATTGTGATCGTTCTTACGGTCTCTCCTGACGCCACCCGCCTTCCGGCGACCGCGGATATTTGAGAAAGTGCGAATTGTCGTAGTTGCGCTACGATTCGGTGACATCGAGCTTAATTTGGCCGAGTGCGGAATTGACGCAGGGGCGGCCGTACCCATCGGTCGGCATGCCGCGGTTCGAAGCCTCATGAGCGGAGCCATTCAAATCGATCCCGCGGCCGATGGTTCTGAATTCTTCTCTGCGGCGGAATTGGAACGAGTCGCTCGCAGGCGGCGATAATCGCCCGGCGATCGGCCGACCCAGCGCCGGAAGGCGTGATTGAACGCGCTGACTTCAGAGTAACCGAGTGAAAAGGCGATCTCACCCAGCGCCAGCGTCTCATTCTCCAAGAGGTTCAACGCCAGCGTTTTGCGAACGTCGTTCAGCAGGTCGTTGTAATTCACGCCGGCTTCCTTCAGCCGCCGCTGCAGTGTCCGCACGGAGGTGCTAGTCGCATTGGCGAGGTGCTCGATGCCGATTTCGCCCTTGACCAGCGCGCGGGCGATCTCGCGCCGCAACTGCTCGATCGCGCCGCGTTGTTCCGGCAAAGCGGCGAGCCGAAGATCGCCGTAATGGCGCATCAGGCTCTCGATCATGGCATCGGCCGTCGCCATTGGCCGTTTAAGCAGGCCGGCGTCGAACCGGATGCCGGCCCAGGGGTGGCCGACCCGAATATTATCGCCCATGATCTCCGCGCGACCGCGGCGTTCCGCGGGCGTTTCATCCGCCAATTGCGGCAGCAGGACTTCCTGCGGGGTCCAACGTGGATCGCCGAGCCCGACGCGCATGAGGTTGCACGCGAAAGCGATCGCCCAGTCGCCTTTCTGCCGGTACGACATCATCAGCGGGTCAATGTAGTAGGAATACACAAAGGCGACCCCATCGCTCACTTCCACACCATGAACCGTGGCGTCGACCATGGTCGGCAGATAGCGACCCATGGATTCCAACGCTTCGCCTACCGTGCGCGAGGCCAAGGCGATGTTGCCGACGACGCCGGCGTGGCGCGGCTCGTACTGAGCTCCGAACTTTAAGCCGAATTGCCGATCCTCCAGGACGTCAGCGCAGATTTCCAGCAGCTCCAGATAGCGAATGAGCGGTACGCGTCGGTCAGGGTCGGTCAGGTCCCCCGGCTCGAGCTCGGCACGGCGCAAGGCTTCGCCTGCATGACCCCCGCGCGAGCGCATATAGGCGTCGAGGCCGTAGACAATGCTGGCCAGATTAATGGTCGGCGTAGCGAGCTTGGCTGCCGCGCGTCTTTCCGTCGTCATTGGCACGATCTCGCAAGGCTTTGGCGGAGTATATCAAGACCTGCTTCCCTTTGCCGAATATCTCAGGCGCGCAGAAAGCGGCTGCTTTCGGCCGCGCTACACTAACGCAAAAGGGAAACCGGTCATGACCCAGTTCACACCACCGCCAGCGCCGAGCGAAGTCGAAGCTTTCATCGGGCGGGTCGTTACTGACCTCGGCGCCGCCTTTTCCGGCGTGCTCGTCAATGTCGGACGCAAGCTCGGACTCTATCAGGCGATGGCCGATCTCGGCGCCTGCACCTCGACGGCGCTTGCCGAAGCCACTGGCATTCGGGAGCGCTATATCCGTGAATGGCTCGCCAATCAGGCAGCCGGCGGCTATGTCGCCTATGATCCCGCGAAGCAGACTTACGCGCTGCCGCCGGCGCAAGCGATGGTGCTGGCACTCGAGCAGAGCCCCATCTTCATGGCATCTGCCTTCGAGGTCGCGGCCTCGTTCTGGCTCGACGAAGACCAGATCGTCGCGACCTTTCGCTCGGGCGAAGGCCTGGGCTGGCACGCGCATAACCATCTCTTGTTCTGCGGCACCGAGAGCTTTTTCCGCACCGGCTATCGTGCATGTCTGGTGAACGAGTGGCTGCCGGCGCTCGATGGCGTCGTCGAGCGCCTGAAGCGCGGCGCCCGGGTTGCCGACATCGGTTGCGGACACGGCGCCTCCACCATCTTAATGGCGCAGGCGTTCCCCAAATCGAGTTTCATCGGCCTCGATTATCACCACGGGTCGATCGCGACCGCGCGCACGCGCGCCGCCGAGCAGGGCGTGACCGGCAACATCGCTTTCGAAGTCAAGTCTGCGACCGAATTCGACGGTGAAGACTTCGATCTCGTCTGCTTCATGGACTGCCTGCATGATCTCGGCGATCCGGTCGGCGCGCTCGCGCGCTGCCACGAGGCGCTCAAGCCCGATGGCAAGGTGCTGCTGGTGGAGCCCTATGCGGGCGATCGGCTGGAGGAGAACCTGAATCCGATCGGCCGCATGTACTACGCCGCATCGGCGATGGCATGCACGCCGAACTCGCTGTCGCAGGAAGTCGGGCTCGGCCTCGGTGCCCAGGCGGGCGAAGAGCGACTGCGCAAGGTGGCGCGCGAAGCAGGGTTTTCCAGCCTGCGGCGCGCCGCGCAGACGCCGGTCAACCTGATCCTCGAACTGACTCCCTGAGCGGCGACGGTCGGCCCGGCATCACTCATGGTTCCGCCCTGGCCTGTACCCCCACTCGCCTCGAGCCCGCGAGGGCTACGGCAACACCGTCGCATCCACCCTGCAAGCTATCGGAGACGATCATGACGACGAATACTGACACTCAGCCCAAACCCGCGATCCCGAACCTAGATCATGTCCAGGATAATCCGACGATTGAGTGGTTCGACGATTTCGCACTGGGCATGCGCTTCAGGAGCCGCGGGAAGCGGATCATGCGTGAAGACATCAAGCGCTTTGCATCGGAGTTCGACCCGCAGCCGATTCACCTCGACGAAGCCGCTGCCGCTCTAACGCCGCTGAAAGGCCTTGCGGCCTCTGGCTGGCATACTGCCGCGATCGCAATGCGTCTGTTGGTCGAGGTTGGTGCCAGCGGGCGGCATCCCCTGTTGGGTATAGGTGTGGATGAATTGCGCTGGCTCGCCCCCGTTCGGCCGGACGATGTCCTCCATCTCGAAGGTGAAGTGACCGAACTCATTCCATCGAAAACGAAGCAGCAAGGGCTCGTCCGGACCAAGTGGACGGCGTTCAACCAACGCGGCGAGCCGGTCTACATGTTCACGCCGATCAGTGTGGTGCCGCGCCGGCCCGTAGGCATGGGATAGGAGGATGTATAAGCGATTGGAGACCAGCGACAGATAGAAATCGAGCGACGCGGCTCCGCAGGCGGTAGACGCCCAGGTCGTGTTCTCATCAGCCGACTGGCAGACTATTGGCCGCGATCGCCAAGGAACCACATTCCCATCGGCCAGTTCACTTTCTTTGGTGAAAGGAGCACGGGCCATGGCGTCCATCCGATACATTGTGACAGACGTTGACACTTCGGTCGCGTTTTATCGCGATAACCTCGAGTTCGAGGTGGACATGCACAACCCTGGCAAGTTCGCAGCGCTCATTCGCGATGATCTCACGCTTTACCTTAGCGCTCCGGGGGCAGGCAGTGGAGGAACTGCTGGCGGCAAACCAGAGCCTGGCGGGTGGAACCGATTCATGATCGTCACGAAGGACATAGATGTCGTCGTCGGCCGGTTGAACGATGCAGGCGTCAAATTCAAAGGAGAAATCAGCGAGGCGGGAGCTGGTCGCGCCAGACTTCTGGAAGATCCGTCGGGCAATCTGGTTGAGCTGTTTGAATTCAAGAAGAAATGAGTGCGCGCAGATCGTCAACAACGACGTTCATGTTCATGCGCTTCGCAAGTCCGACGAATGCAGCTGAGGGAGCTGCCCGGCTGGCATTGAAGTGCGTGGCCGCACTTGATGCCACAGTCGCTGAAACCAAGCAGACAAGCAATCCGAGCCGCTCGCGCTGCGCGACCGCCCCATAGCGCCCCGAGATCCGCTCGCGGCCGGTGATTCCTAGCGACCGGCCCATTCCCGCCCGCCCTCAGAATCGGAAGGCGCAGCCGAGGAACATTCTTCTCCCCGCGCTATTCGGGAGAAGTTTCTCGGGACAACGACATGTCGATACTGGCCTGGATTCTCGGCCGCCGCCTGGCAAATCAGGAACAGTCGCAACGCAAGATCGGCGTGTTCGAGGGCGTGCCGGCAATGGGCCTCGATGGGCTGGGTTCGTCGGCCTATGGGCCGGAAGCGGCGCTCACGATCCTGATCCCGCTCGGCGCGGCGGGTCTCGGCTATATCGGTCCGATCATGGGCGCCATAGTCGGTTTGCTCGCGGTCCTTTATCTTTCCTACCGCCAGACCATCGCCGCTTACCCCGGCAATGGCGGCGCTTATATCGTCTCGCGCGAAAATCTCGGCCGCAATGCACGGCGATGACCGGCGTAGAGGCGGTCAGCAACGGCATGACCGCATTCAAGGATCCGCCCGTCAGGCACGGCCGGCGCACGCTGGCGGCGATCTGTCTGATCCTTGGACTGCTGCTCGGCGGCATCGCCTTCCTGTCGGCACGCTACCGCATCGGTGCGATGGATCAGGAGAAAGACGGCTATCAGAGCGTGCTGTCGCAGCTTGCGCATGCCGTCGTTGGCGACGGGGTCTTCTACTATGTCGCCATCGGTAGCCTGCTTTGCGTGCTGGCGCTTTCGGCCAATACAAGCTTCGTCGATTTCCCCCGCCTTTGCCGCATGGTGGCGGAAGACGGGTATCTTCCCAAGCCCTTCGCCATGGTTGGCCGCCGGCTCGTTTTCTCCATCGGCATCCTTTACCTCGCCTCGTCGACAGGACTGCTGCTGGTCGTGTTCGGCGGCATCACCGACCGTCTGATCCCGCTTTTCGCCATCGGCGCCTTTCTGACCTTCACGCTGTCGCAGACCGGGATGGTGATGCACTGGGTAAGGGCGCTTCGCACGACCAAGGATACGAGCCGGACGGGCAACCGGATGCATCTGGCGATCAACGCGTTCGGCGGCATAGTCACCGCGCTGGCGCTCATCGTGATTGTCGTCGCCAAATTCAGGGAGGGCGCCTGGATCACGGTGATCGTCATCCCGGTTGTGATCCTCCTGCTGCGGCTGGTGAGGCGCTATTACGACCAGCTCGAGGCAAGTCTGCGCGAGCCCGGGAAAGTCGATGTGAGCAGCACCGAGCCCCCAGTCGTTCTTGTTGTGACCCAGCAATGGAACAGGATGGCGGACAAGGCGCTCAGCTTTGCCTTTCACCTGTCCGAAGATGTCATCGCCGTCCATGTGGCGCGGCTGTCGGGTGAAGAGAGCGACGAAGAGCGCGCAATTCGCGGGAGGTGGTCGCAGGATGTGGAAGCGCCGGCGAGGGCGGCTGGCCTGCGCCCGCCACGCCTGCTTCTCCTCAATGCCGACTACCGGCTGATGTACGAGCCGTTATTGAAGGAGATCAAGGCGCTGCGCGGCGAGTTCGACGGCCGCACCATTGCGGTGCTGCTCCCAGAGGTCGTGCCGCCCAATTGGTGGCAATATATGCTGCATACGCAGCGCGCTCGCCGATTGCACGCCAAACTGCTCGAGTTCGGCGGATCGGACATCGTGATCATTTCCATGCCTTGGTATATCGAGGAACCGAAGATCGAGGCGGCCCGTTGAATATTGCCGCTCCCTTCGATCACGCCACCTCACCAAAAGTTTGGCCGAGCGATGGAAAACAGGAACGTTCCGATTTCTCAAACATTCTCCCTAGTCTGCACTGCGTAATTCCTACTTGCTGGGGCCGGAACATTGTCATTCAGAGAGCATAATCTGCCGAACCCCAGCACCGAGGAGATCTCCATCGTCACCCTCATTCCTGCCTTGCGGGCTTTTGCGCGAACCTTCTGTCGCGTGCCCGACGATGCCGACGATCTTGTGCAGGAAACGTTGACCAAAGGGCTCTCCAACCTGGACAAATTCGAGCCCGGCACGCGCCTGAAGTCCTGGCTCTTCACCATCATGCGCAACACGCACTACACGCGTGTCAAAGCGGCGGCCAGGGAGGCCCCCGGGCTGCTCGACTGCGCCTCCAGCCGGCCGATTTCGGAACCGTCCCAGGATTGGTCCGTGCAAAGCAGGGAAGTGCATCAAGCCATCCAGAAGCTGCCGTCCCATCAGCGTGAGGTCTTGATGCTGATCGGCGTACTGGGCGTAAGCTACGAAGAAACCGCGCAAATATGCGGTTGCGCTGTCGGCACCGTCAAAAGCCGCCTCAACCGCGCCCGTGCCGGCGTTCTGGAATTCCTCGGAGAAAGCTCGCCGCAAGCGCTGATCGAGCCACGACGTCAACTTTCGGACAATCATTGGGATACAGAGGGCGCGAGGCGCTAAATCCTACCGGCGCTGGGCTGCTGTCATGACTTTGGCCTCTCTCATCAACGAGGCCCAATTCAGACCGAGCAGAGAAACAAGTTCGAGCGCTTGCGCTTCGGTGATGCCCGTCTGCGCGACCAGCCGCCGAACGAGTTCGTCCACTTCCGGAGTTCTGCCAGCCATCGGGATGATCCCCAATCGGCTACAACGACTAACTTATGTTAAGGTTCCACCGATCACGCGACAGCGAGCGATATCGTGCCTTCCCGTCTCCAAGGAATGCCGCATCCTTGCTGGTGACATCTTCAACCGCGCTCACCCGCCATGTCGCCTTTGCGCTTTTCGATCAGAGCGTTCTGCAGTTCGAGTGCAAGCCTTGTCAGCCGGTCAGGGACCTCCTCCCGCTCGATAGCGTTCAGCAGCGATGCGATCTCCTGGTCCAAGCTCTGGATTACCCGGGCGCAAAGGTCGCGCTGACTCCTGTGAGACATGGCATTCTCTTAACAAACAGAGGCCCCTTCAAATCTCACAGAGGCATAGCCGACCGGCCTATGCAAGGCGCTTGCCGCAGGCTGTGGGGTTTCCGGTCCGTTGTCCCCGGATTTTGCGGCAAGAGGTGATCTGGAAACATCAGCTCAATCCTTGGGAAGGCGGTTCGCAGCGTGATCCTGATACTGATCGGATTTGATCCGGTTGCCGTCCAGACCTCGTTGCTCGGTGTGCTGCTTCTTGTCCCGGTTGGACAGCACGTCGTTCTCGCCGACCATGTCCTTTGCAAGCGTCGTCTTGGCTCCGGTTCCGGAACCCTTGCCCTGGCTGCCGCGGCCCATCTGTTTCTTACCGCCGGATGCCATCTGCTTCTCCCTGTTCTGCTGGCCTGGAACTGTTCGGTGACCGAACTGCCGCCGGTGCGTTATGTTCCGCCGTCACGACGGACAAGAAAGACCATGCCGTCCCAACTGCCGAACGGCATTTCGCCGTCGACCACGAGGTCCATGCCGCATGCATGAGAAAGACGGCTGATGTCGCCGGAATCGATACCCGGCGATGTCCGATAGGAATAGTTGAGGATCGCTGCCATTCCTCCCCGCCGCAGCACGCGCGCGATCTCGATGAAATGCCGCTCGGCAATCCCGGCGAGCACCAGGTAAGGAAAACTGTCCAGGGCCAGCACGCCGTCAAAGCTTGCATCGGCGAAATCACCGAGATCAAGGCCTGAGGTCAGGTGAAATTCCACATTGGCAAGGCCGGCGCATCGCCGGCGCGCGATTTCGATCATTCGCGACGAGATATCGATGCCGACGACATATCCTGCGTGGGTGCCGAGCGCATGTTCGAGACGCCCGATGCCGCAGCCGATGTCGAGTATGTCCTTATGGGCACCAACGAAGCCCTGCTGTTCCAGCCATGCGACAATCTCGGCGGTGGTGGTCGACAGCCTGTGCTCGTCGCCAAGCGAGGACAACTGGACGCTGGCCGCGGGAGATATGGCGGCCGCCCGATCGAAGCTGCCGGCCAGCCGTTTGACGGTCATGGCGGTCGGTTCGCTATCCGGCCAGTCATGCGACACGCAGGCAGCCGCTCTGCGGACCTTGTCGAAGGCGTCCGCCTTGCCACGCAGCATCGTGGCGACCTCCTCCAGCCAGCATCGCCGGAGAGCATGGCTTGGACGCATGTCCAGCGCGATATCCGCCAGTTGCGCCGCGCTGGTCGTCTTCTCGGTATAAACGGCCAATCTGGCCAGCGCGTTGTCGACGGAAAGGCCGTCCGTCATGCAATCCTCGAGCAGGCGCCTGGCAATCGCGCCGGGTTGCCTCGCGACGTTCACGGCGATGCGCTCCTGGTCCAGACCTTCTGCGCCGTCCAGCGGTCCTTCGCGCCCCAGCCATATTTGTAACCTTCCCTGCCGCGCAGGAAATCGAACTCCAGTGCGCCCTCGCTGGCGGCTCCGGTGATGGCATGCCCGATCAGAATCGCGCCGGGGCTTTCGTCGGCATAGGCCGGATCGAAACCGCCAAGATAGGCATAGGCCCGGTCGCGGTGATGAAAACCGTAATAGGCGCCGACGACGGCATCGTCGATCTGGATCGTCAAGCATCGCGCCATGCCGTTATCGGCAAGCCGCGGCAGGGCCCGGCGATGAAATTCCACAGCCGTGTCGGACAGGACGCCACCGCCATGGCGGGTCCAGCGCGCGCCATGCAGTCGGATGAGCCTGTCGAGAAATGTCTGCGGATCGGATTCGCCGCGGCTGACAATGACGGCTCCTCTTCGCCGGGCAGCTCTCTCGGCGCGGCGCAACTGACGCCTCCGTCTCGCCGGAACCGAGCGGGCCAGAGTCCGATCGCCGTCGAGCAACAGCACAGGACAGGCCGCGTGCGCCATCGACCGGCGCTCTTCGGCATTCGGCAGCTCAAGGCTCAGCGATATGGCGTCGGCCGAGAGATCGGGCAGGATCCACTGCGACCATTCCAGCGACAGCGCCGCTTCGGCTATGGCGGCCTCGGTCTCCGCCTCCAGTTCCGGCGCGCACAAAATGTCGAGATAGTCGCTCAGCGAAATTCCGATGGGGAGCATGCGCTGACCGCCATCATGCCTTTCGATATAGAGCGGCGCCAGTCCGGCGAGTTCGTCTCCGCTCCACACGGCAATTGCGGTGAGATCGCCTGGCGCGAATGTACGCCACCAGGGGATGAGCCAGGCAGGAGACTGGAACGGCGTGGCCGAGATGCTCCGCCCCCAGAGCTGCCACCAGCACGGCTCGAGGTCCTCGAACGTCCCTGGATCGCGAATGATCTCGGTGCGCAGACCGCCCATCACGCGATTCCCAGCAAGGTGCGGCGGGTGCCAAGCTTGGCCAGCGCTTCGTAAGCATCCATGTAGGATGTGACCATGCGCTCAAGCGAGAAGCGGCGGCGCGCCTCGGCCCGGCAGGTCTCATGGTCCAGCGCTCCAGAATGGACGATGGCCTTAGCCATCTCCTCGACGTCATTGACCAAAAATCCGGTTCTGCCATGCTGGACGACGTCGGGAAGGGCGCCATTCGGGAAAGCGACGACCGGCGTGCCGCAGGCAAGCGCCTCCATTGCGACAAGCGAGCTTGTTTCGGCGGCAAGGCTGGGGACGACCAGGCAGCGGGCGGCGTTGAGCAGCCGCCGTTTGGCGCGAAACCCCAGCGGCCCGAGAAAACGCCGCTGCCGATCGAGACGAGGACGGACCTCGTCGGCGAAATAGCGCAAATGGGTCTCATAGGGATAGACGTGGCCGGCGATCGCCAGGGGAGTGCCGGCGCGCTTGGCTGCCTCGATTGCGAGATGGATGCCCTTTTCGGGACAGACGCGGCTGAGCACCAAAGCGAAATCGCGCCGCAGCCGGGACTCGTTCAGCGCATCGATATCGACGCCGTTTGGAATAGGCTTCGCAAGCCTCGACCCTGCCGGCGCTGTCCGGTGCTGCGCCTCCGAGACCGCGTGCAGCCACAGGTCCTCGCGCGACGGCCCAAGCACTTCGGAGGGATACCAGCCCAGCGGCAGGTGCAACGTCACCAAGGTTGGGCCGTCGGTGGGCAGATAGGCATCGAAGTCGATGCCGTGGAGGTGAACGACGTCGATAGGCCAGCGCGCCCGGGCGGCCGCGATCGCGTCGCGATGCGCCTGCTGGGCCCGGTCCTTCGCCGCCTTATCGAGCACGCCTGCTTCGGCCGGTGTTTCCACCAGGACGCCGGCCGTCTTTGACCCATGGCAGGCGACGACAACCGACCGGTGGCCTTTCTCAACCAGCGCCCGGTCCAGCGCCGACAGCACCTGCTCGGCGCCGCCGACCGCATCCGGCCCGACAGGCGCGAGGGGGTAGGCGACGTTGAGGACAGTCAGCGTCATCGCCGATCGAGCCGGAATTCACCATGCCGCCGACACGCGCCGCGTTCGTGTCATGTCGTCGCTGATCGCAGGAGCGTAGCGGCGGATCATCGCGGCGCAGAATTCGGCGAATTCCTCGGGCACCTGCGGCGGACTTGTGTGGTGGGGCTGGAGACCGCGGTGCTCGGGCGTGAAGCAGAAGGTCACCGTGACGTTGAAGTCGGCGAGCGCTTCCATCTGGCGATCGAACCAGTCCAGCGCGTTCGGCCGGAAGCTGTCCGCCCAGGACAGGCCAGTGCGCAGGTGCGTCACGCCCAGTCGGTGCATCCAGGCAACGGCATCATCCAGCCGATGGTCCTCGAAATGGAACCACTGTACCAGGCCCATTTGCGGGGTGTGGCGCACGAACTCCTCAAGCGCCGGCTTAGGCGTGCCGTCCTCGCGCAGCAGGCCCATGTAGAAGTGCCTGTAATAGGACGAGCCTTCCGCCTCGCGATGGCGCGTCGTCGCCTCCCACGAACGCGGCAGGTCATAGAGGCTGTACCACTGCACCCGCGGCGCGATGCCAAGCAGCAACTCGGCCGTGCGGCGCAGGCCCCAGAGCTGGATCTCCTCGGCGCCGAAGGTCGACACGCCGACTTCGCTGACCCAGATCGGCAGATCGGTGATGGCGGCGATCTCGCCGAGCTTCTGCGGCCATTCGTTGATTTGCCAGAGATTCCAGTCGAGCGGGAAGCCATGCACCGCGACGGCGTCGACATGGTCGAGCACGCCGAAATCCTTCATGCGCGTCATGAAGCCGGCATCGATCGGCGAAATACCGCCCAGCACCTTTGTGACGGCCGGGTTCTCGCGGTCGATCGCATCGGCCGCCAGGATCGCCATCGAGGCAAAACGGCTCCAGTCCGGATCTAGCTCGGGATCCCAATGCGATTTGTTATTGGGCTCGTTCCAGATCATCGCGGCTTCAATCATCGGCCTCTCCTTTCGCGGGATAGACGGCGGCGCCGTCGGACGGATTGCCGGCCGCACGGCAGAAATAGACCTCGTCCTCGGGGTGGAGCACGATTTCGAAGCCGGCGCTGCGCAGCATCGCTTCGGTGCAGGCGCGGTTTGGAATCCACCAGTTGGTCGGGTCGTCCGCATAGCGATGCTCGATGAAGTGCAGTTTCGGAAATTCAGGTTGATCGAAGAGGTCGCGTGTCCAGAAATGGTAGTTCTGTTCGAGCGGCAGGACGTCCCCGCTGCCCCTCTGCATCGACTGGAAGATCATCAGGTCGCCTGCGACATGCGCGCGGATCAGGTCGAGCGCCAGCAGCGGATGGCGTAGGTGGTAGAGCACACCCATGAACAGCACGATGTCGAAGCGCTCGCCAAGCGCCCCGACGTCGTAGACGGACATTTCCCGGAATTCGATATCGCAGCCGGCGATCTCGGCGGCGAAGCGCGCTTGGGCGAGGTAGGCCTGGTCGAAATCGATGCCGAGCACGCGATCGGCGCCGCGCTTCTTCATCTCGATCGAATAGAAACCGGCGTTGCAGCCGATATCGAGCACGGACATTCCCGAAAGGTCAGCCGGAATGGCATCCGCGAATTTGCGCCATTTGATCAGCGGATAATTGCCGAGGAAATGATCCGGCGCGGTTTCCACGCCCGCAAGCTCCATATTGTGGAACCACGGTCCCAGTGCGTCGATGCGGCGGCGTATTTCCGTGCTGGAATGCAGCATGGCTAAGCTCCTTCGCCTGGAAGGGTTGGCACCGTTGAGAGATCTTGCGATGCGAACATCGGCGGGGTCTCATCTTCAACGACATCGTTGCTTTCGAGCAGCCTGAGCGCCGTGCGATATCCATCGAAAGTGCCGACGTCGACATAGGCCGTTCCGGCCTTGACGCCGTAAGCCTCGCCTCCGGCTGCGAGATAGGCGTTGATCAGCGTGCCGAAATACTCGTCGAAGCCGTCGCGCTGGCGCCACAGTGCCGCGAGCTGGTGGAAGATACGGCCAGGCATCTTGAAGGCGCCCCAGACCCAGTTTGTTGCGGCATCAGCTTGCTTGACCTGGATTTGCTCGACACGTCCGCTCTGATCCAGGACGACGGCATCGAAGAGTTCCGGGCGATCGACCGGAAACATCAGAAAGGACAGCCGGTCGTCGGCCAGGCGGCAGAAGCCGTCCTCGGGGAACCAGATCGTGTCCGGCAGGCCGATCAGGACCGTTTCTTCCGGCGTGACCAGCGGCTCGGCACGGAAGATCGCATCGCACAGTCCGATCGGGGAGGGCTGCGCGACGAAGATTGCTGCGGCGGTGTCATAACCCGCGGCATAATATTCGAGAATGTCCGACTTGCCGGAACCGATGATGAAGCAGATGCGGTCGACGCCGTTTCGGACCATCCGCCGCACCAGATATTCGCTCACCGCACAGGGGCGCTCGGTCTGCCCGTCCAGCCGGCTGCCGACCGGCAGCAGCTCCTTGGAAAAACCCAGCGGCTGAATGCGGCTGCCGCGGCCCGCGGCAGGCACGATCCCCAACATCAGACGGCTTCCTCCATTGCTCCACCTGCCATGGACGCGGCGGCGTTCAAGATGCGATCGAGTTCGGCGGCGCGGTGCGCGGACGTGTGCTCGTCGAGGACGCGTTCACGGGCGCGGCGGCCAAGCGCCTCGATTTCGTTGTCCGACAGGCCAAGCGCGGCGACGACATCGCCGGTAGTGTGTGCCAACAGAATCTCGCTGCCGGGCGTGAAGAAGCTGTCGAGGCCGGCCCAATCGTCGGAGATGATCGCGGCGCCGCAGGCAGCTGCCTCGAACAGCCGGCCTGACGGGCACCAGCCCTTGCGAGCCATCGCCTCGCGGGTGACGTTCAGCGTCAGGCGCGAGGAGGAAAAGAAGGCGGGGTGATCCGCCGGCGGCAGGTGCCTGACGAAGAAGATATTGCCGCTCCATGGAAAGTCCGGCGGATATTGTGCGCCGCCGATGATGAAGCGGCGGTTCGGCAGCTGGGCCGCTGGAGCTACGAGCAGTCTTTCGACGGCCGCCTGCCGGTCCTCGGCATAGGTTCCGAGATAGGAGAGATCGCCGGCGAACTCGGACCGTGGCGGGGCCGGCCGGTGCCGGTTGGGGTCGACATGTCCGTATAGCGGCAGGACATGGCGCACGCCGAGAATACCCTTCAGCGCATCGATCGCCGGTCCTCCGGTATAGCTCAGGATCAGGTCGAAATCGCGCAGGCCATCCGGCTCGAAATAGGCCGGATAGTCACCTTGCTCGATTCTCGCCAGCGTTACCGGTGTATCGAGATCGTAGAACACCTTCAGCCCGCGGCAGCTCTCGTTGGCGAGCCGCGAGGCCCTCACGGCGTCCGGACAATAAGAGGTGACTATGACCACGTCGGCCTCCCGTATCGCGGCCTCAGCCTCATGGCGGATACTCTCCCAGTCCGGGTAGAGAATGATGTGGCAAGCATCGAGCCGGTCGAGGTCCCTGGCACCGGCGTAATAGGGCGTGTCGCGCTCGAAGAAGCTGATCGACCAGCCAAATGGGGCCAGAGCGCCTATCAGCCCGCGCCAGAGCGTGGCATGGCCGTTGCCCCATGAGGACGTGACGGTGAGACCGAATATGACCATGCGCATCGCCGGCCGCTCCGTCAGGGGAGTTCGTTGAGGCGGATGAGCTTGGAACCCCAGTCGCCATGAACGACTGTGGTGACCGAGGCCGGCGCGATATCGAAGCGGAAGCAGTCGCCGAGCTGCAGGCCGAGAATCGCGCAGACGGCCGCCTTGATGACGTCGGCGTGGCTGATAAGAGCGATGCACTGACCCTGCCCATTCTCGCGCAACGCGTCCATCAGGCCGACGATCCTGTGTTGGACATCCAGCATCGTCTCGCCGCTGGGCGTGCGGGCGCTCTGGCGCTGGTCGTTCCAAAGCCGCCAGCTTGCGTCGCCGTTCAGTTCTTCGAAGGTCTTGCCGGACCACTCGCCGAAGTCGATCTCATCGAGTTCTTTGCAGATCGCGATCTTCTCGACCTCGCAGGCGATCGCGATCGGCTTCGCGGTCTCCAGCGTGCGTTCGCGCGGACTGCTCAAGATGGCGGCGAGCGGCTCGCGCGCCATGCGGCGCGCGAGATGCAGCGCCTGCGCCTGTCCGGCCTCGCCGAGGCGAACGCCATCGAGCCGCCCGGCCAAGTAGCACCCGACATGATCATGAGCCGCGTGGCGGATGAGAAAGAAAGTCGTGGTCATTCGGCGGCATCGAGCAACGGCTCGTCCCCGCCGGCGATGAAGGCCAATGTGCGCAGCCGCGCCTCGGCGTCGGTGAACTGCTGGGGCGGCGACTTCATGAAGTAGCTGCTGGGGCCTGTGAGCGCGCCGGCAATGCCACGGTCGAGGGCCAGCTTTGCGCAGCGGACGGCGTCTATGACCACGCCCGCGGAATTGGGCGAATCCCAGACCTCCAGCTTGAGCTCGGCATTGAGCGGCACGCCGCCGAAGGTGGTGCCTTCGACCCGTATATAGGCCCATTTGCGGTCAGTCAGCCACGGGACATGGTCACTGGGACCGACATGGATGTTGCCGGCCTCGAGCGGGACGTCGATCTGGCTGGTGACGGATTGCGTCTTGGAAATCTTTTTCGATTCCAACCGCTCGCGCTCAAGCATGTTGAGGAAGTCGGTGTTGCCGCCGAAGTTGAGCTGATAGGTGCGATCGATGCGCACGCCGCGCTCCCGGAAGAGATTGGCGAGCAGCCGGTGCACGATTGTTGCGCCGACCTGGCTCTTGATATCGTCGCCGACGAGGGGAAGACCGCGCTCCTCGAAGCGCTGGCGCCATTCCGGCCGCGAGGCGATGAAGACAGGAATGCAATTGACGAAGGCGCAGCCGGCCTCAAGCGCGCATTCGGCATAGAAGCGCGTCGCCTGTTCGGAGCCGACCGGAAGATAGGATATCAGCACCTCGACCCCGCTCCCCCGGAGCCGGCCGGTTACGTCTGCAACCGGTTCATCCGACTCTTCGATCTCGTCCCGGAGATATTTGCCGATGCCGTCGAGTGTTGGGCCGCGCTCCACACGGACGCCGGTCGGCGCGACATCAGCAAAACGGAAGGTGTTGTTGGGCGCGGTGTAGATCGCTTCCGCCACATCGCGCCCAACCTTGTTTTTCGCGACATCGAAGGCGCAGACGACCTCAATGTCGTCGACATGATAGCCGCCGAGGTCGGCATGCATCAGCCCGGGGATCGGCTCGTTGCCGTTGGCGTGGCGATAGTAGGAGAGACCTTGCACAAGAGATGACGCGCAATTGCCCACGCCAACGATGCCGATGCGAACTTTCTTCGATGTCACGAAACCGCTGCCTCTTTGCTGAAGGTAAGTTCCTCGCGCCGAACCGGGAGCGACCTCGAATGTTCCTTCGCGCCGCGAAAAATTGCTGAGCCGGATCTCGGATCAAAGAGGCGCCGCTTCGCGTTGGCGGCCAGACAGCGGGATAGGAGCCGCATGATCGTCTTCGGCGACCACAAGCGAACGCGCAGCGCACAACAGCTGAGGGAAGCTGCCTTGGCCGCAGCGGCAGCACTCGGCGATCTGCCCGCCGGTATCGAACGTCACGCCGCCGTGGTCGATCTTTTCGTCAGCGCCTCCGAACTCGTGCAAGGCCTTGCCGATGCGGAATTCGACACCAGGGGTGCTGATTGCAATTCGTCGACACAGAAGCTGGGGTCGGAAATTCTCGTCGAGTTGTCGGAGGAAGTGCTGCGATCCTGGCAACAAGGATTTGTCCGGAGCGGAGCGCTCGACCCGTTGCTGCTTGCGAAGCTTGCCACCATCGATTGTAGCAGCGAAATAATCACCGGCCCGGCCGAAGGCTACGCGCTTTATGCGCTATATCCGGAAACCTATCTGCTTGCGGCGCTGCAGTCGGGTCTCGACGCAAACACCTGCGTCATCGGGATCCGCGGCATCGGTCTCGGCCTCGCGGCGATGGTCGCCGCCGCGCTGCATGCGCCGCCGCCCGTCAGTGTGCGGCCGATCGGGCACCCGTTTAGCCGCCACATATGCGCCGCGCCCGAACTCCTCGGCGGCTGGCGCGACAGACCTCATGCCAAATTTGCCATCGTTGATGAAGGTCCGGGCCTCTCCGGCAGTTCCTTTCATGCTGTCGTTGCCTGGCTGCGCCGGCAGGGCATCGACCAGGAGCGCATTCATCTGTTCCCGAGCCACCGCGGCGGGCCGGGCGTGCAAGCTTCGGCAGACATGCAGGCTATTTGGAGCCACTGCTCACGCCATGTCGCGGATTTCGAAGCGGCCTTCGATGGATGCGTCGCGCCGAACCTTCGCCACTGGGTGGCGAACCTGCTTGGCAAGCCCGATGTCGAACTCTGCGAGATTTCCGGCGGCGAATGGCGCAAGCATATTTCCACGCCACCGGAGCATTGGCCTCCGGTGTTTGCCGGCTTTGAGCGGCGAAAATTCATGGCACGGGCGGGCACGGAGCGTTGGTTGGTCAAGTTCGCCGGTCTCGGCGGGACCGGGCAGCACAAGCTGCACACGGCGAGGTCGGTGCACAGGGTCGGTTTTGGAACGCAGCCTGCCGGACTCTGCCACGGCTTCCTGATCGAGCGTTGGACAGAGGCGGACAGGCTGGATCGGACAGAGCTGGCCAGGGACCTCCTGGTCGAATGGCTTGGACGCTATCTCGGCTGGCGCGCTGCCGCGTTGCCGACCGAAGAGGCCGGCGCCTCGCTTGATGGGCTTGCGGACATGGCCGTGCAAAACTGCAGGGAAGCCTTGGGGGAAGGGCCGGCCGAAGCATTAAAGGGTTGGTTCGCCCGCCACTCCTCACATCCCTTCCTGCGGAGGATCGAGATCGACGGACGCCTGCACGCGTGGGAATTTCTGGTTAGGCCGGACGGAACCCTGCTCAAGACGGACGCCGTCGACCATTGCCGCTCGCATGACATTGTCGGCTGTCAGGACATAGCGTGGGACATTGCAGGCGCGACGGTGGAATATCAGCTTTCCGACGCCGAGCTTTCGAAGCTGATCCAAGGCATCGAGGCACAAATGTCGCGTGCCGTCGATCATTCTTTGGTGGATTACATGGAGCCCTGCTATCTCGCCTTCCAGCTTGGGCTATGGACGATGGCCGGACAGTCGACACACGGCGATGAGCGAGTAAGAGCCACGCGCGCCGCCGACCGCTACCAAACCGGGCTTTCGCGTTTTATCGAGCGCGCGAGGAGCTGATCAGTCCAGCCTGCGCAGCATGTCCGCTTCCTGCTCCAGAATTGTGGCCACTTCCTCGCGCTGCAGATGTGTCATCATGAGGCTGACGCAACATTCGAGATAGGTGATGGAGGCTCGCCGCAGGAACGCGGCGGTTTCGGCCGCCGCCATCTGGTCGATGTCCTTGATTGGTCGCTTCGGCTGCACGGTTCTTCTCCATGACGGTTGTCATGTCCAACCGCAATCCCGGTCGGTTGTTCCGCTACAGTGAAGGAAGCCACCGCCTCAGAGCTGAAGGTTCCGAACTTTTCCGGCCTCAGTCCTGTTGACCGGAGCGATAGGCTCCATCGCGAGGTCGTCGAGGCTCGAGAAAAAGGCGATGGTTTGCAGCAGGCCTTGCCTGAGAGGCACCTTGGGCGACCAGCCGAGAAGCGCCCTTGCGCGGCCTATGTCCGGCCGCCGGCGGCGCGGGTCGTCCTGTGGCAAGGGCAGGAATTTCACGGGCGATTTGGTGCCGGTCAGTTCCCGAACCAGCCTTGCCAGTTCGAGGATCGAAAACTCGCCGGGATTGCCCAGATTGACCGGCTGTCGGGGATTGGGATCGACATCCATAAGGCGCCGCAATCCTTCGATCATGTCGCTGACATAGCAGAATGACCGGGTTTGCCGGCCGTCGCCGAATATCGTCAGCGGCCGTTTCTCGATCGCTTGCATGACCAGGTTGGACACGATGCGGCCGTCGGCCGGGTCCATTCTGGGACCATAGGTGTTGAAGATGCGGGCGATGCGAATATCGGCCATCTCGGCCCGCAGATAATCGAAGCAGAGCGTCTCCGCGGTGCGCTTGCCTTCATCATAACAGGCGCGCGGTCCTGTGCAGTTGACGTGACCGACATAGTCCTCGCGCTGTGGGTGCTGTTCCGGATCGCCGTAGACTTCGCTGGTCGACGCCTGCAGGAAGCGGGCGCCGTTGCTTGCGGCGAGCTCGAGCAGATTGAGCGTTCCGATCACACAGGTGCGCGTGGTGTGGACCGGATCGGCCTGGTAGCGGGGCGGCGATGCCGCGCAGGCCAGGTTGAAAACGCGGTCGACAGTCTCGCCAAGTTCCAGCGGGACGCAAACGTCCTGCTCGATCAGCCGGAACCGGGCTTGGCCGATCAGCGAGCTGACATTCTCCATTCGGCCGGTAAGAAAGTTGTCGACGCATATGACGCGATACCCTTCGTGAAGCAAGGCCTCGCATAAATGCGAACCGAGGAAACCGGCACCGCCGGCGACAAGCGCCGTCTGTGTCTGCTGAACCCTTCTTGATCGCCGCATCTGCAAAGTCTCCTGTCTGCTATTCATGCTGCACTTTCCACGTTCAGATCGATCGCCGCGCGCGCATGGACAGACCGGGTCAAAGCCTGAACGAATTCACGCGCCCGAGCGCCGCCGGTGTGGCTTGCAAGCACCGCCTCGCGTGCCGAACGGGCCATATCGAGTCTGGCCCGCTCCGATTTGGCTGTGAGGATTTCCTGCACGTCGCCGGCACTGGCTGCGGTCTCGATCGTCGATTCCGGGAAGAAGCTATCGAGACCGGGCCAGCGGTCGCTGATGATCGGTGTGCCGCAGGCAGCGGCCTCGAAGAGCCGCACGCTGGGCGACCATCCTGCCGCGATCATCGACGCGCGCGTGAGGTTCAGCGTGTAACGCTGGCGGCTGTAGAAGGCGGCATGTTCGGCGGGCGGCAGATGCTCGATCCGCTCGACATTGTCCGGCCAGGCGATATCGGACGGATATTGCGAGCCGGCGACGACGAAGCGGCGCTCCGGCAGGTGGCGCGCCGGCTCTAGCAGCAGCGCTTCGAGGGCGAGCTGCCGGTCGGCGCTGTATGTTCCAAGATAGCCGAGATCCCATTCGATCGCGTCTCTGGTGCGATGGTGTCGCTTTGGATCGACCGAGCAGTAGAGCGGCTCCGTTCGGCGGGCGCCGAACTCCGATCTGAGGCGCTGCAACGTCGGTCCGCCGGTGAAGGAGAAGTAGACGTCGAAATAGGGGATCTGCCTGCGGGCAAGGTAATCGCAATCGTCCTCGGCAACCCGCGCCAGCGTCACTGGCGTGTCGATGTCGTAGAAGCAGAACTGTCCAGTGCACAGCGAAGCGAGGTCGTCGATGATGGCCCTGCCTTCCGGCACGAAGGAGCCTATCACCACCGCGTCGGCCCGCTGCAGCTCCTGCCGGTGATTGCGGGGCAGCTCGGAGACTGTCTGGTAGTAGCGCAAGTCGCAGAAATCGGGGTCGCGCAGGTCCCGGTGATGCGCGTACCAGGGCACGTCGCGTTCGAGGAAGGTGACGCGATGGCCGAGCTCGTTGAGCGCGCGCAGCAGTCCCCGGAAAGTCGTCGCGTGGCCGTTGCCCCAGGATGAGGATAACGAAAGTCCGAGAAAAACGATGTCGAGCGGTTTCGTCATTCCGCGGCCTCCATTGCCCGGCGCTCGAAATGCGCCTTGAAGATGTCGTCCACCAGGCGGGCTCTCAGCGTGTAGGTATGCTCGGCCAGAACGCGCCGCAGCGCTGCGGCGCCGATCGCCTTCGCCCGTTTCGGGGTCAGCGTGCGCACGATCTCGGCGACGTCGGCACCATCCCGCGCGACCAGGATCTCTTCGCCTGGGGTCAGGAACAACTCGACGCCGAGCCAGGCATCGGTGATTAGGCATGCGCCCGCGCCCGCCGCTTCGAAGACACGTGTCGCGGGCGAAAACCCGTTGGCCGCCATGCTGTCGCGGCTGATGTTGAGCACCGCCTTCGGCGTCACGTTGAAGGCGTTGTGATCGCGCGTACCGACATGGCCGAGCCACGAAACGTTCGCCGGCAAGGGCTTGTCGCCCCAGCCGGATCCGCCGAGCAGGAAGCGTTGGCTGCCAAGCACACGAGCCGGATCGAGGAAGAAGGCATCGACGCGCGCCTCGCGGTCGGGCAGCCGATTGCCGAGGAAAGCCAGATCGCAGGCAAAGCGCGGATTCGCGGCGACCGGATGATGTGTCTCAGGATCGAGCGCGTTGTAGATCGGCACGCATTCCGCGGCGCCGAGCGCGCGATAATCCCAAACCACGGGATCGCCGCCGCCATAGGTCAGCACAAGGCCGATCCTCTTCAACGCCTCATGCAGCGGGTGTTCGGCATGATTGCGCAGCTCGCTTAGGGTCGCCGGCGCATCGACGTCCCAGAACACGGTCAGCGCATCCGGGCGAGCGCTGTCGAGAACCGCATGCAGCAGCGCCTCGTCCTCGAAGCCGACGCCGCTTGCCTTGACCACGACGTCTGCCTGCGCGGCGCGCGAGGCGACCTGCATCAGCGCATGCGCTGTCGGCTCATAGACGACGACGCTGCACCAGTCCGGCGCCTCGATATCGCGATGCTTCTGGCGATCGTAGACATCGGGCTCATAGAAGACGATGTCATAGCCGCGCTTCGACAACGCCTTGAGCAAGCCCCGGTAATAGGTGGCCGCGCCGTTCCAGTAGGACGACAGAAGGCTCGATCCGTAAAAGGCGATCTTCATGCAACGGCCTCCCTTGCAGGTTTGATTTCAGCGACCTCGCGATTGCCGCATGCGGCGAGGATGTCGAACAACTCGTCGACGCGGTGTCGGCATGTGTGGCGCGCAAGGATGGTTTCCCGACCGGACGCAGCCAGCGCCTCCGCACGCTGGCTGTCGTTCAGCACGTCGCGAAGGTGATCCCGCATCTCGGCGCCGTTCCGGGCGAACAGGAAATCCGTGCCGGCACGGAACAGTCCTTCGACATCCGACCATGGCGCCGAGACCAGCGGAATGCCGCAGGCCATCGCCTCGAACATGCGTATGGTCGGAATGCCGGGCAGGCTCTCCCGATAAGGCCGGCGGGGGATGTGCATGGTGACGCGATGCCGGGCGAAGCTCTTCGGCACGTCGGCATTGGCAATCCAGCCATCATAGCGCAGCCCTGCCTCGGCAAGGGCGGCTCGGGCGTCGGTCGGATAGCGCACGCCGTGCACGGTTCCCGACAGCGCGAGAGCGCTCGCCGGCTCGATCAGGAACTCGGCGATCTCGGCGCTGCGTTCGTCGTCGCCCCAATTGCCGATCCAGACGAGGTCGGAGACGGGCTCGACATCCGGGCACGGCTTGAACAGCCGGTCGTCCGCCGCCTCATGCCAGGTGAAGACCCGTTTGCCCCAGCCGGCGCGAAGATAGCTCTCGCGCAGCACCTCGCCGAAGACCAGCACTCCGTCATAATGCTCGAGCTGAAGTGCCGCTATCGCCTGCGTCGCCGATACGGCGCGGTGATGAGTGTCGTGGAACAGGAGCGTGAAATTGCCATAGGCTCGCGCCTGTCCGATGCGCGCGACAAGATCCTTGTCCGTCCATTCGTGGACAATCACGACATCCGCGCCGGCGAGCCAGGCTTCGTGTGCGAAGCCGGGGCCATAGGTCAGCGCCATCAGCTCCGGGAAATCCTTGCGGAAGCGCTCGACAGCGAAAGGGCCTTGCTCGGCAAGCAGATTCGATCGGCTCCAGCCGTCGGCGGGCTCCAGCGCGATCGCCTCATGTCCGCGCGCGACGAGCTCGCGCATGATGCCGCGCTGGAAATGCGCGTTGCCGTGATTCCAGTCGGAAACGGCGGAGTGGGTGTAAAACAGGAAGCGCATGGTCAAAGCCCTGCCATGGCCGTCGCCGCCCGGTCGTAGACCTCTCGCATCCGCGCCGTCTGGGCGCTGAGCGAGAATTTGCGCGCCCGTCGGGCGGCGCGCTGACCGAAATGGCGCCGCAAGCTTTCGTCATGCGAGAGCCTGGCGATGCAGCCGGCAAGCGCGTGGGGATCGCGCGCGTCGAAGAACGTCGCTGCTCCGTCCCAGATCTCGCGGTAGGTCGCGATGTCCGCCAGCACCAGGGGAGTGCCCGCAGAGGCTGCCTCCAGAGCGGCCAGCCCGAAAGGCTCGTAGATGGACGGCGAGACAAACATGCTGGCCCGCGCCATCAATTGCCGAACCTCGCAATGGCTGATCGAGCCGAGCGAGATGCAATTGTCGAAGAACAGGCGCTGTCCGTCCGGGCCTTCCGTTTCGCCTGCGGCGAAAACGGGAGGGCCACACAAGGCAGCCGCGGCATCGAGCGCCAACCCGTTTTTACCCTCATCCCACCAGCGGGCGGCAGCGAGAACAAAGGACTCGCGATGCGCGCCTGCCGGGCCGGGGAGCGCGCCATTGTGGACGACGCTCAAGCCGGCGATCGGGCCGTAGCAGGCTCCGAGCATGGCGGCATGGCTTCGGCTCGGCGCGACAATGGCTTCGGCGCGGTCGAATCCGGCCCGGTTGCGCTCTCGTTGCCAAGCCCAATCGCCCTCGGGCGCTTGCGCCCGCACTGCGTGCAGCCATGTGACCACGCAGGAATGCGATACCGCGACGATCGGACAAGTCAGCTCGAGACCGGCTGCCTGCGCCGGCGCATTGAGGTGTACGAGATTGATTGCATAGTCCGACGCAAGCTCCTGCAATTCGCTGGGCAACCGGTCGAGATCTTTCGTGTCGCGCGTCATCCAGTCCGGCGGGCATTTCAGCCAAACCAGCGTGGCGAAGGACCGCGCCTCCCGCGCCTGCTCCGGGGAAGGTTCGGGTCCCAGCCCGGCAAGCACGATACTGTCGCCGCTGGCCGCCAGCTCCCGCGCCAGATCGAGCGAATAGCGCCAGACTCCGCCGACGGCGTCGGTCGTCATCAGAATGCGCCGCGGACGATGGGTCAGTGATTGCAGCATGAGGACTCCAACTCAGCCAGCGCATGCGGACGCTGGTCCTGGATGTCGCTGAAGGATCGGAAGGAGGCGAGGTAGTGCTCATGCGCTCGCTCCCAGGCAATATCGTCGGGCTCGCCCCAGAGTTCGCGGTAGCTGGGCGAGCTCGGATATGGATAGAGCGGCACGGGCTCGTTCGCCCAAACGCCGTGATCGATGAGGTGCTTGCGCCAATGGTCCACCAGCGCCGGGTCGTCCTCGACTACGCCGATCAGATTGGCCTGAACGAAAGGCACGTGGCGACGGGCATCGACCAAAAGCGCGGCCAGATCCTCCGTGTCCAGCCGGCATCGCTTGGCGAGCATCGCACGGCCCTCGACGGTCAGGCTTTCAAGGCCGGCTTCGATCGAGACGCAGCCGGCCTCGCCGAGCAGCTTGAGCAGGTCCGGCTTCCACAGGTCGATGCGGGTCTGGACACCGAACTGGATATCGCGGTCGACCAGCGCTTCCAGCAACGCCTTCTGCGGCAGGAAGATTTCATCGATGAAATAGATGTAGCCGACCCCTTGAGCGATCAAACCGTCGATCTCGGCTATGACGGCATCGTGCTTCCTGCGCCGATACGCATCGCGGAAATCGATCTTGGCGCAGAAGCTGCAATTATAGGGGCAGCCGCGCGACGCTTCCACCTCGGCGCCGGCGCCCTTCTGGTGGGCATCGAACCTGTGGTGGTGGTGGCCATGCGCGGCGATCCAGTCGGACGGCCAGGCGAGCGCAGGATGATTGACGAACGGGCTGGCATGCACCCCGCCATTGCACACTGGAAAGTCGTCCTGGAGCCGGGCCGTATGCGCAACCTTGCTCCAGTCGCTCTGCCGTGCAAGCTCCGTCACGACCTCCTCGCATTCACCGCGCACGACGACATCGACGCCGAGCTTGCGCAGGGTCGGCGCCGGCGTCGCCGAGCCATGCGGTCCGACCGCCACCGTGCGTCCGCCGCGCCCGGCGAGATGATTGAGGAATTCTGCCGGCACGCGCAGCTCGGGCGGCGCGCAGCGCCAGAACAGATAGGTCGGCGCGGTTGTCACGACGGTCATGTCCGGTGCGAAAGCCGCAACGCTTTCCGCAAGCGCGGCGTTGTCCAGCCCTTGCAGCAAGCCGTCCAGCATCAGCACGTCGTGCCCTTCGGCTTCCAGCATCGCCTTCGAATAGCCGAGCTCCAGCGGCAGATGCGGCTGGCGGCAGCCGAAATAGATGCTGTGCTCGTATGTCCAATGAGGATTGACCAGCGCTACCTTCATGCGACGTACCTCGTGGCTTCGGGGTGCGGTTGGAGCCGATGCCGCAGCAGCCAGCTGGCGAGATCGCTGACGCCTTCGCGCCATGGGACACGCGCCTGCCAGCCGATCGCTGCTTGCAGCTTGCGCGTGTCGGCGACGAAGAAGGGTTGGTCGCCAACGCGCTCGCGGTCGTGGCGAAGCGCGACATCGCTGCCCGTCATGTCTGCAATCTCCGCCAGTAGCACGCGCAGGCTGACCGCATTGCTCGGGCCGCCGCCCAGGTTGAATGCCTGGCCCTTGAGGGCCTCAATCCTGGCCAACACGCCGCGATAGGCGGCTACGGCATCGGACACATGCAGGATGTCGCGCACCTGCCTGCCGTCGCCGTAAACGGTAATCGGCCGGCCGGACAAGACGCTGAGAAGAAAATGCGCGACCCAGCCCTGGTCCTCGGTGCCGAATTGGCGCGGCCCGTAGATGCAGCTCATGCGCAGCACCGCTGTCGGCAGTCCGTAGGATTTGGAATAGTCGAGCACATACTGATCGGCCGCGCCCTTCGAGCAGCCATAGGGCGTGCAGAAATCAAGGCCTACCTTCTCATCGACCCCGCTCGCACGCACCTTCTCGTCGAGCGGCTCGTAGTGATCGTCGGCTTGCCGCACCGCGATCTGGGGCAGGCTGCCATAGACCTTGTTGGTGCTGGCGAAGACTACGGGGACGCCGGTGCTGCGAGCGGTCTCCAGCACGTTGAACGTCCCCTTGAGGTTGATGTCGAAATCCTGCGCGGGATCGGTCAGGCTGGTCGTCACGGCGGTCTGGGCGGCGAGGTGAAAGATCGCCTTTGCCGGCGCCAGCGCCGCTGCCAGTGCGCCGGCATCGCGTATGTCGACGATTTTGGCGCTCAGCCGGTCGCCGTGCTTTTGCGCCAGCCAGTCGAGATTCTGCTCGACGCCCGGGCGGCTGAGATTGTCGACGACCAGCACGGCCTCGCCGTCGGATAGCAGGCTGTCGGCCAGGTTGGAGCCGATGAAGCCGCTGCCGCCAATAACGGCTATCGGTGCTTTGCGCGGATGCCGGTGGCCCTGGGTCATGAGACCAATCCCCGCTCTTCCAGCTCGCGTCGCATGTCCGCGCCGCGGTCGATAACGACGCTGTTGCGGACCCATGCCGCGAATTCGCCGAGCGAATCTTCCAGTCGATGCTTCGGCTCAAAGCCGAGCAATTCGCGCGCCTTGGAAATGTCGGCGAAGCAGTTGCGTATATCGCCGGAGCGCGCCTTGCCGAGAATTTCGGCGGGGCGCTTCGGAACGCCCATGGCCTTGGCAAGCAGCCGGGCCACCTCGCTGATCGAATAGGCGCGGCCGCTGCCGATGTTGATGGCGTGGCCGGCTGCCTGGCGTTGCTCCAGCGCCAGGCGGAACGCGGTGGCGACATCGCGCACATGGACGAAATCGCGCTTCTGCTCGCCGTCCTCGAAGATCGTCGGCTGTTTGCCGTTGGCGAGGCGCGAAGCGAAATTGGCGAGGACCCCGGTATAGGGATTGGAAAGCGCCTGTCCGGCGCCGAATACGTTGAACAGGCGCAGTGCAACGGCATCGACGCCGTAGGCCTGGCCGAAGATCAGCACCGCGCGTTCCTGCGCATATTTGGTCAGCGCGTAGATCGAGGCGAGATCGGGCCGCTTCTCCTCGTCCGTCGGAAGAGGCGACAGTGGTCGGCCGGTCGCCGATACCAAATCCCAGCGGCCCTCCTTTATATCGGCAGGCTTTCGGCGCGCATTGTCGATCCGCTCGCCGTCCGGAGTCTGATAGAGGCCTTCGCCATAGATGCTCATGGAAGACGCCACGACGATCCGCTCGACCGGATGCTTGATCAATGTCTCCAGCAGCACCGCGGTGCCGAGATCGTTCGCGCCGACATAGCGGGCGATCTCGTACATGGACTGGCCGACGCCAACCTCGGCCGCCAGATGGATCACGGCATCGGCGTCGGAAACCGCTTCGGCGACAGTGTCGCGGTCGCGCACGTCGCCCTTGATCAGTTCCGCCCCCGCAGGGAGGTTGATGGCTTCGGCGCCGTGCACCTGATCGACAAGCGCATCGAGCAGGCGCACCTGATAGCCATGGTCGGTGAGTTCCTGGGCGACGTGGCGGCCGATGAAGCCGCAACCTCCCGTAACCAATACACGTTTCACGATTACTCCCTTGTGGACTTGGCTCCGGCGCCCCGAACTGCGCGGCAAAAGGTTTGTTCCCTGCTTCAACAAAGTTCCCGTCGCAGGAGGTGCCGCAGCTTCGACAGGGAGCCGTTCCACAATCTGGAACATTGCCTGTTGGCTGCCGTTAGGACCGCTCATCGGTCCCCGCTGCAGAAAGGAAAGTCCATGTCCGAGGCCAAGACGACCACCAATCACGACGAAATCCGCAAGTGGGTAGAAGAACGGAATGGCCAGCCGGCTGTCGTTCGCACGAAAGGCAAGGGCGGCATTCTGCGCATCGATTTCGGCGAGCCCGAAGACACGCTCGAGCCAATCGAATGGGACGAATTCTTCCGCATCTTCGACGAGAACGATCTCGCCTTCCTGCATCAGGATAAAGCCGGCAGCGGTGGAACGAGCCGCTTCAACAAATTCGTCGAGCGCAGCCAGAAAGGTTGAGAGGCCGAAAACCTGGCGCCGTTGGAGGGGAGGAGGCCCGATAATGGCGCGCGGCAGGCGGGGTCAGGCTGCCGCATCTATTCCGCTGCGCTCAATCGAGCGGCTGTCCGTCGGCCTGGGCGTCGCTCCAAGATCGTAGCCATCCCCGGCGCGGGGTTCCCGAATGGCGTCGGCAGTGGGAACCGCGTGGGCGCTCCGGCTGTTGGATCAGCAAGGAGCAATGACCATGGGACTCTTTTCCGACCTGAACAAGAAGCTGACCGAAAACCTTTACGCCCATGGCAGTTATCTGAGCGATCCGAGCGCCGACCTGCCGCGGCGGGTGGAGGAGACGGTCAACCTTCTGATGCCCTTCGTGCGGCCGGAGGCCCGCGAAACGGTGAAGCTGCAGATCCTCGGCATCATCCACGAGCATATCTATGACGAGGACTGACTGCGGCGACTGCTCGATCCGCCGGAGACGCTAGCCGAGGGACGCTTTCGTTATCCCGAACGCCGGGATCTGCCTTGCTTTTCGGCGTCGCGGAGCAGCCGCACGATGGCGTCCACCGGAGACGGGTCCGTGGTCGGCTGCGCTTTCCAGCGCCATAGATGACGAAACAAACTTCTCAAGCGCGGCATCGCAATTACCTCCTTGCGCTATCAAACCTGGGACGGGGAACGATGTTCCTTTCATACCTGGCGGAAGATCGCGGCGAGCAGAAACACAACCGCGACCAGGACGACCAGCGCCACGATCACCAGCACCGGGCCGTTCCTGCGCGGCTGCAGGCCGGGCGCGTTCTCTGGCGGCCGCATCGCGTTGGCAAAGCTTGCCTGGTTGGTGAAGCTCGGTTCGCGCGGCCCTGGCGGCTTGGCGGAAGTCGGGACGTCGCCGGCCTCGGCATCCGTCTCCTGCGGTGCCGCCGCAGGGTCGAACCCAGGGGTCTTGTCCTGCGTCCTGCCGGCCTGGATTTCGCCGCGGGCTTCGGCGGGCGTGCGTTGGTTGGGTGACATTCGGCGCCTCCTTTGTTTCTAAACCTGCTTCCGGCCCCGCTGTTCCAACCGCGCCTTTAAGACGGATATCGATCAGGGCGCTGCCTTCGAGTTCATCGCTAGCGTTGCGGGATGTCGGGCGCTGCTATCCAAGTCGATTCGTGAACTCCGGCGGAACTTTCAGGAGCAGGGGAGCTTTGTATCCTCGACAGGGAGACGAAGAGGCAGGAATGCAAGTTCTCGATACAGCGATACATGCCGGTCCTGGAAACGTGACGGTCGAATTTCTCGGCGAGGGCGGGGAAAAGATCGCTGTCACCATGGTTGTGTCCGACCCGTTGCCCGGCGATGCCGCGCTTGTCGATCGCGCCAAAGAGCTGATGGTTCAGTGTGCTGCATTCGGCGGCCGGTCTGCGCAAGGCAGCCAGGACGGGTCCGTGGATGCCGTCCGACCCGCCGTCGAGAGGCCAACCGACGTGGGCCAGGATCTCTACACATTCGAATATCGTGACGGTGGCAGTTTGAGGCGGCTAGAAGGGGTGGAATTGCCCAACCTCGAAGCTGTTCATGATGAAGCGTTGCGCTCCGCGATCGATCTTCTCGACGATCCGGCTGCCGAAGCTCGGCGGGAGGGCTGGGCGGTTCGGGTTCGCGGCGGCGACGGCGATGTAATCTTGTCGGTCGATTTCGATGAGGCAAGGCGGGAAAAGGCCGCCGCATTGTGATGGAGGCAAGTCTGTGAAGGATCGGACGATAAAGACCTTTATGCCCCTGCACGCGATTGCCGCCGCACGGGGAGATGGGCTGAGGCCGGAATTTCTTCGCCTGTTCGAGGCCCGCGCGGCCTTGTCAGACCTCGACGTGATCCAGCTCAGCCGGGGCGAGGACGCAGGCTTGGACCAAGCCGGCCCGAATCCTATCGGCAGCCGCGCAGCCGTTTGCGGGCAAAACGTCGTGCGCTTCTCTCGCCGGCGGAGTACAACAAGTGTGCCAGGAGGAGGTAAGCGTGTCAGAGGAGGTCGTTATGGGAGCGCCCTTGGCACTGATCATTGAAGATGAATATCTGATCGCTTGCGACGTGGCGGATGGCTTAAGGGCACTCGGCTTCGAGGTGGCTTGCGTGGCCTCGGAACGGGCAGCCGCGACCTGGCTGGACGACAACCAACCGGATTTGGCCATCATCGACATCCAATTGCTCGACGGCCAAAGGGGGGCCGCCGCCGCTCGCCTCAAGGAGGCGGGTGTGCCCTTTGTCGTGCATTCGGGCTACGATCCGGCCTTCCAGTCGCCTGTCTTCCATGGCGTGCCTTTTCTGCCGAAGCCTGCGCCGATCCGGCATCTGGTCGAGCTTGCGAGCCGGTTGATAGGCGATCGCACCATGTCGTAGGCCAGGCTTTCTCAGTCCGGCGCATCGCTCTTGCGGAACCGCGACACCGCTTCGATCAACAGGTTGTAATCGACTGGCTTCGACAGCTTGGGCTTGTCGCGAAACCGGTCGGGAAAGACGGTGATGCTGTCGTAGCCGGTGAGGAAAATGAAAGGGACACCGCCGAGCGTGAGATGCTCGGCCAGGGGAAAGCTTTGCTCGCCTCGAAGATTCACATCCAGCACGGCTCCGTCCAGAGCAACGCCCTCGATTTGTGCAAGCGCCTGTCTGACCGTGGGTGCCGGGCCGATCACTGTGCATCCTGCTTGGGTCAACTGGTCGGTGAGGTCCTCCGCAAGCACAAATACGTCCTCGACCACAAGGACATTCAGGCCGGACAAGAGCATGTTGTGTCCACTCCTCATCGCTCAGCGGCAAATGTCAGCGACCTGTGCCTGGCGCCAGCGGAATTTCTATGTCGCATTCCAGTCCGGAGCGTTCGAACCTCAGATCGACCTTCCCTCCCAGCTCGTACTCCAAACTTTGCTGGATGAAGCTCGTTCCAAAATTCCGCTTTGGCGGCTCTTCGACGACAGGTCCGTCGATTTCCCTCCAGCGGATTGACAGAATGCCCGGTTTGTCGGTGTTCCAGGCTACTTCGACGCGACCGTCCTCTGTCGATAGGGCTCCGTATTTCGCGGCATTGCTGGCAAGCTCGAAGAATACCATGCCGAGTGTCGCGGCCGCGCTCGCGCCCAGCTGCAAAGGGCTTCCGAGGATGATGATATTCTGGCGCTCCTTGCTGCTGTAAGGCGACAGGACTGCCCGCAGCAACTGCTCGAGATCGGCATCCGTCCAGTTGTAGGAAGACAGCACGTCGTGCGTTCGACCCATTGCCTGCAGCCGCTGCTGGAAGGACGTGAAAAAATCGCCCATCGAACTGGATGTGCGAACCATGCGGGACGTCAGCGCGGTGACCGTGGCCAGGATATTCTTCACGCGGTGCTGCAATTCGTGCAGCAGCCTTTCCTGGCTGCGCTCGGCCTCCTTGTGACTGGATATGTCGACCAGCGCCGCAATGGCGCCGCGGACCTTGCCCTTTTCGTCGAACAGCGGGTTGGCCGACATCATAACGTCGATTGCGGTACCGTCCTCATGCTGGATCCTCGCTTCATAGCCCGGAATTGCCCTGCCGGTGCGCATTGTCTTGAGCAGCGGCTGGTCATCGGTGCCTACCTTGGTTCCATTGAAAGTCAGCGGCAGGATCGCGGGCACGGATATCAGCTTGGTGCCGGTAGCGGGCCGACCCAACAGCTCCGCCGCGCGCCGGTTGGCGCGGATCTCCACGCCGGCGCCATCCTCGGCGATGAAGATGCCGATCGGCACGAGATCGAGCAGGGCTCCCAGGCTTTCGCCGCGGTTGCGCAGGTCATGCGAGAGCGCGCCGATCCTTTTCTCGGCCTGCGTGATCTGGGTGATGTCGACGAAGGTGACGACGACGCCCGCTATGATATTGTCGACTGTCCGGTAGGGCAGCACCCTCATGATATAGCTCTGGCCGTTGTCCATGCCCTCGACCTGCCGCTCGATCGTGCCAAGCCTTTGCAGCACCTGTTCCATGTCGGCCTGCAAGCCGTCGGCAGTGAAGCGCGGACGGACATGCGCCAGCGGCCGTCCGACATCGCTTTCCACCAGCCGGAACAGGTCGCGCGCGGTCGGCGTGAAGTTCTTGATGCAGAGGTCGCGGTCGAGGAAGATGGTGGCGATTTGCGTGCTTTCGAGCAGGTTCGCCATGTCGTTGTTGGCGCGGGTGAGCTCGTCGACGCGCAGACTGAGCTCGGCATTAACGGTGTGCAACTCCTCGTTGATCGACTGGAGCTCCTCTTTCGAGGTCTCCAATTCCTCGTTGGACGACTGCAGCTCCTCGTTGATCGAGGAAAGCTCCTCGTTCGAGGATTTCAGCTCCTCATTGGAGGATTCGAGCTCCTCCGTCGTGATCTGCAGACGCTCCTTGGTTTCCCTCAGCTCCCTTTCGAGCTGACTGACATTGGCGCTTTCGACATCGTCGGTTGTGTGGACGGCCTCGTCCTCGGCTTCCGGCTTGATCCCGCCGACATCCCGGAAGACCAGCATAAAGAGCGGGTCGGAAGAACCATCGCCCGGAAGCGGCTGCACAGCCAGGCTGATCGTCTGACGCCCGCCATTGGTGCCGATGCTGATCTTGTTCTGGACCGCCACCTGTCCGGTGCTTACGGCCTTGTGGAGCGCGGCCCTCAGATCCATGCGCAACCCGCGACGCGCCATGGAGAAGACGTTGTGGCTGGGGGCGCCGGCAGCGAGCTCCAGATATTTGCCCGTGCCGCCTGAGCTGTGCATCATCTCGCCGGCGGCATTCACGATCACATAGGCCGGCGAATAGCGCTCGACGAGCAAACGCTCCGCGGTTTCCTGCAGGGTTCCGGCCGTTGCCCGCCGGCGCGCACTTGGATCCGTCGATCTCGCCGCGGTAGCGAGCGGGAATTCCGGCAACCGATGTGCGGTGGCCCCGTTGCGCCTCTGGAAGATGCGGCTTGTCTTATCCACCGTCGAGAACAGCTGTGGATGGCGCGTGACGTTCTCCGAGGAACCGAGAAGGAGATAGCCATTGTTGCGCAATGCGTAGTGAAAGATCGGGACGATCTTTTCCTGCAGTTCCGGGCCCATGTAGATCAAAAGGTTGCGGCACGCGATCAGGTCGAGCTTCGAAAAGGGCGGATCGCGCAAGAGATTGTGCACCGAAAACAGGCAGATCTCCCGCAGGTCGGCGGAAATGCGGTACGTACCGTCCTCGCGCGAGAAGAACTCCTTCAGCCGCTTCGGCGTTATGTCCGGCGCGATCGTCGCCGAGTAGCGGCCGGCGCGCGCTACTTCCAGCGCGCGCTCGTCGATGTCGGTGGCGAAGATCTGTAGGTTAGGCGAGGCGGCGCCGCGCGGCGCGTTCTCCTTCAAGAGCATGGCGATCGAATAGGCTTCCTCGCCTGTGGCGCAGCCCGGCACCCATACCCTGATCGTCTCGCTGGGTTTGCGGTTCTCGAACAGCCGGGGAATGACCACACGCTCGAGAGCGTCGAAAGCCTGCGGGTCGCGGAAGAAGCTGGTGACGCCGATCAGCAGGTCCTGGAACAAAAGATCAACCTGCTGCGGGTCCTCGCGTAGCCGCTGGTAGAAGACGGTGGGATCGTCGATCTGCAGCACCAGCATGCGGCGCTGGATGCGCCGCAAAATGGTGTTGTCCTTATAGCCGCTGAAATCATGTCCTGTGCGCGAGCGAAGCAGGGCGGCGATGCGCGAAAGCTGTTCGGTCACTTCGCGCTTGCGCCGGTCCCGCTCGGTTTCGGTGCGGCTCGCGTGGGTGAAATAGCTGACCAGCTTGCCGGCCATCTCCTCAGCCGGAAGCACCATGTCGACCAGGCCGCTCTGGACGGCGCTGCGCATCATGCCGTCATATTCGGCGCTCTCTTGCGCAAGCGTCAGCCCGCCGCGCTCCTTGATGGCCCTCAAGCCGACGGTGCCGTCACTGCCGGTTCCGGAAAGAATGATCCCGGCGGCGTTCTCGGCCTGCTCCTGCGCAAGCGAGATGAAGAAATCGTCGATCGGCGCCCGTCTGTCGCGCGCGGCCGCGATCTTGACCAAGTGAAAGCGCCGCTCTTCAATCCTCACCGAAACACCTGGCGGGATCACGTAGATGTTGTCGGGTTTGACCTCTACGCTTTCGGCAACTGTTTGCGTTGCGATCGCGGTTGAGCGCTGGATGATGCTGGCAAGCGCACTTTCATGCTCGGCGTCGAGATGCTGGATGACGACATAGGCGAAGCCGCTGTCGGCGGGCACTTCGGGAAAAAAGCTCCGCAATGCCGCGATGCCACCCGCCGATGCGCCGATGCCGACAATGGGGAAGGACGCCGGCTGCTTTTCGTCGTCGCGCGAACTAACCCTTGCCTTGTGAGTACTTGCCTTCCGCGCTGACTTCGCCATTGCCCCTTACCTGAACCCGCCTGCTTCCGAGGATGCGTTCGATCACAGCGGCATCCGCCTCATATTCCTTCGCCCGCCTGCCCATTTCGGCGGCGAGTCCGGAGCGGCGCTTCGCCCGCTCCCGCTCTGCCATACGCTTGGCAAACGCCGCCCGCTGCTGATGCGAGCGGAGCAGGCTCCACAGGATCTCCTCGGCCTCCACCGCCTGCATCTCCATCACCGCGTCGGTGGTGAAGGCATGCCCGGTATGGCACCGATAGCGCAGCATGTCACCGTCTTCGATCTCCCACAACGGCCCGTGACATTCCGGGCATGTGAACACCGACAATTCGCCAAGTCGATCCGCTTCCTGCATCGTCGAATGCTCCTGCGCGGCAATGGCCGCTTCCAATCTAACCGCCGGCGGGGGAGGAAAGGATTCTCCGGCCGGCTCGACCGCAAGTTTTGCCAGCAAAGGGCCGAGCTCGGCAGCGGGCAGGCAGTGGTCGACCTCGACATAGCGCAGCGCGCTTTCAATCATTGCCGGCACCAGCGCGTCCTTGGGGTGCTGGACGACTGCCAGCCCGCCGACTGATTTGACGGCCCTCAACCCGGCGGTGCCGTCAGAAAGCGCGCCCGACAGCAGAACCCCGATGACGCTCGCGCCGTAGCTCAGCGCCGCCGAGCGGAACAAGGGGTCGATGGCCGGCCGGGCAAGATTCTCGCGCGGGCCGCGCCGCAGCATCATATGATCATCGTGAAGGAGAAGATGGAACCCGGGCGGCGCGACATAGATGCAGCCGGTCCTGAACTCTTCGCCGTTCGTTGCCGGCTGCGTTTTGAGCGTGCCCGCGCGGTCCAGGATCTCCGGCAGGCAGCTGACCTGGCCGATATGCAACACGACAAAGATGGCCGCCGGCAGATCGGCCGGAAGGTTGGCGACGATCTGCTTCAACGGCTCGATTCCGCCGGCCGACGCGCCGATGACGATGATGTTATGGTTGGATAGACCTTTGGAACGGGCCATTCCGCTACGAGCCTCCAAACTGGGCTGTAAGAAGTGTTCCGTTGGGGTGACGGCATCATCGCGGTTCAGCGACAGGTCAGATGTTTAACCCTGCAACCTGCACGAAGTTCCGTTCGCTGCCGGCCAGGCTCGTCGCGAAGGATGGCGGGAACATAGGGGATGACTGGCAGTTGGGGTTCGCCTCAGACGCCATGCCAGGCGTTTGTCGAAGATCGGTGGGCAACACCTGATCGGTCTGCGCCTGTCCCTTGCAAGCGCGGGCTTCAGGCCCGGCAGGCCTGCCGCGCCGCTGTACAGATGTCGCCGCCAAAACCACAGGAGACAGCAATGAAGCATCAAACCTCATATGAACTTCAATCGGTGGCGGTCGTCGACCGGCTTGGATTGATCCCCCTTGCCACGAGAACGCAGCGGATCGAGCGGTGGGCGGAACTGCTGGACCGCAATCCGCTTCGGTGTCTCTCCGCGCTGACGGGCACTGAATATGTCGATCCCGAGGTTCGCGAAAAGGTGCGGGCGGACGGATCGCCGCTCGCGGTTGCTTTCGATGATCCGTTGCTGCGCGCGGCCGGTTTGCGGTCAGACACCTACGGCGAGGCCAAGCGCTTTTTCGAATTGTCCGATTGGCAATTGCATGATGTCGTGTGCAGCTGCCATACCGGCGCGACGATGCAGGCCAGCTGGGCTGCCGCGCGGGTCCGTCGGATCGTAAAAGGCAACCGGATCATTGCCTGGCTCAGAAGCCGCCTGACGCATTGAGGATGCTGGTCGCCAGGCGAGCGCAGGTCGCCGGCGGCTCGGCTGCCTCCGATTAGTGCAGCAGACAAGCTCCGCGCAGCCGCGCTATCTTGCGCATGATGGTGTTCAGCCAGTCGGCGATCGATGACCCGGCGGGCCTTTTGTCGATATCTTCAAGCGCCTGTTCCAAAGTGTGCTCGACAAGGCGGTCGGAAGCGCCGGCATCGTCCAGCAGCAGACGCGCGGTGAGCCGGAGCTTGGGGAGCAGCGCAACGACGTCCTCCGCCGCGGGCGCCGGCTGCGCGACGGTCACCGGCTCCGCAAAGGGTTCCGGCGGGAACAGCGCATCGACCACGACGGCGCCGTTCGACGACTTGCTCAGGCTGCTCGCGAAACGCAAACGCTCGGGGATGGCGATCTCGTCATAACCGCTGAAGAAGACGAAGGGCACGTTGCGCTGCATCAATTCGTCCGCGACCGGGAAGACGAGGCGACCATGCAGGTTGACATCCAGAATCGCTGCGTCCGCCGCTTTTGCATGTCGCCCGGCCTGCTCCACTGTCGCTGCCGGTCCGAGGATGATAGCGCCCATCCCAGCGAAGAAGGTCGCCAGATCGCTGGCCAGCAGCCACTCGTCCTCCGCGATCAAGAGGTGAAGTCCCCTGAGGTTTCGCACACGAAGCTCCTTAGTTCATATTCTGAAATTCATGTTTTGACGTTGGTGAGATCTCAGTCACGGGGCATGTCGCGTCGCAACCGACGCGTGTATTCATGAGGCCGCAGGAAAGCCAGATGGTAGAACGCGGCGATAGGTGAACCGTTCCGACGGTTCGCCGCGCTGGATCTGACAGCTATGGAACCATTCCGCCGGCCGGCGGTTCGACACCAGGCGGGAGTCGGCCGGGAACGATGACCCATGACGCCGCAGGGCGAAGCTTCCAGGGAAGACAGCGAGCGCCAAAATACCGACCGTATCCGTGACCTTGCGGAAAGAACGAGAATTCCAAGCGGGTTGGCGCTGGCGCTGATCCTGAAATACGGCAACAAGCCGAACGTGCTCGATCGCGAGGCTGCAAAGTTCAGGCGCGACGCGAAGAACGGCGGCAGGTAGGGAGCTGCGGCGTGCTGGCCGATCCCATGGTCCTCATCCTGATGTACTTCATCCTGCCGGTCTGGCTGGTTGCGGGCTTTGCCGACTGGCTATGCCATCGCGCCACCCACATCGAATCGACGACCGGTGCGAAGGAATCGCTCATTCACTTGCTGATGTTCGCCGAGGTTGGAATCCCGCTGCTTGCGGCAATGTTCCTGGAGGTGAACGCCCTGGTCATCGCCGTGATGATCGTCACCTTCTTCATTCACGAAGCGACGGCGATATGGGACGTGCGCTATGCGACCACGGCTCGCACGGTGAGCCCCGTCGAGCAGCACGTGCACAGCTTTCTGGAAATGATTCCGCTGATGGGGCTGGTCATCGTGGTGGCGCTGCATTGGGGCCAATTCCTGGCGCTGTTCGGCGCCGGAACGGAAAAGGCTCGCTTCGATTTGACCTGGAAAGAACAGCAACTGCCGGTGATATACATTGCCGCCGTGATGATCGTCATCGTGCTGTTCGAGCTGCTGCCCTATGTGGAGGAGTTCTTCAGAGGCCTGCGCGCCAACTCAGGCCGGCTGGTGCCTGACAAGGTGAGGCGGCATGAGCCCGGCGACACGGCGACGCGCTGAGGCTGGCTGTCCTGTCAGCCGTTCTGGTCGATAGCGTGCGGCGAGGGCTGCTGGGCGCCGCCGCTCGGGCGCCCGCCGTTTTGGTCAGCCCAGACCCAAACGGCGACCAGAACGATCACCAGAATGCCGAGCGCAATTAGGATACGACGCATCTCCGGGCCGCCGTGCTTCAGCCGCCTGGCCGGTTGGCGGCCGGATCAGAGCCGGCGCCAACCGCTGGATCGGGCGCCACCGGACCGCGCTCGACTTCCGAACCTTCCGACTCGATCTCCTGGACGGCTTGATCCCAGTGTTCCTGCTGGCGGCCCCGAGGGCGGCCCTCACGCTCCCAGATCTCATGGGCGCGTTGCCTGATGCGTTCTTCCCTGTCCATGCCTGGCTCCTCTCGCACGGCTGAACTGCATTGTGTGCGCCTAATCGGATGCCTGGAGGTTTGTTCCACCGGACTTGAAACGGACTGCCCAGCAGTTGGGAACGCCGCTCTCGCGCCGGTGTTATCTTTCATCCAACCGGAGACAGAGTCATGAAGAACAGTCAGAACCGTCGCGAGACCGGCGCCACGAAATATCCCGCCAATACCGATCCGGATCCGAGCGATGAATTTTCCCAGGACGCCGCCGGCAATGAAAGGCCCCATGTCGATCCGGGCCTCAGCCGCAAGCAGGGCGAGGTCGAGGACAAGACCCGTCAATCTGAGGGCCGCAATCCGCCGCGACAGCCGACGCCAAGCACGGCGACGGAAAAGAGCTCAGGGGCCGGTCCCGCTGTCGCGGAGCATTCCAAGGACGCCAAGGCGCCCAGGAGCGGCCGTCAGCCCGGCGCGTATGTAAAGGAATGAACGGCGGCGCGCCCCCTGGAACATAGCTTTGAATTCTAAGTTCGGTAGCAATCGTCTCCGCCGGTTCCGGCATCGAGGCGGCGAGTAGCCAGGCTCCGAGACCATCCGGTTGCTGTAAAACGGCGGACCGACGATGAACAGAAAAGCCCCGAGCATACATTTCCGGAAACGAGCGGGCGCGTTGACATGTCGCCCGCCTGTTCAGCGCCGAACGAAGGCTTGGCTGGTTTTGCCGGCAAGCCTCTTGGCAGGTTCTCTTTGTGCCCCGGCATCGGCGCACCAGGCGCCGGCGGGCTGGCAGTACGATCCTTCCTGCTGCGCCGGAGTGGATTGCTATCAGGCTCCACCTTCGGACGTGAAAGAGACGAAATACGGCTACCAACTCTCGACCGGCGAGCTGATCCCCTACAGCGACCACCGCATCAAGCGATCACGCGACGAATATTTTCACGAGTGCAAGCCCGGGGGCGACACCAGTTCTCAGCACTCCTTCTGCCTTTATGTTCCGGACCGCGGGATGTGAGGCGGAGCGGTTAGATCCAAAATCGTGACCAAGGAGGCCCGTCCTCGACACAGGCGGACCTTCTCGGTGTGCGAAAGCTAAAGGCGCGAAACGCCTACTTGTTGCAATTCTGCATGTTGGATGTGGTGTTGCCGCTAGCGGTATTGTTGTCGATATCGTTGCCAGCCGCGTCCTTGCACCGGTCGCCCATGCCGCCGGACGGGTTTGTGGTCGTGCTGTTTGTGGCGTTTGGATCGACCGTGCCGCCATTGCCGTTGTTGTTCATGCCGTTGGTTCCGGTCGTGGTGCCTGTTCCAGACCCGTTGCCACTGGTTCCAGAGCCACTGGATTGGGCCATTGCGGATGTAGCCAGGACAATTGCGACAGCCGAAGCCGAGAGAAGTCTAATCATGGGGAAGTCTCCTGTTTGATCGCCCGATTGCGATATGTCTCAAACAAGAAATCCCTGTCGATGTTCCAGAGTGGCAGGTGCTATCCATTAACTTCTTGTCGACTACACCTGAAACCAACAATGCTGCCATATCGAATGCGCGTCATAGAACAACTAGGCTTATTTGTTGTTCGAATTTTCTGCCTCGGGTCGATCCCGGCCGCGATGTTGGAGTCGTTTCACATCGCCTTCGACCGTGTCCCGCCATGGCTCCTTGATAGTGCCCTTAGAGGTGCCGATCCCGGGATCGTTCCATATCAGCGTCGCTCGGATTTTTTGGATTTCGGGCGCAGGTTTCCCTCCGCATCGCCGCCAGGATCCCCGCTCATGGGTGCCGCCGCCGCCGAGATGAACATCGACCATTCGACGGCGCTGGCGGGAAAGGTCGAGTGTCAGAATTCCCGCCTATTCGCCGGCCTCCATCATCGTCTTGGCTGGCTCCTGTGCGACGTTTTCCTCGATCTGGTCGCGGCCCGGAGTTCGAGGCAGCGCCTTGCGGAAGTTCTTGGCGTAATCGGGCGGCATTTTCGGCGGCATCATCGGCTCATAGGCGTCGACGAGCGCTTCTATGATCACCGGCCCGCTGGCGGCGAAAGCCTGGTCGAGCACGCGCTCGACCTCCTCCGCCCGCTCGATGCTGAACCCTTTTCCACCCATCGCCTCGGCGGCCTTGGCAAAATCGATCGGCTGCAGCTCGCAGCCGAATTGGGGATTGCCGAGGAACATCATCTGCTCCCAGGCGATCTGGTTCAGCATGTTGTTCTTGATGACCAGGAGTTTCAGCGGAATGCCATAGCGCACGGCCGTCGAAAACTCGCCCAGTTGCATGGCGAGCCCGCCATCGCCGACGATCGCCGCGAGAGGGCGGCCGGGAAAGGCTATGCCGGCGGCGATCGCATAGCTGAGGCCGCAGGACATGGAGGCAAGCGCACCGGAAACGCCAAAGGCTTGCCCCGCGCGGAGATCGACATGACGGGCGGCAAGCTCCGTGTTCTGGCCGGAATCGGTGGCCAGAATCGCATTCTCCGCAAGACGTTCGCCGAAGGCACGCGCGACGCGTTGCGGCTTGAGAGGATGAGACAAGGCGTCTTCGGACTGGCGCATCATCTCGCGCCATTTGCGCATCGAGCCTTGCGCCGTCGCCAGGAACTCGCCGTCGGCTTTCTGCTTCAGCCGCTTGTTGAGGGCGCGCAAGGTCTCCGCCGCATCGCCGACCAGACCGGCTTCGACCGGAAAGCGCAGGCCGATGCGCTGCGCATCGCAATCGATCTGGACGCCACGCGCCTTGCCCGGCCGCGGGTAGTACTCGATGTAGGGAAAGGTCGAGCCGACAATGAGGACGGCGTCGCATGTTTCCATCGCCTCCTGCGATGGCAAGGTGCCCAGAATGCCAATGCCGCCAGTGGTGTAAGGATGGTCGTCCGGCAGCACCGCCTTGCCCAGCAGCGCCTTGACGACCGGCGCCTGCAACAGCCGCGCCGATTCTTCAAGCTCGGCTGCCGCGCCGATCGCTCCGCGTCCCGCGAGGATCGCCACGCGCGCTGCGTCGTTGAGAGTGGCCGCGGCCTTGTCCAACTCCCCGTCTTGCGCGACGCAATAAGGAGCGAACATGCCCTGCGGCGTGTGCGCCGGCCGGTTGCGCTTGGATCGCTTGGCCGCGTTGGCGGGCTGTTCCTGGATATCGCTGGCGATTGAAAGATGGGCGACGCCCCTGCGGGCGAGCGCGGTGCGGCAGGCGAGGCTGGCCACGTTCTCCATATGCGCCGCGTCCGAGACCTGGACGTTGTAGACGCTGACGTCGTTGAAGACGCGGGTGAGATCGACATCCTGTTGGGTGAATGTCTCGATCAGGTCATGGAACTGCATGCCGGTAATTGCCAGCACCGGCGCCTGGTCGAGCTTGGCGTCGTAGAGGCCGGTGAGAAGGTGAGTACCGCCGGGCCCCGACGTTGCGAGGCATACGCCGAGCTTGCCTGTCCATTTGGCGTAGGCGCAAGCCATGAAAGCGGCCGATTCCTCATGCCGCACCTGGACGAAGGATATCCTGTCCCGGTTTTTGCGCAGCGCCTCCATGACGCCATTGATGCCGTCGCCGGGCAGGCCGAACACGACTTCGACGTTCCAGGCAATCAGGGTGTCGACGAGGATTTCGGCTGCGTTGGGCATGGCGAGGCTCCGCTGTTGGCTTCCGAACCGGCAAGACCACGGTTGGTTCCCTCGTCGGATCGGGCCGGGCCGGCGGTCACAAGGAACAAACCTGATTGCAAGGGGTTGGGCAGCCACTGCAATGTGCTGCCCTGAGGAGGATCTGTGGAAGAGCCTGTTTTCTGCGACACGCCGCTGCTGCGGGTCGCCTATGTGAGCGGCGGATCCGAGGACGGAGCGCCTGTGCTGCTCCTTCATGGCTGGCCGGACGATGCGACCACTTTTGCGGACGTGTCGCCATTTCTTCATGCCGCGGGCTTTCGCACCTTCGCGCCATGGCTGCGCGGGTTTGGAGGAACCGTGTTCCACTCCGTCGAAACGATGCGCTCAGGCGAGATCGCCGCCATGGCGCAGGACGCGCTCGACTTTGCCGATGCCATCGGCCTCGAACGGTTCGCGGTTGTCGGCCACGACTGGGGCGCGCGCATCGCCTACCTGCTCGCCTCCGTGTTTCCGCAGAGGATAAGATGCTGCGCGGCGCTTTCGCTGGGATGGCAGCCCGGCTCGCTTCCGACGCCGTCTTTGGAGCAGGCGAGGGCCTTCTGGTACCAGTGGTTCATGGCGACCGAGCGCGGCGAGCAGTTCGTGCGACAGCACGGCCACTCCTTCGCGCGATTCCAGTGGGGCAGCTGGAGCCCGCCAGGCTGGTTTGACGACGCGCTGTTTGAACGTGTGGCGAGGTCCTTCAAAAATCCGGACTGGCCGGATGTGACGCTGCATTCCTATCGCGTGCGCTGGGGAGAGGCGGAGCCCGATCCGCGCTACGCTGAACTCGCGCGCAAGCAGGTTGAGGCGGAGGTCATCTCGGTGCCGACACTGGTCCTTCATGGCGATGACGACCGCGTCGTTCTGCCGGGTTCGTCCGAAGGCAAGGAGGAGTATTTCTCGGCAAGCTACGAACGTGAGCTTCTGCCGGGCGTCGGCCACTTTCCGACCCGCGAGGCGCCTGAGCAGACCCGAGAGGCGCTGGAGAGCTTCCTGACAAGCTTCGGCAGGCAATAGGCTGCGCCGACTTCGATATTCGGGACAGCTGTCCCGAGGAAGTTCGTCGGTCCAGCAGACTGGCGAGACAGGAACCTTTTTCCCGTCAGTGGGTTAGTGGGGAAGGCATTAACCCATGTTAGGGGAACGGCCGTGACACGCAAGCTTCGTGAAGTCCTCGGATCGGAGGAGGAACCCTCCAAGATCACGACGCCGGAGCGCGAGACGAGCGTCGCGTTGGAGGCGCTGAGAGGCGAGAATGCACCGTCTCGAATGTTGGCACTGGCGCGCAAGCTCGACGCCGCGATAGCGTTGCGGACGCGCAAAGCCCGCCCGAATTGATTGTCGACCGGGACGTTCCGATCGCAACGATGCGGAACAATCATGGCCGGGAGTTGTTCGTCTCCAAACCTTCCATGAGGCGATCGGATGAAAGGCATAATTCAAAGCCTGATTGCCGAGTTTCTGCCGCGATGGTGGCGCCGAAAATCTCGCGCCCCGGCACCGAGGCAAGCGCCGGTTCGTGCGTTCTCGCGGCTAAAATCGGACAGTTCCCAAGCGACCGGGGCAGGGGAAGAATCGGATGAAGGTCCAAGATAGCCAAGCCAGGGCATGCCCGCTCCGCCGGCTGAAACATTCATCCCGATTGGCGTTCGGCAACATCATTTCAGCGGGCGCGAGGCGACACCGAAAATGCCGAAGAAAGTTTTCCCATTACCCGACGCGCTCGAAACGTGAAACTTTCTCCGGAACATTTCTGTCGCCTGCCGGTTCGAAAGCCGATCGCCCTCCCTCTAGCGATCCAGGGTCCCATCAGGCCCATGGCCCGTTGCCGCATGCAGGCAGCGGGCCTTCTTCGTCTGGATCGCCGCGTGGCTCCCGAACCGGACGCAAGGGGAACAAGCGGGATATCTTCGGGTTCCTCTGAGATAGCGGGAACTGTCAACCAGGAGGCCGCAATGAGCGAGGCTATGACGACCTCAAATCACGAAGTGATCCGAGCTTGGATCGAGGCGCGCGAGGGCAGGCCTGCCGTCGTCGCCGGGCCGGGGAAGGGCGCGATCCTGCGGGTCGATTTCGGCGCAGGCGACGAAGATCTGAGGCCGATCGAATGGGAAGACTTCTTCAAAGTGCTGGACGACGACAATTTGGCGTTCGTCCACCAGGACATGACCGCGGAGGGTGCCATCAGCCGCTTCAACAAATTCATCGCGCGCGAGTAGGCCTCCAGGAAAGAACGGATATCGCGCTCGAACTGTCACTGAACCCCCGGCATCTTGCTGGCATCCTGTGGATTCTTCGTGATGCCGGCGGCCGGCGAGGTATCCTGCGGCGCGTTCCCGCCCTGGTTTTGCTCGGGCGTCCGTTTGACGGGCGCTGTTTGCCAGCCTGTGCCGACATAGACGAAGGCCCAATAACAGAGCACCAGGACCACCGCAGCCAATATCAGTGGCAGAAGCACCCGTCTCATGTCGAACTCCTGGCTGGCTTTGCGTCTGTTGTGGCCGCCGACGGCGAGGTTAGGTCGTCCTTCGGCGCGCCGCTTCCCGCTCGACATCCTCAGCCGAATAACTGCCGGCAGCCGGATCGAAGGCTGCCCACCCGCCCGCTTCATATTCGCTGCGGCGGTCGGCGACGTTGACCGACGCGGAGCTGTGAAGGACTTCCCGGGCTTCCGAAGCGAGGTCGTCCTCGACGCGAGCTGTCACCAGCGTGCCGCCGCGGCGGACGCCTTCGGCATAGACATGCGCGTCTTCCTCCGGCACGCCGGCATCGGTCAGGCTGCCGATAATGCCGCCGGCCGCGCCGCCCACAATCGCTCCGGCGACCGCGCCCGCGGCTGTCGACGCCAGCCAGCCGGCCGCGACGACCGGCCCGACGCCCGGTATTGCCATGGCGCCCAGGCCTGTTGCCAAGCCTCCGGCGCCGCCCACGACCGCGCCGATACCGGCGCCGCTGGCGGCATCCTCGGCGGCTGGCGATTGCGTGTTTCGATACCAGCCGCGGGCATTGTTGGCCATGATGCTGATGTCGGATGACGGGACGCCGATGGATTCCAGCTCGCCTACCGCGTCAGCGGCGTCGTCATAGTCGTCGAACAGCGCGGTGATCGTTTGCATGTCGGTTCTCCTGTCTATTATTGGCCGGCGAAGACGTTGCCCTGATAGTCGAGTGCAACGGAGGTGCCCTTGCCGTCCTTCGTCGCCTGGCCACGCCAGATGCCCTGCTCGTCCTTGGCGAGCGCTGACACGTCCGCATAGCCGGCATCCTGGATGCGCTTCTTCGCCTGCGCCTCGGTGAAGCTGTTTGCGCCGGGAACCGGAGCGGGTGGTTTGGGTGTCGATGCCGATTTGACCGCCGGCATGCTCGCGCTGGCGCGGGCGATCTTCTCGATCATGTCCTGATGCATTTTCAGTGTCGGCAGGGTTTCCGCCGCGAAAGATTTGAGCGCGGGATTGTCTCCATCCTTGGCGTAGGCCTCGAACAGGCCGACCGCGTCCGCATGTGCCTTGCGCTGCATCTCCACGTAAGGCTGATCCAGCGAGGCTGTCGTGCTCTGCAACCGTTCCAGATCGCTCTTATGCTCCGCATCGGATCGCGTCGGTACCTGCAATTTCTGCTCGGCGGCGATCTTCTGCAGTTTGGCGTTCGCCGCGCCGTGGTCGGTGATCATCCGCTTGGCGAAATCCTTGATCTGCTGATCCCTCGCATTGTCTTGCGCGATCTTGCTGGAATCCACTTCGAACATCCCGCCGATGGCAGCCTTGTCGACGAAGGTCTGCGCGTCGTCGGCCGCGAAGGCCGGAAAGGCAAGCATCAACGCGATGGCCGTCGATGGAACGAGCAACATACGCAAGCTCATGGCTGAAGGCTCCTTGCTGTTTGATCGGGCCCGAACCGCTATTCCCGGCCTTTGTTCCGCGACAGACTTGTGGCGTTTCAAAAGGCCAAAAGGGAATCCGCCAGCTCTGGCCGGGCGGGTTTCTGATCGATCGACCATGGCGAAGCCCGGTCAGCGGGCAAGAGAGGAGCCGGTGAATTCGTCGATTAGGATCGGCCCTTTTTCACAACGGAGACGGGCCTTTGCTTCAATCAAGCGCTCGGAGTCGAGGCGAAACCGGCCTTTGCCTCAGCGCTCTGCTCGCGGGTGGAACGAAAGCCGAATCCGGGAATTACCTACAAGCACTGAAGATTACTTGCAGGAGGAAGAAATGGGACGAGGTATTTTACTCTGGCTGCTCGGCGTTCCGATTCCGATCATTATCCTTTTGATGCTTTTCGCGCGGTAGGAGCGGACAATGACCAATGCCTTTTCCGCGGTCGACGAAGCCGCGGTCGAAACATCTTCGTCTGCCGTCAATTGGGGACCCATCGTGGCGGGCGCTTTCGCCGCGGCCACTCTGACGCTCGTCCTCATGCTCGTCGGTTCCGGGCTTGGTCTGACGATGATGTCGCCCTGGGGCGGCGCTTCGCTGACGACTTTCGCCGTGTCGACCGCGGTCTGGCTGATCATAGTGCAATGGCTGTCATCCGCGCTTGGCGGCTATGTTGCCGGACGGCTTCGCACCAAGTGGGTCAACGTTCATACCGATGAGGTGTATTTCCGCGATACTGCGCACGGATTCCTGGCCTGGGCGCTTGCCACCTTGCTGGTGGCCACCGTCCTTGGTACGGCGATCTCGGGAATTGTCGGCACTGGCGCCCAGGCGACGACCGGCTTGTTGAGCGGCGCCGCAGCCGGTGCAGCTTCGCAGGCCTCGTCGGCGCAGTCGCCATCCGCCAATGATTTGGCTGGATATTTCGTCGACGCGTTGTTCCGGCCGGCCGATAACGCAGCCGCTGCAACACCACCGGCCGGCACGCCTCAGAACAATGCCGATGCCGCTGGGCAGGCAACACGCATACTGGCAATCAGCGCTGCGAACGGCGAAATGAGCGCGAATGACAAGGCATATCTCGCCCGCCTGGTGGCATCGCGGACGGGCCTTCCACAGGCCGATGCGCAGAAGCGGGTGGACGAGGTCCTGGCTAGCGTCGAGGATGCCAAGAACAAAGCCAAGGCGGCCGCCGACAAGGCCCGCAAGGCAAGCGCCACCACTGCTCTGGTTGGCGCTTTGTCGCTGGTGATCGGCGCCTTCATCGCGGCCGTTGCGGGAGTGCTTGGCGGCCGGCAAAGGGACGAGGACGAGGCTCGCTTTTTGAGAAGCAGCTGACGGGTCATCGCGCCTAGTCTGGAAGAGGGCGGCAACCATGTCTCCGACAGCCGTGGTCGTGCTACTGGCCGCCTATGGCCTCGAGCGGAATGGCAGCCGTGAAATTGAGCCCGCTCGGCGCGAGCCGCAAGTCCACTGTCGCTCCGAGCTCGTACGGCAAGGTGCCCTCCAGAACCTCCAAGCCGAAGCCGCGCCGCTCGACGGGTTTGAAATCGTGGGATCCGCTCTCCATCCATTTGAAATGGAGCAGGTCCTCTTCCAGCCGCCATTGGATGTCGATGCGGCCCGCGCGGCTAGACAGTGCTCCGTATTTCAAGGCGTTGGTCGCTAACTCGTGGATGGCCAGCCCTATTGTCTCGGCGGCCTTGGGCGCAAGCGTCACGGGCGGACCGTCGATCGTCAGGTTCTCGCCTTCCCGGCCGCCCGCAGCACGCAATTCTTCCGCCACGATCAATGCCAGACTGATACCGATCGACGGGCGGCGTGTGATGGCCGCCTGGACCCGGGCGAAGGCGTTGATGCGGCCTTCCAGATGGGCCGCGGCTTCGTCCAGGGATTCGCTTCTCTCCATCGTGCGCCGCACGATCGAGCGGATGACGGCCAGCGTGTTGCGCACGTGATGCTGCAATTCGGCGAAGCGGGCCCGGTGTTGTTCCTCGCATTCCTTCTGATGCGTGATGTCGTAACCGATGCCCCCGATCTGGGCGACCTTTCCCGCTTCATCGCGCATCGGAAAATCGGCGTTGCGCAGCCAGCGTATCTCATTGTCGGCCGGCCGGCATATACGGTATTCGAAGGTGACGCTTTCGCCGTCGCGAATGCGCTCGATCTGGGCCAGCACATGCTCGCGGTCTTCAGGCAGGACAAGGTCGATCCAGCTGGCGAAGTTGTCGCCGGCCAGGGCCTTTTCACGGCTCATGCCGTAAATGGCGTCGAAAGCCGGGCTCAGATATTCACACTGCAGCGTCTCGGCGTTGCGGATCCAAAGCACGTCCGAGGCGGCCTCTCCGAAATCCTGCAGGTTCTCCTCGCTCGCGCGCAGCCCGGCTTCGGCACTCGCATGCTCGTGCAGGGCCGCCTGGACCTCGGCCAGGCTGCGTTCAAGCGGCTCTTTGGGCACACCCTTTGACATCACTCTTCATTGGCATCGAGATGCCTGCCTTCGCGATCGAAATGCAGATAATTGGGATTGAACAGGGCGACGTCCTGCAATGCTTGAAGGTTGGGAATGGTCAGCGTCCTGTCCTTCAGCACGATGAGGTTCGAGGCGCGCAGCTCCTGCAGTGTGCGATTCACATGAACCGTCGACATGCCCAGCGTCTCGCCCAGTTCCGTCTGCGTCAGCGGGAACTCGCAACTGCTGTTGCTCGTGCAGCCGGCGGCCTCCAGCCGGATGAACAGCTCGCATAATAGATGCGCCATGCGCTCCAGTGCATCGCGCTGCCCGAGATTGACCGTCCACTCGCGCTGTATCGCCGCTGCGACGAGCGATTCCCACCACAGTGCCTGCGTGATGCGCGGATGCCCGATCATCATTTCGTCGAAGGCCGTGCGCGAGATTTCCGACACCACGACCGGCGTGATGGCGCCGATAGAGTGGTCCATTTCCTTCAGGACGAAGACATTCAGATCGCACAGGTCCCCAGGCAGGAAAAATGCGATGATCTGCCTGCGGCCGTCTTCGAGGGTCTTGTAGCGGCAGGCCCAGCCCTCGCTGATCAGATTGATGAATTCGGGCTTCTCGCCCTCGTGGATAATATCCTCGCGCGCGGCGAAACGTCGAACCCGTTGCGCCGCTATTCTGAGCAGCATGTCCTTGTCGGCCTGCGAGAGCCGCGTGAACTTCTCGAGCTTCCGGATCAGAGGCCGCCTCATCCTTATCCTTCTTGTCGGTGATACACAGAACGATCGGGCAACGACCTTACCTATGTTAACGTCCCTTTGCCGCGGACGACTGCCGCAGGAAGCGCATATGGACGAGAAAGTCGTCGATGCTCGTGCACCGTCCTGGAGACGCGTATTTTCCTGAGCAGGATATCACAGCCGCGATTTTCGCGCTCGGTTTCACGGCTATTGATCCCGTCGCGGCCAGCCACGAGGCCTTGGAAGCGCCTGGTCAAGATCGCGTCGAAATGGGCATGACCGATCTCGACGGCCGGAGCCGCCGATTGATCATGCGTCGTGAGCCAAGCGCTGAGAAGCGGCTGCCGCGAGTGTCCGCCACCGGCTACGATGCAGCCGCGTTCCTCTCGTGTTGTCGAGATCGCGGGCTTGACAAGCCCACTGCCGACCGATCCGGCGCGCCACCGTTGGACATGACGCGCCGGCCTTGCGGCCCCTTGACAGATCCTCGCCGGATTAGACCGACATCAAGTCGAAGCTGACGGCGTGTCCGTGCTTGACGGCCGACCGCGCGATCATGTTGCTCAATTGAGGAGACTCTATCGAGCAATCCGGCATGACAGTCAGGATGGCCCGCGTGGCCGCGGCCACCGACACCGGCGAGCGGTGCGAGGAACGCGTTTCCATATAGTGCTCGATGAGTTCGTTCAGCCGGACAGGATGATATTTGATCACGCCGCACCTCCCTAAGCCGCGCTTATTTCTCTTGCAGTCAACGAATGCTCCCGGTCTCGCGGTCGCGCATTAACCCATGAGAGGGAGTCGGAAATTCTTTGAAGCTTCGGCGCTGCAACGACACGTCTGGAGACATTGGCGCTTCGGTCATCACACTGGCTTTGCGCGCGCATTCCCTTCGCCGGCGGCTTCAGCCAGTCGCATCCGCGCCAGGTCATTCCGGCCTAACGGGAACCGAGCGCCTTGGCTTCGCGCTCCAGCGTCGCGCGGTCATTGCCGTGTTTGCGAATAAGCTCCCGGGCTTCGGGCATCGTCAGCTGGAATTTCCGCGCGAAATACGCGACCTCATATTCTTCGTCGCCCGATATTCGGTCGCGGTCGCGGAAATCACGCTGGTTCTTGTCGTCGGTCATCACCGTTCCTCCTGGTTGAAGAACAAGGTCCGCCGGTAAACGTTCCGCCGGCCGCTGCACGGAACATGCGGCTCGGTGCGGTTCGGAAGTCCTCCGTCGCACCCGGCGGCATACCGAGCGCCTGATCGGAGAAACGGGATGGCCATCGCGAGAAGCCGCCTTTTGCTGGAACGATCCCGCTGGCTGGTGGATCAGATCGGGGCGGGCAAAATCTCGGCTCGCCATGGATGGCGGCCAGCACACCGGGGCAGCGGACCCGCCGGCCTCCTGATCTCAGCTCTGGTCGCCAAGCAATATTCTGGCGTCCTCGGCAGCAGCGATGAAAGCCTGGCGTGCGACCCTTGGCGGCTCCTGATTGCGCAACACCGCAAGGCAGGCCTGGATCGCGCGGCGCCGTGTCCTCAAATGAGGCTTGGGCCAATCGTGCAAAAGCACGTCAGCCGCATCCAGCACCGACACGACGACGCGGTCACGGTCGATGCGACCTGGCTGCACCACGACCGGTTTGCGAAAACGTTTGCTGCGATAGCGCATGGCCGCTTTGCCGCTGAACCGGTGATCGGACACGGCATCATCCTTCAATCGGCGTTTGCGACAACAACCTATGTTAAGGCGGCGCGACCGATCGTGGGGCAGACTGCGGCGGCCTTAGTTCCCTCACCGAGGCAGGCCCGGTCTGCGCTCCTGTGTCACCAACGAGGATAAGCAGACCGGGCTTTCAATTGGCTCCGCAATGCCTGCGGAATGCCTTCAGCGATCCCATTCTCCATGGAGAGCGCTTCTTCAGTAAACCTGGACGCGACCGCTACGTTCCGTCTCGTCGAGCATGGGCACGGCCGTGAGTCGAGATCGGCTTAACTGTCGCCTCGCACGGACGGTGGGCGGAACATTTGGCCGCCAACTCGGTTAGCCGGACGACCGACCGCCTCCAACCGGGAAGGAAAAGCCATGCTCGGTGTCGATCTGTGGGCCTTCGTCGTGATCGGCGGGCCGATTATTCTCCTGCTCGTGCTCGTTTATGCTCTTTTGACCCGCCGGCACCGAGGGCCGGCCGAACGCCGCGAGAGCGATCGTGCAACCGAGCGCCTATACCGCAAGCAAGGGGACTGAGGTGAGGCTCACCCACAGTCGCCGGCGACGGAACCAGCCGGTCAGGTTGCTGTTTACATCCCGGATGAAGATTTGAGCTCGGAGCAACGGTCGATGGCCGATGACGAGTTGCCGGGCGTGCTGGCGACGCTGCCTGTGATCGACGCCAAGGCGGAGCCGACGCTGAAGAGCGCGGAGGCGGAAGCTTTCTATACGCACGCGATCCGCGAGCTCGCCGCCACGGACATTCCTTTTCTGGTTGCCGGAACATATGCGGTGAGCGCCTATACCGGCGTCGTGCGCCAGACCAAGGACCTCGATATCTTCTGCAAGGCAGGCGATTGTCCGCGCATCCTCGCCCATTTCAAGGATATCGGCTACGCCGTCGTGATCGAGGACGATCGCTGGCTGGGGAAAGTCTTCGAAGGTCCGCATTTCTTCGACGTGATCTTTGCTTCCGCCAACGGCACCATGCAGGTCGAGGACCAGTGGCTGGAGCATGCCCGGCAGGTCGAGCTGCTGGGCAGCCGGGTCAGGATCATCGGACCTACGGAACTTATCTGGTCGAAATGCTTCATCCAGGACAGGGGACGGCACGATGGCGCCGATATCGCCCATACCATCCTCAAAGCACATGAGCAGATCGACTGGCAAAGGCTGCTGTCTTATCTCGACATTCACTGGGAGGTGCTGCTGATGCAGTTGCTGAATTTCCGCTGGATCTATCCCAGCGAACGCGACCGCATTCCCGACTGGTTGCTTGACGATCTGCTCGACCGGCTCGCCAGGCAGCGGCAATTGCCTTCACCGAGGATGAAGATCTGCCGCGGTCGACTGCTGTCGCAGGTCGACTACGAGATCGATGTCAAGGAATGGGGCTTTGCCGGTGTCGGCGGCGTTGGAGAATTTCACGATGGCTGAACAAAGCAGGGCAAGCAAAACGAGCGGAAACGGCAAAATCAAAGTCGCCGCGGTAGGAGATCTGCATGTTCAGGAAGATGCCCAAACCTCCCATCGCGACCTGTTCGGCGAGGTTTCGCGCGAAGCCGACGTCCTGGTGCTTACCGGCGACCTCACCAATCTCGGCAAGCCGAAGGAGGCCGAGCTTTTGGCCGAGGATCTCCGGGCCTGCTCGATTCCCGTGGTCGCGGTGCTCGGCAACCACGACTACGAATCCGATTGCGCCGAGCAGATAGCGGCGACACTTCGCCAGGCCGGCGTTTACCTCCTCGACGGACAGGCGACGGAACTGATGGAAGTCGGCTTTGTCGGCGTCAAAGGTTTTGTTGGCGGGTTCGGCTCGAGGATGCTCGGGTCCTTCGGTGAGCCGGCAATCAAGGCCATGGTGGCCGAGAGCGTCAGCGAGGCGATGCGGCTGGAAAATGCCATGCGGCAAGTCCGCGCCAAGCGGACACTTGTTGTGCTTCACTACGCCCCGATCGCGGAAACGGTCGCTGGCGAGCCGCCTGAAATCTTCCCGTTCCTCGGCTCTTCCCGGCTGGCCGAAACGATCGACCGGTTCAAGGTGAGCGCCGTCGTGCATGGTCACGCGCATCGAGGCACCTTCGAAGGTCAAACTCCCGGCGGCGCGAAAGTCTACAATGTCGCCATGCACGTCGCGAAGCCGACGGGCCGGCCCTATGCGCTGCTCGAGATCTGAGCCGGCCAGCGACTTGGTGACCGGTGGCTAGACCTCGTCGAACTGGCTGCCTTCCTTGGAAGGGCCCGCGGTGTGGACAGTCCACAAGGAGCGGATGAAGCGCTCGAAGGCGCACAATGTTTCTCTGTCGCGCCAAGCGCGTGCCGGGAACCGACCTACACATGTACGGAACGCTCTGGCTTCTCACGCAGGGGGAGTCCCGCAAGACGAAGCGCGTGCGGCTCTTCACCGAGTTCATGTCCCGCAGGCTTGCCGCGCACGCGCCGCTTCTCGCCGGGCTGTCCATATCGCGCGACTGACGCGCGGCAGGTCGCCGGAGACGCTTGCGCATCTGATGGTTCGGGCGACGGCAGCCTTCAACGCGGGGAACTTTTTGAGCGGCTACGGTCTCTTACGGTTTGACGCTTTTGTCGCCATAGCCGCCCCATGCAGCCGGCGCGCTTGCGGCCTGCGCCGCTTGAGCGGGATTGAGCGCAGCATTCCACTTCGCAGGCCAGCGGCCCGGTATCTGGATAGGGCTCTATGTGGCGATGAGCTTGGCCAGACGATCCGATGCCTCGGTTCCACTCACTCCAAGGTCGCGAACGCTGCTCATGTGATTGGCACCGGAGAGGGCGGTTTGAGAGACTGCCAGCCCTTGTTTTCGCAGATGCTTCGCAAATGCCTCGGCCTGGCTGTGAAACGGCGGCGTTTCCTCGGCTCCAACAGCAATCTCGACCTCTACGGCGGGATCGAAGCGATGTGTCAGCGGCGACAGGCTGGCGGCCTCCTCGTCCGTTATGGCGATCTCGGCGGCAAGGAAGGAGGTCTGCAGCGGCTTCAACTCGTACAAGCCGCCAAGCAGCAGCGCGCCTTTAACGCTTGATGATCGGCCGTCATCGTTGAACAGCATCGTCGCCAGATGGGCGCCGGCGGAGTGCCCGCTGACCGTCAGGCGGCCGCAATCGCCGCCATGCTCGGCGATGTGCTCGAGCACCCAACGCTTGGCTCGGCGCACCTGCTCGACGATGGCGGCCATCCTCACCGAGGGCATCAGTGAATAGTCGACGATGATCGCGATCGCGCCCGCCCGCGTCACCGTGTCCGCGACATAGGAATAATCGCGCTTGGAGAACATGCGCCAGTAGCCGCCGTGGATGAACATGTGCACCGGCAGGCGATCGCGTTTTCCCAGGGGACAGAACAGATCGACGGTTTCGGCGGCGTCCGGTCCGTAGGCGATATCGGCGACGCTCGGGATTTTCGCCCGGGTCTCCGCGCTGCGGCGAACGATCTCGGCGACGATATCGTCGAACTCCGTAACGTGGTCGCGGATGCGAAACGGATCCCTGGTCATGCCTGCGCCCTCACATCGTCACGGCGATATACTTGGCTTCCAGGAACTCGCTGATGCCGTGCTTTTGCCCGCCTTCGCGTCCCAGGCCGCTCTGCTTGACGCCGCCGAAGGGAGCCGCAGGGTCGGACATCAGGCCCCGGTTCAGCGCTATCATACCCGACTCGATCCTTGATGCCACGCGCATGCCCTTGGCCAGATCGCGCGTGTAGATGTAGGCCGCCAACCCGTATTCGGTGTCGTTGGCGCGCGCGATGACTTCGGCCTCATCGTCGAAGCGCATGATTGGAGCGACGGGACCGAATATTTCCTCGTGCGCCATCTCCGCATCCGGGGCAACGTCGCAAAGAACCGTCGGCGGGTAGAAATAGCCCTTGTCATCCGAGGCTGCGCCTCCGCACAGCACCTTTGCACCGCGACGGACCGCGTCTTTGACAAGCCGGTCGATTTTCTCGATGGCTTTGCGAGTGATCATCGGGCCGCATTCGGTCTCGACGTCCGTGCCGGGGCCTACCTTGAGGGCGGCCATGCGCTTGCGCAGTCCCTCCGCGAAAGCATCATGGATACCCGCCTGGACATAAAGCCGGTTGGCGGCAGTGCATGCTTCGCCGGCGTTGCGCATCTTGGCAATCATCGCTCCGTCGAGCGCTGCCTCCAGGTCGGCGTCGTCGAACACGACAAAGGGAGCGTTGCCGCCAAGCTCCATCGAACAGGAGATGACGTGCCTGGCGGCTTCGGCCAGAAGAACGCGCCCAACGCCGGTGGAGCCGGTGAACGAGAGTTTGCGCATTCGCGGGTCGGCGAGCATGGCAGCGGTCAGCGGTCCCGGATTGGACGTGGTGAGAACGTTCACGACACCGGGCGGGACGCCGGCGTCCTCATACAGCGCGGCAAGCGCATAGGCAGTCAGCGGCGTTTCGCTGGCGGGCTTCAGGATCACGGTACAGCCGGCTGCGAGCGCGGGCGCGATCTTGCGTGTGGCCATGGCAGCTGGAAAATTCCATGGCGTGATCAGCACACATATGCCGATCGGCTGGTAGTCGATGACGATGCGGTTTGCGCCGGAAGGCGCAAGGCCGAACTCGCCGCTGATGCGAACCGCTTCCTCGGCGTTCCACCGAAAGAACTCGGCCGCATAAGCGACTTCGCTGCGTGCATCGCGCAGCGCCTTGCCGTTCTCCAACGAAATCAGCACGGCCAGCGTCTCCGCCCGCTGGGTCATCAGTTCGAAGCAACGTCTCAGGATCTCCGACCGTTTGCGTGGGGCCGTTTCGCGCCAAGCAGCCGCCGCCTTGGCCGCGGCGTCGACGGCGGCCGCGGCGTCAGCGAGCGTAGCATCGGGAACAGCCGCGATGACGGATTCCGTCGATGGATCGACCACCTCGATAACGCGCCCGTCCGACGAGGGCCGCCATTGCCCGCCGATATAGAGCCCGTGTGAGAACGTGGCATATTCGGAGATGTCCTCCTCGTCCAAAAGCCCTGGAGAAGCGTTCATGAGGTGTCTCCTGTTTCACATCAGAACGGCGGGCATGTCGCCGTCATAGGCCGCTCGCACCAGCCGTCGCATCGCGGCGGCGTCGAAAGGGCGGGGGTTGTTCTTGATCAGGCGGTCGATGCCGAGCGCCTGCTCGGCGGTCCACTCGATCTTGCCGGCAGGCAAGCCCAGCTCGGCCAGCGTCCGTGTGATGCCGATCGAGCCGAAAAGCCGTGAGACCTCTGCGATGGTCGCGGAAGCCCTGTCCTTGAGTTCAATGTCGGCATGGGGAAGACCGAGTGCTGCACCAACCTCGGCAAACTCGCTGGCGGCGGCGGGCAGGTTGTAGTTCATCACATAGGGAAGCATGGTCGCCACCCCCAACCCATGCGGCGTGTGGGTGAGCGCGCCAACCGGATATTGCACGGCATGGGCGGCGGCCGTCCCGGCCGTGCCGAAGGCGCAGCCGGCCGCCAAGGCGCCCATCATCACATCGGCGCGCGCATCCTCGTCCGCACCGTCCCGGTAGGCCCTTTCCAGGCTGCGGCCAAGAAGCTTGACGGCCAATAGCGCGAAATGGTCGGTGAGAGCGCTCTTGCCCACAAAGACGTGCTGCTGCGGCAGTGTCGGATCGGTTCCGCGTCTCGCCGCCGTAAAGGCTTCGATGGCGTGCGTCAGGGCATCGGCGCCTGCAATTGCCGTGAGCGCGGGCGGGCAAGTCGCGGTCAGCTCCGGGTCGCATAGCGCGACGGCGGCGATGAGGTGAGGACTTGAAATGCCGACCTTCAGCAGGCGCTCCGGATCGGAAATGACGGCTACGGGCGTCACCTCCGAGCCGGTGCCGGCGGTGGTCGGCACGGCAATCAGCGGCAGCGTTGGGCCCGGGACCTTGAACTCGCCATAGTAGTCCTGAAGCCTGCCGCCATGACTGATCAGCAGCGCCGCGCATTTGGCCATGTCGAGGCAGCTTCCGCCACCGATCCCAACGACCATGTCGGGTTTGAAATCCTTCGCCTCGGCAACACAGACCGCGACGCTGTCCCGAGGCACGTCCGGCAGAGTGCGGTCATGGACAAGGATTTCAACCGAGGTATTCCTCAGCGCGGCCATCATCTCGCCGAATATGGCCGTTGCCGCGAAGCGCTCGTCCGTGCAGACGAGCGCGCGCTTGCCATGCCTGGATGCGACCTGCGGCAGCACCTGGCGCTGGCCTTTGCCGAATAAGATTTCACGCGGCAATCGCGCTGCGGCGAACAAGGTCATCGAGTGAGCCCTTCCAGTATGGATCGGCGATCCATCGCTTCCATTTAGGCGTATCCGCTATAAAATCGTATAGGATATAGGATTGAATTGGCCGGAGCATCGTGTTAGTGGTCCTTCCTGTCAAGAGGCAAAAAGATGCAGAACCCCGATGTGAAGCTTGATGATGACGCGCGGCCGACGGGCAGAATCCAGCGCGCAAACAGCCTCGCGGGAGACGTCTACGAGGCGATCTTCCAGCAACTCATGTCGCTCAAGATCGCGCCGGGGTCGCGCATAACCGTGGACAATCTCGTCCGGGAGCTGGATGTCTCGCATACGCCGATCCGCGAGGCTCTCGGGCGTCTGGAAGGCGAAGGCCTGGTGATCAAGACCCATCTGATCGGCTATCGCGCCGCACCGCAGATCACACGCCGGCGTTTTGACGAGCTTTACGAATTGCGCCTTTTGCTTGAGCCTGCCGCCGCGGCCAAGGCAGCGGCCGGCCTGGACGCTGCCCGGCTGGCGGCCCTGCAAGAGGCGGCGGGGGTCATGACCCGCGGCGAGGGCAGGGACGAGCGCCTTCGCTATTCCAACTTCGCCCGCCAGGATGCGATCTTCCATGACAAGATCATGGAGTTCGCGCAGAACGAGATCATCCGCGAGACGCTGAACCACCAGCACACGCATTTTCACATTTTCCGGCTGATGTACCACTCGCGCGTAACCGAGGAGGCTCTCGACGAGCACGAAGCCATTCTCTCGGCTTTCGCAGCCGGCGATGCGAACGCGGCGCGAAGGGCCATGCGGGTGCACATCGAGAACTCGCGCGACAGGCTCCTGCCTGCGTTCGAATAGGCGGCCGGACGTTCCAGGCGGGTGAAACATGCCCTTTGCTGACATCCACAATCCGATGCCCAAAACCCAAGGCGCGCCTTGCACTGCCACGCAACCGAGAGGAAGACCATGCCAGCCAAAAAGATACTGATGCTGACCGGAGAGTTCACCGAGGAATACGAAATCTTCGTCTATCAGCAGGCCATGGAAGCTGTAGGCCATACCATCCATGTCGTGTGCCCCGACAAGAACGCCGGAGACCGGATCAAGACCTCGCTGCACGACTTTGAGGGCGACCAGACCTATACCGAGAAGCCCGGACACTACGCGCTGATCAACAAGACGTTTTCGGAGGCGGAAAGGCAGATCGACCAGTATGATGCGGTCTACTGCGCCGGCGGCCGCGGACCGGAATACATCCGCACCGACAAGCGCGTTCAGGCCATGGTCCGCCACTTCCACGAGACCAGGAAGCCGATCTTCACGATCTGCCACGGCGTGCAGATTCTGATAGCGGTGGATGGTGTCGTGCGCGGCAAGAAGGTCGGTGCGCTGGCGGCCTGCGAGCCGGAGGTCACCCTTGCGGGCGGCACCTATATCGACCTCTCGCCCACCGACGCCTATGTAGACGGCACGATGGTTTCGGCCAAAGGGTGGACCGCACTTGCTGCCTTCATTCGTGAGTGTCTGAAGGTGCTCGGCACGGAAATCCACCATAACTAGCCACTGCCGGCCGCTGCGCTTGAGAAGGCGGGCGACCTGGCACAAATGCAACGGCGGATCCCGGTTTCGGGTCGGATCGCGACGCGTTTCCCGCGGCCTTTGCCAAGGCCGCGACGTCCTTCGATTTAAGTACGAAGCGCGCCGCGCTTCGCTTCTGCTACCAGCACACGAAGCCGCCATCCACGATGAGATCGATGCCGGTAACGAAAGACGCGGCTCGACTGGCCAGAAACACCGCCGGGCCTATCATCTCCTCGGGTGCCGCGAGGCGACCCATGGGCGTATCGCGCTCGAAGTTCTTCACTTGCTCGGCCACTTCCGGCCTCCGGTTCATCGGGGTCAGCGTGTATCCGGGGCTGAGCACGTTGAGCCGCAGTCCGCGGTCCGACCATTCCATCGCCAGGCTCTTGGTCATGTGAATGACCGCTGCCTTCGACGAGTTGTAGTGCGTCTGGAGGAGACCACGGTTGACGATCGAGCCGGACATGGAGGCCACGTTGATGATCGATCCCTTGCGGCGCGGCAGCATCACGCGAGCCTCGGCCTGGCAGGACAAGAACACACCGCCGACATTGATGCCGTAAAGTTCTTCCCACGTGGCCAGCGGCAAGGTCTCGGCCGCGTGTGCGCCGCCTATACCTGCATTGTTGACGGCAACCGTAAGCGGGCCGAGCTCCCTTTCGATACGCTCGACGGCGGCGGCAAGATCGGTTTCCGAAGTCACCGAGCCGGTTATCGCAAGCGCCTTGCGGCCGAGCGCGGTGATCCTCTGCGCCGTCGCCTCGAGCCCTCCCTTCGAGGCGTGACCGAAGCACGCGACGTCGGCACCGGCCTCAGCAAGGCCGACCGCTATGGCCTGACCGATGCCGCTGCCGGCGCCGGTGACCAGCGCGACGTCGCCGTCCAGTTTGAACAAGTCCATTGGGTAGTTCCTTCCTAATTCCTTGATCGCAATCGGGCGAACATACAGGAGTCTTGGTCTCGGCTGCGGTTTTTGTCGCACCCCATCCTTGCTGATCGCTCAAATGCTGCTGCTGAACGTGGCGGCGATCGATCGACACCTCGAGCGCGAACTGCTCCCCTATCCATGATGCGCATCGCACAAATTTCTGTGTCGAGGAACTCACCGGCCGCGAGTGCGAAACGGGAACTTTTGTTCCACTGGCGATTTTGACTATGCTGCAGATCCGAATTGCCAGAAGGTCGCTGCCATGACGAAATATTTTGCAATCGCCGCGCTCGTGCTTGCCGCAGCAGCCATGATGGCGGGCCCGGCCGCCGCTGGCGAACAGCATCGCTACCGCGTCGTCAAACAGGAGCGTTATGTTCCAGCCAGCGACGACATCATCGAGACGCTGTTCGGCGGTCCGCGCTATTACGATCAGCAGATGACCACCACGGCGGCGGGCGCCTGCGCGTATCACCGCGTCGGACCGGACGCGAATGCGGTGAACTACATCAACGATAACTATTGCGGGAAGTAGGATTCCCTGGGGGCGGCGTTCCTCGGAGCGTTATCGACAAGCCTCGACCCTCTTTGCGTTATGGTCTCTGCGAACTTATCGGAGTTCGCCGGGGTGGCTGTGGTTGGCCGGACGTGGCCTCTTTTGAATACCGATCCTCTCGCGGGTCTGCGGGTCATCGCACACAGTCGACCCAGACATTGTACACAATAATGAAGAAAGATGTTGACAATCGACCTCGGCCGGTTTCCCTTACGCTATACGCGCAGCCTACGAGCAAAACACAAAGCGCGATAACCAAGGGGAACTGAAACTATGATCAACCGTCGCTCGACTCTGAAATCAATGGCGCTCGGCGCCGTCTCGACCCTGGCGCTTGCCGCTCTCGGCATTTCGTCCGCGCAGGCTGAAAACAAGGAACTGAAGATCGGCTTCGTCGGCGTTACCAGCGGCCCCGCTGCCGCCTGGGGCACGTCGAACGTGCGCTCGATGCAGACCCGCGCCGCCTGGATCAACGAGACAGGTGGCGTCAAGATCGGCAACGACACCTACAAGATCAATATCGTCACCTTCGACGACCAGAAGGATCCCAAGCGCGCCATCGCCGGCATGGAGAAGATGGCGCAGGAAGGCATCCACTATGTCGTCGGGCCGAATGTCGATGACGGCGCCGCCGCGGTGCGCCCCGTCGCCGAGGCCAACGGCATCATTTATTTTCCCTACGCTTTCCCCAAGGCGCTCTACCAGAAGCCGGCCTCCAATGCGGTGCTCGGGATGATCGCCAACTATCAGTCAGGCCCTGCGATCTACAAATATCTCAAGGAAAACAAAGGCGTGAAGAAGATCGCCTTTGTCGCGGCCAATGAATCCGACCCGCTCAGCCAGCGCGACAGCGGCGTCGAGGCGGCGAAGGCACTTGGACTGGAAGTCGTCGCCCAGAACGACACCTACCAGAATGACACCCGCGACTTCACGCCAGTGCTGACGCCGATCGTCGCCTTGAAGCCCGACCTGCTCGTCCTGTCCGGCGTGGCCCCGGCCAACGCGCCGCTGCTCATCCGCGCCGCCCGCGAGCTCGGCTATGAAGGCCTGATCTCGACGGAAACCGCGCAGGACGCCAAGGTCCTGGAAGAGGGCGCCGGCGAATACGCCAACGGCTTCATCTCCGTCGGCGGCGCCTCCACGCCGGAGATCGCATCGGACGCGATGAAGGAATTCGTCACCCGCTACACCAAGATGTTCGGCGAATACAACGACGAGTCAAACACCAAGGTCTATGCGCTCGAATACATCATCGAGACCTTGAAGGCCAATCCGGCGGCCATCAACAACGTCGAGGAATTCAAGAAGACCATGGACACTTTCTCGGCGCCCAATCCCTTCCTGAAGGGCGACGCGAAGCTCAGCTATGTCGGCATGACCTCCTTCGGCCAGAAGCGCCAGCTTTCGGTGCCGATGGTGGTCAACGAATATAAGGACGGCGCTTTCCAGACCTTGTTCGTCGGTTCCGTCGACTAGCGCCACCTTCGAGCGTCATTCCTCCAGCTTGCCGCGGGGTCCGATAGGCCGGACCCCGCGGAAGATCGAAGGTATCCATGGAACAGGTCATCGCCAACGGATTGTATCTCGGTGCCCAATACGCGCTGATCGCGCTGGGCTTGACCCTGATCTTCGCCCTGATGAACGTGCTCAATTTCGCTCACGGGCAGATGTATGTGCTGGGCGGGTTCATCACCTACACCGTCTACGGCCAGCTCGGCCTGCCTTTCGTGGTGGCGCTGCTCGCCTCCGGCGTCACGCTCGCTATCATCGGCGCGCTGATGGAGAAATTCCTCTTCCGCACCGTCATCAGGCGCAGCCATCGCGAGGAAAGCACGATGCTGCTCGCTGCCGCGACGGCCTTTTTCTTCGACGCCGTCATCCTGCTTCTGTTCGGCGAAAAGCAGCGCGGCGTTCCCAAGATAGTCAAGGGCGTCTTCAACGATGCCGGCATCATCATGCCTTACGATCGTATGGTCGTCGGCGTGCTGGCGATCGTCTTCATCGCCGCCTTCGTGCTCTATATGCAGTACAGCCGGGTTGGGCGGGCCATGCGCGCGCTTGCCCAGGATCGCGTCGCGGCCCAGCTGATGGGCGTCCGCGTCGATCGCTATTCGATGATCGGCTTTGCCATGGGCGCCATGCTCGCGGGCGTCGTCGGCGGGCTGCTGGTCACCATCACCGGCGTCAATTCGGGCATTGGCGGGCCGATCTCGATCAAGGCCTTCCTGATGGTGATGATCGGCGGCGCCGGCGTCGTCGGCGGCGCGATCGCTGGCGGCTTCATCCTGGGAATGATGGAGTCGGTCGGGCTCACCGTGCTGCGCGAATATGGCGACGTGACCTACCTCGTCATATTCGCTGCCCTGATGGTGTTCCTGTCGGTCCGTCCCAACGGGCTGATGGGCAAGCCGTGGGGTTGATGGCGCCATGACCCGCAACCGCAACATGAAAATCGCATCGGTCGCGGCCTTCCTGGCGATCGTCTTCATCGCCGTGCCGGCCGCGATCTCGGCAAGCGGCCGTTTTGATCTCTACTACACGTTGACCTCGGTGGCGCTGCTCAGCATCGCCAGCGCAGGTGTCTGGCTCACCTTCTATATCGGCCGCATCAACATCGGCCAGGGTGCCTATGCGCTGATGGGCGGCTACGTCTCGGCCATACTGGTGATGAACTATGGCTGGTCGTTCTGGTTGACCTTGCCGGTGGCCGGACTTTTTTGCGCCGCTGCGAGCGTGCTGATCGGCCTGCCGATCCTGCGGCTGCGTGGCGTCTATTTCGCCATGGTCACGCTGGTGCTGACGGAGGTGGCGCGGCTGCTCGCGCTGGCGCTGCCGATCACCAACGGCGCCAAGGGCATCGTCAGCATCCCGCTGCCCGGCGCGCTGTCGGTCTTCGGCCTGACCATCATTCCGGATTTCGCCACGCTGCAGAATTCGCGGCTCGCCTTCTATCTGCTGGCGGTCACGCTGATGGTGGTCTGCTTCGGGGTCATGTACCGGCTGGTCAATTCGCGCATGGGCAAACTGTGCCAGTCGCTGCAGCAGAATGAGGAGCTTGCGTCCTCGATCGGCGTCAATATCGCCTATCTGCGCGTCATTGCCTATGCCGTGTCGTCCTTCTTCGGGGGCGTTTCCGGCGCCATCTTTGCCGCCATCTCGCAATCGATCTATCCGTCGAGCTTCACGGTCACCGATTCCGTCAACTTCATGCTGAACTGTTTCCTCGGCGGCCTCGGCTATGTGTTCGGTCCGATGCTCGGCACGCTCGTGCTCTATTTCGGCTGGGACCTCCTGTTCCAGACCGGCCGATTCCAATTGCTCATCTATTCCGGCCTGATGATCGTCCTGATGCTGGTGCTGCCCAACGGCCTGCTCAGCCTCGCGGCTTCGATCCGGAAGAAGGCTTGAGCCATGGCCGAAATGCTCGAAGTCTCTGGCATCACCAAGCGCTTCGGCGGTCTGGTCGCTGTCAACAACATTTCCTTCTCGGTGCGCGAGAAGGAAATCCTGTCGGTGATCGGCCCGAACGGCGCCGGCAAGTCGACTTTGTTCAAGCTGATCTCGTCCTTCCTCAAGCCCACGACGGGCGAGGTGCGCCTGAAGGGCGAACGCATCTCAGGCATGGCGCCGCATATCGCCGCCCGCAAGGGCGTCGTGCGCACCTTTCAGGAGACCACCATCTTCAAGAACATGAGCGTGCGCGACAACGTCGTCATCGCGCATCACCTGCGCTCGAAGGCAAGCCTTCTCGGCTTTTTCCTCGGCACCGGCGTGGCGAAGGCCGACGAGGTGGCCTTCGGCGCCTCCGCCGACGAAATCCTGGCGCTGCTCGGCCTCTCCTCGCTTGCCAATGAGACCGCCCGCAACCTGCCGCACGGCCATTTACGGGCGCTGGGCATCGCCATCGGCCTTGCCACCGATCCTTCGATCTTGCTGCTCGACGAGCCCTTCGCCGGCATGAACCACGACGAAACGATGCGCATGGTGGCGATGGTGCGGCGCCTGCGCGATCTCGGCCTCACCATCCTGCTCGTCGAGCACGATATGCCGGCCGTGATGAAAATCTCGGACCGCATCGTGGTCCTCAATTTCGGGCAGAAGATCGCCGAAGGAACGCCGTCGGAAATCCAGGCCAACGAGAAGGTGATCGAAGCCTATCTGGGCAGCGAAGACGAGGCGATCGGCCTATGAACCAGATCCTGAACTTCGCCAATGTCGAGCTTTATTACGATCACGTGTATGCGCTGAAAGGCGTCTCGCTCGAGGTCAACGAGGGCGAGACCGTCGCGCTGATCGGCGCCAACGGCGCCGGCAAGTCGTCGATCCTTCGCGCCATCACCGGCTTGCGCAAGATCAGGTCAGGCGAGATCCATTATGGCGGCAAGCGCATCGACGCCGCCGCTCCCGACGAAATCGTCAAGATGGGTATCGCCATGGTGCCGGAAGGACGCCGCGTCTTCCCCTTCATGTCGGTCAGGGACAACCTCCTGATGGGCGCTTTCACCCGCACCAGCAAATCCGAGATCGCCGCGTCGATGGAGATGGTTCTGGGGCGCTTTCCGCGGCTGAAGGAGCGCTTCTCGCAGGCCGCCGGCACGATGAGCGGCGGCGAACAGCAGATGCTGGTCATCGGCCGCGCGCTGATGGCGAAGCCGAAGCTCCTGCTGCTTGACGAGCCGTCGCTCGGCGTCGCGCCAAAACTCGTCCAGGACATCGCCCGCTCGATCGTCGCCATCAACCGCGATGAGAAGGTCAGCGTGCTGCTGGTTGAGCAGAATTCGCGCATGGCGCTGCGTATCTCGCAGCGCGCTTATGCGCTCACCACCGGCAGCGTCGCGCTGAGTGGCAACTCCGCCGAATTGCTGACCGACGACCGGGTCAAGCGTCTTTATCTCGGCGGCGAGATCTGAGGCTGATTTCAATGCGCATACTCGTCATCAACCCCAACACGACCGCCTCGATGACCGTCAAGATCGGCGAGGCGGCGCAAAGCGTCGCCTCCGCGGGAACCGAAATCCTGGCGGTCAATCCGGCCGACGGTCCGCCAAGCATCGAGGGCTACTTCGACGAGGTCTTCGCCGTGCCGGGCATCATTGCCGAGATGAGCAAGGCGCCGGCGGCCGATGCCTATGTGATTGCCTGTTTCGACGACACCGGGCTCGACGCAGCGCGCTGTGCCAGCGGAGCCCCCGTTATCGGCATCGGCGAGGCGGCGTTCCATATGGCGAGCCTGATCGCCGGCAAGTTCAGCGTCGTCACCACGCTTGCCCGCTCGGTGCCCGCAATCGAGCACAATCTGGCGAAATACGGTCTCGCCTCGCGCTGCGCCAAGGTGCGCTCGTCGGAAGTCGCCGTGCTTGAGCTCGAACGTCCGGGCTCGAATGCAAGGCACAAGATATCGCAGGAGATCGCGCGCGCCATAAGCGAGGATCATGCCGAAGCCATCGTGCTCGGCTGCGCCGGCATGGCCGACCTTGCCAAAAGCCTTTCGGAAGAACATGGCGTTCCGGTGCTCGATGGCGTCGTCTGTGCCGTCACGCTGGCCGAGAGCCTGTGCAAGGTGGGCTTGAGGACATCGAAGATCGGCGGCTATGCCGCGCCGCGCGGCAAACAGTTCGCCGGCATGTTCGCACCGCTGTCGCCCACGGAAGTCGAAGTCGTCTAGTCTAGGCGGCTTCATGCTGGCGGACGGCCGGCCGGCGCCCGGGCAGGTGGGATTGACCGCCGCGCGAGCGATACTAGATTGGATGGGCTGCCGGCGATTTGGGGGGCAGATCGGGCCATTTCGGGCCTGCGCATTGAAAGCATGTTGACGGTACTCAAGGAAGAAGATCGGGACGACAAGCCGGCCGCGCGCTGGTCGCCGATCTATTATGGGCTGAGGGACGCCATCGTCAGCCATCGTCTCGCGCCGGGTACCAAATTGCCGGAAGACGAGTTGGCCTCGATCTATTCGGTGAGCCGCACGGTGGTCCGGTCCGCGCTGCAGGCCCTTGCCCATGACCGGCTGGCGCGGCTGGAGCCCAATCGCGGCGCCTTTGTCGCGCAGCCGTCGAAGATCGAGGCTCGGGAGGTGTTCGAGGCGAGGGCGCTGATCGAACCCAAGGTGGCCGCGCTCGCCGCCAGGACGGCGGTGCCGTCCGATATCGTGCAATTGCGGTCACACCTGGAGAAGGAGCACGACGCGCTGCATGCCGGCCGCGACAGCGACGCCATCATGCTGTCGGCGCGCTTCCACGTCGGCATCGCCGAGATCGCCGCGCATTCGGTATTCACCAACTTCGTGCGCGATCTCGTTTCGCACTCCTCGCTAATCATCGCGCTCTACTGGAAGCGCCGCGACGCCACCTGCGAGAAGCACGCCCACCACGCGCTGGTCGACGCGATCGAGGCCGGCGACAGCGCCGACGCCGCCGCCCTGATGAACAGCCATCTGGTCGACCTGCTGTCCGGACTCGACCTTACCGACAAGGTGGAGAAGTCCGACAGCTTGGCGGATCTGCTTCGAGCTTAGAGCGAACGGCGGTTCAGCCGGGTCGCTGAACCGCCGGAGGACCAGGCTAGGCTGCGGCCGCCTGCTTGTAATCCATTCGCTCGAGATCGGCGATGAGGCCGGATCCGGTAGGCTGCCAGCCGAGATGCGCACGCGTCCATTCGCTCGACGCTTGCATGTCGAGGCTGGCGAACATGGCAAGCCATCCGAAATGGTCGGCAGCCTCTTCCTGCGAGAGCGAGACCACCGGCACGTCGAGACCGGCGCCGATCACTTCCGCGATCTCGCGCACCGGAATGCCCTCCTCCGCGACGGCGTTGTAGCGCACGCCGGCTTCCTGCTTGTCCAGCGCCAACTGGTAGAGCTTCGCGACATCCAGCACATGCGCCGCCGACCACCGGTTGCGGCCTTCGCCAAGATAGGCGGACACGCCCTTGGCGCGCGTCTGCGCGATCAGCGGTGTGATCAGGCCTTGCTTCACCGTGTCATGCACCTGCGGCAGCCGCACCACCGACACCTTGACGCCCTTCTCCGCCATCGCCGCGCCGGTAAGCTCCGACAGGATGCGCGGATTGGGATGGTCGGTATTGAACACGTCTTCTCTCGCCGGCTGTCCGTGTTCGGCGGATCCCATGCCCACACCCGACGTGATGATGAGCAGCCGGTCCGAGCCGGCGAGCGCGCCGCCCAGCGCTTCGATGACGCGCTTGTCCTTCTCGCAATTCGCGGCGAAATTCGAGAAATTGTGGTCGAAGGCGGTGTGGATCACCGCATCCGATTTCGCCGCGCCGTCGCGCAGGCTGTCGAGGTCTTCGAGGTCGCCGCGATGCGGCTCGGCGCCGGCGGCAACAAGCGACCGCGCACCGGCGTCGGAGCGGGTCAGGCCAAGCACCTTATGGCCGGCGGCAAGAAGTTCGGGCACGATCCTGGAACCGATGAAGCCGGTCGCGCCGGTAAGGAATACACGCATGGGAGGGTCTCCTGTGGTTGTTCGGAGGCCTTATTTGCGCTATAAATCATTCTGTTAAAGTAGTGACTTTATCATGGTATAATGGTCAATAGGTTCGCAATGCCCGTCGAGACGACCAACAGGCTTGGCACCTTTCTTCGCGATCGCCGCATGCGGCTCGATCCCGCCGCCTTCGGTTTCGCCACGGGGCGCCGGCGCACACAAGGTTTGCGCCGCGAGGAGGTGGCGCAGCGCGCCAATATCAGCCCGACCTGGTATACCTGGCTGGAGCAGGGGCGGGGCGGCGCGCCGTCCGCCGACGTGCTCAACCGCATCGCGACCGGGCTGATGCTGACCGAGCCCGAACGCGAGCATTTGTTCATGCTTGGTCTCGGGCGGCCTCCGGAAGTTCGCTACAAAAGCGTGGACAGCGTGACGCCGCGACTCCAGCGTGTCCTCGACGCTTTGGACCCGAGCGCGGCGATCATCAAGACCGCGACCTGGGACGTGGTTGCCTGGAACCGTGCGGCGGCCGCGATGCTGACGGACTATTCCAAGCTGCCGCGCGAGCAGCGCAACATCCTGCGCCTGATGTTCGGCAATTCGCGCGTGCGTGACGCGCAGGACGACTGGCAGAGCGTCGCGCGTTTCGTGGTCGGATCCTTCAGAGCCGACGCCGTCCGCGCCGGCGCCGGCGCGGAGGTCACGGAACTGGTCGAGGAGCTTTCCAGGATCAGCCCCGAGTTCGCGGCACTGTGGCGCGACAATGACGTCGTTGCGGCGCATGGCGAGGGCGTGAAGCGTCTGCGGCATCCCGAGATCGGACTGATCGAGCTGGAGTTCTCGGTCTTCGCGGTCGACGGCCGCCCGGAACTCGGCATGATCGTCTACAATCCCGTCACGCAGTCGGATGCGGAACGTATTCGATCACTGATCGCATCTCGCGCCGCAGAATGATGGCCGCCATGCGCGGTGTTCCGCCAAGGTGCGGCGAAGCGGAAAACAGGTCACAAAGGCGACCCGGTTAGGATAATATCCACCGCCCGACTCCTTCGTGGAAGATGTCCTATGACCTTGAATGAGCTTAGTTGGTCGCCCTCTGAAAAGAAAGTTGCCCGCGCCGCATATGACAAGGCTCTTGAGAGGGCACTGGCCAGCATCATGGCCGAATTCAAAAGACGGGCGAACGCCGCGACCACACCCTCCGAGATGTGGGAGGTCGAGGAATATCTGAAGGAGCAACGTCGCGATTTGGATCGGACGTTCGACTATCGCTATTCGCAACTGACCGTCGTTTTCGCAACTCTCATCCGGCAAGGATATCTGGACGAGGACTTACTCTCGGGTCTGTCGCAAGAAAAACGCGAGGAGATCCGCAGAATGCTTGCGTGGCACAAGGGATAAGGGTTTAGAAGCGTTACCTTCGCGTTCCGCACGCCGGATCGCTTGCGGTGGTTGGCCGAAGCTCCTCATGAAGGCGCGGCGCATGCGGCCGGCATCGCCGAAGCCGCTCTGTTCGGTCGAGCGGCTTATTGCCTGGCTCAACCGCCTTCACGGGCCTTCGAAGCATCAGCTTTGCCGCCGCCTGCCCGAGCGCTTCGGGGGACGTCAGCGCCGCCCGGCTGCCTGATGTGGTCGATGAAAGCGCGCAGCTTGGGCAGCACTTGGTGCCTTTCCGGATAATACAGGAAAACGCCCGGCGTGGTTACCGCGAAGCGGCCGAGCAGCGCCTGCAGTCGCCCGTCGGCGATCGGCGCTTCGGCGATCGGGCCCGGCACCTGTGCCAGCCCGACACCCTGGATCGCCGCGCCGAGCAGCGACGGGTAGTCGTGCGCGATGAGCGGTCCCGACACGATTGCCTCGACGGCCTTGTTGCCGTCGACAAAGGACCAGGGCGCGACCGAACCATTCGAGCGGCGCAGGCGCAGGCAGGCGTGGTCGCGCAGGTCCTCGATGCGCTCGGGCGCCGCGCGCTGGCGCAAGTAGTCCGGACTGCCGACGACCGCCATCGGAAAGGAGGGCGTCAGACGGACCGCGACCATGTCGGGCGCGATCAAGTCGCCCATCCGGATGCCGGCGTCGAATCCCTCGGCGGCGAGATCGGCGAGCTCGCCGCTGGCGACGATCTCCAGCTCGATCTCGGGATAGGTCTGGCAGAAGGAGGCGACCATCGGCTCCAGCAGCATCGGCACCACGGCCGGCGGTACCGAGAGGCGCAAGAGCCCCGCCGGCCGCTGGCCCATCCCGCGCGCGATCTCGCTCGCCGCGATCAGTTCCTCGAAGGCGGGCCGTGCGCGGGCGAAGAAGCGCTCGCCGGCTTCGGTAAGGCCGACGCTGCGAGTCGTGCGGATGAACAGCGCGGTGCCGATGCGCGCCTCGAGCGTTCGTATCGCCTGGCTGATCGCTGACGGCGTGACGGCGAGCTCGGCGGCCGCCTTGCGGAAATTGCGATGCCTTGCGACGCTCAGGAATGCTTCGACGCCGTCGAGCGCGCCGTGCCTGACTGTGAAGTTCTGCTTCATGACCCATCGACATTATCGTGGATAGTGGTTCGCGGAAAGCGGCCGTATTTCTTCCATGACTTTGGAAGCCTGAAGGGAAGTGGCAATGACCGATGAACTCGATCGCGTGCGCGATCACTATCGCGCGACCGGCTTGACCGATCGATTGAAGAACGCACTGGCGGTGTTTGGGCCTGAGCAACAGCGGCTGAAGCCCGAACAGCTGGCGACCCTCGACCAGTTCCATACCCGCGGGCTGGCCGCGACGGCGGAGCTCGCCAACCTTGCCGCCATCACCGCCGGCATGTTCGTGCTCGACGTCGGATCGGGCGTCGGCGGGCCGGCCAGGTTTCTTGCCGAGACCTATGGCTGCGCGGTGACCGGCGTCGATCTCAGCGAACCCTTCGTCGAGGCCGCGCGTTACCTGACCACGCGCACCGGCCAAGACGACAAAGTGTCGTTCGAAGCCGGCAGCGCGCTGGCGCTGCCTTTCGAAAACAGCCGTTTCGATGCCGCGCTCTTGCAGCATGTGGCGATGAACATCGCCGACCGGCCGTTGCTCTACCGCGAGATCAGGCGCGTGCTGAAACCGGGTGGAAAATTCGCGACCTTCGACGTCGTGCTCAATGGCGGCGATCCGCACTATCCGGTGCCCTGGGCGAAGACGCCGCGCGAAAGCTTCCTGCTGACGGCCGAGGCGACCTGCGAGGCGATCGAAGCCGCCGGCTTCGGCACGCTCGTCCGCCGCGACGACACGGCTGCCGCCAAGGCCTGGTTTGCCGAGCTCCGTGCCTCCGGCCCGCCGCCGTCCCTGAATCTCGGGGTCGTCATGGGCCAGGGTTTCGCCGACTTCGCCACCAATCTCGGGCGAAATCTCATGGAGGGACGGCTGGGCATTCTGACGGCAGTGTTCGAGGCCGTTCCGGCCAAGGCTTGATAGGAGGCGAAGATGTCACCTGCGATGATCTTCAACATCCATCTCGTGCTCGGCTACGTGCCGTGGCTGCTTTGCTTCGCCGCCTATATCTGGCCAAGGCTGAGGTCGATGGAGCCGATAGAGGCGCAGCGCGCCATCGCAACGCTGCACAGCTTCCGCTTCTTCGGGCTCGTCTTCCTCATCCCGGGCGTCGTGGGCCCCGACCTTGCACCTGCCTTCGCAAGCTTCGCCGCCTATGGCGACTTCGCCACCGGCTTGCTCGCCATGCTGACGCTATTCACCGTGGCGAGGCCTGTGATCTTCTGGCCGCTGGTCGTCGCCTTTAACCTCGTAGGCGTGGTGGACATTGTCGGCGACTATTATCACGGCACCGTGCTCGACCTTCCGGGGCAGGCCGGACAGTTGGGCGCGGCTTACGCGATCCCGATCCTCTACGTGCCGCTGCTGATGATCACGCATGTCGCGGCGATTTACCTGCTGGCGCGTTCCACGCGCCGCCAGCTCACGGCGACTTAATAAACCGGTGTCGCCATATGTTTCGGCGCCGGCCATTCGTTCGTGATCTCGGGCTGCACCGGCCGCTCGAGATAGGTCGAGAGCACCACATAGCTGCGTGTCGAGGTGACGCCGGGCGTGTCATAGAGACGGGCCAGCAGGCCCTCCAGCGCGCGCGTGTCCTCGGTGCGCACCTTGAGCAGCATGCAGGTGTCGCCGGCGACCGTGTGGATCTCCTCGACCTCCGGATATTTCGAGACCGCCATCAGCTCCGGCGTCTTGCCCCAGCCCCTTGTGTCGATATGCACGAAGGCAAGCAGCGGCTTCTTCACCGCCCTCGGATCGATGATCGCCGATGTGGCGCGGATGGCGCCGCTGCGCTTCAGCCGCTTGACCCGCTCATGCGCCGCCGGCGCCGACAGGCCGACGCGCTCACCGAGCTCGGCATAGCTGATGGTCGCGTCCTCGACCAGGACGCCTAATATCTTTCGGTCGATAGGGTCGACCTCCCGGGCTGGATGCTTGTTCCGCTGAATGTCATCTGTTTCTGCGTCCATATGGAAATTCTCCATTGATGCGGAATTTAATTCGGCCATTATGATGATATGTCGAACAGCAATCAATCAGTAATTATGACTGAGGCGCCGCGCGCGCCGATCCCGGCCACGGCCTATCTGCTGACCGGCTGCATCGCCGTAATCGGCTCCAATTCGCTTGTTCTCGGACCGATCGCGCCGGCCGTCGCGGCATCGTTCGGCGCCAGCGTGCCGGCGGTGATGTCGGCTGCCGCCGCCTTCGGCCTCGGCACGTCGGCCAGCGCGCTCTTCCTTGCCCGCTACATCGACCGGATCGGCGCGCGCCGCATGCTTCAGGGCGCATTGCTGCTGCTGGCCATCGCGCTGGTCGCCAGCGCCTTGGCGCCGACGGTGGCGATGCTGGTGGCCGCCCAGCTCGTTGCCGGCATCGCCGCCGGTATCGCCATGCCGGCGATCTATGCCAGCTCGGCCGCGATCGCGCCGCCCGGCCGCGAGAGCGGCACCATCGGCGTCGTGCTAACCGGCTGGACGCTTTCCATGGTCGCTGGCGTCTCGCTGTCGGCGGTGCTGGCCGATCTCATCCATTGGCGTGCCGTCTTCGCGGCCGTTGCAATGCTCGCAGGAACGGCCGTTGCCGGCCTGGCGATGAGTTCGCTGCACGATACCAAGAAAAGCGGCCCAGCGCCGTCGCCGCTTGGCGCGCTCGCCGTTCCCGGCATCCTGCCGCTGCTCATTGCCTGTGGCGCCTTCATGACCGCCTTCTACGGCGTCTACGGCTATCTCGGCGATCATCTCCACCAAGCCCTCGGCGAGCCGGTCAGCGCCAATGGCCTGGCGGCGGTCGCCTACGGTCTCGGCTTCGGCGCGGCCGCCTTGCTCGACGGCGTTATCGATCGCCTCGGCGCCCGTCGCGTCATGCCCTTTGCCTATCTGCTGGTCGCCGCCGTCTATGTCGCGATTGCCCTGGCAAGCGGCGGCTTCGGCCTGCTGATCGCGACGATCGGGGTCTGGGGCCTTGCCAACCATTTCGGGCTGAACGTGCTGGTCATGCGCCTCACCGCGCTCGACCCGTCGCGGCGCGGCACCATCATGGGCTTGAACAGCGCGGTCACCTATCTCGCCGTCACCGTCGGCACGGCAGGCTTCGGCCCGCTCTACACGAGCCTCGGCTTCGCCAATTGCGCGCTGATCGCGGCGGCACTGATGCTGGTGGCGGCGGGCGCAGCGGCGTGGCGGTCAGTCGGTCCTCGGTAACAGGCCTCAGTCTTCGCTTGCGGCCGGAATACTGTTTCGCACTTTTCCTGGAATTGCTCTAAGGCTGGCTTGCGAACCGGAGTCGCAGCCGATGAAGACGAGTCTCGAGATCACCGCCGAACCCTCGCCGCAGGACCTCGCTTTCCTGGGCGGAAGCCTTACCGCTTTCAACGATGCCGATGTCGGAGCGTCAGGCCGAAAGTCGCTCGCGGTTTTCGTGCGCGGAAATACCGGCACCCTCGTTGCCGGTATTTCCGGCTACACCGCCTGGGGCTGGCTCTACGTGCAGTGGCTGTGGGTCGACGAAAGACTGCGCGGAAAAGGCATTGCCGCCGGCATGCTCGACGCGGCCGAACAGGAGGCTACCGCGCGCGGCTGCCACAGCGCCTGGATCGACACTTTCAATCCGATCGCCGAGAAGGTTTACCGGCGCCAGGGCTACCAACCATTCGGATCGTTGCCTGACTTCCCCATCGGCCGCAGCCGTGTCTTCCTGCAGAAGAAGCTGTCGGCCTGATCAGCCCGCCAGTTTTCCGCCGCGCATCGGCTTTGGCGCGCCGGTGGTGCTCGGAAAGCTGATCGGCAGGCCGCGCAGCACGCGCACGGCGAGGAAAGCAAAACACTCTGCTTCGACCGCGTCGCCCTTCCATCCGAGCGTCTCGGCCTGCACCACTTCGACGCCGGCGCGGCTCTCGAGCATTGCCATCATCGTCGGATTGTGACGGCCGCCGCCGCTGACCGCGAGCCGCTTCGGTCGACGCGGCAACAGGTCGAGCGCCTTGCCGACGGCCGAGACGGTGAAGGCGGTCAGCAATGCTGCGCCATCCTCGGCGTTCAGCCCTTCGGCCATCGCCGCGGTGAAGTCGAAGCGGTCGAGCGATTTCGGATAGGGCTTCGTCAGGTACGGATGCTGCAAGAGCCTGGCGAGCCGTTCCTCGTCGACCTTGCCTGCGGCGGCCAGCCTGCCGTCGCGGTCCATCTCGCCCAGGCCTTTCGACTTGATGAAATCGTTGACCGGCGCATTGGCCGGACCGGTGTCGAAGGCGACGATTGCGTCTTTGCCGTCCCACCATGTGATGTTGCCGACACCGCCGAGATTGAGCACCGCGGTGTCGCCGCTGGCGTCCGCCTCTTTAAGCAACGCGGCATGATAGGCGGCTGCCAAAGGCGCGCCTTGCCCGCCGGCCGCGACATCGGCCGAGCGGAAATCATAGGCGACCTTGGTGCCGAGCAGCGAGGCCATCAGCTCGCCATCGCCGAGCTGGCGGGTGCGGCCGATGCGTCCCGGCTGCGGGGCGCGATGCAGCACGGTCTGGCCGTGGAAGCCGACGACGCCGATATCGGCCATGCTCATGCCCTGGCCCTCGACCAGATCCCTGACCGCCGCCGATTGCGCGCGCGTCAGCGCCTCCTCGGCTTCGCGAAAAATCGCCGGCTCCGGCCCTTCGAAATTCCAGGCGCGCGCCTGGCGCAGCGTTTCTTCCAGCAGGGCGCAGATCGATTGCGGATAGGGAGCCAGCGTGTAGGTGCCGGTGTCGGCGATGCGCTCTCCGTCCGTCTTGATCAGCGCCACGTCGATATTGCCGTCGAGCACCGTGCCGGTCATCAGGCCGACGGCCCAGATTGGTTCCATGGTCGTTCCTCGAATCGCCCTTCATTCACGTGTCGGACGGATCGGCGCGGCAGGCAAGTGTCTCGCTACACCCGAGCAGGCGGCGCATAGACCGACGGCTTTTTGCATCGAATGGTGAAAACGGAGCAACGCCGTTCTTGCCTCTCGGCGAAGAAGGCGCGAGGCTGCGAACAAGACCATCGGCCGGGCGACTGCCCGGATGGACTATCGCAAGGAGAAAACGCCATGGCAGCCAATGTCGCAGTGATCGCGGGCGCCGGCTCCGGGTTAAGCGCCTCACTGGCGCGGCTTCTCGCCAAGGAGGGTTTCCGTGTCGTCCTTGCCGCCCGCAACGTCGACAAACTGGCCGCGCTGGTCAAGGAAACCGGCGCGCAGGCCCTCGAAACAGACGTATCGGACGCAGCCTCCGTGGAGCGCCTCTTCGAGACGGCCGACAAGGCAGGTCCCCTCGAAATTGCCGTCTTCAACGCCAGCGGCCGCACGCGCGGCCCAATCGCCGAACTCGACGCGCAAGCGGTCAAGCAAGCCCTGCTCGTCGGCGCCTATGGCGGCTTCCTTGTCGGCCAGCAGGCGGCGCGCCGGCTTCTTGCACGTGGTTCCGGCTCGATCCTGTTCACCGGCGCCAGCGCAAGCCTGAAAGGGTTCTCCGGCTCCGCCGGTTTCGCCATGCCGAAATTCGGCCTGCGCGGGCTGGCGCAATCGATGGCGCGCGAGCTCGGCCCGAAGAACATCCACGTCGCCCATTTCATCATCGACGGCCAGATCGAGCCGGCCGGACAGGTGCCCGAGTCCGACCGGCCGGATCGTCGCCTCTCGCCCGATGCGATCGCCGAGACCTATCTCTCCGTCCATCGCCAGCATCGCAGCGCGTGGAGCTTCGAGGTCGAGCTGAGGCCCTGGGTCGAGACGTTCTGACGATCCCTCGCACGAACCGGGCAACAACACGCCCCGCCGCGGACTCGTTTATTTTAGAAAGTATGCATGTATCCTGAGGCCATTTCGGCCGTCTGCAATGTAAAAAAGCGCAAAACAAAAGATACCTTTACTTAACTTCGGCGTGCATACTGCGCATCGGTCAGAATTGTTGTCCGGCTCTCCTGCACGATAGAGAAATGCGCATGCCGCTTACACGTCGCACGCTGTTTGCAGCCGGAGGCGGAGGGCTGCTGCTCGCGCAAGCGCAAGCCCTGGCCACGCCGGCCCAGGCGCAAGACGCTCCCAAACCCATCGTCAGCGACAACAAGCTACGCATCGCCATGCCGGCTTTCGCTTCCGATCCCTTCTTCCCGGCCGACGGCTCTGGGGAGAGCGGCATCGATATGGACCTGGCGCGTGGCATAGCCGCGGAACTCGGCGTCGAACCGGTGTTCGACCGATCAGCCGGGACCTTCGACGCCATGGTGCAGCAGCTGACGTCCGGCCAGGCGGACCTGGCGATCGGCAAGCTGAGCCGCACCCTCCGGCGCGGCCGCTCGATCCTCTATTCGCGGCCTTATGCCATGCTGCACCAGGGGCTGCTGGCGAACCGCGTCAACCTGGCGCGCATCACGCAGGGCAAGCCGGCTGAACAGATCATCCGTGATTTCTCCGGCGATCTCGGCGTGATCGAAGGCTCGTCCTTCGCCACCTACGCGGCCGCCACGTTTCCGCACGCCACTATCCAGCGCTTCGCCGGCTGGAACACGGTCATCGATGCGATCCGCAACGGCACGATCGACCTCGCCTATCGCGACGATTTCGAGATCAAGAAGCTGATGGTCGACGATCCGTCGATGACGGTGGTCGCACGCTCGATCACGCTGACCGACAAGGTCGACACGATCGCCGTCGGGATCAGCCCGGCCAACCCGCATCTGGCGGCCTTCGTCGATCTCTATCTCGATCTCGCGCGAGGCCAGCAGGTCCTCAACACCGACGAGATCATCGCGCGTTATCGCCAGGGGAGCAAAGCCTGACAATGGCCGTCTCGGATGTAGCCGCAGCCATGCCTTTCGATTGGCGCCTGGCGGCAAAGCGCATCCTGCGCTCGCCGGCGACGACGATCATCATGATCCTGGCCGGGATCCTGTGCGGCCTCTATTACCCGGCCTTCGCCCATGCGATCAGCCCTGTCGCGCAGGTCTACCTGAATTTCCTCAAGATGGTCGTCCTGCCCTATCTGGTCTCGTCGGTGATCTTCTCCATCACCGCCATGGTCCAGGACCCGAAATCGGTCCGCTATCTCGGCAAAGTCGGCATAGCGGTACTGGTCGTGTCGTTCCTCGCCGTGCTGGTCAGCGGCACATATTCGCTGATCCTCAAGCCCGGCCAGATCGAGAACCCGCAGTCGCGCATCGAGCTCGGCGAGTTCATCAATTCGCAAGGCAGCGTCTCCACCGATCTCGCATTCCCCTTCCAGCCGCCGCCGACCGGGGATCCGAACAGCGGACATTCGATCTTCCTGGATCTGGTGCCGAACAACGTTTTCAACGCGCTGGCCTCGGGCCAGACCATCCAGGTCCTGTTGTTCTGCCTGCTTTTCGGGCTCGCGATGGGCAAGATTCCCCAGCCCTCGTCGCTCAGCCTCTCACAGGCGCTCAACGCGGTGTACAAGGCCTGCACGGTGCTGACCAACTGGTTCGTCTGGGGATTGCCCTTCGCGACCTTCATCCTGATCGCCGACCAGACCGCGTCGACCGGCATCAAGCCGCTGATGCTGATGGGTGGCTACCTGCTGGTGATGGGCCTTTCCTGCGTGACATTCCTCGCCGGCGCGTTTGCCGTCATCGCCATACGCTCGCGGCGAAGCTACTGGGCCACGATCAAGACCCTTCAGCCGCTTCTGATGGTGGCCATCACAACGCGCTCCACGGTCGCCTCGCTGCCCTGGGTCATCAACCTTTTGACAGAGCGCCTGAGGTTCAATCTGGTGGTCGTCGAGCTGCTCGTGCCCCTGCAGGCTGCGCTTCTGCGGACCGGCCCGGCGCTGGTCTACACCTCGGGCGTCCTGTTCATCGCCCAGCTCTACGGCCATCCCCTGGCGATCCCGGACCTCTTGCTTGTCGGTGTCGTCTCCGCGCTTCTGGCGTTGACGACAGGCGGCATGGGCAGCCTGCTCATCCTGTCGCAGATGTCCATTGTCTGTGGCTATCTGAAGCTTCCCTTCGAGGCGGCGTTCGTCCTGTTCGTCGCGGTGGACGCGGCCGTGGACACGCTGATGACGCTGTCCAGCGTCTCCACCGTGGCCGCAAGCACGGCAATGATCGCGCCCAGCCATCGGGAAGCGGCGCAGGCTGCTGAAACCGTCGCGCAAGAGCTCGAAGCCGAGCCCGCCCGATGATCGACGACGGCATCCGTCCGCAGCTCGGCATCATCGGCGGTCTTGGGCCGCTCGCATCGGCCGACTTCTACTTTAAGCTGACCCGGATGACCGGGGCGCTGCGCGACAACGAGCATGTGCCTTCCGTCATCCTCAGCGTGCCGCAACTGCCTGACAGGACCGAAGCGATCCTGGCTGGTCATGACGGGCCGCTGGCGCCGCTGCAAGCTGCGGTCTCGACGCTCAACGCGCTCGGCGTTTCCTGTATCGCTATGCCCTGCAACACCGCCCATCATTGGTACGAAAAGCTGGCGGCGAACTCGCCAGCCGAGATCATCCACATCGGCGACGCGGTGGTGGCGGAGATCCGCCGGAGCCTGGACCGGGGCAGAGTTGCGAACCTCGCAACCCGGGGCACGCTTGCCTCCGGCTTTCATCAGGACAGGATTTCGCCGGCGGGGTTCGAGGTCTGCGTTCCGGCAGACGCGGAATTCCAGGAACGCGTCGACAGCGCGATCAATCTCGTAAAGGCAGGCGCGATTGCGGAAGCCGCGGCTGAGACTGAGCGCGCGCTCGATCTCGCGCAAATGGCCGGCGCCGATATGGCACTTCTCGGCTGCACCGAACTGTCCGTGGTGGCCGCCAGCCTCAACGATTCGGCCGGAGTATTGGTCATCGACAGCAATGCGGCCCTGGCGCGGGCCTGCCTGACCCGATTGGGCTTTGCCACGCAGGAGGCGCGCGGCTTGCCGTCCGTCTCGTCGCTGCCGGGAGGCGACCGATTGCCCTTGCGCCTTGCCCGGCGCGCTTCATAGGCGCTGCCGCCTTTACGATATCGAACATCCGCTCACCGGGCATGCTCCAAGTCATCAAATCTTTGAGAGAATATTTCCCGCACTCCGCTTCAGAGGAAATGCGCTTCTTTGCCCGATGAGGCAGCATTGATGATCCTGAAAACAAGGCTTCGCATTCCGCCAGGCCGAACTGATTTCAGGATTGCAAGGAACGCATCATGTCCGACGCTTCAAAGTCTCTCGTTACGTCAGTCACCAGGCGCGCCGGACTTGGCGTGCTTCTCGCCACGACATTGGCCGTCATCAGTCTTGGTGCGCCGTCGCCATCCTTCGGCGAGGACAAGAAGTCGATCAAGGTCGGCATCATCAGCGGTGAGGATGAGGATGTCTGGCGCGTCGTCACGGCCGAGGCGGCCAAGAAAGGGCTGACCATCGAGACCGTCGTCTTCAACGATTACACCCAGCCCAACGAGGCGCTGGAGCGCGGCGAGATCGACGCCAATGCCTTCCAGCACAAGCCCTACCTCGACAACCAGATCAAGACGCAAGGCTACCACATCGTGCCGGTCGGCTATACCGGCGTCTGGCCGATCGGCCTTTATTCGAAGAAGCATGCCAAGGTCGCCGATTTGCCCGAAGGCGCGGTGATCGGCCTGCCGAATGATCCTTCCAACGAAGGGCGCGCACTGCATGTCCTGGAGCATGAAGGCCTGATCAAGCTCAAGGACGGCACGGGCATCCTGGCGACGACCGCCGACATTGCCGACAACCCGAAGAAGCTCGAGATCAAGGAACTCGACGCCGGCATCGTCGGCCGCTCGGTGGACGATCTCGACGCCGCCGTCGTCAACACCGACTGGGCGCTGAAGAGCGGCCTCGGCCCGGAAAACCGCATCGCGCAGGAGCCGGTGGCAGACAATCCCTACCGCAACTTCATCGCTGTCAAGGCCGGAAGCGAGAACGAGCCCTGGGTGAAGACGCTGGTCGCCTCGTATCAGAACGAGACGGTCAAGGCCGAGTTCGACAAGGTCTACAAGGGCACCGGGATCAGCGCCTATTGATCGGCGCCTGGCTGCCAGAAATAGGCGGCCCGCTGCTGAGCGGGCCGCCGTCGCGTTTGCGCGGCACAGAAACGGACATGGAAATGAACCAGCATGTCACGGCCGAACGGGCCGATCCGATCCACATCCAGCCGACCAGGCGGGAAGACGTTGTCCGCCTCGTCGGCCTGAAGCACCGCTTCGGCGCGACGCCGGCGCTCGACGGCGTCTCGCTCACGGTGCGCAAGGGCGAAATCCTCGGCATCATCGGCCGCAGCGGTGCCGGCAAGTCGACATTGATCCGCTGCCTGAACGGCCTGGAGCGGCCGGATTCCGGCGAGGTCTTCATCGAGGGCCGCGAGATTAGTCGTCTGGGCGAGCGTGAACTGCAGCCGCTGCGCCGCCGCATCGGCATGGTTTTCCAGCACTTCAACCTTCTGTCGGCCAAGACCGTCGAGGAGAATGTCGCGCTGCCGCTCAAGATCGAGGGCCGCCCGCGCGCCGAGCGCATGGCGCGCGCGGCGGAGCTGCTGCAAGTGGTCGGCCTCTCGGAGAAGGCGAAGGCCTATCCGACCTCGCTGTCGGGCGGGCAGAAACAGCGCGTCGGCATCGCCAGGGCGCTCGCCGCGCGGCCGGCGCTGCTCTTGTCGGACGAGGCGACCTCGGCGCTCGATCCGGAGACGACGCGCTCGATCCTGGCGCTGCTCAAGGACATCAATTCCAGGCTCGGTCTCACAATCCTGCTCATCACCCACGAGATGGAGGTGATCCGTTCCATCGCCGACCGCGTGGCGGTGATCGATGCCGGCCGGATCGTCGAGGAAGGGGCCGTCTGGCAGGTCTTCGCCAATCCGGAATCGGAGATCACCCGCAGCCTGCTCGGCAGCATCCGGCCGCAATTGCCGCCCGAGATCGCCAGCCGATTGATTCCGGGCGAAGGCGCGGAAACGATTCTCCGGATCGATGTGGCCGGCGAGGCAGCGCGCGGTGCTTTGCTTTCCGATCTTGCCGCAGCGGTACCAGGCCAATTCCGCCTGGTGCAGGGCGGCGTCGATCATGTCCAAGGTCAGCCTGTCGGCACGCTGTTCCTGGCCGTTGCCGGCGCTGAAGCCGCGCATGTTGCGCGGGTGACGACATTCCTGAAGGACCGCGGCGCGCGGGTGGAGGTGCTTGGCCATGTCGCCGGTCCTGTTTGAACTCCTGCTTCGCTCGATCTGGGAAACGGTGCTGATGACCGGCGCGTCCGGTATCATATCGCTCGTCTTCGGCCTGCCGCTCGGCCTTGCCTTGGTCGCCACCGATCGCGGCGGCATCGCCGAGAGCCTTTGGGTCAACCGTACTCTCGGCGCCGTCATCAACGGCTTCCGGTCGGTTCCTTTCATCATCTTGCTGGTGGCGCTGATCCCGGTGACCCGGCTGATCGTCGGCACCTCAATCGGCACCTGGGCGGCGATCGTGCCGCTGTCGATCGCCGCCACGCCCTACTACGCCCGCATCGCCGAAGTGTCGCTGCGTGAGGTGGACCACGGGCTGATCGAGGCGGCGCGCGCCATGGGCGGCAATCGCTGGACGATCATCCGCGAGGTGCTGGTGCCGGAAGCGCTGCCGGGCATCGTCGCCGGCTTTACCGTGACGCTGGTGACGCTGGTCGGCGCCTCGGCCATGGCCGGCGCCATCGGTGCCGGCGGTCTCGGCGACCTGGCCATCCGCTACGGCTACCAACGCTTTGAGACCAGCGTCATGGTCGCCGTGGTCGTCGTTCTCATCGTGCTCGTCTGCGGCATCCAGTGGATCGGCGACCGCCTTGTCGCTCGGCTGGACCATCGCTGACCGGGCGAGCAAGGGCGCCGGCGCGAACGCAATTTGCCGCAAAAGACGGGAATTGAGCGCCGGCTTGCTCCGTTTGCAACGAGATTGGGCGGTGCGTTTCTTCACCCGCAATGGCGCGCATGTAATCGTGCCAAGGGGTCGCTAGAGCAATTCCAGGAAAAGTGCGTAGCGGTTTTCCGTTCGGAATTGCGCCAAAACTAAAGCGAGCAATTCCGTGAAAGTGCGCAGCAGTTTTCCGTCCGGGATTGCGAAAAACAAAGAGTTACCGCCAAGAGGAGCCTGTCCATGGCCAGAATAATCCCGGTGCTCGATCTCGACCGCCTGGAGCAGGGCGCATCGGAACTGCGGACATTTCTGTTCGATCTGCGTACCGCCGCGCGCGATGTCGGCTTCTTCTATCTGAGCGGCCACGGCATTACCCAGCCGGAGATCGATGCAGTGCTGGGCGCCGCGCGCCGCTTCTTCGCCTTGCCGGAGGCCGACAAGCTCGACATCGAAATGGTCAAGTCGCCACAGTTTCGCGGCTATACGCGCGCCGGCGGCGAGCTGACCAAAGGCAAAGCCGACTGGCGTGAGCAGCTCGACATCGGCGTCGAGCGCACGACGATTGCGCAAGGGCCGGGCGTGCCGGCCTGGACGCGGCTGCAGGGTCCGAACCAGTGGCCTGCCGCGCTTCCCGATCTGAGGCCCGCGCTGCTTGCCTGGCAGGCCAAGGCGACCGATGTGGCGATCCGGCTGCTGAAAGCCTTCGCGCTGTCGCTCGACCAGCCGGAGGATGCTTTCGATCCGATCTATCGCGATGAGCCGAACCATCGCATGAAGATCGTGCGCTATCCTGGCCGCAATGCCACCGGCGACGACCAAGGCGTCGGCGCGCATAAGGATGGCGGCTTCCTCACCCTTCTGCTGCAGGACGAGAACAAGGGCCTGCAGGTCGAATATGACGGCAGCTGGGTCGATGTCGACCCGATCCCGCGAACACTCGTCGTCAACATCGGCGAGCTGCTTGAACTCGCCTCGAATGGCTATCTCAGGGCAACCGTGCATCGCGTCGTCACGCCGCCGGCCGGCGTGGAACGGATTTCGGTGCCGTTCTTCTTCAGCGCCCGGCTTGACGCCACCATCCCGCTGCTCGATCTGCCCGAGGAACTGGCGGCCGAAGCGCGCGGCCCGGCCAGTGATCCCGACAATCCGCTCTTCCGCAACGTCGGAACCAATGTGCTGAAAAGCCGCCTGCGGTCGCATCCCGACGTGGCGCGGCGTCACTATGCCGATCTTCTGGAAAAAGCAGCGGCCATCGGCTGACGATTTCGTTGGATTGAGCGAGATTTTTTCGCGTTTCCCGTCTTTTTTGGAATTCCGTTCGTGGAAAATATGCCGCTTCAGGCCCACATAGGAACCATCGCTCGGTGTTTTCCTCCCATTGCGCCGGGCGATGTTCCCCTCTGAAGGTTATGACCTTCATACTTTGGCCGGGCCGCTTTCGCGCCCGGCCTTTTTCTTATCTGCGTCGGGAATCCGCCGATCAGACCGGCGAAGCGCTCGGCCTGCATTTGGATGTCGATCCCTTCATCGGCTCCGGTCCCGGTCGGCCGCCGCCGGCTCGAATATTTCGCGCTCGAGCCTCAAGCGCGTTTTCCTCGCTATTCCATCCTGACATGAATGCGCGAACCGTTGTGTTACGGTGTTGGTGATGTTCACGGCATCCGCTCGGACCTGCCGTAAAGTGAAGAGGAGAGTTCGCCACGTCCAGGATCAGCCGCCGCGCCTTGCTCTTTCACTCCGGCTGCGCGGTCGTCGCCTCGACCGTCGCAGCAAACGGTCACGGCACGAAGGCGCCGAGGCCTGACCGGCAACCATCCAATGACCTGTTCGCCCTGATTGAGGCGCACAAGGCAGCGTACGCAGCGTTCGGCAAGGCCGTCCACAAAAGGGGCAGCCATAGCCGTGACCACATCGAGGCCGGCCGAGAGGAGGAGAGGGCGCTGCTGGCCATCTGCGCCTATCGGGTGGTCAAGCAAGGCGACCGCCTGGCCAAGGCCCGATACCTTTTGGAGATCGAGGCGCGCGGCGAGCTCGACCTGCCAGAACACATGCAGGCCCTTCTGCGCTCTACGGTGTGAAAGGCATGAGACTTCCAGCGCATAGACCGTCGAACCCGCCGCAGTGCTGAAGGTTTCGGGGCTTACGATCATCTGTTCGCGACGAAGGTGCTGACGTGGCTCGGTGTGATGCAGTGACTGAAATCGGCGTGGACTTAGCTCATCATCTTCGGCAATCCCACCGCCAGCGCGTCGACGGCCAGCCGCACTTTCAGCGGCAGATGCGGCGCCTGCAGCCGGAGCGCATGGCAGTCATAGAGATAGTCGCGTTGCTCAGGCAGCAGGCGGACCAGTGTGCCGCCCTCGATGCGTTGTCGCACCAGCCAGTATGGCAGCCAGGCCAGTCCCATGCCGTCGGTTGCCGCATCGGCGATGGCGTCGAGGTCGTCGAGCCGCAGCCGGCCGGCCGGGGCGATCTGCGTCACCGAGTCATCGTCGCGCGTAAACAGCCATGGCTGCAGCGCCTGGCCGAGCCGCCGGTAGACGATCGCTTGATGGCTGGCTATGTCTTCGGGTTGATGCGGTCGGCCGAAGCTTTCGATGTAGGACGGCGACGCGCAGACGATCATGCGCTGGCGCGCGACGCAGCGCGCGATGATGCCGGCCCTGTCGTCCAGCGTGCCGGTGCGGATCGCCAGGTCGAACCCGTCCTCGACGAGATCGGCGAAGCGATCGCTGAGCGACAGGTCCAATTCCAGCGTCGGATAACGCCGGGCCAGCTCGATTAGGATCGGCGTGACGCAGTGGCGACCGAAATGCGCCGGCATCGTCACGCGCAGTGTGCCGCGCGGCTCGGACAACTGATCGGCTGCCAAGGCATCGGCCGCTTGCACTTCGGCCAGCACGATGCGGCAGCGCTCGTAATAGGCGCGCCCGAAATCGGTCAGGCTTTGCCGGCGCGTGGTGCGGTTGATGAGCCGCATGCCGAGCCGCTCTTCGAGGAAGCGGACATGCTTGCCGACCATCGGCCCCGACAGGTCGAGCGCCGCCGCGGCGGCCGCGAACGAGCCGAGATCGACAGCCTTGACGAACACCTCCATGCTTTCGAGGCGATCCATATTCAAAACCAATCGTTTCGACTGTTCTGCCTGTGTGCCGATTTATCGGTTCTCGATACCGCTGCATAGTCCATTCCATCGGTTGGGTTTGGAGTTTCAGGCATGGCAAGGGTTGTTCGCTTTCACAGTCACGGCGGTCCCGAGGTGCTTCGCATCGAGGATATGGATGTTCCGTCGCCGGGACCCGGCGAGGTGCGGATCCGCGTCAGGGCGCTGGGCTTGAACCGCGCCGAAGCCTTGATGCGCAACGGCTCTTACATCGAGACGCCGACGCTGCCGTCGGGCCTCGGCCTCGAAGCGGCGGGGATCCTCGAGGCGGTGGGAGCCGGCGTGGAAGTCTTCGCATTGGGCGATGCGGTCAGCATCATCCCGCCGCGCTCGATGGCGCGCTGGCCGGCCTATGGCGAGCTCGTGAATTTCCCCGCCGAGCTTGTGGTGAAACATCCGCCATCGCTCTCGTTCGAAGCCGCCGCCGCGACATGGATGCAATATCTCACCGCCTATGGCGCGCTGGTCGATATCGCACGTCTCGGCCCTGACGAGCCTGTCGTCATCACCGCCGCGTCGAGCAGCGTCGGACTGGCCGCCATCCAGATCGCCAACAGAATTGGCGCGGTGCCGATCGCCGTCACCCGAACATCGGCCAAGAAGACGGCGCTGCTCGACGCCGGCGCGGCGCATGTGGTGGCCTTGGCCGAGGAGGATATCGAAGCGAGGCTGAGGAAGATCGCACCGCAAGGCGTTCGCGTCGTCCTCGACGCGGTCGGCGGCCCGATCTTCACGCCGCTTACGGCCGCCATGGCGCGCGGCGGCATTCTCATCGAATATGGCGGCATCAGCCCCGAGCCGACGCCGTTCCCGCTGTTCGATGTCCTGACGAAAACGTTGACGCTGCGCGGCTACCTCGTCCACGAGATCACCGGCGATCCCGCCCGGCTTGAAGCCGCCAAGGCCTTCATCCTCGACGGCCTCGCCGCAGGCGCGCTGAAGCCGGTCATCGCCAGGACGTTTCCGTTCGAGAAGATCGCCGAGGCGCACCGTTTTCTGGAAGCAGGCGAACAGTTAGGCAAGATCGTGGTGACCGTTTGAGGCTCGCTTCAGCCGGAAAAGCGACTATCTGCTTGGCAAGCGGTGCTGCGCCGGGCCAAACTGGTCGTTCCGCATGCCTGCCTCAAGGAGACTTCGAAGATGACCGCCAATGTTTTTTCCGGCTGCATGCCGGCGCTGATGACGCCTTGCACCGATGACCGCCTTCCCGACTTCGACGCGCTGGTGCGCAAGGGGCGCGAGCTGATCGCCGCCGGCATGTCGGCCGTCGTCTATTGCGGCTCCATGGGCGACTGGCCGCTGCTGACCGACGCGCAGCGCATGGAAGGCGTCGAGCGCCTGGTGAAGGCCGGCGTCCCGGTGATCGTCGGCACCGGCGCGGTCAACACCGCCAGCGCCGTGGCGCACGCCGCCCACGCGCAAAAGGTCGGCGCGCGGGGCCTGATGGTGATACCGCGCGTGCTCTCGCGCGGGCCGTCGGTGACGGCGCAGCGCCATCATTTCAAGGCGATCCTTGCCGCCGCGCCCGACCTGCCGGCCGTCATCTACAACAGCCCCTATTACGGCTTTGCCACGCGCGCCGATCTCTTCTTCGCGCTGCGCGCCGAGCATCCGAACCTGGTCGGCTTCAAGGAGTTCGGCGGCCCGGCGGATTTGCGCTACGCGGCGGAAAACATCACCAGCCGCGACGACGACGTTGCGCTGATGATTGGCGTCGACACCGCCGTCTTCCACGGCTTCGTCAATTGCGGCGCATCCGGCGCCATCACCGGCATCGGCAATGTCCTGCCCAAGGAAGTGCTGCATCTCGTGGGCCTCAGCCAGGCGGCGGCGCAAGGCGATGCCGAAGCGCGCCGGCTGGCGCATGAATTGGACGCGGCGTTGGCCGTGCTGTCCTCTTTCGACGAGGGACCGGACCTCGTGCTCTATTTCAAGCACATGATGGTGCTGAAGGGTAATCCCGAATACAGGCTGCATTTCAACGAGACGGATGCGCTGAGCGACAGCCAGCGCGGTTATGCCGAGCAGCAGCTCAAGCTGTTCGACACCTGGTACGCGCAGTGGTCGAGGCAGCCCGTCATGGCAAGATACGCGGCCTGAGCCGATCGGTCCGGCGCAACGTCTCTGGCGATGCAGGGCCTGTTGACAGGCTGCACCCCGTTCGGCCAAAGCCTCAATAGGCCGCGGCCGAGCCGGGTATGGCCTGAAGACGCTCGATGTCCTGACGGGGCGGGGCGCCGAACAGGCGCCGATATTCGCGGCTGAATTGGGACGGGCTGTCATAGCCGACCGCGAAACCGGCCGTGCCGGCGTTGGCCCCGTCGGCCAGCATCAGCCTTCGCGCTTCCTGCAGGCGTAGCTGCTTTTGATATTCTAGCGGGGTCATGCGCGTGATCGCCTTGAAGTGAGCATGAAGCGACGACGCGCTCATGCCTGACGCCGCGGCAATCTCGTCGATCCGCAACTGCGCCTGGAAGCCGTTCCGAATCGTAGCGATCGCGCGGCTCACCTGGTTCAGGTGGCTGTCCACGGTTCCCATTTGACGAAGCGTTGCGCCATGCGGACCAGTAAGCAGACGGTAGAGGATTTCGCGCTCTATCAGCGGGGCCAGAACATTGATGGTTTCGGGGCGATCGAGCAGCTTCACCAATCGGCTCGCGGCATCGATCAGGTCCGGGTCGCTCGGATAGACCGCAAGCACAGGCAAGTCCTTTTCGCCAGAAGCCCGCCGCTCCGTCACAAGCAGATCGGCAAGTGCCGCGAGGTCGAAGTCGATCTTGCAGCATAGATATGGCGCGGCCGGACTGGCCTCGAGAACATGGCCGACCAGAGGCAGGTCGACCGAAACAAGAAGATAGCTCGATGCATCATAGACCACGCTCTGGTCTGCCAGCGAGACGCGCTTCGACCCTTGGGCGATTATGCAAAGCGAGGCTTCATAGACCGCCGGCACGGGCGCGCTGGGCCGGTCGGAACGAATGAGCGTCAGCCGGGGGATCGCGGTGCTTGAAATGCCGGGATCCCTGGCATGCCGGGCAATCAGCCCGGCCAGTTCGGTGATTTTTTCCATGCCGCATAAATCTGCATGACGCGGAATGTTGCAAGGCTTGTCCGCCGAGTTTGGAGGATTGTGCAAACTCTTTGGGCGATCACGCTACCGGTCTTCGCCTGTGCGGCGCCATTTTTCGTCCCGTCACCGCAAGCCAAAAAGGAACGATCATGACGGGACTGAAAGACAAGGTTGTACTCATCACCGGCGCATCGAGCGGCATTGGCGAAGCGGCGGTGCGAGAGCTTGCCGCGGCCGGCGCCAGACTGTTCATCGGAGCCCGGCGCGCCGAGCGTCTGAAGGCGCTGGCCGAGGAAATCGGTGAGCGCGTCGCCTGGCGTGAGCTCGACGTAACGGATGCCGAGAGCTTCGACGCTTTCGCCGATGCCGCTCATGCCCAATTCGGACGGATCGATGCGCTGGTCAACAATGCCGGCGTCATGCCGCTGTCGCCGCTTGCCGCGCTGAAGCGCGATGAATGGGCGCGCATGATAAACGTCAACATCTTCGGCGTGCTGAACGGGATCGCTTCGGTGCTGCCTCGCTTCATCGCGCAGAAAAACGGGCACATCGTCAACGTGGCGTCCGTCGGCGCGCATCTCGTGCTGCCCACCGCGGCGGTCTACTGTGGCACGAAATATGCGGTGTGGGCGATCACCGAAGGCCTGCGGCAGGAGCACGACGACATCCGCGCCACGATCATCTCGCCCGGGGTGACAGCGACCGAGTTGGGCGACGACATCAGCGACCCGCAGGTGGCAGCGGCTTTGAAAGAGTGGCGGCAAAAATCGCTGAAGCCGGACGCCATCGCCCGCGCGATCCGCTTCGCGCTCGAACAGCCCGACGGCGTCGACGTCAACGAAGTGATCGTGCGCCCAACCGCCGCCAACATGTGAGTGAACGGCAGGGACTGGCAATGAACAGGCCGGAGCTTGTCGCCGGCCTGTTCGCACGCGCGGGTCAGGCGGCCTTGACCTTCAGGTCTTCCTCGCCGCGCACCATCCTGGTCACGCCGGCGAAGTCGAGCTTGCCGGAACCGAGCACCGGCACTTTCGCCACGACACGCACTTCGGCCGGAACCATCAGGTCCATGGCCCCGTTCGCCTTGGCGAAGGTCAGGAACTCGGCGCGGGTGGCGTTGGGCGCTTCCGTGATCAGGATCAGCTTCTCGCCCTTGCGCGCGTCCGGCAGCGTGGCGACGGCCGAAAGCGAGCCTTTCCAGAGTTCGCCGGCCAGCGCCTCCACCGCGGCCAGTGAGACCATCTCGCCGCCGATCTTGGCGAAGCGCTTGGCGCGGCCGCGGATCGAGATGAAGCCCGCGTCGTCGACTGTCACGACGTCGCCGGTGTCATGCCAGCCATCGGCGAGCGGCTCGATCACGCCCGGATTCTCGGTGCGCAGATAGCCGGCCATGACGTTCGGGCCGCGCACGAAGAGCCGGCCGCCTTCATCGACGCCGGGCACCGGCTGCAGCCGATACTCCATGCCGGGCATGATTTTACCGACGCTGCCCGACTTGTTGTACATCGGCGTGTTGATGGCGATCACCGGCGCGGTCTCGGTCACGCCATAGCCTTCCAGGATGCGCAGGCCGAATTTCTCCATATAGGTCGTGCGCGTGGCGGCCTTGACCGGCTCGGCGCCGGCGAAGCAGTAGCGCACCGAACGGAAGTCGTAAGGATGCGCCGTGCGGGCATAGCCCGACAGGAAGGTGTCGGTGCCGAAGATGATCGTGGCGTTCGAGGCATAGATCAGTTCCGGCACGATGCGGTAGTGCAGCGGCGAGGGGTAGAAATAGACCGGCACGCCTGAGATCAGCGGCAGCACCGTGCCCGCCGTCATGCCGAAGGAGTGGAAGATCGGCAGCACGTTGAACACCTTGTCGCCCGAATGGAAGTCGATGCGCGAGGCGGCCTGGGCGGCATTGGCCAGGATGTTGCGGTGGGTGAGCACCACGCCCTTGGGCGTGCCTTCCGAACCCGAGGTGAACAGGATCGCGGCCGGATCGTCCGCCTTGCGCGCCACCCGCGGGGTCGCCTTGCGGAGCAGGCCGAACAGCTTGTCCTTGAGGCCGATCGTGGCCCGCAGGTCGTCGAGCCAGACGATGTCGACCGAGCGGCCGATCTCCTCGACGACCGGCCCGAGCTTTGCCTGCTCGACGAAGGCGCGGGAGGTGAGCACGGTGCGCACCTCGGCCGCCTTGCAGGCCGACAGGATGTTCGCTGCGCCGGCGGTGAAGTTGATCATCGCCGGAACCTTGCCGGCCGACATCACGCCGAGAAGTGCCGCGCAGGCGCCGTTGGCGTTGGGCAGCATGATGCCCAATGTCTGCTGGCCGGCATAGAGATGCTCAAACTTCTCGCCGAGCACGGCGGCGGCCGTCAGGAGCTTGCCGTAGCTCAGCGACCCGGTAACCGGATCCTGCACGGCGAGCTCCTTCATGCCGCGCTCGTTGGCGGTCTCGATGATCTTCTCCAGCACCGTCTTGCCGATGTCCTGGGTGCGGAAGACCAGGTCCGACATCACCTGGTAGAGCGCGGAACCGGCCGCGGCGCGACGCTGGCGGCCCTTCAGTTCCTGCGCGACTTCGAGCTTCACCGGCTCCAGTATGGTCACCTTGACCTTCGGGAACAGGCGGCGGCGCACGTGCTGCGAGGTCAGCCGGGAGAAGTAGCTCTTCTCCAGCCCCTCGATGCGCACCGGCACCACCATCGAGCTGGTCTTGTCGGCCACCATGGCCGCGCCGTCATAGACCTTCATCAGGCCGCCGGTGACAGTGATGCGGCCTTCCGGGAAGATGACCAGCGGGTCGCCGCCCTGCACGATCTTTATCAGCGTGCGGGTCGACATCGGCTTCGCCGGATTGAGCGGCAAGGCGCGAGCAAACTTCATGAACGGCTTCATCCACCAGGCCTGTGCGATCGTATAGTCGATGGCGAAGACTGGTTCCTCGTCGGTCAGGGTCAGGGCCAGCGGACCGTCGAGGAAGCTGACATGGTTGAGGGCAAGGATTGGCGCCTTGCCGGCCGCCTTGAGGTTTTCGATGCCCTCGATCTCCAGGCGCAGGAAGGCGCGGAAGAGGATAGAGACGAAGTCGCGGAACGGATTGGTCGGCAGGTATTTCAGCATCAGCCAGGCGGCGACGGCGTTGGCCGCGACGAGGCCGAACAGGATGCCGGCGATCGAGACACCCGTAGCCTGGATGGCCGCGACGAGAATGCCGCCGACGGTCATGAAGCCCGCATTGACGATGCTGACCGCGGCCACGACGCGGGCGCGGCGCGCTTCCGGCGACCAGGCCTGCACGGCGGCGAAGGTCGGCACCACCAGGAAGGCGGCGGCAATGGCCATGCCGGCGAGGTCGATGGCGACGCGGATGGTGTTCGGGCCGGCGAAGAAGGCGGCAAGCGTCTCGGCCTTGGGCGAAGGCTGCATGCTGCCGATGGTCCAGGCAAGATGCAGGCCGAACAGCGCCAGCAGCGCGGTCCCGACCGGCGCCGGCAGCAGCACCATGCGTCCTTGCGACATCCAGGCGGCGATGGCCGAGCCGATGGCGATCGAGACGGCGAACACCGCGAGATAGGCAGTGACCGCGATCTCGTTGCCGCCGAGCGAATCCTTGATCAGCGTCGGCAGGATCGAAAGCACGATGGCGCCGACCAGCCAGAACCAGGAGGTCATCAGGCCGGCACGCCAGATGCGCGTGTCGGTGCGCAAGTCGGCGACCTGCCGCCAGGTCGAGCGGAAGATGTTCTTGTCGATGGCAAGGTTGGGTGCGGCCGAGCCGGTGGACGGGATAAAGCGGCTGACGAACCAGCAGCCGACGGCCAGCGCCATCATGATCGGTCCGAACACCCAAACGCCGATGCCATCGGCGGAGACGACGCCGCCGGCGATGGTGCCGCCGAGGATCGCCGCGAACGTGGCCGACTCGATCCAGGCATTGGCCTTTGGCAGTTCCTTGCGCTCGAGATGATCCGGCAGGATGCCGTATTTGATCGGCCCGAACAGCGCCGAGATGGTGCCGAACATCAACAGCGCCGTCATCAGCACCGGGATCGACGACAGCGCGATGCCGGCGACGGCGACGGCGGCCGCGGCGATCTCGGTGAACTTCAGCCGCCGCGCGATCAGCGCCTTGTCGAAGCGGTCGGCGATCTCGCCGCCAAGCGCCGACAGCAGCAGGAAGGGCGCCATGAAGACAGCCCCCGCCAGCGTCACCAGTGACGCGGCCTGGTCCTTGGCAAGCGTGAAGAGAATGAGGAACACCAGCGTGTTCTTCAGGAAATTGTCATTGAAGGCTGAGAGGAATTGCGTCCAGAAGAGAGGCGCGAAGCGCCGCGACATCATCAGATGGGTGTTCATGGCAATTTCCATTGGGCAAGTCCGGCTGGCAATCCGATTGGACTGAGCGGACACTTGCGCGGTTTGAGCCTTGTTTATCGGGAAGCCGTTAAACTTCGTTACTGCGATTCAATCCAATCCATTTGTTTCTTGTTCTTGGCGCCTGGAATCTGTCGTCCACGATCGGTCTCCAGGCCTTCCAGGCACGTGACTGTTTGCGGGCTTGGCTGTCGGCGAGCATCGATATGATCCTTTCGTTTCAGCGTTAAGCCGGATCGGCGCCGGTCTGTTTCAGGCCGGATACATTGCCTTGAACGCTGTTCACGAGCGCACTATAGCATATCGTGAACGACGTTCAAGAGAAAAATGAACGATGTTCACAAATGGCCTGACCGGTGCTGTCAGGAGAGCACGGAACGTTAGACAGGTTATCAAATTTTACGGCGGCTGGAGCTACACCGGCGCGCCGCAAACGGCTATCAATCGTTGCGACGTCATTGCTTCGGGGTGGTGAGAGGCGCGCGGCTTGCAGCTGGATTTGAAGACAATCGAGGCATTGGCCCCCGATCAGGCTTCGCTTGGCGCCGCGGCCAAGCTGACCAAGCGGTCGAACTGGCCCAGGCTTGAAGCACATAAACAGCTTCCGCTCATCTGGGGCGAATGCCAGGGCTCAGGATCCAACCCGTACCGGGTCGCATTCGACACCTCCGATCACGGCTATAAATGCACGTGTCCGTCGCGAAAATTTCCGTGCAAGCACATACTGGCGTTGGCGTGGATCGGTGCCACGGCGCCCGACAGCTTCGCGCGTGTCGACCAGACGCCCGACTGGGTGAACGACTGGCTCGGCCGGCGCCGCAAGCCAGGACAGCCGCCGGCGCAAGCGCCCGCGCGCGCGGAAGGCAAAAGCATCGACGAGGCATCGCGGCTGGAAGAGACCGCTCCTGTTGAGGACGCTGCTGCCGCCGAACGCCGCGAGGCCGCGCAGCGCAAGCGGGCCGAGGACACGCGCAGCGCGGTTTCTGCGGCGCTCGATGAGTTCGACCAATGGATCGCCGATCAGCTTCGGCTCGGTCTCGCCGGCTTTGTCGGCGCCAGCAGTGAACGCTGCCGCCGCATCGCGGCGCGTCTTGTCGATCTGAAGGCGACGACGCTCGCCGGGCGCATCGACGAGTTGCCGGCGCGGCTGATGGCGCTGCGCGGCGAGGAGCGCCCGGACGCCGCGATCCGCGAGCTCGGCAAGCTGGTGCTGCTCGGCAAGGCCTGGCGTGCCGCGCCCGACGATGCCGAATTGAAGCGCCTGGTCTCGACGTCGGAGACGCGCGACCAGATCCTCGCCAACCCCGATGCCGTCCGGGTCGAGAGCGTCTGGGAGGTGCTTGGCGAAAAGATCGAGACGCGGCGCGACGGCCTTGTAAGCCACGCCACCTGGTTGCTCGATCTCAGGAGTCCAACTCCACGATTTGCACTCCTGCTCGATTTCTTCCCGGCATCAGCGGGGCGGCGCTCCGGCGCTTTTGCCCCCGGGGACCGCTTCAAGGCGAGGCTGGTGTTCTACCCATCCCGCAATCCGCTCAGGGCGCTGGTCGCGGAGCGGCTGGGCGACGCGTCGCCTGGCGCATGGCCGGCGTTCGCCGGCGGCGCCGAGACCGATCCGCTCGCCGCTTATTCCGTATTCCAGGACAAAACGCCTTGGTTGTCCGATTGCCCGCTCATCCTGCCGGCCGGCGCGATCGCGCTGGACGAAAGGGACGGCGCCTGGTGGCAGGCGGCGAACGATCCGCATGGCATTGCCTTGCCTGTCGCGGGTTCGGTCAATCAAACCTTGCTCGGTCTCGACCTCGCGGCGACGGCCGCGCTCTGGAATGGCGCGAGGCTCGAGCTTCTGGCTTCGCAAAGCAGCATGGGGAGGCTCGACCTGTCGTGAACGAGCTCGATCAGGCAGGGGTGGCGAGGCTGCGCGACGGCTGGATTTCCGGCGGCGCTGCTTTCGAATTTGCTCCCGCCGAATGGAAGGGAGTCGCGGCGGCGGCCAACCCGGACGAGCAGGAGCGGCGGCTGCTGGCCATTGCCGCGCAGGCGCTGGATGTCGCGCTCCGCCCGGCGGCGCCGAAGACCTTGAAACGCCGTCCGCCACTGCCATTGCTGGCCTTGCCGATGCTTCCCGAACGGCTGCGGCCGTCGCTGCGTGCCGCACTGAAATATGCTGCCGATGCGCGGCTCAAGACCCGCGTGGCCACGCTCGTCGCCAGCCGAGGCTTCGTGCTGCATCCGATGGACTGGATGCCCGCTGTGGCGGATCAGGAAAGCCCTGATGTCTATGCGCCCTGGATCGACTGGCAGGCAGGCGCCGAGGGCGAAAAACGGTCCGGCCGCGAGCAACTGACGGCGGAAACCTGGGACGACTTCTATCCAGCCGCGCGCCGTATTGCCTTTATTGATTTACGGCGCACCAGGCCCGCCTTGGCGCGGACTCTCATCGAGACCAAAGGGGCAAGCGAACCGGCGGAGGTCAGGCTTCCACTTGTCGAACTCATGCGTTTCGGCCTTGGTACCGATGACGTTCCGTTTCTGAAGAGCTTGTCTGCCGATCGCTCCGGCAAAGTGCGCGAAATGGCCGGCCGGCTCCTGGCAAGGTTGGGCGAACGTGGCAATCCAACTGATGGCGGGCCGGAGAATCCGATAGCCGAGCTCGCCGCTTTCATCGAGGAAGGCAAGTCCGGCTTCATCCGGCGCCGCACCACCTATGCGCCGATAAAAATCAAGTCGCCCGCGCAACAGGCACGTCGCACCGACTTGTTCGCGTCCTGCTATTTCGGCGATCTTGTCGCCCGCTTCGGCAAGACGGAGTCCGATTTCATCGGGTCATGGCAGTTTGGCGTCGATGACAATGCCGACCTCTTTCTCGTTCGAATGGTCTCGGCGTCCGGCGGCGATGCGTCGGTGGCTTGTTTGGCGGACCTGCTCGTCGCCGCTGGCGGCAGGTTGGCGCTTCTCGTCCTCCAGCTCATGTTGCGTTTGGACGGCGGCAGGAAACGTCTCCTGATCAGGCAGATCCTGAATGACGCTCAAAATCTGGCCGCGCTCACCCTGGTTGAAGGCGCGGAAGCAGGCTGGCTGGAATGGGGCGACCTCACAAGCGGCAAGACGCTTTCGGCGCTGCGTGCCGCCGTCTCGGGGGACAACGACATCATGAAACGAAGCGCCGAGCAGTATCTCGAAACCATGGGCTTTCTCGCCACGGCGGCGGCGGCGGAAAAATTGATCGGCGAGGTCGTTGCCGCAGGCTTGCCGCCCGCATCGCCATCGCTCGGTCTGCTGCGGCTCAACGCGGCGCTTGCCCAGAACCAATCCCACAGATGATCAAACAGGAGACGATCGCATGAACGCAGCCATCCGCCTTCCGGTCGAAGAAATCTATGCGTCGGAACTGCAGGCGCTGGCGCGCGGCGACGACCGTCAGAAGCCTGCCGGCTGGAGTCTGTCGCCCAAAGCAGTGCTCACCTATCTGATGGGCGGCAAGGCCAGCGACGGCACGGTGATTTCGCCGAAATATGTCGGCCGCCGGCAATTGATGGAAACGGCGGTCGCCACTTTGGCTACCGACCGGGCGCTGCTTCTGCTCGGCGTTCCCGGGACGGCGAAATCCTGGGTGTCGGAACATCTCGCCGGCGCCATCATGGGAAACTCGACGCTGGTCGTGCAATGCACCGCCGGCACCGACGAGAACCAGATCCGCTATGGCTGGAACTATGCCCAGCTGCTGGCCAAGGGCCCGAGCCAGGAGGCGCTGGTGCCGACCCCGCTCTACCGCGCCATGCAGGACGGCAAGCTCTGTCGCCTGGAAGAGTTGACGCGCATGGGCTCCGACGTCCAGGACACGCTGATCACCGTGCTCTCGGAAAAGATGATGCCGGTGCCGGAATTGAACACTTCGATCTATGCGCAGCGCGGCTTCAACATCATCGCCACGGCCAACAACCGCGACAAGGGCGTCAACGAGCTCTCCTCGGCGCTGAAGCGTCGCTTCAATGTCGTGGTGCTGCCCTTGCCTGAGGACATGAACGAGGAAGTCTCCATCGTCTCCCGGCGCGTCGGCGAGATGGCCGGCGGGCTTGACCTGCCGGTGCCGAAGAATGTCGGCGAGGAGATCGCCCGCGTGCTCACCATCTTCCGTGAGCTGCGCTCGGGCGCGACCGCCGACGGCAAGGTGACGCTGAAGACGCCGTCGGGCTCGCTGTCCACCGCCGAGGCGATCGCCACGATGGTCGGCGGCCTCAGTCAGGCGGCCTGGTTCGACGACGGCAAGCTTCACGCCGCGGGCCTTGCCTCGAGCCTTGTCGGCGCCATCGTCAAGGATCCGGTGCAGGACAAGGTGGTGCTGGAGGAATATCTGGAGACGGTGCTCAAGAAGCGGCCGGACTATGCCGGCTATTACGCGGCGCTCAACGCGGCCATCTGAGCGATGATTGAGGGCGGCATCAGCTATTTCGGCATTCGCCATCACGGGCCGGGCTCCGCCGAGAGCCTGGTCAAGGCGTTGCAGGAATTGCGGCCCGTCGCCGTGCTGATCGAGGGGCCGGTGGATGCCACGCCGCTGCTGCCGCTGCTCGCCAGCCCCGACATGAAGCCGCCGGTGGCGCTGCTCTGCTATCCCGAGGATGATCCCGCGGCAACGAGGTTCTGGCCTTTCGCCGAATTCTCGCCCGAGTACCAGGCGGCGCTGTGGGCCGTAGCCAACAAAGCGGCGCTTCGCTTCATCGACCTGCCGTCGGCGGCGCGGCTGGCCGAGAAGGCGGCTGAAAGTGCGACGGACGCCGATGGGGCCGAAGCGGAGGCGACGGAAGAGCAGGGCGAGGAGACCGAACGCATCCGAGATCCGATCGGCACCCTGGCGCGAGCCGCCGGCTACGAGGACGGCGAGAGCTGGTGGTCGGACATCATCGAGCAGAATCCTGCACCCGGCCCGATCTTCGCGGCCATTGCCGACGCGATGACGACGCTGCGCGACGGCGAGCGTGCGATCGGCAACTTCGAGGCGATGCGCGAAGCGCATATGCGTCTCGAGATCGCCGCCGCGCGAAAGGAATTCGACGGACCATTGGCCGTCGTCTGCGGTGCCTGGCACGTGCCGGCCCTTCGGGCGGCGCACACGCAAAAGAGCGACCAGGCGCTGCTCAAGGGCATCGGCCGACGCAAGACCACGATGACCTTCGCGCCATGGACCGGACCGCGCCTGGCGCTGGGCTATGGCTATGGCGCCGGCGTCGTCGCTCCCGGCTGGTGCAAGCATCTGTGGGCGACGCGCGGGCGCGATGATGCCTCGGTCCTTTGGCTGGCGCGGATCGCCGCGGTGCTCAGGGGTAAGGGCCATATGGTTTCCACGGCCTCTCTGATCGAGGCAGAGCGCTTGGCTCGCGCGCTCGCCGCCATCCGCGACAGGCCGAAGCCCGGCTTCGAGGAACTGCGCGACGCCTCGGTCTCGGCGCTCTTCAACGGCGAGGCTTTGCTGTGGAAGATGGTCGAGGCCGAGCTGCTGCTCGGCGCCGATGTCGGCGAGATTCCGCCAGACACGCCGCTTGCCCCACTGATCGATGATCTGCAGCGCAACCAGAAGGCGGCCCGGCTGAAGCCCGAGGCCCTTGAGCGGGAACTTTCCGTAGACCTGCGCAGCGAGAGCGGGCTCTTCCGCTCGACATTGCTGCACCGGCTGAATGTGCTTGGCGTCAACTGGGGCAGGCTGACGGATGTCGGCCGCAGTCGCGGCACGTTCCGCGAGCGCTGGATGTTGGCCTGGCAACCGGAATATGCGGTTCGCCTGGTCGAGAACCTGGTCTATGGACCGACCATCGAGAAGGCCGCCAATGGCCGCCTGATCCAGATGATCGGCGCGGCCGCGACACTGGATACGCTTGCCACACTGGTGCAAAACGCGATCACGGCGGGGCTGAGCGAGGCGTCCGCCGCCGGGCTCGCGGCGCTGGAGGAAAAGGCGGCGCACAGCAGCGAGTGCCTGGAGCTGCTGGCCTCGGTGCCGCCGCTGGCCGACATCATCCGCTACGGCGAGGCGCGCAAAACCGAGACCGAACGCCTCGCCGGCCTCTTGGAACGGTTGATCATCGAAGGATCGATCGCGCTGCCTTATGCGGCGCGCGACCTCGACGCGCAGGCCGCCGCGGCATTGATGGCCGCGTTGCGCAAGGCCGACGAGGCGATCAGGCTGGTCGAACCGGACGAGCATGTCCTGGAGGCCTGGCGCAACGGTCTGGCTGCCGTGCTCGATTCATCGCGCTCGACGGCGCTCGTCGCCGGCTGCGCCGCGCATCTGCTCTACGAGCACGGCCGGCTCTCCGCCGAAGCGACCGCTAATCTGCTCGCAAAGCGTCTGTCGCCGGGGACGCCCGTTGCCGATGCCGCGGCATTCTTCGAAGGCTTTTTCAGCGGCGCCGGCCAGAGGCTGATCTATGACGAAGGGTTGCGCGGCGCCGTCGATACCTGGTTGGCCTCGCTGGAAGAGGAAGCTTTCGTGGCGCATTTGCCGCTGCTGCGCCGCGTCTTTTCCAACCTCGACAGCATGGAGCGCCGGCGCCTGATCGAGGCCGTGCTTGGCAAGAGAGCGAGCCTGCCCACCGGACTGACGCCGGCGCCGGACGGCGGCGAGGCCTGGCGCAGGCATTTTGCCCTTCTTGGAAAGCTGCTCGCAGGGGAGCCCCGCCATGGCTGACGAAGCGACTGGGCCGGAGCTCGATCAGACGCTGGACAGTCGGGAGCGTCGCTGGCGGCTGGCGATTGGCGCCGACGAGGAGACATCGTCGGCGCTCTCGGCCGAGGATCGGCGGCTATCTGCGGCGCTCGACGCGCTTTATGGCGACGGCAGCGGCGACACCGCCGGCGATCCGCGTAAGCGGCGTGGCGGGCTTGGCCGCTCGGCGCCGCGCGTCGCTCAATGGATGGGCGACATCCGCTCCTTCTTCCCCGAGCAGGTCGTGCAGGTCGTGCAGAAGGACGCCTTCGAGCGGCTGAACCTGAAGCAGATGCTGATGGAGCCGGAATTCCTCAAGGCAATCGAGGCCGACGTCAATCTCGTCGCCGACCTGATCTCGCTGCGCTCGGCAATGCCGGACAAGACCAAGGACATCGCGCGCTCGATCATTACCGATATTGTCGCGAAGCTGATGCAACGTCTGGAGCAGAAGACCGCGGAGGCGATCCGTGGCGCGCTCGATAAGTCGCGGCGCACCAACCGCCCGCGCCAGCGCGACATAGACTGGCCGCGCACTATTACGGCGAACCTTCGCCACTACCAGCCGGACCACAAGACCGTCGTGCCGGAAAAGCTGGTCGGCTTCATGCGCCGCCAGCGGCGGCTGGTCGATCTCGACGAGGTAACGCTCTGCGTTGACCAGTCCGGCTCGATGGCAAGCTCGGTCATCTACGCCTCGATTTTTGCCGCCGTGATGGCGTCACTGCCGGTCGTGCGCACCAAGCTCGTATGTTTCGACACCGCCATCGTCGATCTGACGGAAGAGCTCAGCGATCCGGTTGAGGTGCTGTTCGGCGTCCAGCTCGGCGGCGGCACCGATATCAACCAGGCCGTCGCCTATTGCGCCGAGCGCATCGAGCGGCCGGCCAAGGCGCATTTCATCTTGATCACCGATCTCTACGAGGGCGGCAACGGCAAGGAGCTTCTGCAAAGGCTGGCGACGCTGGTGCGGTCGGGCGTCAACGTGGTCGTGCTGCTCGCGCTTACCGACCAGGGCCGCCCCGGCTACGACCCTTCCATGGCCGGCTCGGTCGCGGCGCTGGGCATTCCGGTCTTTGCCTGCACGCCGGATCACTTCCCCGACATGATGGCGGCGGCGCTGCGCCGCGAGGACATCGGCGCCTGGGCGGCAGGGGCCGACATCAAGCTCGTTCGCGCCGACGCGGAAGAGCCAAAAACGGATGCGTGAGGCACGCGCCTGGCTTTAGACTCTATTTGTTCGTGCGCATTTTTTGCCGCGGATTGATGCCGCCGCTGGCCGTTGTGTCGTTCTCGACGTCGCCTTCGGTCGTGTTCTCGCCGAGCTCGAGATCATCGCCTTCCTTGATGCTGCCCTTTGACGTTCCGATGCCTGGATTGTTTTCCAGATCGGCGTCGCTCAGTTTGCGCGATTTGAGATGCTTGGTGCTCATGGCAGGCTCCTTCCAAGATTTGCTGGATGAGGAACTGATTGGCCGAAGCGAATGTTCCGAGCGCATTTGGACGCCGCCCGTTCCGAAACTCCGACTTCGTCAAAGTCCGAACGGATAGGTTTCGGGTACACCGGTCCTGGCATGCTCCGGCCCAAGCGGCGTCACCGCTTTCGTCTTGTCGAACCAGACGAAGGCGTCGAACTGCCTCGGCAGCGAGGCATCGGCATAGTGGCTGCGCAGTTCGGTTTCCGGCCTGTAGATCACGCCGATGAAGCGCTCCAGCCGCCGCTCCAGCAGGCGATGTCTCAGCGCGGCGTCGCGGTCCATATCGAGCAGGAACCGCGACACCCCGCTGTCGTGGCAGAGCCGTTCGTAGCTGTCCGCATGCGAAGGGCGCACCCGCATGACCTGCATCGGATCGTCCCAATCGGAAGCCGCGGCCACGGTTCCGGAATGGGTGCCGAAGCCGATCAGCGCCACTTGGTCGCCGAAGCGCTCGCGGCAGAGCTGGCCGATGTTCAACTCCTGCCTGATCGTTCCCATCTCGGTGAAGCGGGCATCGCCGATATGCGAGTTGTGGGCCCAGACGACGGCCTTTGACTCCGAGCCGCGCGCATCGAGTAGATGCTCCAGCGTCTCGAACATGTGCGTGTCGCGAAGGTTCCAGGATTCCGCCCCGCCGTAATACATGATGCGATAGTAGCGTTCAGCGGCTGCGATCAGCCTTGCGTTCTGCGTGGCATCGAGAAAGTCGGCGCCGTCCTGTCGAGCGTAGTCGAGCTGTCTTGCAAGCAGCTCCTGACATTGCTCCAGCACGGCTTGTTCGCATTTGCGATAGCCGGCGGTGAGCACGGCGCGCCCGTATGTTGAAGGCTCTTTCTGCCACGGCGTCAGGCAGCCATAGCGTTGCCGCGCAGCGGCGGCGGCATCCGGATCGACCTGATCGAGATAGCGCAGGACGGCCGCAATCGACGCGCTCATATTGTAGATGTCGAGACCGTAAAAGCCGGCCCGGCGGCTTACATCGTCGAGGCCTCCATTGTGATCCCGTATCCAGCCGACGAATGCGTCGACATCGGTGTTGCGCCACATCCATGTGGGAAAGCGCTGGAATGGCGGCTCTGTGGCCGCGCGCGGCGGCCGATGGCGGACATGGCGGTCAATGGCCGCAGCATCCGGCCAGTCCGCCTCAACCGCGACGATGCTGAAGCCATGCTTTTCGATGAGCCGGCGCGTGATCGCGCCGCGCGCCCTGTAGAATTCGGAGGTGCCGTGACTGGCCTCGCCGAGAAGGACAACACGCCGGTCCGCGAAGCGGTCGAACAGATCGCCGAACGCCGGGTCTTCGAAATCCGGCAGCGGCTCGGCGGCGGCCGCGATCATCTCCGGCAGGCTTCTTTCGCGCGGCTGCGGCGTGACCACAGCCGGTCGATCGGCTCCATATCGAGGCCATTCCGCCCAGCCTTGTTCGCCGATGAGCGGAACGAACTGCACGCCACCGAGGTCTTCCTCCTCGTAGGTCGTTGCGCCGGTTCGGGTGACCTTCAGCAGCCGCTGGTCGTCGACCTCCTTGCCGACGGGGATCACCAGACGGCCACCGACATCGAGCTGTTCCTGAAGCGCCAGCGGCGCGCCGGGACCGGCTGCGGCCACCAATATGGCATCGAACGGAGCGGCGTCGCTCCATCCCTTGGTGCCGTCGCCGGCGCGAACCTCGATATTGTCGTAACCGAGGCGTTCGAACCGCTGCCGGGCGATTTCGGCGAGCATCGCATGGCGCTCTATCGTGTAGACGCGGGCCGCAACACGACTCATCACCGCCGCCGCGTAGCCCGAGCCCGTCCCAACCTCGAGAACGCGGTCGCCAGGATCGATCTCAGCGGCTTCGATCATGTAGGCGACCATAAAGGGTTGCGAGATCGTCTGACCCTTGCCGATCGGCAGAGGGGTGTCCTCATAGGCGAATTCCTCGAAATCGGGGTCGACAAAGACCTCGCGTGGAACCTCCCGCATGGCCTCCAGGACCCGGCGGTCATGAATTCCACGCTGGGCGATCTGGACATCGACCATCCGGCCGCGCGTCAGAGAAAGTTCGGCCATCAATGCCTACCGATCATGGACAAGTACCATCTTGCCCAGAACCATCTGCGGGCGGGAAAGTTTCATGTCCGGGACGATTTCAAGCATCCTCCGTTACGACACTAGAACGGCTTCTCGCTAATCACCTCGAAGCGCTCGACCGCGCAATGCTCGCCGACAAGCGTCAGCACGTCGGTCGAAGGTGGAATAGCGTCCGGCTGCTTCCACAGAATATTGAAGGAATAAACAAAGCGCTCACGGTCTGCGTCGTGCTCCATGCCGACGAAGCGGGCACTGTAGCCAAGCGGCCGTACCATTTCCTGGAGGTCGGGCGGCGAGTTTTTCGGCCAGGAGACCGAAAGGATTGCCTTGTGATCGCGCCGGATCTTGAGGTCGACCCATTTCAGCGCCTGCAGTGTCACCAGCGTCAGCACGGTTGCGATCGCGCCGAGGCCGTACTGGCCGCCGCCGAAGGCAAGGCCGATCATGGTCATGATCCACATCGTGGCGGCGGTGGTGACGCCGGTGACCAGATCGCCGCGCCGCAAGATAGCGCCGCCGCCGATGAAGCCGACACCGGTGAGCACGCCGAGGGCAAGACGCATCACATCCATGCGCACGAAGGAGTCTGGTCCTTTGCCCGAGACACCGAGTAGCATGTTGGCCTGGACCATTGCGACGCAGGCCGCAAGGCCGACCAGGATGGTCGTCCGCAACCCGGCGGAATGACCGCGGGCCTCGCGGTTCAGGCCAATGAGGAAGCCTGCAAGCACCGTGACCAGCAGCCGCGCGACGAGGTCCGGCCAGGTCGGATGAAGCGGCATGTCGCAGCAAAGCGGCGTGAACATGGTCCGTCGGGGCAGCCTAAGCGCGCCCTCAGTTGCGTCTGGAATGCTCAACTAGGCTTGGCCGCTGATGGTTCCCTGGCCGCTACTTCGTCATGCGCGAATCGCCCTCACCGGACGGCAATGCTCAGCAACAGCGCCAGCACGACGATGCCGACCAGTCCGGCGATGAAGATGATGCGACGGGTGCGCGTGCGCAGGATGATTTCGCCCTGTCGCGCGTCCTGCCCGGAAAACACCGGACCTTCGCCGTCGCGGTCCTTGCTCATGGTTGTCTCCTTCCCTGCGAGCGGGCACGGGAGGCGTCAGAGCAGGAACCGTTTTGGCCGGTACGAAGTTCCGCCACGCGGATGCTGAGGCGAGGACAGGGCGGCTACCGCGACCGGCCGAAAACCGGCCGCGGGAAAGTTGGCTCAGCCGAATTTCGGGTCGAGGCTGCCCGACTTGTAGCGCTTGGCCATGTCGGCCAGCGGGATCGGCTTGATCTTCGAGGCGTTGCCGGCGGTGCCGAACTGCTCGAAGCGCTCCTTGCAGAGCTTCTTCATCGCCGCCATGGCCGGCGTCAGATATTTGCGCGGATCGAACTCGCTGGGGTTCTCGGTCAGCACCTTGCGGATGGCGCCGGTCAGCGCCATGCGGTTGTCGGTGTCGATGTTGATCTTGCGCACGCCATGCTTGATGCCGCGCTGGATCTCCTCCACCGGCACGCCCCAGGTCGGCTTCATCTGGCCGCCATATTTGTTGATGATCTCCTGCAGTTCCTCCGGCACCGACGACGAGCCGTGCATGACCAGATGCATGTTGGGCAGGCGGCGATGGATCTCCTCGATCACGTTCATTGCCAGCACTGCGCCGTCCGGCTTGCGCGAGAATTTATAGGCGCCGTGGCTGGTGCCCATGGCGACGGCCAGCGCGTCGACATGCGTGTCGCGCACGAACTGCTCGGCCTGCACCGGATCGGTCAGCAACTGGTCGTGGCTGATCGCGCCCTCGACGCCGTGGCCGTCTTCCTGCTCGCCGCCGCCGCTCTCCAGCGAACCCAGCACGCCGATCTCGCCTTCCACCGAGACGCCGCCCCAATGCGCCATGTCGACGACGCGCCGCGTGATGCCGGAATTATAGGCGTAGTCGGCCGGCGACTTGCCGTCCTCCTTCAGGGAGCCGTCCATCATCACCGAGGTGAAGCCGTACTGGATCGCGGTGACGCAGGTCGCTTCGTTGTTGCCATGGTCGAGATGCATGCAGACCGGGATGTCGGGATGGATCTCGACCAGCGCGTCGATCAGCTTGGCCAGCACCACGTCATTGGCATAGGCGCGCGCGCCGCGGCTGGCCTGCAGGATGACCGGCGACTTGGTCTCCTCCGCCGCCTCCATGATGGCGAGGCCCTGTTCCATATTGTTCATGTTGAAGGCAGGCACGCCATAGCCATGTTCGGCGGCATGGTCGAGCAATTGTCTCAGTGTGATGCGAGCCAACGAATAGTCTCCCGTATCTGGTTCGAGCCCGTGTTTGAAAAGGCCGCCCGGGCGTCGGGCGGCCCCTTTGCTTCTGGCCGGATTTCGGGCCTGCCGCAACCGTTTGAACCCTTTTCGGCCGCAATTCTTGTTGCAGTGCTGAAATCAGGCGCTTTCGGACTTAGGCCGCGATCTTTGCGCGCGCGGCGAGGATTTCGACGCAGGCTCTCGCCGCTTCCTTGCCCTTCACGATGAAATGCTCATGGAAGAAGCGGTGATGCTCGGCGCTGTCATGGTAGTTGTGCGGCGTCAGGACGGCCGACAGCACGGGCACGCCGGTCGCGAGCTGCACATTCATCATGCCGTCGATGACGGCGCTCGCCACGAAGTCGTGCCGGTAGATGCCGCCATTGACGACGAAGGCGGTGCCGAGGATCGCGGCGTAACGGCCGGTCTCGGCAAGCGTCTTGGCGTGCAGCGGAATCTCGTAAGCGCCCGGCACGTCGAAGACCTCGACGGCAAAGCCGCCGAGGGCGGCAAGCTCCGTCTCGAACGCCGTCACGCATTGGTCGACGATATCGGCATGCCAGCGCGCCCGGATGACGGCAACATGACGGACAGTATGGTCTTTAAGGAAATGCTGATTCATGGGTCCTTCCTTCCGTTTCGAACCAGAATCAGGACGCACGACGCAAAAACCCGGCCCGCGCCAGCGAGCCGTCTTGCGTACGTTCTCTTCCATCCGGACTGTAACCGTCGGCTCCGGAATCGCACCGGATCTGCTGACCCTTCCGTTTACGCGGAAGGCGCTCGCGGGCTTGAGCGATCGAAATCGCCCTTACCGCCGGTGGGGACTTTCACCCCGCCCTGAGAACATTAACGCAGGTTTTATGGGAGAGCAGGGCAATAGTGTCAACTGGCGATGACATCGCGGTCGTCATCCTAGGGCGGAGCAAGGAGCGAAGCGACGCGCGCAGACCCTAGGATCCATGCCGTGGCGCTAAGGCATTGCAACGGTTACAGAATTCTGCACCGTTGCGCTCGATGACGGAGGTCACGGCATGGATTCTCGGGTCAAGCCCGAGAATGACGACGTGCTGGGGAGATCAGCTAATTACCCCCGTTCCGGAAACATCGCCTTCAGCCCCTCGCGCGAGGCCTTCGCCACGCCGCGCTCGGTGATCAGCCCTGTCACCAGCCGCGCCGGCGTCACGTCGAATGCCGGATTGGCCGCCGGTGTCGCATCCGGTGAGACCCGCACCTGCGCGACCTTTCCGTCGGCCGTCTTTCCCCACACCAGCGAAACCTCGTCGCCGGAGCGCTCCTCGATCGGGATTTCCTTCAGCCCGTCGGCCACTGTCCAGTCGATGGTGGGCGAGGGGAGCGCGACATAGAAGGGCACGTCATTGTCGGCGGCCGCGAGTGCCTTGAGATAGGTGCCGATCTTGTTGCAGACGTCGCCATCGGCCGTGGTGCGGTCGGTGCCGACGATCACCATGTCGATGTCGCCGCGCTGCATCAGGTGGCCTCCGGCATTATCGACGATCAGCGTGTGCGGTACGCCGTGTCCCGCCATTTCCCAGGCGGTGAGCTGGGCGCCCTGGTTGCGCGGCCTCGTCTCGTCGACATAGATATGCACCGGAATGCCGGCCTCGGTCGCCAGGTAGATCGGCGCGGTGGCGGTGCCGTAATCGACCGTCGCCAGCCAGCCGGCATTGCAATGGGTGAGGATGTTGACGCTCTCGCCCGGCTGCTTGCGTGCCGCGATCTGCCTGATGATCGCAAGCCCGTTTTCGCCGATGGCGCGGTTCAGCCCGACATCCTCATCGGCGATCTCGGCGGCCCGTCTGTAGGCCGCCTCGGCACGCTCTGCAGGCGCGAGCGGCTTGAGGTGCCGGCGCATCTCGTCCAACGCCCAGCGCAGATTGATCGCCGTCGGCCGTGTCCTATGCAGCGTCTCCCACACCGCGTCGAGTGCTTCGTCCGATGGGTCGTCCATCATCTGGATGGCGACGCCATAGGCCGCGGTGACGCCGATCAGCGGCGCGCCGCGCACCCACATGTCGCGGATCGCGGTGGCGATGCCGGTGACGCTTCCGATCTTCTCGATGCGGAATTCATGCGGCAGCCAGCGCTGGTCGATGATCTCGACCGAGCGCTTGTCGTCGCTGAGCCAGATGGTGCGATAGTGGCGTTCGCCGACGTTCAAAGGCTCTTCTCCTGTTCGATCAGCGCGGCCAGCTTGTTGACCTCGTCGATGCTGTGGATCTGGCGCCGGTTGACGGCGATATGGCGGCCGAAGCGCAAAGCCTTGGCTTCACATCTGGCGCGCAGGTCTTGATCGGCAATGGTCTCGAAATCGGCATTGTGGGCGAGACCCAGGATGCGCCGGTGCACCTCGATGCCGGCAAAGCCGAGCAGGTCAGTCCAGATGGAGTGCAGCATGTGGTCGAGCGCCTGCTCGGAGCCGAGCAGATCGCCCTGATCCTCGAACAGGCTCTTCTGGTAGAGGATACCGCTGCGCTCGGTCCGCCACAGATGCGAGAACTCGGCGCGGAAGGTCGCCCAGGTCTCAGCCGTGACGCCGAGCAGATAGGCGCGCATGGAGTCGCGGCCGCCTTTCTCCTCGTGGCCGCGCTGCGAGAAGAAGGCCATCCAGAAATTGGCAAGCAGCATGCCGACATCGAAGGCGATCGGGCCGTAGAAGGCGAATTCCGGATCGATCATCCGGGTCTCGCTGTCGGTCACCATGATCGAGCCGGAATGCAGGTCGCCATGCAGCAGCGTCTCGGCATTGGCGGCGAACAGATGCTTCAGCCGCTGCGCCTCGACCTTGAGATCGCGGTCGGCGCGCAGCTCGGCGACCAGGCCGTCGAGCTGCGGCGAGGTATGCCGGTTCATCTTGGCGTCGAAATAGGGGTCGGAGAACACCAGGTTCTCGGTGATGTCGCACAGCTCGACATTGTCGGCGAACAGCGCAAGATCGGCCTTGCGCTCCTTGGCTGCCATCGACAGGTCGGAGCCGCGGAACAGCGTGCGCGCCATGAACAGGCCGATGTCGCGTGCGATGTTCGGCAGCTCGCGGCCGTCGATCAGCGCCCGCCTGAGGATGATGTGCGGCGGCGCCAGATACTCCATCACGATCAGCGCCTGGGTCTCGTCGAAATGGTAGATCGCCGGTACCGAGCCGGGCGCACGGCGCTCCTGCCTGGTCAGCGCATGATATTCGAAGAAGGAGCGTTTTAAGGGCAACGGCCAGCTGTCGCCGACCAGCCGCACATAGGGCAGCGCCTGCTTGACCACCGCGGCACCCTTGTCGCCTTCGACGATGAAGACGAGGTTGAGATTGCCGTCGCCGACCTCCTGTACCTTCCAGCGGCTGGTGTCCTTGCCGATGCGCTCCGTGAGCGCCGCGGTCTCGCCAAGGCGCTTCGGCAGCGTCTCTACCGACAATGCTTCGAACTTCCCGGTCATGCTCTCCCTCCTGCGCGTGGTTTCCGACGATAGCGGAGCCACGGCGGCGGGGCCAAGCTAGGAAGCGCTCTGGCAAATGTCAATCGTGTTGACAATTGCCGAATGAGCCCATAGCGTCACGATCCGGGAGGAACGGATGGGCACAGATGCCGTGTTCCATGTGGAAGGCCTGAGGAAATCCTTCGGCCAGAACGAGGTGCTTGGCGGCATCTCGCTCGACCTCTTTGCGGGCGAGGTGACCGTGCTCATGGGCGCCAACGGCGCCGGCAAATCCACCCTGGTCAAGATCGTCAGCGGCGTCTACGAACACGGCGCAGGCTCGATGCGGCTTGCCGGCAAGGCCTTCGACCCGCAGACACCCGCCGAAGCCATCCGCGCCGGTGTCGTCACCGTGCACCAGAACATCGATGACGGCGTCGTCGCCGACCTCGACGTCGCCACCAATCTGACGCTCGACCGGCTAAGCGGCAAAGGCGCGTCGTTGCTTTTCAAGCCTGCCAATGTCCGCGCCGAGGCGAGAGCCGTCGCCGACCGCATGGGACTTGCCATCGACCTCAAGGCGCGCGTCAGCGACTTGTCGTTGGCGGATCGGCAGATGGTGGCCATCGCCCGCGCCATGGCGCATCGGCCCAAGATCCTGATCCTCGACGAGCCGACCTCTTCGCTATCGAGCGCCGAGGCCGATCGGTTGTTTTCGCTCATTGATCGGCTGCGCGGCCAGGGCGTCGCCATCCTCTATATCTCGCACCGGATGTCCGACATCAGGCGACTGGCCGACCGCATCGTGTCGATGCGCGACGGCGTGGTCTCCGGCATTTTCGACCGGAAGCCGCTCGACTATGAGGGCGCGGTCAACGCCATGCTCGGCCGCAAGATCCATCTCGACAGGGTGGTTGCCAGAAGCTCGGCCCGAGCCGTCTTCTCCGCCGAAGGGTTGCGGCTGGCGCAAGGATCGCGGCCGATCTCGATGACGCTCGGCGCCGGCGAGGTGGTGGCGATCACCGGCCTGGTCGGCGTCGGCAAGACGGCTTTGGCGGAAACGCTGTTCGGCGTGCGCCGGCCGCTCGCCGGCACCATGCATATGGACGGCAAGCCCTACGCGCCGGGCTCTGCGCGCGAGGCAATCGCCGCCGGCGTCTTCCTGGTCGCCAAGGACCGCGCCGCGAGCGGCATCGTCGGCGGCTTCAACATCGAACGCAACATCAGCCTGCCGTTCCTCAAGCGCATGTCGGGCTTCGGCGTCATGAAGAAGCGCGCTGAGCGCATCGCCGCCCGCCGCCAGATCGACGAGCTCGGTATCGTCTGCCGCTCGGAGAAGGACGAACTCTCCGCGCTTTCCGGCGGCAACCAGCAGAAGGTGATGGTGGCGCGCTGGATGTCGCAGGCCTCGCGCCTCTTCATCCTCGACGAGCCTTTCCAGGGTGTCGATATCTCGGCGCGTCGCGACATCGCCGCCAAGCTGAGGGCAAGCGCCGACGGCCGCGCGACGCTGATCTTCGTTACCGAGCTCGACGAGGCGCTGGAGACCGCCGACCGCATCCTGGTGATGTCGGAACACACGATCGTCGGCGAGCACCGCAACGATGACATCGATCTCGATAGGCTGCTGGCGGAAGTGGCCGGCGGACCGCTTCACAGCGCGGCGTGAGATCGCAGGATGACGAGACCCGGAGTGCAGGCATGAGTTCCAGTTTGGCGGGCAAGGCAACGGCGCGGGAGCGTTCGATGACATTGCGCGATTACGCCATCCGCTACGGCTTCATCGTCCTGCTGGTCGGGCTGATCGCCTATTTCGCAGTTGCAGCCGATGGCTTCGCCTCGCCGCAGAGCGCCGTCTTCATCTTCCAGTCGGTGGCCATCACCGGCGTGCTGGCGCTCGGCGTCACCGCGACGCTCGTCGTCGGCGGCTTTGATCTCTCGATCGGCTCGGTCGCCACCAGCGCCATGATGGCGGCCTCCTACGCCATGGTCGTGCTGGAGCAGAACGCAATCGTCGCGGTCCTCGCCTGCCTTGTCATCGGAGTCATCGTCGGCCTGATCAATGGCTGGCTGATCGTCTATATGCGCGTGCCCGATCTTCTGGCCACGCTCGGCATGATGTTCCTGCTGCTCGGCCTGCAGCGCATTCCGACGGAAGGCCGCTCGATCGCCACCGGCATGACCATGCCCGACGGCTCGGTCGCCAACGGCAAGTTCTCCGAAGCCTTCTTGGCGCTCGGTCGCCACCGCATCGACTTCTTCATCCCGAATCTGATCCCGGTTTCGGTCGTCGTGCTCGTCGTGCTCGCGGCGCTGATTTGGTTCTTCCTCGAATACACGCGCTTCGGCCGCATGATGTATGCCGTCGGCAGCAATGAGAGGGCGGCTGAGCTCGCCGGCGCGCCTGTCAAGGCATACAAGATCTGGGCTTATGTGATTTCGGGAGTTTTTGCCTCGATCGGCGGGATTTTGCTCGCCGCCCGGCTTGGACGCGGCGACATCGCCTCGGGTAATAATCTCTTGCTCGACGCAGTCGCGGCGGCGCTCATCGGCTACGCGGTGCTCGGCGCCGCCAAGCCAAACGCCTTCGGCACCGCCGTCGGGGCGGTGTTCGTCGGCGTCCTGCTGCAAGGCCTGACGATGATGAACGCGCCTTACTATACGCAGGATTTCGTCAAGGGCGCGGTGCTTGTCGTCGCCCTTGTCTTTACCTTCGCCCTTTCCGGCAGGGGCAAGAGATAGTTTCGACCGGGGCATAACAAATGGAGGAAAACGAAGTGAGCATTACAAGAAGACTTTTGGGGAAGGCGGCACTCGGCCTCGCCGGTGCGGCGCTGCTGATGCAGGGAACGGCGCTTGCCGCGGACCGTCCGGCGCCGTTCGACAAGCCCGGCGTCAAGATCGCGCTGGTGCGCTATCTGTCCACCGGCGACTTCTTCCAGGCCTATCTCTCCGGCGTCGAGGCGCAGGCCAAGGCGCTCGGCGTCGACCTGCGCGTGCTGGACAGCCGCCAGGACGCAGCACTCCAGGCCGACATGGTCGACCAGGCCATTGCGCTCGGCGTGCAGGGCATCATCATCCAGCACGGCCTGACAGAATCGATGAAGGACGCCGCTCAGCGCGCGGTCGACGCCGGCATCAAGGTCGTCGCCTTCGACGTCAATGTCGAGAACCCGAAGATCCCGCAGGTCGAGCAGTCCGACCGCGACCTGGCGAAGCTCGCGCTCGAGCAGGCGGTAAAGGACAATGGCGAGAGCTGGAAGGCCGGCTATGTCTATGTCGCCGGCATCGCCCCGCTCGACCGCCGCAACGAGACCTGGGTCGACGTGAAGAAGAAATATTCGGGCATCAGCGAGGTCGCCATGTTCGGCACGCTCGACAACCCGATCGCCAACTCCGTCGCCAACCAGGCGCGCTCGGTGCTGCAGGCGCATCCCGACATCAACGTGATGTTCGCCCCCTATGACGAGTTCGCCAAGGGGGTGAAGATCGCCGTCGATGAGGCCGGGCTCAACAAGAAGATCAAGATCTATTCGGCCGACATCTCGACCTCGGACATCGCCGCGATGCGCGAACCGGACAGCGCCTGGGCGGCGACCGCCGCCACCAACCCCGCCGTCGTCGGCCAGGTCTCGGTGCGCGCGCTGGCGCAGCTGCTCGCCGGCGAGGATCCCGGCCACAACGTCATCGTGCCGCCGACGCTGATCACCCAGAAGGAGCTGATCGACAAGGACATCAAGAACATGGAAGACCTGTCGGCCAAGCTGCCGCAGTTCGCCCATGCCGATGTCGCGATGCCGGCCTGGATGCCGAACCCGAACGCCAAGTAAGGTTCGGACGGTCGCAAATGAAGAGAGCGGTCCAACGGACCGCTCTCTGCCCTTCGGCCGGCCCAAGGCGGTTTTATCGCTGCCAGAAGGGCAGCTTGGCGATCTCCGCCTCGACCTCTTTTCTCGTCAGGCCGATGTCGTCGATCAGATGCGGATTGTCCGTCGCCATGCGCTTGAGCTCGGAGCGGAAATAGGCCTGCTTGCGCCGCTCGGCGATAAGGTCGCGCAAGGCCGCCAGGCTGAAACGCCCGCGTCTTGAGCGCGTTGCCGGTGTCGCCGCCAGACACGTAGAGGGCGTGAAGCTATCGTTCATGGCAACCTCCATCGAATGAGGGTCTTGAACCCTCGACCTGATTGAGATTGCAGTGTGCCGCAGGCGGCCGGCGGCGTAATTAAGCCCTCCCAAATAGTTCTCAAAACTTCCAAATCGGCTAGAGCGGTTCACCGTTTCACGAAAACGGCGAACCGCTCTATCCCTTTGTTTTTACGCAATTCCGGACGGAAAACCGCTTCACACTTTTCCTGGAATTGCTCTATAGATCGCCGCATGCAGGGATCGCGCTTCGCTTTCGGACCGTTCGTGCTTGATCCGGGCGCGGGAACGCTGCTCCGGGGCGATGTTCCCGTCGCCGCCAGCCATCGCGGGCTGAAGCTGCTGGAGGCGCTCGTCGTGCGTCCGGGCGAAATCCTGGCCAAAGCCGAGCTGATGGATGCGGCCTGGCCTGGCATGGCAGTCGAGGAAGGCAATCTCACCGTCCAGATCGCGCAGCTCAGGAAGCTGCTTGGTCCGGCGACCGGTGGCGGTGAATGGATCGCCACGGTGCCGCGCGTCGGCTATCGCTTCACCGGCACCGTCGAACGGCCCGACGCCACACGCAAACCTTTGCCGCTGCCCGACAAGCCGTCGATCGCCGTGCTGCCCTTCGTCAATCTGAGCAGCGATCCCGAGCAGGAGTCTTTCGCCGACGGCCTGACCGAAGACCTGATCACCGATCTCTCCCGGATACCGGGCCTCTTTGTCATCGCGCGCAACTCGGTCTTTGCCTACAAGGGCAAGGCAATGGACGTGCGCGCCATCGCCGGGGAGCTCGGCGTACGATACCTGCTGGAAGGCAGCGCCAGGCGCGCCGCGGGGCGGGTGCGCATCAATGCCCAGCTGATCGATGCGCTGAGCGGCGAGCATCTCTGGGCGGAGCGTTTCGATCGCAGCCTTGAGGACATTTTCGCCCTTCAGGACGAAGCGACGGCCAAAATCGTCGAGGCGCTGCTCGGGCGGCTGCGCGCATTGCCGGAGCGCAACCGGCCGAAGAGTCTCGAAGCCTATGATCTCGTCGTGCGGGCGCGAAAACTGTTCGACGAGTCGCCGCAAATGGCGCGCGAAGCGCATCTGATGCTGACGCGCGCGGTCTCGCTCGACCCGGACTATGCCGAGGCCTATCGCTGGCTCGCGATGAACCATTGGATGGGCTGGGTGCATTGGGGCGAGCCGTTCGAGCCCGCCCGCAGCACGGCCCTGGAACTGGCGCGCAAGGCGGTGGCGATCGATCCCAACGATGCCGGTTGCCGCTGGGTTCTGGCGAACCTTCTTGCCTATGAACGCGATTTCGAACGGTCCGAGGCGGAATTCGCCAAGGCGATCGAGCTCGACCCGAACGAAGCCGATATCTGGGCGACATTGTCCGATATCGACGTGCTGGGCGGGCGGCTAGACGAGGGCCTGGAGCACATCCGCAAGGCCTTCCGGCTCAACCCCTTTCCGCCGAGCTGGTATTATCTGACGCTCGGCCAGGCACAGTATGCGGCCCGTGACTATGAGGCCGCCGTCGAGACGCTGCGTCGCGACGAGACTTACCGCACAAGCTCGCGCCGCTTTCTGGCGGCAAGCCTGGCGCAGCTCGGCCGTCTCGACGAGGCGCGCACCGAGGTCGCGCTGTTCCTCGTCGGCAATCCGCATTTCTCCACGCAGCGCTGGGTCGAGACGGAGCCGTTCCGCGACGATGCAACACTCAGGCATTTTGTCGACGGCTTCCGCAAGGCCGGCCTGCCGGAGTGATGTGGCGACATGGCCAACTGGCCGCTGCCGGGATTTCGTATCCTCAGGTCTTTTTCACCGGCCGGCGCGCGCCAGCCCATGCGCCACCAGACGGTCGATGACCTCCGGATAGCTGACGCCGCTCGCCGCCATGGCCTTGGCGTACATGCTGATGTTGGTGAAGCCGGGAATCGTGTTGAGCTCGTTGATCAGGAAATTCATGTCCGGCATCAGGAAGAAGTCGACGCGGGCCATGCCGTCGCAACCGAGCGCCCTGAACGCTCTTGCAGCCGCATCGCGCATGGCATCCTCGACCTCCTGCGGCAGCTCGGCTGGCACGATCAAGGCCGCGCCATTCTCGTCGATATATTTGGCGTTGTAGTTGTAGAAACCGTGGCTCTCCGCAGGCACGATCTCGCCCGGCCGTGAGACGAAGAGTTCGCCCGCGGGGCTCTCCAGCACGCTGTATTCGATCTCTCGGCCACGGACGAATTCCTCCGCCAGCAGCTTGCGGTCATGTTGGAATGCTTCCGCCAGCGCGTGGTCGAATTCTTGGCTGGCATTGACCTTCGCGACGCCGACCGACGAGCCCTGCCGCGCCGGCTTGATGAACAGCGGCAGGCCGAGCTGGTCTTCCAGTTCGGCGAGCGGAGGCGCGGCACCTTCATTGATCGTCACCGAGCGCGCCACAGGCAGTCCGGCCGCCTTCAGCAGCCGCTTGGCGATGTCCTTGTCGAGCGCCGTGGCGGAGCCGAGGATGCCGCAGCCGGCGAGCGGCACGCGTGCCACCTCGGCCACGCCCTGCACCGCGCCGTCCTCGCCATGCAGGCCGTGCAGGACCGGAAACAGGATATCGATGGGAGGCAGGTCGTGGGGCACACCGCCGGCAGGGATCGCCAGCACCCGTCCATGGCCGCCCGGCACCAGGCAGAGCTGCGTGCCGGCCGACGGCGTCGCCAGCGCGCCGCCCTCGAAGCGGCTCAGCAGCCATTGCCCTTCGCGGGTGACGAAGATCGGCACGGCATCGTATTTCGCCGGGTTTAAGGCAGCCATGACGTTGGTTGCTGAAAGCAGCGACACTTCATGCTCGGCGGAGCGCCCGCCAAAGAGCACGCCAATACGAAGTCTTTTCACCGCCATCTGGAGCTCCACCAATGATCAAGGTTGGAGCCGCATGCGAAACACGAGGCACCCCTTAAACTGGTTGAGCAATACGCGAAGAATTGGTGTGGATTTTGACGGGTTCGAGCAGTTCTTCAGCAGAAGCGCGGAAGTCCTTCAGTTCGGAACGGCGTCAAAACAGGGACGATGGAGCGTTCTTCGTTTTCACGAAACGAAGAACGCTCCAACGCATGCCCACATGTTCAGCGCAGTGCCGCCGCGATGTTGCCGCCGTCCACCGTCGTCACATCCGCCGTGGTGCGCTCGGCCAGCGCCTGGTGCAGGAAGGCCTGCGCCACGTCGTCGGCCGTCACTTCCTGTCCCAGCAGATTGCCGGACATGTATTCTTTTTCGGACACGCCGCGCGCGCCGGAACGGCTGGCGATCATCGCGTCGGTCAAGAGACCCGAACGGATGCGGTCGGCGTTGACCGCGTTGGAGCGGATGCCATAGGCGCCGTAGTCAAGCGCATACTGCCGCGACAGGAACAATGTCGCGGCTTTCGGGATGCCGTAGGCGCCGAATTTCGGGCCGGGATTGATCGCCTGCTTGGAGGTGTTGAACAGCAGCACGCCGCCCGTACCCTGTTCCAGCATGATGCGTACCGCATTCTGCGCCGCCGACTGGTGGGCGAAGAAATTGAGCTCGAAGCTTTTGCGCAAAGTGGCGTCGTCGAGCTCGCCGATGCGGCCTTCCCAGGCAGCGCCGGCATTCGAGACCAGGATGTCGAGGCCGCCATAGACCGAGACTGCCTTGTCGAAGGCGGCGCGCATCTCGGCCGGCTTGGTGATGTCGGCGCCGACGCCGATCGAGTTGTTGCCGGCCGCCTTCGCCGCTTCCGCTGCCTTGGCTGGGTCGAGATCGACGATCACGGCATGCGCGCCATTGGCCGCGAACAGTTTTGCCGTCGCGGCGCCGATGGCGCCGGCGCCGCCGGTGATCAGCACCACCTGGCCGGTCAGCGGCTTCGGCTTGTTCGAAGCGAGCTTGGCCTGCTCGAGAGACCAGTATTCGAGCGGGAAGAGGTCGGCCTTGGAGAGTGGATGGAAATTGCCGATCGCTTCCGCGCCGCGCACCGCCTCGATCCACATCTCGCCGACATCCGACGCGATCTTGGCATCCTTTAGCGTGCGGCCATGGCCGAACATGCCGAGGCCCGGCACCAGAGTCAGGCGCGGCATCGGGTCGAGCATGGTGCGCTTGACATTGTCCAGCGCGTCATTGGTCTCGAAATAGGCGGTGTATTCCTTGACGAAGGCATCGACATGGCTGCGGACGGCGGCCTTGTAGTCGCCGAGCTTGTCCATGTCGGGCGCCGGTACCGCCATTGGTCCGGTCTTGATGCGGATCGATAGGTCCGGCGTCGATACCCCGCGCCCGGCCAGCTCGGCGATCTTGGCGGAATTGATGAAGTCGACGATCGCATCCGAGGTGCGGAAGTCGCTGATCATGCGATCGAAGCGGCCTTCGCCGCGCGCCACAGCCACGGCGCCGCGCAGCGTCGGCGCGATGTCGCTGGGCTTCGCAAGCTTTGCCGGCAGCGCTGCCTTGGGCGCCTGCGGCTTGCCGTTTCTGGCGACATAGTCCTCGGCCATGGTCACATAGTGGATCATGCGGCCATAGGCCTGCCTGGCGTCGTCGCCGAAGGTGAAGATGCCGTGCTTGTCGAGAATAAGGCCTTCGACGCTGGGATCGGCGTAGAAGATTTCCGCCGCGGCCTTGGCGAGGTCGAAGCCAGGTTTGATGTAGGGCACGTAACCCATCTTGTCGCCGAACACCTTTTTCACCAATGCCTTGCTGTCTTCCTGGTCTACGATGGCGAGGATCGCCGTCGAATGCGTGTGGTCGACGAACTTGTGCGGCAGGAAGGCATGAAGCAGCGTTTCGACCGACGGGTTGGGCGAGGACGGATCGATGAGGTTGGAGCGCTGCAGCGCCACCATGTCCTCGTCGGAGAGCTTGTCCAGGGAGCGCGCCTTGAGCAGCGCGCCCATTTTCACCGCCGGCAGGCCTTGCGGCTCGATGACCGCCATGTCCCAGCCGCTCCCCTTGACGCAGAGCACGTCCCATTCGTCGCCGACGAGATCGGTGGCTTTGGTCTTGCAGGAGGTGTTGCCGCCGCCATGCAGCACCAGGCGCGGCTCGCCGCCGAGCAGGCGGGTCGTGTAGACGCGCAGCGCAAGGTCGCGGTCGACGCCCTTCCTGGCATAGTCGGCGACCATCTTTTCCGCGTCGGCGTCATTCCAAAGGTTCTGCATGTCGATCCGTCCGATTCCGTCTTTTCTTGCTCATGAACAGAAGGCCGCGACGTCGTGATGACAGAAGCGGCGAGGGTGGTTTTCTACGAGGCCTTTTTCGTTGCCGCGCCGGCGTGCTGAAGCAGGCGCTCGGCCGTATGCGCGCCGACCACCAGATGCGTGCACAGCCCGCCGGCGATGGCCGCAAGCAGCGGCTCGAACTTGGTGTCTTCCTGCACTACCATCAGCCGCTTCTCGATGGCGCGCAGCGAGGCGAGCTCGGCGGAGATGACGCGCCTATTGTAGCTGCAGTCGAGCACTTCGCCCATGGCGTCGATGATCTGTCCGGCGATGACGCCGGCCGCACCCTGGCGCCGCAACGTCTCCATCTCGGCCGCCGACAGCGCGCCGCATTTCACCAGATGGCTGTCGGCGTCGACCGCGCCGACGGAATAGAGCGCCAGATCGCAATCGGCGATGCCGGCCAACTGGTCGCGGATCACCGGCTCGGCACGCAAACCTTGCGCCAGGCCTTCCGTCGACAGAACCAGCGGCGCGTAGAAGTTGAGGCCCTTGGCATTCAGCCGTCGCGCGATCTCCATCGTGCACTGGTCGGGCCGGTAGGAATAGGGCGCGCCGAGATTGCCGCAGAGCTGCACCACGGTGACGTCCTGCAGGTCGGCATAGGACATGATGTCGGCGATGGTATAGACGGTGCGGCCCCAGGCGACGCCGATGCGGTCGCCTTTTTTCACCAGCTCGAGAAAGACGCTCGCCGCCAGCACGGCGATATCGGTCGAGGGATCGGCAAGGTAGGCATTTTCCGGCGCGATCCAGACCGCGTCGAGATCGAACGCATCTTCCAGCCGCCGCGCCATGACGTCGTCGGTGAAGAGCTGGGTCGAGGTAGAGATGTTGACGATGCCGGTCTCGCGCGCCTTGCGCAGATACATGGCGACCGAGGCGCGAGAAATGTTGAGCTGGCTCGCCACTTCGTCCTGACGCAGGCCATGCGCATAGTAAAGCCAGGCGGCCTTGTGGATGAGCTGTTCTGCCGGTCTGATAGCCATGCCGCCTCCTCGGCTGACATTAGTCACGGCTCTCGACAAAAGTCAAATTTGCCTGCGCGAGCTGCGATCGTCTCGCGGCGCGGCCCAATCCGGATTGCCGTTCCACCAAGCCGGCGCAGCATAGCATTTTCAGCCGTGGAAGGGGATAGCGTGACGGCCGGCCTAAGGTTAGAAAGCTCGAAAAGAACATCGGGGAGAACGGGATGGCTAATCCTTACGAACAGGATCTCGACAGGAACGCTGCCAACCACCAGCCGCTGACGCCGCTCACCTACCTTGAGCGCGCGGCCAAGACCTATCCCGACCATGTCGCCATCGTTCATGGCAACCAGCGCATCACCTATCGCGATTTCTGGCGCCGGTCGCTGAAGCTTGCCTCGGCGCTCGCGAAGCACGGCATCAGCAAGGGCGATACGGCGACGGTGATGTTGTCCAACACGCCGCCGATGCTGGAAGCCCATTTCGGCGTGCCGATGGTGAAAGCGGTGCTGCATTCGCTGAACACCCGCCTCGACGCCGCCGTCATCGCGTTCCAGCTCGACCATGCCGACAGCAAGGTGCTGATCGTCGACCGCGAGTTCTCGGGCGTCGTTAAGGACGCGCTGGCCTTGGCCAAGGTGAAGCCATTGGTCATCGACTATGACGATCCGGACTATGCCGCCGACGCACCCTATCCGAAGGGCGAACGGATCGGCTCAGCTGATTACGAGGAGTTCGTCGCCGCCGGCGACGAGACCTTTGTCTGGTCGATGCCCGATGATGAGTGGGACGCCATCTCGCTCAACTACACCTCCGGCACCACGGGCAATCCGAAGGGCGTCGTCTATCACCATCGCGGCGCGGCGCTGATGGCCTACACCAACACCATCCATGCCGGCATGGCCAAGCACGCGGTCTATCTCTGGACGCTGCCGATGTTCCATTGCAACGGCTGGTGCTTCCCCTGGACTTTGGCCGTGCAGGCCGGCACCCATGTCTGCCTGCGCTGGGTGCGGGCAAAGCCGATATACGACGCCATCGCCGACCACGGCGTCACCCATCTGTGCGGCGCCCCGATCGTCATGTCGGTGCTGATCAACGCGAAGGATGAGGACAAGCGGCAGTTCGCACAGACCGTCACCTTCAACACCGCCGCAGCGCCCCCGCCGGAGGCCGTGCTGTCCGGCATGGCCGATGCCGGCTTTGCCGTCACCCATCTCTACGGCCTGACCGAGACCTACGGCCCGGCGGTCGTCAACGAGTGGCACTATGAGTGGGACGCGCTGGAGAAGGGACCGAGGACGCAGAAGAAGGCACGCCAGGGCGTGCGCTATGCAGCGCTCGAAGGTCTGACGGTGATGGATCCCGGGACGATGATGGAGACGCCGGCCGACGGCGAGACCATCGGCGAGGTCATGTTCCGCGGCAACATCGTCATGAAGGGCTATCTGAAGAACCGCAAGGCCACCGACGAGGCCTTCGCCGGCGGCTGGTTCCATTCCGGCGATCTCGGCGTCATGCATCCGGACGGTTACATCCAGCTCAAGGATCGCTCGAAGGACATCATCATCTCGGGCGGCGAGAACATTTCGTCCATCGAGGTCGAGGACGCTCTCTACAGGCATCCGTCGGTTGCCTCGTGCGGTGTGGTTGCCCGCGCCGATGACAAATGGGGCGAGGTCCCGGTCGCCTATGTCGAGCTGAAGCCCGGCAAGACCGCGACCGAGGCCGAGATCATCGAGCACTGCCGAGGGCTGCTGGCGCGTTTCAAGGTGCCGAAGGCGGTGGTGTTTGCCGAAATCCCGAAGACCTCGACGGGGAAGATCCAGAAGTTCAGGCTGCGGGAGATGGCGAAGAGGGCGTGAGCGCAGCCCCCAGCGTTGGCAACTAGCATTTGGCCCCTGCGCGGTCGTCATCCACGGGCGAAGCAAGGAGCGTAGCGACGCGCGCAGACCCGAGGATCCATTCCGTGACATCAGTCGAAGAACGAAGCCGGATCAAGAAGTTACGCTGATATCCGCCCAACAATCGCTGACGGCTATTCTCGACCCGTTGGAGCACGGCCGCATGGTCACGGAATGGATCCTAGGGTTTCCGCGACGTCGCTTCGCGACTGCTCCACCCTAGGATGACGACCTCACAGGTGCCGGCGAAAATTGTCGGAGTCGCCAGCCACCGATCTCCCTCCTGTCACCATCTGTCACCAATTATACGCGTACGTCGATTTCGCGTTGACTCCTCGCCGCTTTCGTTTTACGACTGATGAAAATTGAAATTCGTCACTCATCAAACCGAAAGCGCTATGTCAGAAGCCGCCAACATCGTGGCAGACCCCGCCAGACAGGAGAATGTGACCCGCATTCTCGACTGCGCCGAGCGGCTGTTCCGCCATTATGGCTACGGTAAGACCAATGTTGCCGACATCGCTCGCGAGCTCGGCATGTCGCCCGCCAACATCTACCGCTTCTTTGCCTCCAAGGTCGAAATCCACCAGGCCGTCTGCGGCCGCATGCTCGGCGCCAGCTACAAGATGGCCTACGAGATCATGCATCTCCCGGTCAGCGCCGAGGAGCGGCTGCGCCGCTACATCCATGCCCAGTACAAGATGACGCTCGAGACCATGCTCGACGAGCAGAAGGTGCATGAGATGGTTATCGTCGCGCTGGAGCGCGACTGGTCCGTCATCGACAAGCATGTCAACAGTATCCACGACCTGTTCGCCGAGGTGATCCGCGAGGGCATCGAGGCAGGCGAGTTCAGGCAGCAGGATCCTGAAACCGCCGCGCGCTGCTTCGGCGCCGCCACCGTCATTCTGTGCCACCCGCAGATGGTGGCGCAGTGCCTTGCCAAGACCAACCGGGCAATGCCCGACGAACTTATCGACTACGCCATCAGAGCCTTGAAATAGAAGCCGTCCGCCGCGTGCGGTCGGCAGATCATCTCCAGTTCGGGAGTGCTAAAGTGTCTTTGTCCAGTTCCATCCTCCGCAGGCTGCCGGCCGCCGGCCTTCCCGCCATCGGCATCGTCGTCGCCGCGCTTGCCCTTGCCGGCTGCAGCCAGGAAAAGGCCGAGGTCGTTCAGGAAGTCGTCCGGCCGGTCAAGGTGGTCGAGATCGGCGAGGCGCGGACCACCCGCCAGCTCGACTATTCCGGTTCGGTGCGCGCCCGCATCGAGATGAACCTCGGCTTCCGCATCGCCGGCAAGGTCACCGAGCGTCTGGTCGATATCGGCCAGCATGTGAATGAAGGCGACGTGCTCGCCCGCGTCGATCCGTCTGACTACGAGCTGTCGGTGAAGAGCGCGCAGGCCAGCCTCGACGCCGCCGAACGCCAGGTCGAGACCGTCGATCTCGCCAGGAAGCGCGCCGAGCAGCTCTATGCCAAGAACTTCGCGCCGAAGTCGCAGCTCGATCAGGCGCGGCTGACTTACGACCAGGCCGTGGCGACGCGCGATGCCGCCCGCTCGACGCTGGCCCAGGCGCAGAACCAGGTCCATTACACCGATCTCAAGGCCAGCCAGGCCGGCATCGTCACCGCCATCTCCGCCGATGTCGGCCAGGTGGTCGGCGCCGGCACGCCCGTCATGACGGTCGCGGTGGACGGCGAGAAGGAAGTTTCGATCGCCGTGCCGGAGATGGATATTGCAGGGTTCAAGCCCGGCAAGGAAGTCAAGGCGAGCTTCTGGTCGGACGAAGGGCTGACGCTTGACGGCAGGGTCCGCGAGGTTGCCGGCAGCGCCGACCCGCAGTCGCGTACCTTCGCTGTTCGGGTTTCGCTGCCCAACGATCCGCGCGTGCTGCTCGGCATGACGGCCAATGTCGAGGCAACCGTCGGCAGCAAGGCGCAGCTCGTGTCGATCCCGTTGACCGCGATGACCGAGAAGGATGGCAAGCAGATCGTCTGGACGGTCGACCGCGCCTCCGAAACAGTCCATCTGCGCCCGATCAAGGTCGCCAACTTCACTGCCGACGGTGTCGCCGTGGCGGACGGCCTCAAACAGGGCGACGTCGTGGTGGCGGCCGGCACACAGTTCATGACCGAGAATCTGAAGGTCAAGTTTGCAAGCGACGCCCAGCAATCCGCCTCGGCGGAGGACGACGTCGCGACCACCAGCAGCCTGCACTGATGCTTGTCGCCCAAAAGTGCGAAGCGGTTTTGGGACAACGACATGCATCGAACTAAAACCTGAAGTCAGGCGTAACGAACGCCTTTCCCGCTCTCGCTGCTTGCGCCGCGGGCCGGGGAAAGCATGGGTTCCGGGCGGCGAACGCCCCGATCGTGAGATGCCGGCATGTTGGCTCCCCCGCAGCAGTGCCGCGTCAAGCGCGATTTGCGAGCTCTCTCCGCTTGAGGGTCTCGCCGCCCGGAAGCCCACCGAACTGGAAGCGGCATGCCAAGCGGGCGTGCTTTGCCGATCAATTGGACTGGACGTGTGCCATGACCACCAGCGACAGCAGCACTGAAAAGCGGCCCTTCAATCTTTCGCGTTGGGCGATCGGACATCCGAGCATCGCGCGCTTCCTGTTCGGGCTGATCATCCTTGCCGGCGCGCTCGGCCTGATGCGCATGGGCCAGAAGGAAGACCCCGACTTCACCTTCCGCGTCATGGTGGTGCAGGCGGTCTGGCCCGGCGCCTCGATCCAGGACATGGAGGATCAGGTCGTCAACAAGATCGAGCGCAAGCTGCAGGAAACGCCGCATCTCGATTTCGTGCGTTCCTACACCCGCGCCGGCAGCGCCATCATCACCCTGCAGGTCAAAGGCGACACCAACACCGAGGAAGTGAAGGACGCCTTCTACCAGGTGCGCAAGAAGGTCGGCGACATCTCCAATGAATTGCCGCAGGGCCTGCTCGGCCCCTATTTCAACGACGAGTTCGGCGACACCTTCATCACGCTGCATTCGATCAGCGGCGACGGCTTCACCTATCCGGAGCTGAAGAAGTTCGCCATCCAGGCGCGCGACATGCTGTTGACGACACCGGGCGTCGAGAAGGCCGTCATCATCGGCGACCAGCCTGAGAAGATTTATATCGATGTCTCGTCCAAGGCGTTGGCCGAGCGCGGCCTGACCATCCTTGACCTGCAAAACGCCGTGAAAGGGCAGAACGCCGTCGATCCGGCGGGCTCGGTCGACACCGGCCTGCGCTCGGTGCGCATCTCGGTCGAGGGCGATGTCACCAAGGCCGCGGATATCCGCGAGCTCAGGCTGCGTTCGGGCAACCAGGTGACGCGCCTCGGCGACATCGCCACCGTCTCTTCCGGCCTCCAGGATCCTTACGACAACAAATACCTCTTCAACGGCCATCAGAGCGTCCAGCTCGGCGTCGTCATGGCCAAGGGTTTTAACGTCAGGGATGTCGGCAAGGATGTCGAGGCGACCTATCAGCGCTTCGAGGCAGGGCTGCCCTATGGCGTGTCGGTCGATCAGATCTCCGACCAGCCCCAGGTCGTCAAGGACGCGGTGAGCGAGTTCATGGAGGCGCTCGGCGAGGCGCTGCTGATCGTCCTTGCAGTCTCGCTGCTGTCGATCGGTTGGCGCTCGGGCCTGGTGATCGCCATCGCCATCCCGCTCGTCTTGGCCGCCACCTTCGCCATCATGTACGAGATCGGCATCGACCTGCAGCGCATCTCGCTCGGCGCGCTCATCATTGCGCTCGGCCTTTTGGTCGACGACGCCATGATCGTCGTCGAGATGATGGAGCGAAAGCTGGAGGAGGGGCTGGTCAAGATCGAGGCGGCGAGCTTCGCCTACACCTCGACCGCTTTCCCGATGCTGACCGGCACGCTGATCACCACGGCCGGCTTCATCCCGGTCGGCTTCGCCGCCTCCACCGCCGGCGAATATGTGCGCACGCTGTTCTATGTCGTCGGCATCGCGCTGGTCGTGTCGTGGTTCGTCGCGGTCTATTTCACGCCGTGGCTGGGCTACATGATCCTCAAGCAGCGCAAGCATGCGGGCACTCATCACGATGTCTTCGATACCGGCTTCTATCGCCGGCTGCGCGCAACGGTCACCTGGGCCGTGCGCCACCGCATCATCGTTTTGGTGATGACGCTGGTTACTTTTGCCACCAGCCTGTGGGCCTTCCAGTTCATCCCGCAGAACTTCTTTCCGCAATCCTCGCGCCCGGAAATCCTGGTCGACCTGTGGCTGCCGGAAGGCACCTCGATCAAGGATGTCGAAAACCAGGCCAAGTCGTTTGAAGGCAAGATGGCGGACGATCCGGACAAGCGCTTCATCGCCACCTATATCGGCGAAGGCGCGCCGCGCTTCTTCCTGCCGCTCGATCAGCAGCTCCGTAACCCGAACTTCGCCCAACTGCTGGTGATGGCCAAGGACGAGCCGGCGCGCGAGCGGCTGATCGTCAAGATGCGCAAGATCCTGGCGCAGGACTTCCCCTCGATCCGCGGCAAGGTCGACCGCCTCTTCCTCGGTCCGCCGACCGGCTGGCCGGTGCAGATGCGCGTCATGGGCCCGGACCGCAAGGAGGTGCGCCGTATCGCCGACGAGGTGAAAGCGAGGTTCCAGGCCAATCCGCTGCTCGGCGCCATCCACGACGACTGGCTGGAACCGGTGCCGGCGATGAAGCTGGTGATCGACCAGGATCGTGCCCGCGCCCTCGGGGTCACCTCGCAGCGCATCCGCCAGATGCTGCAGGCCACCATGTCCGGCGCGCCGCTAGACGACTTCCGCGACGGCGAGGAGACCGTCTCGATCGTCGCCCGCGAGCCGGAGGCGACCCGTCACCTGCTCTCTTCGGTCGACTCGGTCTATATCCCGACCGACTTCGGCGGATCGGTGCCGCTCTCGCAAGTGGCCAAGGTCGTGCCGGTGATGGAGCAGGGCGTCGAATGGCGGCGCGACCGCCTGCCGACGATCAGCGTGCGCGCCACGCTGCCGGACGGCGTGCAGTCCAACGACGTCGTCACCAAGATGTACAACGACATGAAGGATCTGCGCGCCGGTCTCGCACCCGGCTACAACGTCGAGATCCAGGGCGGCGCCGAGGACTCGGCCGAAAGCCAGGCCTCGATCGCCGCCAAGGCGCCGATCATGCTCGCCGTCATCGTCGTGCTGCTGATGGTCCAGCTGCAGCACTTCGGCAAGTCGATGCTGGTGCTGGCCACGGGACCGCTCGGCATCATCGGCGCCGCAGCAGCGCTGCTGATCAGCGGCGCCCCGTTCGGCTTCGTCGCCATCCTCGGCGTCATCGCGCTGCTCGGCATCATCATGCGCAACTCGATCATCCTGGTCGATCAGATAGACCAGGATATCGCCGCCGGCATGGAGCGATCGGAAGCGATCGTGGGTGCAGCCGTGCGCCGCTTCCGGCCGATCATGCTGACGGCGCTGACCGCGGTCCTGGCGCTGATCCCGATCTCGCGCGGCGTTTTCTGGGGGCCGCTGGCCTACGCCATGATGGGCGGCATCCTCGTCGCCACCGTGCTCACCATCCTGGTGCTGCCGGCCGGCTACGCCCTGTTCTTCGGCCGCGCGCCGAAGAAGGCCAAGACCGACGAGCAGGCGCCCGAGCCGGAGAACGTCGAAGGCATCGAAAGACCGCAGCTGGCCTTGGCTGCGGAATAAAAGGTGGCAACCTTGGATCATCCGCCATCGGCGAAAGCCGGTGGCGGATGATCCGCGTCAAGGTCCGCGGGGCGGAAAAATGCGCTGTGGCAAGGCTTGCGCAAAACAGAATTCTTTCTCAGCAACGCCATAAAGGTTCGACGCTGCGCGAGAATCTCGGCCTGAAGCGTCCAGAAAATCGGCTCTTTGTAAGCGAAGCGGTCCGAAAGGCCGGCTGATGCCGGGACGGGGCGACGGCAAAAAAGAACGGGCGCGCCGAGGCGCGCCCGTCTGTTTTCAAGGCTGCCGCATCAGATGACGAACACCCAGTTGGCGATCAGCATCACCACCACGCCGGCAATCAGCGTCAGGTAGGGCAGCATGCCCGCCTTCTTGACCGAGAGGTCGGCCCCCGCCATGCCGAGGTCTGCCAGCATGTGTTCGGGGAACTTGCCCTTGTCCTGGATGTAGTGGCGGAAGCAGAACACCGGGATGATCAAGGCAGCGGTGATCAGGCCGGCCCACAGCGCCATCGGGTTCCACACCTTGGCGCCGGCGCCCATGAAGATGGCGTTCACATAGGCGAAGATCGCGCCGATGCCGAGCAGCCAGGTCGGCGCCTTCCAGGGGCGGTTAATGTGGCCGTTGTCGATGCGATGGATCCAGCCCGCGTTGAGGTTGAGGAAGTTGAAGATGATGTAGCCGCAATTCGACACCGCGAGGATGAAGAAGAAGCTCGTCGCGTCGGCCGAGGCGATGGCCAGCACGATCAGGTTGAAGCAGAGGTCGGTCCACATCGCCCGCGTCGGCGCGCCATGCTCGTTGACATGGCTGAGATACCGCGGCAGCCAGCCGTCGACCGAACCCTGGTAGAGCGTGCGCGAGGAGCCGGCCATCGCCGTCATGATGCAGAGCACCAGGGCCAGGATCATCAGCATGACCAGCAGGCTGTGGATCAGCTTGCCGCCGCCGACCATGCCGGCCAGCGCGTCGGCGACGCCCGAGCCGTCGACGATCGGCGTCGCCAGCATGCCGTTCAGGCCGAGCACGCCCTGGAAGGTGAAGGGCACCAGGATGAACAGCAGCATGCAGAGCAGGCCGGAATAGAAGATCGCCTTGAACGTGTCGGTGCCGGGGTTCTTGAACTCCGACGTGTAGCAGACGGCCGTCTCGAAGCCGTAGGTCGACCATGCCGCGATGAACATGCCGCCCAGCACCAGCGTCCAGCCGGCGATGTTCCACGAACCCGGGTCGGGCGCGTAGGCGGCCGCCAACGGCACCAGCGGCGAGAAGTTCGCCCAGTCGATCTGGCCGGTGAAGATCGGCACGACGCCGACGATCAGCATCGGGATGATGACCAGAAGGCCGATATATTTCTGCACATTGGCCGTGCCGAGGATGCCGCGATGCTGGATCGCGAAGATGATCAGCATCAGCACCGCGCCGATGAAGAAGGTGGCGTTGAAGGTGAAGGACACTGGACCCAGCGTATGGCTAAACAGCGACCAGGTGCGGATCGCGGGCGTGGCGGCAGCCGCCACCGCGGCGATGGCGTCGGCGGGCGCCGTCCCGGCATGCGCGGCGATGTAGGCGACGACCTCCGGCGATGTCTCGGTGAAGGCCGGGATCGGCGCCAGCGCGTTGAGGATATAGGCGGCGGCGATCGAGCAGCCGAGCGACAGCACCGGCGACCAGGCGAACCAGTTGCACCACACCGATAGCGGCGCGATGAACTTGGAATAGCGCAGCCATGCCGTGGCGCCGTAGATCGAGGCACCGCCGGATTTGTTCGGGAACAGGCCGGCGATCTCGGCATAGGTGAAGGATTGCAGGAAACCCATGATCATGGACACCGTCCAGATCAGGAAGGCCAGTGTTCCGGTCGTGCCGGCGATGCCGCCGATCGAGAACAGGACCAGCGCTGGAACGCCGCTTGCCACCCAGAAGGCGCCACGCCAGTCGATATGCCTGAGCAGCTTGCTTTCGACAGGCTGCTCGAGGGCCGTGCTTATCGTGCTCATATCTTGTGTCTTCCCCTTTTTTGTTGTTCCCCGCCAGCGATGCTTCGGCTCTTGCGAAGCTTGCTCCCCGGCAAATCGGCGTCGGCCTGTCGTGTTTCCACTCAGTCGTATTTTTTTCTTAAGAGTGAAGATTGATCCGACGCGCTTTCGCGTCAAGCGTTTTGTGGATGTCATGCACATCGCGCTTGCGAAACATGCTCTTTCCTTCTCCCCTTTGTGAGAGAAGGTGGATCGGCGCGTAGCGCCGAGACGGATGAGGGGTGTTCCAGCGGAGTGAGAGGCGGGTGTCTTCTGGAACAGCCCTCATCCGACCGAACTTCGCTCGGCCACCTACTCCCACAACGGAAGAAGGCAAGGGTTGCCGCTATCAGGAACGCGGCCTGGTCTTCTGCGGATCGTAATGGGCGAAGGCGACAACCCGCGCCGGCAGCCGCTTGGCGTGGCCGTCGAGCTTGCCGATCTCGACCTCCGTGCCGATCTCGGCATGAGTGACGTCGAGCCGTGCCAGCGCGATGGTCTTGCCGAGCACCGGCGAACGCATGCCGGAGGTGACGACGCCGATCTGGGCGCGGCCGACATGGACGCAGTCGCCGTGGCCGACGGCGATATTGGCATCGATGTCGAGACCGACGAGCTTATGCTGCGGATGCTGCTTGCGCCGGATCAGCGCGTCGCGGCCGATGAAGTCGTCGGCCTTGGTCTTGAGTGGCACGGTGAAGCCAATGCCGGCCTCGAACGGATCGGTCTGGTCGGAGAATTCGTAACCGGCGAAGATCAGTCCCGCCTCGATGCGCACCATATCGAGCGCCTGCAGGCCCATCGGCTTCAGCCCGTGCGGCTGGCCGGCCTCCCAGACGGCGTCGAACACTTTTTCGGCATCGCGCGGATGACACCAGATCTCGTAACCGAGCTCGCCGGTATAGCCGGTGCGTGAGACGACGACGGGCACGCCATTGCCGCCGCCGATGCGGGCGACGGCGAAGCGGAACCATTCAAGCTCGCCGATCGATGGCTGCACGGGCGAGGTCCAGACCACTTCCTTCAATATGTCGCGGCTCTTCGGCCCTTGGACGGCGATGTTGTGCATCTGGTCGGTGGAGGAGCGCACCAGCACGTTGAGGCCGAGTTTTTTCGCCGTCTCGCGCAGCCACTCGCCGGAAAGATCGTCGCCGCCGACCCAGCGGAAATTATCCTTGCCGAGCCTGAGCAACGTGCCGTCGTCGATCATGCCGCCATGCTCGTAGCACATCGCCGTGTAGACGACCTGGCCGACGCCGAGCTTCTTGACGTCGCGGGTCAGCGTGTATTGCAGCAGCGCTTCGGCATCCGGGCCGATGACCTCGAACTTGCGCAGCGGCGATAGGTCCATGATCACAGCGGCCCGCCGGCAGGCCCAGTATTCGGCGATGGGGCCTTCCTTGGCGAAGGAATTGGCGAGCCAATAGCCGCGATATTCGACGAAGTCGCGCGTGTGCTTGGCAAAGCTCGAATGAAAGGCTGTCTCGCGGGTCATCTTCGGTTCCGAGTCGGGCTTCATGCGTCTGGCGATCGCTCGCGAGAATTTGTGCTGGCCTGAATAGGCGCGCACATGGATGTCGGTGAGGTCCCAGCCATTGGCGGGCGTGGTGTCGTCCGGGCAGGCCGAGGAGACGCAGACGATGTCGGTCAGGGCGCGCAAGAGCACATAGTCGCCAGGTCGCGACCACGGCTCGTCCGACACCATCACGCCATGCGCGTCGATCGCCGTGTTGAAGAAGAAATTGATCGCCATCCAGCCGGCGCGGGGCGTCACGCCCTTGTCCGACAGCGCCTTGTTGAAATTCTCCGAGCAGTTGGTGTGTCCGGGATAGCCGATGTCGTCGTAATATTTGGCGGCGCAGGCAAGCGCGAAGGCGTCGTGCCGACCGCATGTATCCTGCACGACCTCGACCAGCGGCTCCATGTCCTGGTCGTAGTATTTCGAATGCAGTCCGGGCATCGGATAGGCCGAACCCATCAGCGTGCGGGTCGTCGTCACGTCGAGCGGCAGATCGCGCCCCTTGTCCAGCTTGCGCGCGGAAAAACACTGGAAGTCGGTGCATTGCCGGCCATCGACATCGATGATCTGCAGATAGTCGCCGGCCTTGACGAAATAGGCCTCGGCGGTCGCCGACTTCACCCGGAGATCAAGCACCGGATCGGCAAGCGGATCGGGAAGCTGCGACCTGTTCTTCAGCCGGATCGTGGCGCGCCGCACCAGGACGGTGAGCGGCGTCGCGGTGTTGTGTCCGTCGACCAGCATCGGCCCGCCAGGCGTCGCGATCAGCAGCGCGCCGTCGCGCTGGATGGCAAAGCTCTGCTCTGTGCCGGCGGGCGTAGCGCCGTCGAAGACGCGCACGCCTTTCGGCTGGTCGAGTTGCACATTGCGGCGCTGGAGGCTGAGGCGCAGCGCTGAGAGGCTGTCGTCGCCGTCGGCGAGCAGCGCCTTGATGCCGGCGGCGTTGCTGTTCGACCGTTCGCCGAAAATGCCGGGATCCGTCGCGCCTGATTTGTCCCAGGCCAGCAGCTCGCAGGGCTGGCCGCCTTCGACATTGGTAACGCTGACGCTGTCGCCGGCCTCGACGTCGATCAGCACCGCGCCGTTGCCCTGGACGGTATAGCGCTCCATCCCCGGCGGCAGGCTGATCTCGCCGGGGCGCAGGATCAGGCTCGGCTTGGGCGGCCCGGACAGGACGGCGGGGTAGGGCGACTGGCTCATCTCAAACCCTCCTCCGAGCGAGAAACAAGTTTGCCTGTGTGTGAAATTATTTTAGCAGCAAGAATAGCAGGGGGAATGCGTTTGGCAAGGCGGGACTTCCCTTCTCCCCTTGTGGGAGAAGGTGGATCGGCGCGATAGCGCCGAGACGGATGAGGGGTGTTCCAGCGGAGTGAGACGCTGGCTTTCCCTGGAGCACCCCTCATCCGTCGCCTTCGGCGACACCTTCTCCCACAAGGGGAGAAGGGGTGGCTGCGCTACGCCAACTCCTCGGAATGGCCGATCGTCACGCCATACTCCGCCGCCGAGTCCAGGATCGTGTGCCACAGGCTCTCGGCGAAGGTCGCGAACACCAGCAGGTTGAACACCGCCTGTCCATCCGCCAGATCCTTGCCGCGCCACAGCGTGACGCTGGTGTGATCCATCGACGTCGCGGCCGCCGCGCCCACGCCGAAAACATCGGGGTGCAGGTCGATCGAAGACAGCTTGGCGAGCATCGTGCGCGCCTTCTCTCCAGATATGCCGATCAGCACCCGCGCATGCGATTGGTCGGAAAGCGAGGCCGAACCGACGAAGGCCGGTGCAAGCGCCTCGATCGTATGCTTGCCGCCTTTGGACAGCATCAGGAATTGGTCCGGTCCCGACCAGATCAGCGTCGCGTCGGCAGTATCGACCGCCTTGGGCATTTCCGGCGCGGCGATACCGAAGCGCCCCTGCGCAGCCTTCGCCATCTCGCCGGCCTTGCCGCGCCGCGCCATTACCTGGACGAGATCGAAATTGCGGATCTCCGTCAGCGACACGCCGGCGTCGCCTTGCGCGCCGTAGCAGCCGGCAATCAGCGCGCGGTCGAGCGGGCTGCGGACGTCCCAGGAAAACTCAGCCACGCTGGCGCCCTCCATCCGGATCGTAGAAGACGGAATTGCAGAGCTCGACATCATAGTCCTCGCCGCGCAGCGGATCATGCGCGCGCACGATCTCGCCGATGCGCTCGCGGCCGCGCTCGACGAGGCCGAGACCGATCCACTGGTCGAGCACCGGCGAGAAACAGACCGAGGTGACATAGCCCTGGTCGTTGTCGGGGCCGGGGGTCTCGCCCTTTGGAATGATGTGCGCGCCGGAGCGCAGGCGGCGCGCCTTGTCGGTCGGCTTGATGCCGACGACCACCTGCCGGTTCGGCGCGACAAGCGCCTCGCGGCCGGCCATGACGCGGCCGATGAAATCCTTCTTGGTCGACATCATCTTGCCGAGGCCGAGATCGCCCGCCGTGGTGGTGCCGTTGAGCTCCGGCCCGGCGACATGACCCTTTTCGATGCGCATCACGCCGAGCGCCTCGGTGCCGTAAGGCGTCACGCCGAACGGTTTTCCCGCAATCATTAGATTGCGCGCCATCGCCTCGCCATAGCGCGCCGGCACCGAAATCTCGAACGCCATCTCGCCGGAGAAGGAGATGCGGAACAGCCTTGCCTTCAGGCCGCCGCGCAGCTTGACCTCGCGCGCGCCCATGAACGGGAAACCTTCGTTCGACAGGTCCTCGGCCGGATCGACGATCTCTTTCAGCAGATCGCGGGTCTTAGGTCCGGCGATCGAGAACTGCGCCCATTGGTCGGAGACCGAGGTCAGCTGCACGTCGAGCTCGGGGAACAGAACCTGGCGGCAGAATTCCAGGTGCTGCATCACCAGTCCGGCCTTGGCCGTCGTGGTGGTGAGGAAGTAATGATCCTCGGCCAGCCGCGAGGTCGTGCCGTCGTCATAGACGATGCCGTCCTCGCGCAGCATCAGCCCGTAGCGAGCCTTGCCGACGGCGAGGCTGGAGAAGGCATTGATGTAGACGCGGTCGAGGAAGGCGCCGGCGTCGGGCCCGTGCACGTCGATCTTGCCGAGCGTCGAGACGTCGCAGAAGCCGACGCCGCTGCGCACCGCCTTGACCTCGCGGGTGACCGATTCCAGCCAGTCCTTCTCGCCCGCGCGCGGATACCATTGCGCGCGCTTCCACAGCCCGGTGTCGACAAAGACGGCGCCCTGTTCGGCCGCCCAGTGATGCGAGGGCGTCAGCCGCGTCGCATGGAAATTCTCGTCGCGGTGATGGCCGGCGAAGGCGCCGATGGCGACCGGCACGTAAGGCGGCCGGTAGATCGTCGTGCCGGTCTCGGGGATCGACTTGCCGCTGACGGCGGCCATGATGGCGAGGCCGGCGACATTCGAGGTCTTGCCCTGGTCGGTCGCCATGCCGAGCGTCGTGTAGCGCTTCAGATGCTCGACCGATTGAAAACCCTCGCGCTGCGCCAGTTCGACATCGGAAGCGGTGACGTCATGCTGCTGGTCGACGAAGGCCTTGCCCTTGCCGGCGACATGCCAGAGCGGTGTGATCGAAAACGCCTCGTCGTCGGCGACCGGCATCGATCCGATATTGCCGCTGCGTCCGGCGTCGCGGGCTGCGGCAGCGCCGGCTTCGAACCCCTCGCGCAGGCAGGCGCCAAGTCCGAACGCGCCGTTGGCCGCGCCCGCTGCCACCATGCCGGGCGGCGCGCCCTCCGGCACGAAGGCGGCAATGTCGTCGCGCCATTTCGGCCTGCCGCGGTGGTAGGAGGTGAGGCCGACCGCGGGGTTCCAGCCGCCAGAGACGGCGAGCCCGTCCGCCTCGACCTCGGCGCGCGCGCCGCCGGCCAGCGAGACGGAAATCTTGCGCACGCCACCCTTGCCGCCGTCGATGCCGGCGACAGCGCCGTGCAGCACCGGAAAGCCGCCTTTGCTTGCAAGCGAGCGGTGGGCCGGCGAAATGTCCGGCCGCGCATCGATCACCGCCGCAACCTGCAGTCCGGCCGCGATCGCCGTCTCGGCGGTGTGCCAGCCATCCTCATTGTTGGTGAACAGCGCGATGCGTCTCGCCGGCGTTGCTGCGTAGCGGTTGATGTAGCTGCGCATGGCCGATGCCATCATCACGCCCGGCGTGTCGTTGCCGGCAAAGACGATCGGGCGTTCGATCGCGCCGGCCGCGACGACGCAGCGCTTGGCCACGATCCGCCATAGCCGCTGGCGCACCTGATGCTCGGGCGGCACCGGCAGATGGTCGTTGACACGCTCGATCGCGCCATAGGTGCCGCCGTCATAGACACCGAACAAAGTCGTGCGCGTCATGATGCGCACATCGGGCATCGCCGAAAGCTCGGCAACCGCGCGCGCAACCCATTCGGCGGCCGGCAATCCGTCGATCATGCCGCCATCGGCGAACAGGCGCCCGCCGAGGACGAAATCCTCCTCGCACAGGATGACGCGCGCGCCGCAGCGCGCGGCGGCAAGAGCCGCCGCCAGACCTGCCGGGCCGGAACCCGCGATCACCACATCGCAATGCGCCCAGGCCTTGTCATAATGGTCGGGATCGGAAACCTGGGCAGCGCGGCCAAGGCCCGCGGCGCGCCGGATCGCAGGCTCATAAATCGCTTCCCAGAACTTGGCCGGCCACATGAAGGTCTTGTAGTAGAAACCGGCGACGAAGATCGGCGCGAACAGCTGGTTGACCGACATCACGTCGAAATTGAGCGACGGCCAGCGGTTTTGGCTGGCGGCTTCGAGCCCTTCATAGAGCTCGGCGGTCGTCGCCTTGGTGTTCGGCTCGCGTCTTGCGCCGCTGCGCAATTCGACCAGCGCGTTCGGCTCTTCCGAGCCAGCCGTCAGGATGCCGCGCGGGCGATGATATTTGAACGAGCGGCCGACGAGCTTGACGCCATTGGCGACCAGCGCGGAAGCCAGCGTGTCGCCCTTGAAGCCGAAGAGCGTCTTGCCGTCGAAGCGGAAGTTGAGCGCGGTCGAGCGGTCGATGAGACCGCCATTGTTCAGCCGGTTTGCCTGATCGCCGCGCATCACGCACCAACCTTGGCGGCGCCTGCGCCCGCCGCCGGCTCGACGGCCGAAATCTCATGCGTCAGCGTGTTGCGCGTGACCTTCAGCCAGGCCCGGCAGCCGCCGCCATGGTACCAGTGCTCGCTCATCGGGCCAGCAATGTTGTCGCGCAGATAGACGTAGTCGTAGACCGCGTCCTCGCCGGCATCGGCCGCCGGCCGTTGTGGCTTGGCGTCGCCGAGATAGGTGAACTCGCCGAGTTCGCGTTCGCCGCAGAAGGGACAGACTATGCGCATGGCTGGGTCTTCAATGCATGATGCCAAAAAATGTGAAGCGGTTTTTGGATAACATCATGCTCTATCCCTAATGCAGGTTCGGTTGGGCGCCCTGGCCCTTCTCGTCGATCATGGCGCCGCGCTGGAAGCGGTCGAGGCGGAAAAGCGCGGCTTCCTTGTGCGATTGATCGCGGGCGATGAGATGGGCGAAGACGAAACCGGAGCCGGGCGTCGCCTTGAAGCCGCCATAGCACCAGCCGGCATTGATGTAGAGGCCGTCGACCGGGCTCTTGTCGATGATCGGCGAGCCGTCCATCGACATGTCCATGATGCCACCCCACTGGCGCAAAAGCCGCACGCGGCCGATCATCGGGATCAGCGCCATACCGCCCTCGCAGACATCCTCCACGACCGGCAGATTGCCGCGCTGGGCATAGGAATTGTAGCCGTCGATATCGCCGCCGAAGACCAGCCCGCCCTTGTCCGACTGGCTGACATAGAAGTGTCCGGCGCCGAAGGTCATGACCCCGGGGATCAGCGGCTTGATCGCTTCGGAGACGAAGGCCTGCAGCACATGGCTTTCGATCGGCAGGCGAAGACCTGCCATAGCCGCGACCCGTGACGAGGAGCCGGCCACTGCCATGCCGACCTTGCCGGCGCCGATCTTGCCGCGCGATGTCTCGACGCCGGTCACCTTGCCGTTGGCGTCGCGCGTGAAGCCGGTAACCTCGCAATTCTGGATGATGTCGACGCCGAGTTCGCTCGCCGCATGCGCGTAGCCCCACACCACGGCGTCATGCCGCGCCGTGCCGCCGCGCCGCTGCAGCAGTCCGCCTTGCACGGGGAAACGCGCATTGTCGAAATTCAGGAACGGCAGCATTTTGCGCAGCGCCGCCTGGTCGAGCAGTTCCGCATCGATGCCGTTGATGCGCATGGTGTTGCCGCGCCGGGCGAAAGCATCGCGCTGCGCGTCGGAGTGATAGAGGTTGAGCACGCCGCGCTGGCTGACCATCGCGTTATAGTTGAGGTCCTGCTCCATCCGCTCCCACAGCTTCATCGACAATTCGTAGAAGCCGGTGTTGCCGGGAAGGCCGTAATTGGAGCGGATGATGGTGGTGTTGCGGCCGGCATTGCCGGAGCCGATCCACCCTTTTTCCAGCACCGCGACATTGCGGATACCGAACTCGCTGGCGAGAAACCAGGCGGTGGCGAGACCGTGGCCGCCGCCGCCGATGATGATCACGTCATAGCGGTCCTTGGGCGCAGCATCGCGCCAGGTCGGCTGCCAGTTCTTGTGGCCGGAAAGAGCGGCGCGGGCGAGCGAGAAGATCGAATATTTCATCAGTTCATTCCGAGGTCGCTCGTACCGCTAGAGCATGATGCCGAAAAGTGTGAAGCGGTTTTCGGACGACATCATGCTCCACTAAAGGACGGTCAAATATCCAGCGTGTGGTCGCGCTCCCACTGCGTGAAGTGGGAAGCATAGGAATTCCATTCCTGCTGCTTCAGCTTTAGATATGCCGACGAGAATTCCTCACCCAGCGCCGCCTTCAACGATTTGTCCTTGTCGAACTCGCGCAGCGCGTCGAGCAGGTTGAGCGGCAGTTTCGGCGCATCCGTCACCGTGTGGCCGAGCTGGTACATGTCGATGTCGTAGCGCTTGCCGGGATCGGCCTTCGAGCGGATGCCGTCGAGGCCGGCGGCGATGATGACGGCCTGCAGGAGGTAGGGATTGGCGGCGCCGTCCGGCAGGCGCAATTCGAAGCGGCCGGGTCCCGGTACGCGCACCATGTGCGTGCGGTTGTTGCCGGTCCAGGTCACCGTGTTCGGCGCCCAGGTCGCGCCCGAAATGGTGCGCGGCGCATTGATGCGCTTGTAGGAATTGACCGTCGGATTGGTGATAGCGGCAAGTGCCGAGGCATGCTTCATGATGCCGCCGAGGAAGTTCCTGCCCTTGGCGGACAGGCCGAGCTCTTCCGAATTGTCGGCAAAGACATTGGTCTTGCCGGTCTCGTCCCACACCGAGATGTGCGCATGGCAGCCATTGCCGGTCAGGCCTTGGAAGGGCTTGGGCATGAACGTCGCCCGCAGGCCATGCTTTTCGGCGATCGACTTGACCATGAACTTGAAGAAGGAGTGCTTGTCGGCGGTCGCCAGCGCGTGATCGAAGGTCCAGTTCATCTCGAACTGGCCGTTGGCGTCCTCATGGTCGTTCTGGTACGGGCCCCAGCCCAACGCCAGCATGTGGTCGCAGATCTCGGCGATGACGTCGTAGCGCCGCATCACCGCCTGCTGGTCGTAGCAGGGTTTCGAGGCTGTATCGTATTCGTCGGAGATCGCCTTGCCATCAGGCGAGATCAGGAAGAACTCGGCCTCGACGCCGGTCTTGACATGCATGCCGTCGCGGGCGGCTTCGTCGATCAGCCGCTTCAGCGTGTTGCGCGGCGCCTGGTTCACCTCCTTGTCGTCCATGATGCAGTTGGCGGCTACCCAGGCGACGTCCTTCTTCCACGGCAGTTGGATGACCGAAGCCGGATCCGGCACCGCCAGCATGTCGGGATGCGCCGGCGTCAGGTCGAGCCATGTGGCGAAGCCGGCAAATCCTGCACCGTCCTTCTCCATGTCGGCGATCGCCTGCGCCGGCACCAGCTTGGCACGCTGCCCGCTGAACAGGTCGGTGTAGGAGATCATGAAATATTTGACGCCGTTCTCCTTGGCGAATGCGGCGAGATCGTTCCCCATTATGTAGTTCCTCGCTTATGTATCTTGGAAGTTTGTCCTAGAAGCCGTTCTTTCCCGGTATCCAGTTGGTGCCGGCCAAAGGCACGCCGGCCATGGCGGCGGCTTCGATCGAGAGCGCGACGAGATCCTCGGGCTCGAGATTGTGCAGGCTGTTCTTGCCGCAGGCGCGTGCGATGGTCTGGGCTTCCAGCGTCATCACCTTGAGGTAGTTCGCCAGCCGCCGTCCGGCCGCGATCGGGTCGACCCGCTTCATCAATTCGGGGTCCTGCGTGGTGATGCCGGCGGGGTCGCGGCCCTCGTGCCAGTCGTCATAGGCGCCGGCCGTTGTGCCGAGCGCACTGTACTCCGCCTCCCAGCGGGGATCGTTGTCACCCAGCGCGACCAGTGCCGCCGTGCCGATCGAGACGGCGTCGACGCCCAGCGCCAGCGCCTTGGCGACATCGGCGCCGTTGCGGATGCCGCCCGAGACGATGAGCTGCACCTTGCGATGCATGCCGAGGTCTTGCAGCGCCTGTACCGCCGGCCGGATGCAGGCAAGCGTCGGCTGGCCGACATTCTCGATGAACACTTCCTGGGTGGCAGCGGTGCCGCCCTGCATGCCGTCGACCACGACGACATCGGCGCCGGCCTTCACCGCGAGCGCAGTGTCGTAGTAGGGCCGCGCCCCGCCGACCTTGACGTAGATCGGCTTTTCCCAGTCGGTGATCTCGCGCAGCTCGAGGATCTTGATCTCGAGATCGTCCGGTCCGGTCCAGTCGGGGTGGCGCGAAGCCGAGCGCTGGTCGATGCCCTTGGGCAGCGTGCGCATCTCGGCGACGCGGTCGGAGATCTTCTGTCCGAGCAGCATGCCGCCGCCGCCCGGCTTGGCGCCCTGGCCGACGACCACTTCGATGGCGTCGGCGCGGCGCAGGTCGCGCGGGTTCATGCCGTAGCGCGAGGGCAGGTACTGATAGACCAGCGTCTTGGAATGCCCGCGTTCTTCCTCGGTCATGCCGCCGTCACCGGTGGTGGTCGAGGTGCCGGAAAGCGTGGCGCCGCGCCCCAAGGCTTCCTTAGCCGGCCCGGACAGCGAGCCAAAGCTCATGCCGGCAATGGTGATCGGGATCTTAAGCTCGATCGGCTTCCTGGCGTGGCGCGAGCCGAGCACTACCGAGGTGTCGCAGCGCTCGCGATAGCCTTCGAGCGGATAGCGCGAGATCGAGGCGCCGAGGAACAGCAGGTCGTCGAAATGCGGCAGCTTGCGCTTGGCGCCGGCGCCGCGGATGTCATAGATGCCGGTCGCGGCCGCGCGGCGGATTTCGGAAAGCGTGTAATCGTCGAAGGTCGCGGATTTGCGCGGCGTCGTCGGCGGGTTGCGGTAGGTCATCTTGCCTCAATACGCGTCGGCGTTATCGATGTTGAAATTGTAGAGTTTGCGGGCCGAGCCGTAGCGCTTGAACTCCGAGGCCTTGACGCCGGTCACGCCGGCCTTGTCGAGCAGGGCCTGCAGCAATTCGATATGCTCGGGCCGCATCTCCTTGGCGATGCAGTCGGCGCCGAGGCTCTCCACCTTGCCGCGCACGAAGAGCCGCGCCTCGTAGATGGAATCGCCCAGCGCGTCGCCGGCGTCGCCCAGCACCACGAGGTTGCCGGACTGCGCCATGAAGGCCGACATGTGGCCGATATTGCCGTGCACGACGATGTCGATGCCTTTCATCGAAATGCCGCAGCGCGACGAGGCATTGCCTTCGATGACCAGCAAGCCGCCGCGGCCGGTGGCGCCGGCATACTGGCTGGCGTCGCCCTTGATGACGATCGAGCCCGACATCATGTTCTCGCCGACGCCGGGGCCGGCCGAGCCGTGCACGGTGATCGCCGCGCCGTCATTCATGCCGGCGCAGTAATAGCCGACGCTGCCGCGCACATCGATGGTGACCGGCTGATCGACGCCGACCGCCACCGAATGGCTGCCCTTGGGGTTGAGCACTTCCCAGGCGGTCTCGTTCGAGCCGGGCGTGAGCTGGTGCAGCGCCTGGTTCAACTCGCGCAGCGAATGCACGGACAGGTCAAAGACGCGTGATGCCTGACTGTGGGCATGGCCTGGCTCGCGCTCGGCCTTCGACATTGGGGTTGCCGGCATGAGCTCAATGCTCCCAGAAATAAACGGTTGCGGGCTCGGGCTCCCAGACCCGCGCATTGTCGATGCCGGGAAGCTTGGTCAGCGCACGATATTCGGAGCCGAAGGCGACATACTGGTCGGTCTCGGCCATCACGGCCGGCTTGCAGGCGATCGGATCGCGCACCACGCCGAAGCCGTTCTTGGTGCCGACGACGAAGGTGAAGAAGCCGTCGAGGTCGGAGAGCGTGCCTTCCAGCGCCTCGCCGAGATTCTTGCCATGCGCCATCCGGTTGGAGAGATAGGCAGCTGCCACCTCGGTGTCGTTCTCGGTCTCGAAGGTCATGCCGTCGCGGATCAGCTCGCGCCGCACATTGTTGTGGTTGGAGAGCGAGCCGTTATGCACCAGGCACTGGTCGGCGCCGGTCGAGAAAGGATGCGCGCCCATCGTCGTCACCGCCGATTCCGTCGCCATGCGGGTGTGGCCGATGCCGTGCGTGCCGGTCATCGCGCGTACGCCGAAGCGGTCGACGACGGCTTCGGGCAGGCCGACTTCCTTGTAGATCTCCACCGCCTCGCCGGCGCCCATGATGCGGATGTCGGGCCGGAGCGTCTGCAGCGCCTCGCGCGCGGCGTCGACCTTGTCCGGCGTGGTCCGGATCACCGCATGCGTGGACTTGACCGCGACGCTGACCGGCGCGCTGATCGCCTTGGCGAGCTCGGCGTCGAGGCCGCGGAAATCGCGATCGGGCTTCGGCGACTGCACGGTGATCTTGGCTTCATTGCCGGTGGCTGCGCCATAGATGGCGATGCCGGCACTGTCCGGGCCGCGGTCGCTGAGCGACACCAGCATCTCCGACAGCATGGCGCCGAGCTTCGGCTCCAGCGCCTTGTCTTTCAAGAAAAGTCCGACGATTCCGCACATGCCAGCCTCCAACGTTTTTTGGCTCTCAGATGATGTACCCAATGAGTAAGCCGAATTCAATTGGTATGAAAAAAATTTTCCTGTGATTACATATTAGACGGCGCATTGCCCTCGGCACTATCGCCGCCCGGACGCGCCTTGTGAACCCAGATCGCATGGCGGATGCGCGCGATCCTATAGGCGTCGAGGATCGAGAGGGCATAGATCAGGAAACCCCCGGCATGGCGGCCGATGAAGCCGGCGTCGACCGGCGCCAGCTTGGTGGTTATCCAGCCAAGGATCACCATGAAGAACAGGAATTGCAGACCGCGCGCCGGCACGCCGAGCATGACATGGCCGCTTGCCGGCAAGACGATCGCGGCGCCGAGCACGAGATAGGGATTCGCGGGAGCAGGGGTGGCGGCTTCGTCGCTCATGCGGCCCGCCTTTCGCGCCGGTTGATGGCTTGGCGAAGCGTCGAGGCTGCCTCGAGCAGCCGTTCGATCAAGGCCGGATCGATCCCGGCATCGCCGAACGCCGCCTGCCGGAACACGCCGTAGCGAGCGCGCTCGGCCTCGGCCAGCAGCCAGACGATGCGCACGCCCTTCGGCGTTATCAGCAATTCCTTGGCGCGGCTTTCGGCAAAGATGTCTGTATGCGCGGCGATCAGATCCTGCGGGAAGGCGACGCCTCTGCGGTCCGTCCTGAGCGCCGCGTCGACGGGAAGGCCGAGCACCTTCGGCAGCGTGTGCGGCAGATGGTCGAAATTGGAGAATGTCGTCGCCGAATTCGGCCGCATCATCATGTCGAACGTGCCCGGCACCGCAACCGGCTCGGTGATCGAAACGCTGAGCCAGCGCGTCGGCAGCTTTCGCGTCGCCAGCGTGTCGACGATGGTCCGCAGCTGAACGCGCTGACCATTCCAGGAACCGGCCCAGGTGACGACACCGGCCGTGCCGTCGGAAATGTCGGCGGCGTCCGCAACGACGCTGCGGACGCTCGCCATATCGGCGGCCAAGGCCGTCTTCGCCCTGTTGCGGCCGGCGCGCGCCAGCCAGACAATATGAGCGGCGACGCCCAGTGAGATCGCCCCGGTAAGCAATACTGACGTCAGCTCGGACATTTCGATACGCCACGGCCCGCCATCGAACGGCGGGCCCTTACTCCACTCAATAACCCTGCGGCTTCGGCCACGGCATGGAGAACTGGTCGCCGCGCCGCACGAACTTGTAGCGGTAGAAGTGGAACCATAGCGAGATCAGGAAATAGAATACGGTCATCGCGATCAACTGAGAGCCGAAGCCGAGGAAGATGGCGAAGAAAGTCACCATGCACAGGCAGAACAGCACGATCGCCGGCAGTGGGTGGAAGGGGTGCGTGTAGCCGCGGCGGATCGAACCCAGCGGCCACTTCTTGCGGAACATCATGATGTTGATGCTCATGAAGGTGTATTGCAGCACGCCCGACAGGATCGAGAAGGTGATCGCCTGGTTGAGATCAGCGATGAAGGCGAAGGCCAGCGCGATCGGCAGCAGGAAGAGGATCGAGCGATAGGGCGTGCGATATTTCGGATGCACTGCCGAGAACCAGCTCGGCAGGTAGCGGTCGCGGCCGAGCGAGAACCAGGCGCGCGCCGCGTCGTTGATGCAGCCATTGGCCGAGGCGAGCGCTGCCAGCAGCGTCGCGATGAAGAGCAGGTTTTCCAGCAGCGGGCTGCCCGTCAGCTTGCCGGCGTCCCACAGCGGATAATAGGTGATGCCGAGATATTCCCAGGGCATCAGCGAGGCGCAGACATACCAGGTCATCGCGGCGGCGATCAGAAGCGTGATCATGCCGGCCATGGTGCCGTAAGGCAGCGAGCGCGCCGGCGAGCGCACTTCCTCGGCTGCCTGCGTCGTGCCCTCTATGCCGAGATAATACCAGATGCCGAATTGGAAGGCGGCAATGACGCCGATCCAGCCATAGGGCAGGGCGTTGCCGGGGGTGACCAGCTCGTTGAGCTTCAGCACCGCGCCTTGCGTCCAAGGGCTGACGGAGAAGAACAGGATGACGATCGAGACATAGGCGATCGCGGTGATGACGAAGTTGACGTTGAGCGTCATCAGCACGCCGCGATAGTTGAGCCAGGCGAGCACGACGATGGTGGCGGCGATGAAGGAGTTGTGCGTCAGCCCCTCGACGCCGGCCTTGGCGACGATGGTGTCGCCGAGCAGGATCGCGTCCGACACTTCCAGCATGGTGTAGGCGAACACCAGGAACAGTGCGACGTTGAAGGCCATCAGCGGCCCGACGATATGCTTGGCCTGAGCATACTGGCCGCCGGCGGCGGCGACGGTGGACGTCACCTCCGAATCGATCATGGCAACCGAGGTGTAGAGCAGTCCGACGACCCAGCAGACGATCAGCGCGGCGAGCGCGCCGCCCTTGTCGGCGGAGAAATTCCAGCCGGTGAACTCGCCGACCAGCACGATGCCGACGCCCAGCGCCCACACATGCGCCGGGCCGAGCACCCGAAGCAGCGAGACCCTGTCGCCGTGGATTGTCGTCGTTTGTGCCGTTTCAACCGCAGCCGTCATGTCAGTCCCCACTCAGATCCGGTGTTTTTCGGAAACGGCTTCAAGCTCGCCTTCACGGGAAGACGTCAAAGTCTCCTCGGAATAGGTCGTATCGACCTTGAACCAGTCGTAGAGCATCCACGCCGCAAGCACGACCGAGATGCCCCAGCAAACGTAAGACAGTCCCATCCACATGATGTCTTCCCCGGTCTCTTTGTCGTCGAAAGTCTCTTTGTCGTCGAAGTCTATTTGTCGTCGAACTTCTCGTTGATGACCTCGCGATATTCCTTATCGGAGGCGCGGAACAGGAAGACGAAATACGCGATCAGGACGATCGCCATGATGATCAGCGTCGGCCAGTCGATGATGTAGTGGAAGCGGTTCTGGATGATGTCGTGCGCCGTCTCCGGCGTGTAGCCCAGCTTCTCCCAGATCGAGGCCATGGTCGCGTTCTGGCCGAGCGCGTCCCAGGTCTTGGCATCGAGCGGGTCGATCGACTTCGCCGCCCCGGCAAAGCCGAGTTTCAGCGGCAGCCAGAGCGCCACGAAGATTGCGACCACCACGACCGCGATGTCGAGGATCTGTCCGGCCTTGCTCTGCTCCGGCGGGGTATAGCGAGCCATGGTTTCTCCCTTCACGATTGGCGGTTGCGGGCGGCGTCGGCGTTCTTGATGTCGAGCCCGTAGATGAAGTCCTTGTCTTCCTTGTAGTGGTTGAGCATGGCGAGGATCGCGGCGGTGTTGAAGATCAGCACCGCGGCGGCTGCAACCGCCACCACGAGCTTGATGCCGCTATGCGGAATGTATGGCCATGTCATCAGGAGGACGAAGAGGATCGTTGCCCATAGGCACACGATCAGGAGCACGGACCCACGCACGTCGGAACGGTACAGCGCTTCGATGCGCTGCTGCATGTCGGACATCGGTTTTCCCCTTCTGGTGACGTCCGGCCACACAACAGACCGGGCGTCCACTCTTTCAACAGAGTGAAATTTTTTTCATAAATTCCGCTCGATTCCCGAAATTGTCAAGCCGGATTTACGCATCGTAAACCGTTTGTCACTGGGCAGGAAATTTGCCTGACAATGAAATTATTTGCTTCAAGGGGATTGCAGGGCTTCGCCGTTTGCGGTCAATATTCGACCAAGCTCCGCCACCAAGCAGGAGCAGGGAACAGCAACGACTTAAATCGCACGGAGGACGATCGGATGACGGCATCCTGGAGATTCTCGACCCTGGCGGATCGCCATCGCGCGCTCGGCTCGAAACTCGAGGACTGGAGCGGCATGGGCACCGCCTGGACCTACGACAAGGACGCCGACGAGGAATATGTCGCGATCCGCACCAAGGCCGGGCTGATGGACGTCTCCGGCCTGAAGAAGGTTCATATCACCGGGCCGCACGCCTCGCATCTCATCGACCTCGCCACGACGCGCGACGTCGAAAAGATCTATCCCGGCAAGTCGGCCTATGCCTGCATGCTGAACGAGGCCGGCAAATTCACCGACGACTGCATCCTCTACCGCATCAGCCCGAACTCGTGGATGGTCGTGCACGGCTCCGGCACCGGCCATGAGGAGCTGCAGCGGGCGGCCATGGGCCGCGATGTCTCGCTGCGCTTCGATGACAATCTGCACGACCTGTCGCTGCAAGGCCCGACCGCGGTCGACTATCTCGCCAAGCATGTGCCGGGCATTCGCGACCTCAACTATTTCCATCACATGCAGACGCAGCTCTTCGGCTTTCCGGTGATGATCTCGCGCACCGGCTACACCGGCGAGCGCGGCTACGAGATCTTCTGTCGCGGCCAGGATGCCGGCACGATCTGGGACAGGATCCTCGAGGAGGGCAAGAGCGCCGGCATCATTCCGTGCCGCTTCACCACGCTCGACATGCTGCGCGTCGAGAGCTACCTGCTCTTCTACCCCTACGACAATTCGCAGAAATATCCATTCGAGAACGAAGGTCCCGGCGACACGCTGTGGGAGCTTGGCCTCGATTTCACTGTCAGTCCCGGCAAGACCGGCTTCCGCGGCGCCGAAGAGCATTATCGGCTGAAGGGCAAGGAACGCTTCAAGATCTATGGCGTGCTGCTCGACGGCAAGGAGCCGGCGGACGAGGGCGCGCCCGTCTACCGCGACGGCAAAAAGGTCGGCGTGGTGACCTGTGCCATGTATTCGCCGCTGGTCGAGAAGTCGATGGGCATCGCCCGTCTCGACGTCGACTGCGCGGTCAAGGACACCAGGCTCGAGATTCGCAACCGGAGCGGCTCCATCAAAGCGACGGCGCAGCCCTTGCCGTTTGACGATCCGAAGAAGACCAAGCGCACCGCCAAGGGTTGAGGCATCATCAGCGGGGAGGGGTTTTAAGGCACTAGAGCACGATCCCGAAAAGTGGGAACCGGTTTTCGGAAAAGACTATCCTCCAACTGATCTAAGGAAGAATGGCAGCCAAGACGATCATCAGCCGGCCCGTTTACGGAACGCTCTCTCCGCAGCCCGGCAAGCATCATCTCTTCATCGCCGACGCGGAAGGCGCGCTCGCGATAACCAACATGGCCGGCAAGGCGCCGTCCGGCTTTTTCGACGGCGCGGAAATCGTCTTTATTCCGGGGCCTGAGGGCAAGCACGTGGCTTCTCTCGAAGCGCTGAAGCCCGCGCTACTCCATATTGCGCCTTCCTTTGCCAGCCTCCTGCCGCGGCTCAAGCAGACGCTGACCAACGCCCATATGGGGCTGCGCCTCTATCTTGCCGGCACCGAAGGCCTGATCGGCCAGGCCATGCAGGTGGCGCTCGAAGCCGGCATCGACCATACTTCGATCGAGACCGAGCATCGCGGCTCGCTGGCGCGCCGCGTGCAATGCGTGCACTGCAAGGGCATCACCGAGAATGTGACGACGCAGCCGGCGCTCTGCTCGCATTGCGGCCTGCTGCTTCTGGTGCGCGATCACTATTCGCGGCGTCTCGCCGCGTTCCAGGGCGTGTGCATCAACGCCGAGGATCGCTCAGAGAGTCCTCCGATCGAGGAGGTCTTCCGATGAGCACCGGCACCACCAAGCTCGACGTCGTCGTCAGCCACGTCGTCCCGGTCAACGATCTCGTGACCCGTTTCCATTTCCGCCGTCGCGACGGCGAGCTGCTGCCGACTTTTTCCGGCGGCGCCCATGTCGTGGTCGAGATGCGTGACGGCGACCGCACCAGGCTCAACCCCTATTCGCTGATGGGCTCGCCGCTTGACACGCGCGAATACACGATCTCGGTGCGCCGAGACGATGCCGGCCGCGGCGGCTCGCTGTTCATGCACCGGCAGGTCAAGCCCGGGCTGGAGATGGTGATCAGCTATCCGGTCAATCTGTTCTCGCTGGATCTGCGGGCGAAGAAGCACCTGATGCTGGCCGGCGGCATCGGCATCACGCCGTTCATGGCGCAGACGTCGCAGCTGGCGGGCGCCGGCGGCAATTTCGAATTGCATTACACTTGCCGCACCGCTTCGCTGGGCACCTATGCCGATGTGCTGCAGCAGCGCTATGGCAACCGGGTCAGGCTCTATCACGACGACCGCGAGGAGCGCATCGACCTCGATCGGCTCTTGTCCTCGCAGCCGCTCGGCACGCATCTCTATGTCTGCGGCCCGGCCGGCATGATCAACTGGGTGCGCGATCGCGCGGCTAGCCTCGGATGGCCGCCGGAGACCGTGCATTTCGAGCATTTCGCGGCCCCGCAGCCTGGCGCGCCGTTCGACGTGACCTTGGCCGTCAGCGGCAAGACGATTCGCGTCGGCGAGCAGCAGAGCCTGCTCGAGGCGATCGAAGCCGCCGGCGTCGACCCGCCTTATCTCTGCCGCGGCGGCGTTTGCGGCCAGTGCGAGACCAATGTGATTTCCTCCGACGGCAAGTTCATCCACAACGATCACTGGCTGAGCGAGGAAGACCACCGTTCCGGCTGCAAGATCATGCCTTGCGTCTCGCGTTTCGAGGGCAAGTCGCTGGTCCTGGAAAGATAGGAGGCGTCAATGGGCATCACCTTTCGCAAGGAAACGTTTCGCGACGATTTCACCTTCAGGAACAGCCCGGAGCACATCAGGCGCTTTCCCTTCCCGTTCAACGAAGATGCCTACATGTATGCGGTCAACATCGAGCCGCATGTCGTCGGGCCCAAGGGCAGCGTGCTCGAGAACCTGATCGACGTCGACGAGCACTATGTCGCCGAGATGCAAGACCGCGCGCTTGTTCTGGCCGAGGATCCGCTGCGCTGCCAGTCGCTGCCGCATATGACGCTCGCGGGCTGGGACCTGCTCGAGCTTCTGATGGAGCAGCAGGCGCTCGGCTATCCCGAGCATTTCACACTGGAGCGAAACGGCGATCGCTGGCGCTGGATCAACCGGCCGCTCGGCATCGACGACACCTTCACCTTCGGCGACACCTCGACGCTGCCCTACGGGCCGATGGAGTACATCACCCGCCAGAGCCAGGGCGATTTCTGCATTCTCGACCAGCGCGACGGCAATCTGTGGATGGATGCCGGCATGGTCACCACCCAGGCCGACTGGTCGCTCGACTTCGACATCGGCATGAACTTCTTCGAATGGCACGCGCCGGTGCCGCTGGCGCATGAGAAGGGCATTTTCACCCGCGCGCTGAAGTTCCTCACCAACATCCAGCAGGGCAAGCCGGCAAGGCGTCTCAACTGGACGATGACCATCAATCCGCGCCTCGACACCAGTCCCGAGAATTATCACAAATGGGGCCCGGACCGCGCCACGGTCACGCCCGAAAATGTCGGCCAGAAGGTGCATCTGCGCGTCGAGCTGCAAAGCTTCTGGCGGCTGCCGCGTTCAAACGCCATCGTCTTCCCGATCCGTTGCTATCTGATCAAGATGGATGAGCTGGTCACGCAGCCGAAATGGGCGCGGCGCCTGCACCGCGTCATCCGCGACCTGCCGGAAGAGCTCGCTACCTATAAGGGCCTGACCCGATATAGGCCGACGCTGGTGGAATGGCTGTCGAAGCTCGACGACGGCAGCCCGACGTCACCAGGATTCGGGCCGGATTGAAGACTGGTTCCTCGCCCCCGCAAGGCGGGGGAGAGGTGTCCGCGAAGCGGACGGAGAGGGGGCCTTCGTATGGCGCTCCCCTCTCCGTCTCGGCTTCGCCGAGCCACCTCTCCCCACTTTCGTGGGGCGAGGAACTAGAACGTCTCACCCCGCGCTGTTTTGCGGATAGCAGATGATCGACAGATACCGCATCGGAAGCCGCGTCAGCTCTTCCGGTCCATGCGGCGCATCGGCGTCGAAGAACAGGCTGTCGCCCGGCTTCATCGGATAGAGGTTGTTGCCGTGCCGGTAAACGACCTCGCCTTCGAGCATGTAGAGGAACTCCATGCCCGCATGCTGGAAGGTCGGGAACACGTCCGAATTCTCGGTCAGCGTGATGAGGTAGGGCTCGACGACGACGCCGCTGGTGTTGGCGCCGATATGTCCGAGCAGGTTGTACTGGTGGCCGGCGCGGGTGCCGCGGCGCTCGACATCGACGCCTTCACCGGCCTTGACGAAGACGGCGCTGTGCTCTTCCTCGAAACGCCGGAAGAAGGCGGTCACCGGAACGCCCAGCGCCCGCGACAGCGCCTGCAATGTCGTCAGCGATGGCGAGGTGATGCCGTTTTCGATCTTCGACAGCATGCCGAGCGAAATGTCGGTGGCGGTGGCGAGATCGGCGACGGTGATGCCGAGCTTTTTGCGGAACGCGCGCACCTCATGGCCGATCGCCACTTCCAGCACTTTCTCGCGCGTGTCGCGGATGGCGTGCGGATTTTGCGTCAGCGGCGCGCGTATCGTGCGCCCGGCCGCCGAAACGCGCTTTAGCGGTGCCTTGCCCTTCGCTGCCGCATCGGTGGACCTGGTGCCGGAATTCTTGTTCGCCATGTCGCCCCCGACTCTCGCGGATTTATTTCACTCAAGGTGAACATATTCGGTGGCGATACAAGAGCGCAACCGCGACAGCAAGCCGCTGGCGGTTGCAGGGCGCGCCTGCTTCAACGTGACGCCGCCGCCTTTGTGCGCAAAAACCGTTTCACGCAAACGCCGCCGCCGCAGATGTTTGTTGACAGCACCAAAGACCCAATTACTGTCACTGTCAGTGAAATTTGTTTCGTGGGAGCAATTCCAGGAAAAGTGTCGAACGGTTTTCCGCCCGGAATTGCGTCAAGAAAAAAGTCGAAATCAAAAGGAGGAGGCCCGCAATGAAATCTCGTGTCGCCGTCATCGGAGCCGGACCGTCAGGCCTGGCCCAGCTAAGGGCCTTCAAGTCGGCCGCCGACAAGGGCGCCGAGATCCCGGAAATCGTCTGCTTCGAGAAGCAGAGCGACTGGGGAGGCCTATGGAACTACACCTGGCGCACCGGCCTCGACGAGCATGGCGACCCGGTGCACGGCTCGATGTACCGCTATCTCTGGTCGAACGGCCCAAAGGAATGCCTCGAATTCGCCGACTACACCTTCGAGGAACATTTTGGCCGGCCGATCGCTTCCTATCCGCCGCGGGCCGTGCTGTGGGACTACATCAAGGGCCGCGTCGAGAAATCCGGCCTGCGCGAATGGGTGCGCTTCAACAGCCCGGTGCGCATGGTGACCTATTCCGACGAGACCGAGAAGTTCACCGTCACCGCACATGATCGCACCAACGACGTGACCTACTCGGAGGAATTCGACAACGTCGTGGTCGCTTCAGGCCATTTCTCGGTGCCCAACGTGCCGTTCTTCGAAGGTTTTCCCACCTTCAACGGCCGCATCCTGCACAGCCACGATTTCCGCGACGCCATGGAATTCAAGGGCAAGGACATCTTGATCATCGGGCGTTCCTATTCGGCCGAGGATATCGGTTCGCAATGCTACAAATACGGCGCCAAATCGATCACCTCCAGCTACCGCTCCAAGCCGATGGGTTTCAAATGGCCGGAGAACTGGAAGGAGGTGCCGCTGCTGCAGAAGGTCGTCGGCAAGACGGCGCATTTCAAGGACGGCACGACCAAGGACGTCGATGCCATCATCCTGTGCACCGGCTATCTGCATTCCTTCCCCTTCCTTACCGACGACCTCAAGCTCAAGACCGCCAACCGGATGTGGCCGCTCGATCTCTATGAAGGCGTCGTCTGGGAGAAGAACCCGAAGCTTTTCTACATCGGCATGCAGGACCAGTTCTACACCTTCAACATGTTCGACGCGCAGGCCTGGTACGCGCGCGACGTGATGCTTGGCCGCATCAAGCTGCCCTCCGCCGAGGCGATGGCCGAGCACAGCGCCAAGTGGCGTGCCCGGGAAGAGACCCTCGAAGACGCCGAGCAGATGATCTGGTTCCAGGGCGACTACACCAAGGAGCTGATGGACCAGACCGACTATCCGGGCTTCGACGTCGAGGCGGTCAACCGCACCTTCATGGAGTGGGAGCACCACAAGATGGAAAACATCATGACCTTCCGCGACAACGCCTACCGCTCGCTGATGACCGGCACCATGTCGCCGCTCCATCATACGCCCTGGCTGCAGGCTCTGGACGATTCCATGGAAAGCTATCTCGAGGTGAAGGGCGTGGCGGCCGAGTAGCACGGCGCGCTGGCGCCAACGTTCTCAGACTCGACCCGCCTGATCTTCATCTTCAGCCGATCTCGAAGAACGGCTTACCGAGCAGGCCAGGGTCCACGTCGATGCCAAGGCCGGGTCCGTCGGGAACGCCCATATGGCTGCCGGTCACCGGCGGTGCGTTCCTGGCCGTACGCACTGTCACCCATTCGTGGAAGGCGATGGCGTGCAGCCGGCGCTCCTGCGGCGTCGACAGCGACAGATGCGCCATGGCCGCTGTGTCGATCTCGGCGCCGCCGGTGTCCTCGACCGTGATCATGAAGCCGAGATCGACCGCGACGTCGCGGATCAGGCGGGTTTGCGTTACGCCGCCCAGTCGCGAGATCTTCAGCGTCAGCCCGTCGGCGGCGCCGCGGCGGTGGATCTCCAGCATCTCGCCCAGCGAGGTGACGGATTCGTCCAGCACCATCGGCTTGTCGAGCATGCGGCGCACCGACATGTTCTCCTCGATCGTCGTGCATGGCTGCTCGAACGTGTAGTCGATGCCGCGCGTGGCGTCGGCGAACTGGCGCGCCTGGTAAGGCGTCCAGCCGGCATTGGCGTCGCAGAAGATCACCGTGCCCTTCGGCACGGCGGCGGCCACTGCCGAGACCCGCTCGATGTCGTCGCGCACATTGCCGCCGACCTTGACCTGCAGGCGCCGGCAGCCTTCGGCGATGATCCTTTTGGCAAGCGCCGCCATCTGATCGAGCGTGCCGTGGGTGACGACCCGGTAGGTCTCCGCCATGTCGCTCTCGCGGCCGCCAAGCATGGTCACCAGCGGCACGCCGGCGGCGCGGGCGGCAAGATCCCAGCACGCCATGTCGAGCGCCGACTTGATGTAGGGGTGGCCCTTGAATACCGTGTCCATCAGCCGGCCGATGCCGGCAAGGCCGCGTGGATCCTGGCCGATGAGATGCGGCGCGATCTCCGGCACGCCCGCGCGTGTGCCTGCGGGAAACGCGGCCGAGTAGAAATTGCCGAGCGGCGCCATCTCGCCCCAGCCGGTGTCGCCTCTGTCCGACGTGATGGCGACGATCACCGCGTCGAAGCAGTCGGCGATCCGCCCCTTGGACATGCGGTAGGGTCCGTCCACGAAGGGCTGCACGACATGATAGGCCTTGATGCTCTTGATCTTCACGTTTGTGTCCGTTGCAGGTCAGGTCATATTCCGGTGAACCGGCTGCAAGACAATCAGGTTGTCGACAATCCAACAAGGGACCGTCCGTAGAAGATTGTTCCTTTCGGCGTCGGAATTGCCTGACCCCAAATAGTAAACGGCGCCCTCGACGTGGGTATCGAGGGCGCCGTCGGACCGGAAACTGATGGGGGTTATCAGCTGGCCGGTTTCGGTTGCGGCAAGGGAGAAACCGGCATTCCGGGTCCGATCTTCTGCAAATTGCCCGTGATCACCTGGTCGGTCTCCGAGATGCCGGAGGTCACGGAAATCAGGTCGCCGTCGGTGGGCCCAAGCGACACCAGCTTCTGGTCGACGGTGTTGCCCTTGCCGATGACATAGAGGTATTTGCCGAGCTGGCTGGAACCCAGCGCCACCTGCGGCACCATCAGCGTGTTGGGCTGTTCCTTCACATGCAGCCGCACCCGTACATACTGTCCAGGCAACAGCGTGAACTTGGCGTTGCCGATGGTGGCGCGCGCCGTGATCGTGCCGGTCGAATGGTCGATCGTGTTGTCGATGAAGGTCAGCTCGCCCTTCTGGCTGGGCTGGGTCTCGCCGGGCAACAGCACGTCGACGGCGATCGGACCGGCGGCCTTCGCCTGCTCGATCTGCACCAGATCGCTCTCGCTCGGATTGAAGGTCACGTAGATTGGATCGAGCTGCACCAGCGTGTTGAGCACTGTGCCGGCGACACTGACCAGCGTGCCGACCGAAGCCTGGTTGCGGCCGATGCGGCCCGAGAAGGGCGCCTTGATCTCGGCATAGCCGAGATTGAGCTCGGCCGTCCGCACCGCCGCCTGGTCGACGGCAAGGGCGGCCTGGGCCGCGCGCAGATTGCTGGTGCGCTGGTCGAAGCTGTCCTTGTCGAGATAGCCGGCCTTGGCGAGGTCGGTGCCGCGGCCGAGATTGGATTTTGCATATTCGAGCGTCGCGCTATCGCGCTGCACCTGCGCCTTCGCCTGGTCGAGCGCGGCCTGATAGTCGTCGGGCGCGATACGGTAGAGCAGGTCGCCCTGCTTGACGTCGCTGCCGTCGGCAGCCGTCTGCTCCTGCAGATAGCCCGGCACACGCGCCTGCAGCGTGATACTGCGGATCGACTCCACCCGCGCGGCGTAGTCGAGATAGATCGGCAGCGTCTTCTTCACGACATTCACCACCGGCACCGGCATCACGAAGGCCGCCGGCGCTGGCGCAGCACCCGCTGCGCCACCGCTCAAATTGCCCATGTCGAGAAAGTGCACGCTGGCCACCGAGATCGCGCCGAGCGCGACGGCCGTTCCCAAAGCGATTTTCCATCTACGCATAATTGATCTCCAATCTTATTCGGCCGCCTGCGCGAGCGGCTGAAGCGCTGGCTCGGCGGTCGGTTCAATTTCGTCTTGCTGAGGCGCATCGTCGCGCGCCTTGGCAGGTTCCCTTTCGCCACGTTCGCGCAACTGCTCGATCACGGCGTAGAAGACAGGCACGAAGACCAGCGACAGGATCGTCGCCGCCACCATGCCGCCGAAGACGGTGGTGCCGATCGATTGCCGGCTGGCTGCACCGGCGCCCGTCGCGAACATCAGCGGCAGCACGCCGAGGATGAAGGCGAAGGCGGTCATCAGGATCGGCCGCAGTCTCAGCCTCGCGGCTTCCATCGCCGCTTCGACGATGGTGAGGCCCTCCTCGCGCCGGCGTCTGGCGAACTCGACGATCAGGATCGCGTTCTTCGCCGCCAGGCCGATCAGCATGACGAAGCCGATCTGCGAGTAGACGTCGATCTGCATGCCGCGCAGCATCAGCACGATGAAGGCGCCGAACAAAGCGAGCGGCACGGCCAGCAGCACCATGAAAGGCATCGCCCAGCTTTCATACTGCGCCGCCAGGATCAGGAACACGAAGACGATCGCCAGCCCGAACACGACAGAGGCGATCGATCCGGCCTTGAGCTCCTGGAAAGTGATGCCGGTCCATTCGTAGCCGAAGTCGCGCGGCAGCACATTCGCCGCCGCCCGCTCCATGGCCGCCACCGCCTGTCCGGACGAGAAGCCGGGGGCAGCGCCGCCATTGATCAGGGCCGAGGCGTTGTTGTTGTAATGCGGCACGGTCTCCGGCCCGACGATCGGCACCAGTCTGCCCAGCGTGCTCAGCGGCACCATGCCGCCCGACGCGTTGCGCACATAGAGCCGCGAGATGTCGGTCGCGTCGCCGCGCGCGTCCTTGTCTGCCTGGATGGTCACGCGGAAGGTGCGGCCAAACAGGTTGAAGTCGTTGACGTAGAGCGAGCCGAGATAGATCTGCAGCGTGTTGAAGACGTCCGGCAGGTTGAGGCCGAGCAGCTTCGCCTTGCTGCGGTCGAGGTCGTAGTTGAACTGCGGCGTCGAGGTCGAGAAGGATGAGAACAGCTGCTGCGGGTTGAGCTCCGGCTGCTTGCGCGCCTCGGCAAGCAGCGCCTGCGTGACGTCATTCAGCGCCGCACTGCCGCGCCCGGATAAATCCTCGACCTGGAACTCGAAGCCGCCGGTGGTGCCGATGCCCGGGATCGACGGCGGATCGAAGGAGAGCGCGAACGCATCCGGCATCTGCAGAAGCTTGCCGCGCACCTGCTCGACCAGTTTCGAGGCGCTCTGGTCAGGACCGCGTTCGTCCCATGGTTTCAGGATCGCGAACTCCACCGCCGAATTCGACTGCGCGGCGCTGGTCAGGAAGTTCAGGCCGCTGATCGAGCCGACGATGTCGACGCCAGGCGTCGATTGCAGGATGTCGCGCGCCTTCTGCGCCACCGCGTCGGTGCGTTCGAGCGAAGCGCCGTCGGGCAGCTGGATGACGACGAAGAAATAGCCCTGGTCTTCCACGGGAAGGAAGGTCGAAGGCAGTTTCTGCCAGACGAAATAGGTGGCGACGAGGCCGGCCGCGAACAGGCCAAGCATGATCCAGCGCAGCTTGATCAGAATGCGCACCCCATGCGCATAGGCATGCGACAGCCAGTCGAAGCCGGCGTTGAACCAGCGGAACAGCACGAACTGCGTCTCGCCGCGATGGCGCAGGAATGCAGCGCTCAGCGCCGGCGAGAGCGTCAGCGAGTTGAAGGCGGAGATGCCGACGGAGATCGCCACGGTCAGCGCGAACTGGTTGTAGAGCCGGCCCGAGACGCCCGGGATGAAGGCAACGGGAACGAACACCGCCATCAGCACCGCCGTGGTGGCGATGATCGGACCGGTCACCTCGGCCATCGCCGCGCGCGTAGCGGCCAGCGGCTTGAGTCCTGCCTCGAGCTGACGTTCGACATTCTCGACCACGACGATCGCGTCGTCGACGACGAGGCCGATCGCCAGCACCATGCCGAGCAGCGAGAGCATGTTGAGCGAAAAGCCCAGCATGTACATCACCGCCAGCGTCGCGATCAGCGAGACGGGAATGGCGATGGTCGGGATGATGGTGGTGCGCCAGCTCTGGAGGAAGATGAACACCACCGCGACCACCAGCACCAGCGCTTCGCCGAGCGTGATCAGCACGTCGTGCATCGAGGCCGACACGAAACGCGTCGTGTCGTAATGCATGGCGTAGCTGACGCCCTTCGGGAAGCGCTTCGACAGCTCCTGCATTTTGTCCTTGACCCGCTGCTGCAGGTCGAGGGCGTTGGAGCCCGGCATCTGGTAGACGGCCAAAACCACGGTCGGGTCCTTGCCGAAGAAGGCGGAGGAAGAATATTGCAGCGCGCCGAGCTCGATGCGGGCGACGTCGCGCAGCCGCACAAGCGAGCCGTTCTGCGAATTGGCGCGCACCACGATGTCGCCGAATTCCTTCGGGTCGCTAAGGCGGCCCACCGCATTGACCTGCATCTCGAAGGCGGTGCCGGCCGGCGCTGGCGACTGGCCGATCTTGCCGGCCGCCACCTGCACGTTCTGTTCGGCGATGGCGTTCTGCACGTCGACAGCGGTGATGCCAAGATTGGCAAGCTTGTCCGGATCGAGCCAGACGCGCATCGAATAGCGGCGCTCGCCGAAGATCTGCACGTCGCCGACGCCCGGCAGGCGCTTCAGCGGGTCGACCACCTGCAGATAGGCGAGGTTGCTCAGCGCCACCGGATCGACCGAGCCGTCCGGCGAGGTCAGGTCGACGATCAGCACGAAATTGGGGTTCTGCTTCTTGATCGTCACGCCGCCCTGGTTGACAATGGCCGGCAGGGAGGATGCCGCTTGGCTGACGCGGTTCTGCACGTCGACCGCCGCCGTGCTCAGCGGATAGCCGACGTCGAAGGTGATGGTGATGGTGGACGAGCCGTCATTCGAGCTCGTCGACGACATGTAGGTCATGCCTTGCACGCCGTTGATCTGCTGCTCGAGCGGGGTGGTGACCGTATCGGCCACGACCTGGGCGCTGGCGCCCGGATAGTGCGCGCTGACCACGACCTGCGGGGGCGTGATGTCGGGAAACTGCGAGACGGGCAAGAGGAAATAGGCGATCGCACCGGCGAGCACCATGATGATGGCGATCGCCGACGCGAAGATAGGGCGGTGGATGAAGAAGTTCACCATGATGCGGACGCCTCGCCGAACGGGTTTGCGAAATGGCGCAGGCGCCGGGCCCGGCCGGAGCCGGAATCCTGCAGGAAGGATGGCGGGATGTTGCCCGGCGCCTGGTCAGCCGCGCGCTGGCGCAGCATCCGTTCGAAGGCTTTGGGGTCGATCCCGTCCGCCTTCATCACCAGCCGGATCATCGGATCCCGGATGGCTTCGTCGATCGTCAGGTCTTTGCGCTTTTGCATAGGAGTGGCTCCTTGCTCGGTCCGCATCGCTTGATCACGAACCGCTTTTTCTCGTTCTTCACCGGCCAAAGCCGCATGACAGGCAGGTTTTGCGTCCTATCTCACTCTGGCAGGGCTATCGGAGGGCCTTGTCGTTTGACGGCGAGTGATATAGGTGTTACCAGTAAGTAACATGCTGGAAGTTACAGACCGGTAACACCCTAGTCAAGAGGTGGCGACGGTTTTTTTGGAAACGACGAAAGGAGAGCATGATGACTGACGGCGTTGCGGAGCGTTCCCGTCCCCGGGACCGAATCCTGGAGACGGCGCAGGACATGTTCCACAAGCACGGCATCAAGGGTGTGGGCGTCGACGCCATCACCGAGGCTGCCGGCACCAACAAGATGACGCTTTACCGTCACTTCGAGTCCAAGGACGAATTGATCGTCGAATGCCTGCGCGCAACGGCGGCAAAGGCTTCGAGGATCTGGGACGAATTCGAGGCCAAGCATCCCGGCGATAAGCTCGCCCAGCTGCATGCTTGGGTGCAAAAGGCTTCGGAACTGCTCAGCGCCGACAGCCGCGGCTGCGATATGGCCAATGCCGCCGTCGAGCTCACCGAGACCGATCACCCGGCAAGGCGCGTCATCAAGGAACTGAAGGAGGCCCAGCGCGAAAAGCTGGTCGCGCTTTGCCGCGATGCCGGCATCGGCCAGGCCGAGCTTCTCGCCGACACGCTGTCGCTGCTGCTCGAAGGCGCGCGCGTCTCGATGCAGAGCGTCGGCGCCGAAGGTCCGAGCGCGCAATTCGTGCGCATGGCCGAAAGCCTGATCGCCTCGTTCCGGGCGCGCTGATCTCTTCGCCTCGTCCTGATTCTGTTATGCTGTTCCGGAAACGGGCGCTAGACGATGGGTCAGGCAAGTTTTCCGGAGATGTATGAGCGCTGGCTCGTGGGTCCTCTCTTCCGCCCCTGGGCCGAAGTGACCTTCGAAGACCTGAAGCTGTCTCCAGGCCATCGTGTGTTGGACATCGCCTGCGGCACGGGAATAGTTGCCCGGGTTGCCAGGGAACGGCTCGGTGCCGCCGGATATGTCCTCGGCATCGACATCAACGCAGATATGCTTGCTGTCGCGCGCACCGTGGCGCCAGACATCGATTGGCGCGTAGGCAATGCCGGTGCACTGCCCCTCCATGACGGAGAGCAGTTCGATTTGATCGTCTGTCAACAAGGGCTGCAGTTCTTTCCCGATAAGTCCGCTGCGGCGGCGGAAATGCGGCGAGCACTGGCGCAGGGCGGCCGGCTGGCCGTTGCCACGTGGCGCCCCGATGAGGAAATCCCCTTCTTTCGGGATCTCCGCCGCGTCGCCGAGCGCCTCCTCGGCCCAGTGGTGGACCTGCGCCACAGCTTTGGGAATGCGGCGCCGATCGAGGTGCTGCTCCGGGACGCCGGCTTCCACGACGTCCGATCAAGGACAATATCGCGCAGGATACGCTTTGAGGACGGGGCGCCTCTCCTGCGGTTGAACACGATGGCCCTGGTCGGCATGAGCGCCGCCGGCAAGGCAATGGCCGATCAGGAACGCAAGCACGTCGTGGAGGACATCATGAGCGGGAGCGCGCCCGTGCTGCAGTCTTATGCGGATGGATCGGGGGTCGCTTTCGAACTCGCTCCAATCTGGTGACGGCGAAAGGCTAGGCGCGTATCTGGTCAGCATTAGGTAGCTTCGCCTCCGCCTTTGGCACGCAAAGAAAAAGCCCGCTGCCGGGAGGAGGTGGCAGCGGGCTCGATTTCGAATACGGCACGGGAGGAGGTGTACCGCACTCAGCGTCGGCATCACATCTGGGAGGAGGAGACGGCCGACACCCAGATAAATACGAGGTGCCTAACGATTCGGCAATTGCGAAACCTGCATAGCTGCTGTGCAGAATTGCGGGATCAATCGTCAGACAAATAAGCGAGCGGCGCTCCGCGCTACTGCGCCGGGACGTTTTCCTTGAAGATCAGCCGCGGCTCGATGAATTTCTTCGTCAGGTATGGCGCCGACGAGGCAATGGAGCCGAGCAGGCGGATCACCGACTGCTCCGCGATCAGCCGCGCATTCTGGTCGATGACGACGTCGGCAAGATCGTCGACGAGATAGCGGCGCGTTTCCCTGGTCAGGTCGTGGCAGATGAAGACCGGCTTCAAACGCGGCTTGACGTCGAGCAACGCCTTGGCCACGCCGGAGCGTCCGGCGCCGACGCAATAGATGCCGAGCAGATCCGTTTCGTCGTGCAGCGCCTTGACGGTCGCGCGGTAGCTGGCGTCCGGGTCGTCGTTGCTTTCGGCCGCGCTTGAGACCGTGAGGTCGGGAAATTCTTCGGCGAGCACCGAACGAAAGCCCATCTCGCGCTCCTCGTGGCCGCGATAGGAGCGCGAGCCGACCACCATCGCCAGATGTCCCCTACGGCCGCCGAGGAAGCGGCCCATCAGCAGCGCCGCCGTGCGGCCCGCCACCCGGTTGTCGATGCCGACATAGGCCGAGCGCGGTGCCGCTGGCACATCCGAGATCAGCGTGACCAGCCTGATCCCGGCATCGACCAGCTCGCGCAGGATGTTGCGCGTGCGCGGATGGTCGACGGCGATCACGCCGACGCCGTTGGCCTTGAGCGACAGGTTCTCCACGGCACTCTGCAGCGTGCCCGGCGAAATGCCGGGAAGGTTATGGATGCGGCAGGAAGCGACCAGCGGCAGGCGCGCGGCATACTCCTCGATGTGATGGGCGAGATCGGCCATGAAGGCATTGGATCCGATCGGCAGGAAGAATTCGAGATGCGCCGGCTTCGACGGCAGTACGACCTGATCGAGCGTCGGCAGATAGCCGAGCTGCTTGGCCGCCTCCAGCACGCGCTGCCGGTTGGCAGCGCTTGCACCCGGGCGGTTGTTGAGCACCCGGTCGACGGTCGCGGTCGACAGGCCGCAGCTCCGGGCGATATCGGCTACGGTGGCTTTCATGGGTCCAGTCATAGGCGCTGATGCAATCCTGTGCCAGCGGCGGGCGTGAAGCGGCTGCCGGCCGCCGATCCGCCGGCCGGTCAGCTGTCAGCCATGCTGCGGACCGTCGGCGATGGCGTCGCGGATTTCCTTGTCCGACATGCCGGTGATGACGCGCTCGACCTCTGCGACCGTGGTCTTCTTCGGATCGATGTCGTCGGCCACCACCTTGCCCCGGCGCATCACCACGATGCGGTCGACCACCTGGAAGACGTGGTGGATGTTGTGCGCGATGAAGATGCAGGAATGGCCGGAATCGCGGGCGCTGCGCACAAAGCTCAAGACCCCTTGAGTCTCGGCGACGCCGAGATTGTTGGTCGGTTCGTCGAGGATGATGAGATCGCTGTCGAAATGCATGGCGCGCGCGATCGCCACCGCTTGGCGCTCGCCGCCCGACAGCGAGCCGATCGGTGTTGTCGGCGGGATGTTCTTGGTGATGCCGACCTGCTTGAGCAGGTCGCGCGCTACCGTGTTCATTGCGTCCTGGTCCATGCGGTTCAGGAAGCGCGGCGCCTTGATCGGCTCGCGCCCGAGGAACAGGTTGCGCGCGATCGACAGCTGCGTGACCAGCGCCGAATCCTGGTAGATCGTCTCGATGCCGTGGGCAATGGCATCGCTGGTGCTGCGCAGCGTGACCTTCTTACCGCGGATGAAGATGTCGCCGCTGGTCAGCGGCACGGCGCCTGACAGCACCTTGATCAGCGTCGACTTGCCGGCGCCGTTGTCGCCGAGCAGGCCGACGATCTCCTTTTCATTGACGTGGAAATTGGCGTCCACCAGCGCCTGCACGCGCCCGTAGGACTTGCGGATGTTTTCCATGCGGATCAGAGGTTCGGCCATCGTCCTAAGTTCCCGCCTGGTGACGGCGCTCGAGCCATGAATGCAGCGCCATCATGCCGAGAATGATCGCGCCGATGAAAATGTTGTAGGCGAGCCCCGGCACGCCGATCAGCACGATGCCGTTGCGCATCACGCGCAGGATCAGGATGCCGAGCACCGTGCCGATGATCGTGCCGCGTCCGCCGGTCAGCGCCGTGCCGCCGATCACCACCATGGCGATGACCTCGAGCTCGTAGCCCGTGCCGCTGTTGGGATTGGCCGCGGAGGTGCGCAGCGACGAGATGACGCCGGCGAGCGAGGCCATCACCGCTGACAGGATGAACAGGCCGACCTTGACGCGGCTGACGTTGACGCCGCGCGCGCGGGCCGCGTTTGGATTGCCGCCGGCGGCCTGGATCCAGTTGCCGGTGCGACTCTGCGTCAGCACATAGCCCAGCACGACCGCGGCGCCGATGAACCAGAACAGCGAGGCGTAGATTCGGAAGGGTCCGACATAGAAGTCGCCGACCAGGATGTTCGCCAGCCAACTGCCTTCCGCGCTCCAGGTGCGCTGCGGAAAGCCGTCGGTGATGAAAAGCGCCGAGCCGCGCACGACCAGCAGCATGCCGAGCGTCACCAGGAAGGACGGGATCTTGAGCTGGGTGACGAACCAGCCATTCACCAGCCCGATCAGGGCAGCAACGATCAGCGCGATCAGCAGGCCCATTTCCAGCGAGGTGACGCCGCTGTTGTAGAGCGTCCACATCAGCACCGGCGAGAAGCCGAACAGCGAGCCGACCGAAAGATCGAACTCGCCCGACGTCATCAAGAGCGTCATTGCCAGCGCAATCAGGCCGAGCTCGACGGTGAAGGCCAGGATGTTGGAGATATTCTGCGGCGACAGGAAGTCGGGATTGATGCCCCAGAAGACGACGAGCTCGACGATAAGCAGTACCAGCGGGCCGAATTCCGCTCGAGCGATGAAACTTTGAATGAAGGAACGGTTTTCCATTGAGCCCGCGGCGTGAATGACTGGCTGAAGCCCGCTCCGATCAGGCAGGGCTCGACGGTACAGGAAAGCGGCCGCGGCCCGAAAGCCGCGACCGTGGATGTCAGGGATTATTTGCCGGACAGGATCTTGTCGTAGACGCCGGCGGTGTCCTTCTCATAGAGCGCGCCGGTGATGACGTTGAAGCCCGGAGGAATTCCGCTGGCGGCCATGTTGGCCAGCGAAAGCGCCACATAGCTGGTCGCTTGCGGATCCTGCCACTGCCCGGCATTGACGTAGCCGTTCAGCACTTCCTGCGTGGTGTCGAGCGAGTTGCCCCAGCCGACGACCGGGATTTCGCCCGGCTTGACGCCGGCCTGGTCGAAGACGCGCTTGATCGAGCCGGTGACGAGGTCGCCGAGGCCGATGATGGCCTTCACCTTGCCTTTGTGGGCGGTGAGATAGTCGACCATGCGGTTGATCACTTCGGCCTGGTCGAGCGTCGCTTCTGTCACCTCATAGGTGATGCCGGCCGGTCCGAACACGCTCTTGATGCCTTCCTCTTCCTGCACGCCATAGGTGGCGCCGGGAACCTCGACCGGCATCCAGACGAAATCGCCCTTCTTCACCAGGCCTTTGTCGACCAGATATTGCGCCCAGTGCTTGCCGAAGGTGACGTTGTCGCCGCCGACATAGGCGTTGAAGTTGGCCTTCGGATCGGGCGTGTTGAAGTTGATGATCGGGATGTTGGCCGCGCGCGCTTCCTTGACGATCTCGACAAGGCTGCCCGGATCGGGGCTGGTGGTGACGATGCCATCTGCCTTGGCTGAGATGGCGGCGCGGACGGCTTCCTGCTGCGACGCGACATCGCCATTGTGGAACGAGGTGTTCACCTTGTTGCCGGTGTCGCTCGCCCATTGCTTGGCGCCGGCCAGGAAGTAGGTCCAGACCGGATCGGCCGGGCCGCCATGCGAAATCCAGTAGAACGTCTTGGCCTCGGCCATCGCCGGAATGGCGATAGCCGCGATCAAGCCAAGCACGAGCAGTCTTAGCCGCGAAAGCATTCGATTTCCTCCCATGTTGAACTCTCCTCCTGGATCGGCGCGACGCGACCTTGGCCGCATCTCCTGCCCGCGCCGACCGGAACGTCTAGAGCATTCTCTTTTTCAGGCAGTGGCAAGCCTCCATCGCCAATGGATGTTGGCACAGGCGCGCGCGCCATCAGCAATCCCATCAGATTGCATCAGCAGCGGTGATATTCGTTGGGCAAGCGGCGCCATAGACCATCCGCTGCACGGATTGGCCTCCAAGCAACCGCCCTTCGGTGCGGCGTTAGATCAGGCCCGCCTTGGCCAGGTCGCGCATCAGATGGCTGGCGCCGTAGGTCCAGTGCGGGCAGTCCGGCGACAGCCTTACGCGGTTGACCAGAGCGCCGAGCTTTTCCGACGAGATGGTGACGATGTCGCCGACCTTGTGCGTAAAACCCTTGCCCTTCTCGCCGCGATCCTTCGACGGTACGAACATGGTGCCGAGATAGAGCGCCAGTCCGTCGGGATATTGGTGGTGCGGTCCCATTGCCGCCTTGACCAGTTCCTCTGGCGAACGGCTGATCTCGGCCATCGAGCTCGCGCCCTCCAGCGAAAAGCCATCCTCGCCCTCGACGCTGAGCCGCACCGTGGCGTGCTTCACGTCGGCGATGGAGAAGGTTTCGTCGAACAGTCGGATGAACGGCCCGAGCGAGGCGGAAGCATTGTTGTCCTTGGCCTTGCCGAGGAGCAGCGCCGAGCGTCCTTCGACATCGCGCAGATTGACGTCATTGCCGAGCGTGGCGCCGACGATGCGGCCCGAGCTGTCGGCGATCATGGCGATCTCGGGCTCCGGATTGTTCCAGGTGGAGACGGGATGCAGCCCGACATCGGCGCCGAAGCCGACGGAAGCCATCGGCTGGCATTTGGTGAAGATCTCGGCGTCCGGGCCGATGCCCACTTCGAGATATTGCGACCATGCCCCGCGCGAGATCAGCTTGGCCTTGATCTCCATCGCTTCAGGCGAGCCGGGCTTGAGCTTCGAGAGATCGTGGCCGATCAGTCCGGCGATGTCGGCGCGGATGGCGTCGGCCTTTTCGGCCGAACCGCGCGCCTGCTCCTCGATGACGCGCTCGAGCAGGCTGACGACGAAGGTGACGCCAGAGGCCTTGACCGCCTGCAGGTCGACGGGCGACAGCAGGACGGGCTTCCCGGCGTCACGTTTGGCCTCGAAGCTGTTCGCCGCGATTTCTTCCAGCGCTCCGATCGCCTTGCCCTTGGCCGAGCGCAGATAGTCAGCCGGATCCTTCAATTCGCAAAGATCGCGCACCGTAGGCGCCGCGCTCGAGGTAATGTCGATCACCTCGCCGTCCCGCACCGTCACCACCAGCGGATGGGAAGCGGCGCTGGTCTTGGCGCGGCCGACGAAAATTCCATCGGCGGGCAGGCGGGTCGGATCGGTCATGGCATCATTCCTCTCAATTTTTCGCGCGCGGCACTTTTCCTCGATTTCGCGGAAACGTCTATCCCGCCAACCGCAACATTTATGACCATGCATGTGCTGTCACACAGCCACGGCCAAACTGGCCCATCGAAGCGCTCTTTCAAATCTATGAAATCGGCAATAGGATTTTCACGAAGTTCCAGCGCGTAGGTGATCTTCTTGGCCGAAGCCTTTTCCGATCCGATCTGGCGAAAGCCCCAGGCGGCCACGGCGTTTCAGTCTGAGCTTTCGGCCGACGGCACGCTGGACGCGGTCGTCGTCGGCGGCGGCATTATGGGGCTGTCGACCGCGCTGCATGCGGCGCGCGCGGGCCTTTCCGTCCAGGTGCTGGATGCCGGCGCGATCGGGCAGGGCGCTTCAGGCCTCAATGGCGGCCAGGTCATTCCCGGCCTCAAATACGATCCGGAATGGCTGATCGAACACTTCGGCAAGGAACGCGGCGAAGCCCTGGTCGCGTTCGCCGCCTCGACGGCCGATGCCGTGTTCGACGTGATCCGCGACGAGAAGCTGGCGGTGCCGTTCACGCGCAATGGCTGGATCCAGGCCGCGCACACCGAGACCGCGCTCAAGGCAGCGGCGAACCGGGATCGCCAGTGGCGCTCGCGCGGCGCCGACGTCAAATTGCTTGACCAGGCCGAGATCGCGGCCATGACCGGCGCCAAAGGCTATCTCGGCGGCTGGCTGGACCGCCGCGCCGGCGTCATCGATCCGCTGTCCTACACGCTCGAGCTCGCCCGCGTCGCCGCGATCGCTGGCGCCCGAATCGCTGAGCAGCAGCGGGTTGTGAAGCTCCGCAAGGAAGCCGGCGCATGGCGGGTTTCGACGCAAGCCGGCGCCGAGTTGCGGGCCAAGGCGGTCGTGCTAGCCACCAACGCCTATACGGACGGGCTGCTGCCTGGTCTTGCCCAGACGATCGTACCGCTGCATTCCTTCCAGATCGCCACCGCGCCGCTTCCGGCCGAGCTTGCTGCAAGCATCCTGCCGGGTGGTCAGGCCGTTTCCGATTCCCGTCGCATCCTGGTCTACTACCGCCGGAGTCCCGATGGCCGGATGGTGCTGGGCGGTCGCGGCCGCATGGCGCTGCCTTCAAGCGCTGCCGATTGGGCGCTTTGCAAACGCGCGCTCATCCGCCTCTATCCGGCGCTGGGCGGCATCGCCATCGAAAAGCGCTGGTTCGGCCGCGTGGCGCTGACGCCGGATCACCTGCCGCATCTGCATGAACCGGAAAAAGGCCTGCTCGCGGTTGTCGGCTGCCAAGGCAGGGGCGTCGGCCTGATGAGCGCGCTGGGCAAGCGCATGGCAAACTACCTTGCAAGCGGCGACGTGAGGCAGTTGCCGTTTCCGCTGTCGCCGATCAAGCCGATCCCGTTCCACGCTTTCCGCCAAGTCGGCGTCGCCGCGGCAATCACCTGGTACCGCATGCTCGACGCGTTCGAACGCTGACGCCGAATGCGTGCAGCGCACAAGCGAATCTGCTTGACAGTTTCATGAATATGAAAAAACATCAGGCGATTTCAAAAATCCGATGGAGCCAACAGGCACTTCGATGTCGACCATCGCCGCAACACGGCCCTTGCCGGAAAACCGCATCTCGCCGGTCTTCCGTTTCGCCATGCTGCTGCCGGGTGGGCTGGTCACCTTCTTTCTGATCCTGTTCGCGCTTGGCCTGGTGGTCTTTCTCGCCTTCAGGGGCAATGACGGCTCGCTGCTCGGGGTTGGCCTGACGGTCGAAAATTTCGTCACCGTCGCCACCGATCCGCTCTATTGGACGGTGACGCTGCGCTCGCTGGTCATCGCCGGCTTGGTGACGCTCGCCACCGTCGTTACTGCCTATCCGGTCGCCTATTACCTCGCCTTCCATGCCGGGCGGCGCCGCAACCTGCTGCTCTTCCTGGTCACGCTGCCCTTCTGGACCAGCTACCTTTTGCGCGTCTTCGCCTGGAAGATCGTGCTTGCCTATAATGGCGTGCTGAACTCGGCCTTCATCGAGACCGGCCTTTGGAAGGAGCCGACGCTCGCCTTCCTCAACACGCCGGCCGCGGTCGTGGTGACACTCGCCCACGCCTATGCGCCTTTCGCCATCCTGCCGATCTACGTGGCGCTGGACACGATCCCCAAATCGCTGCTCGAAGCAGCCTCCGATCTTGGCGCGCGGCCCTTCACCAGCTTCCGCCGCGTCGTGCTGCCCAATTCGATGCCGGGCGTTCTGGCGGCGGCGCTCGTCGTCTTCGTCCCGACGGTCGGCGACTATGTCACGCCGGCCATGGTCGGCGGTCCGGCCAGCACCATGATCGGCACGCTGATCCAGTCGCAATTCGGCAAGGCCAATGATTGGCCGTTCGGCGCCGCGCTCTCGGTCTGCGTCATGCTGGTCATCCTGTGCGTGGTGCTGGTCGCGCGCGGCGCCGACCGCCGGTTCGGCAGCCGCACATGAGCGCCCGGGCAGACATCAATAGCGACGGCCGCTGGCTCGGCGTCTACGTGCTTGGCTATCTCGTCTTCCTCTATCTGCCGGTGCTTTTGATCCCGCTGTTTTCCTTCAACAACTCGATCCAGGCGGCGTTTCCGTTGCAGGGTTTCACGCTTGAATGGTACCGGACGCTCTACGGCAATCCGGCGCTGTCCGGCGCCCTGGCCAACAGCCTGGTCATCGGGGTCATCGCCGCCTTCGGCGCGACGCTCTGCGGCATCACCGTTTCCTATATGGACCTCTACGGCCGCTCGCCGATCGCCGCCACCATCAGCGCCATCGCTCGCCTGCCGATCCTGATCCCCGGCGTCATCGTCGGCATCTCGCTTTTGATCCTGGTCAATCTGATCGGCCTCGGCCCGTCGCGCGTTTCGATCGTGCTCGGCCACATCCTCGTCGCGCTGCCGACGACGGTCGTGGTGATGCGCAGCCGCTTCGCCGCAATCCCGAAGACGATCCGCGAGGCGGCGCTCGATCTCGGCGCTTCCGACTGGACGACGTTCCGGCGCGTGATGCTGCCGCTCAGCTTGCCCGCCATACTGTCGGCCTTCATGCTCTCTTTCCTGATTTCCTTCGACGAGTTCATCGTCGTCTTTTTCCTCGCCGGCACCGAGCCGACGCTGCCGCTCTACATCTGGAGCCAGCTGCGCTTCCCGCGCTCGTTGCCGACCGTGATGGCGCTCGGCACGGTGATCCTCACTGTCTCCTTCATCATCGCGGGCACAGCCGAAATCCTTCGCCACCGCGGCCTCGGCGCTGCGCACCGCAATCCAGCCTGAACCACAACAAAGAAGAGGAGAACGAAAATGACAGTCCACCTGAAATCGATCGCCGGACACAAAGCCCGGGCTGGCCTTGCCGCGCTGGCGCTCGCGCTGTCGTCGACAGTCGCTCTTGCCGCCGACAAGCTGCAATATTTCACCTGGTCGGGCTACGAATTGCCCGACTTCAACAAGAGCTTCCTTGCCGCGCATCCCGATGGCGTCGAGGCGACGATCTTCGGCGATGATGACGACGCCTTCACCAAGGTCAAGGCCGGCTTCCGCCCGGACATCGCGCATCCCTGCTACGACAAAGTGGCGCGCTGGAACAAGGAAGGCCTGCTGCAGCCGATCGACACCAAGCGCATCAAGAACTGGGATTCGATCTTCCCGGTGTTCAAGAACCTGCCCGACTTGCAGGCCGGCGACGGCAAGGTGTGGATGGTGCCCTGGGATTGGGGCAACACCTCGATCCTCTACCGCACCGACCTGGTGAAGAACCCGGAAGCGAGCTGGAATCTTCTGTGGGACAAGCAATATGCCGGCCGCATGGCGACCATCGACGCCGTGCACGACACGCCGATCGTCGCGGCCCTCCTGGCGGGTGTGAACCCCTTCGACATGACGCCGGACCAGATGGACAAGGTGGCCGAAAAGCTTCGCGAGCAGCGGCCGCTGCTGTCGAGCTACACCACCGACATGACCTCGGTCGAGCAGGCGCTGGCCAGCGGCCAGCTGGTCGCCGCCATGACCTGGAACGCGTCCGCCACCTCGCTCAAGAAGCAGGGCGTGCCGGTCGAATTCATGAAGCCGAAGGAAGGCATGCTGACCTGGGCCTGCGGTTTCGTCATGCTCAAGGACGCCAAGAACGTCGATCTCGCCTATGACTTCATCAACAGCCGCCTCGACGCCGACTCGGGGAAATTCCTGATCCAGTCCTATGGCTACGGCAGCTCGCTCTCGACCGCGTTCGCCGGCGTGTCGAAGGAGGAGTTAGAGAAACTGCAGCTGCCGGCAGATCCGGACGTGATGCTGAAGAGCACCATCTTCACCGGCCCGATGAAGCAGAATGACGATATGGCGAAGATGTTCGAGAAGGTGAAGGCCGGGGGATGACTAGCTCCCCCTTCTCCCCTTGTGGGAGAAGGTGGCCGCGAAGCGGCCGGATGAGGGGTGCTCCAGGGAACACAGACGTCTCACTTCGCTGGAACACCCCTCATCCGTCTCGGCGCTGTCGCGCCGATCCACCTTCTCCCACAGGGGGAGAAGGGGGAGCCTGGCGGCGCTGCATCACACCGGGGAAAGACAACAAGGACCAACGCATGGACATTCTTGACGAAGCGGCGGCAACGCCGAAAGACGATGCCGATATCCGCGTCGGCCGGCGCGTGCGGGCGCTCAGGCTAGAGCGCAAGCTGTCGCTGGCCGAGCTCGCGGCCAAGGCCGGCATCTCCATCGGTGCGCTCAGCCAGATCGAGCGCGGCATGTCCTCGCTACGCGTCAAGGTGATCTGGCCGCTGGCCGCGGCGCTCGACATCGAGCCGTCGGCGCTGATCGCCGACGGCAACGAGGCGGTCAACGATCTCTATTGCGTGCGCGCCGACAAGCGACGGCAGATTCCGGTGAAATCCGAAGGCATCGCCAAGGCGCTGCTGTCGCCGCCGGCCGCGCCGCTGACCGGCATGCTGGTCACGGTCGAGGCCGGCGGCGGCACGGCGGAAGCTTACGCCCATGCCGGCCACGAATTTGGCTTCGTCATGGCTGGCCAGGTCGAGCTGGTGGTGGACGCCAGCACCTATGTGCTCAAGGCCGGCGACAGCTTCGCCTTCAAGAGCACGCTGCTGCATGCCTTCCGCAATCCCGGCGCGGAGCGCTGCCAGATCCTCTGGGTCAACACGATAAAGCCGTCCGAGGTGCGCGATGGCGCCTGACGCGCTCGTACGGCTGCAGAAAATCTCAAAAGTGTTTCCTGGCGGCATTGTCGGGCTTGATAATGTCGACCTCGACATCGCTCCCGGCGAGTTCCTGACCCTTCTCGGCCCTTCCGGTTGCGGCAAGACGACGAGCTTGCGCGTCATCGCCGGCTTCGAGAGCCCTACCAGCGGCGATGTGCTGCTCGACGGCCGCGACATCACCGGACTGCGGCCTTTCGACCGGCCGGTGAACACCGTCTTCCAGGACTATGCGCTGTTTCCGCATATGGACGTCGCGGCCAATGTCGGCTTCGGCCTGTCGCTGCGCAAGCTCACCCGCGCCGAGCAGGCCAAACGGGTCCGCGAGGCGCTCGACATGGTGGGGCTCGCCGACAAGCTGCGCGCCCGCGTCTCCGAACTCTCCGGCGGCCAGCGTCAACGCGTCGCTTTAGCCCGCGCCATCGTCTGCGAGCCGCGCGTGCTTCTGCTCGACGAGCCGCTGTCGGCGCTCGACGCGCATCTGCGCGAGCAGATGCAGGTCGAGCTGAAGCGGCTGCAGTCGCGGCTGGGCACCACCTTCGTCATGGTTACGCACGATCAGACCGAGGCGCTGTCGATCTCCGACCGCATCGTCGTCATGAACAAGGGCCGCATCGAGCAGATCGCGCCGCCGGCCACACTTTACGATCGGCCTGCAACACGTTTCGTCGCCTCCTTCATCGGCACCATGAATCTGTTGCGCTCGCGCTTTGTCGGCCGCGACGGCGAGCGCCTGCGCTTTGCCGCCGGCGACCTGCCGCTGGAAGCGATCTCAGACGGCGGCGAGACGCCGGCCGCCGGAGACACGCGAACCATCGGCGTGCGGCCGGAAGATCTCCTGGTTGTCAGTGAAGCCGGCGAAGGCACTGCGCCGGCACGGGTCAGCGGCGTCGTCTTCCACGGCCGCACGCTGCGCCTGCATGCCGAGCTCGGACAGGGGACTTCGATCGTCATCGATGCCCCACGCCTCGCCGACGGTACTCAATTCAGCGTCGGCGACGTGGCGCATGTCAGCCTGCGGCGCGGCGCCAACTGCCCCATGCTTTCCAACTGATGGAACGGGCCTAGGCTCAAGACGCCTTGGCGAAGAATCCCTGATAATCGGACTTGGCCTGCAGCAGGCGCAGGATGTTCTCGCGCGAGCCGCGCACATGCGCGCGGGCGCGCTCGCCGGCCAGCGCGACGTCGCCGGCGCAGATCGCGTCGACGATGCCGGCATGTTCCTCGCGGGTGAGCTTCCATTCGTCCAGCCACAGAAGCTCGGTCCACACATATTGCTGGCATTTGTCGAGGATGCCGCAAAGCATGCCATGCAGCATCTCATTGCCGCTGATTTCGGCGATCACCCGGTGCAGGTCGATGCCGACCTGAAGCTCCTCGAATTTCTCCCTGGTGCTGCGGTCTGGGATCGCCGCCAGCCGCTCGCATTCGGCGAGCATCTCGCGCAGCCGTGCTTTGTCGGCGGCGGTCGCGTTGGCCGCCGCCAGCTCGGTCGCGCGCCCGTCGAGCAGCTCGCGGATGTCGAAAGCCTCGCGGAACATGATCAGGTTGAACTCGGCCACCACGTAGCCCTGGCGCGGCCGCCCGATCACCAGGCCGTCGCGCTCCAGACGGTTGAAGGCCTCGCGCACCGGCGTGCGGCTCACCTTCAGCCGCTCGGCGATTTCGTTTTCCGTCACGCGGCCGCCCGGCGGAATCTGGCCGGTGATGATCAACGCCTTGAGCTTCTCGAACACCGAGTCGCGCAGCGTGTTCTTTCTCTCCTTCAAGCGTTCCGCCTCCAACGGTCAGTCTGGAATCACAGTTTAGTGCCTTTTAGCGCCTGCTTGAACAGACCGTTTCGGGGCGAGCCGCCGCTCCGAACCGTCCTGCTTTTCCACCACCAAAAACCCGATGTCCCATGTTGACATCGGCTTCCGGCGAATTACACTCAAAATTGTATACAAATTCGCATACCAAATCAACGATAACGGGAACACCGGTTGGAGAAGCGAAAATGACGAAGAGACTCTGTATTCACGGCTTGGCCGTCGCCGGCCTGCTGGCCACGGTCGCCGTCCCGGCATCGGCCGCCGACACCATCACCGTCGCCTCATGGGGCGGCACTTATCAGGAAGCGGAGACCAAGGCCTTCTTCGATCCGACGGCCAAGGAACTCGGCATCACCATCAAGCAGGACACCACCAACGGCCTCGACGACGTGCGGCTGCAGGTCACCGGCAATGCCGTCAAATGGGACATCACCGAACTCGGCGCCGACGAATGCGCGCGCGGCTCGAAGGAAGGCCTGTTCGAGAAGCTCGACTACAACGTTATCGACAAGAGCGGCATCAACCCGAAGCTTGTCCACGACGATTGGGTCGGCATTTCCTACACCTCGGTGGTTTTGATCTATCGCACCGATGTTTTCGGCGACAAGGGCCCCAAGACCTGGGCCGATTTCTGGAATGTCGAGAAATTCCCTGGACGCCGCGCGCTCTCCGGCAGCCAGGCAACGGAGACGCTGAGCGTCGCCGCGCTTGCCAAGGGCATTCCGATCGACAAAGTCTATCCCGTAGACATCGACGGCGCGCTGCAATCCGTCGACAAGGTCAAGGGCCATATCGATGCCTGGTGGACCTCCGGCGCGCAAGCCATGCAGCTCGTGAAGGACGGCGAGGTCGACATGGCGAGCATCTGGAACGGCCGCGCCGGCACGCTGAAGAAGCAAGGCGCGCCGGTCAGCTTCTCCTTCGATCAGGGCGTGCTCACCGCCGACTGCATGGTCATCCCGAAGGGCTCGAAGAACAAGGACGTCGCCATGAAGGCGCTGGCCAAATTCGTCAGCCCCGACCTCCAGGCCAACCTGCCGCTCTATGTCGACAATGGCCCGGCCAACGAGAAGGCCTTCGAGACCGGCAAGATTCCGCCGGAGCGGATCAAGGATATCAATTCCGCGCCGGAGAACGTCAAGAAACAGGTGCTGCAGGATCCCGCCTTCTGGCGCGATACCCTCGTCGAGGCGACCGAGAAGTTCAACAACCTGATCCAGCAATAACGACATCGGAGCGGCGTCCACGAGGCGCCGCTCCGCATCGTTTCGCGAAAAATGATCCGGAGTTGAAGGAGATGCTCTTGTCTCTCGCGCAGTTCGCGCTTCCCATAGGCATCAGCGGTATCGAGAAGCGCTTCGGTGCTGTCTCCATCCTCAGCGACCTCAGCCTCGACGTGGCGGCGGGCGAATTCCTGACGCTGCTCGGGCCGTCCGGCTCGGGAAAGACGACGCTCTTGATGATCCTGGCCGGCTTCGTGCGGGCCAATGCCGGCTCCATCAAGGTCGGCGGCGAGGAGATCATCACCATGCCGCCGCACAAGCGCAATATCGGCATGGTGTTCCAGAACTATGCCTTGTTTCCGCATATGAACGTCTTCCACAACATTGCCTTTCCGCTGAAGCAGCGCCGTGTGCCGAAGGCCGAAACGGCCGAGCGGGTCGAGAGGGCGCTGGACCTCGTGCAGTTGAAAGGCCTCGGCGAGCGGCGTGTCGACCAGCTCTCCGGCGGCCAGCGCCAGCGTGTGGCCTTGGCCCGCGCCATCGTCTTCGAGCCGCGCATCGTTTTGATGGACGAGCCGCTGTCCGCGCTCGACAAGAGCCTGCGCGAGCATATGCAGATCGAGCTGCGCAACCTGCACCGCCGGCTCGGCATGACGACGGTCTACGTCACGCACGACCAGCGCGAGGCGATCACCATGTCGGACCGCGTCGCCGTCATGAATGCGGGGCGCATCGAGCAGATCGATCAGCCCGAGATCCTCTACGCCAGGCCAAAAACGAAGTTCGTTGCTGGCTTCATCGGCGAATCGAGCTTCATTCCGGTCGAATGCCGCAATGGCGGCGTCTGGCATGAAGGCAACAAGCTGCGCATGAAGGATCCAATGCCGTCCTCGGGCCGGCACCTGATGGTGGTGCGGCCGGAGAAGCTGCGCCTGATCGCTGGCGAACAGACTGGCGACATCAACGCGCTGCCGGCGACGGTCGGCGACGTCATTTATCAGGGCGACAGCTTCGTCTGCTATGCGACGCTCAAGGACGGTCGGCAGGTCACTCTTCGCGACTATTGCCGTTCCGACGTGCTGGCGAGACTACCGGCGCCGGGCGAGCCGATAATGCTCGGCATCGATGCGCAGGACGTGGTGTTGGTGGCGGACCAATGAGCCTTGCGTCCGTCAGCCTCGACCACGCCGGGCGGCCCAATGGCGCGCTCAATACCGATGCCTTGCGCGCCGACGCACGGCGGGAATCGCGGGGCCTGTTCGCGCTTTTGTCGCCCGGACTGCTTCTGGTCTTCGCCGTTATCATCGTACCGATCGGGTGGCTGTTCTGGCTTTCGCTGTTCGACGAGAGCGGCCAGCTCAGCGCCGCCAATTATGCGCGCTTCTTCGAGCAGGCCTCCTACATCAAGACCTTCGTCACCACCTTCAAGGTGGCCTTCACCGTCACCGGCGCCTGCGTGCTCTTCGGCTATCCGCTGGCCTATATGCTGTCGCAACTGCCGCGCCGCGCCGCCGGGGTCTGCCTGATCTTCGTCATCCTGCCGTTCTGGACCTCGGTGCTGGTGCGCACCTATGCCTGGCTCGTCATCCTGCAGCGCAAGGGGCTGGTCAACACATGGCTGATGGATCTCGGCGTCATTGGCCAGCCGCTGCCACTCGCCAACAATTTCGCCGGCGTCGTCATCGGCATGACCCACATCATGCTGCCCTTCCTGGTGCTGCCGCTCTACGCCTCGATGAAGACCATCGACGTCGACTGCTTGCGCGCCGGCATGAATCTCGGCGCCAGCCCGGCCGCCACCTTCTGGCAGGTCTTCTTCCCGCTGTCGCTGCCCGGCCTGGCCTCGGGCGTGGTCATCGTCTTCGTGCTGTGCCTCGGCTTCTTCGTCACCCCGGCGCTGATGGGCGGCGGCAAGGTCATCATGTGGGCGATGCGCATGGAGCAGACCACCAGCCTCTATTCCAATTGGGGCGCGGGCGCCGCCCTCGGCGTCGTGCTGCTCGCCGTCACGCTGGCGCTGCTTGGCCTCTTCCACTGGCTGCTCGGCACCCGCGCCACCGGTGTGTGGAGCGAGCGATGAGCATGGAAAATGCCCTGCCCATCTCACATCGGCAGCGTCTGTGGCTCTATACGCTCGGCGGCCTCGTCATGCTGTTCCTGATCGCCCCGTCGGTGATCATCGTCATCATGTCCTTTTCCGGCTCGTCGCTCTTAGAGTTCCCGCCGCAGGAATGGTCGCTGCGCTGGTATGAAAGCTATTTCGGCTCGGTCGAATGGCGCGACGCCACCGTCGTATCGGTCAAGGTTGCGGTCATGACGGCAATCGTCGCAACGCTGCTCGGCACCGCCGCCGCCTACGCCATCAACGCCCGCACACTGCGGCTGACCGGCGCGATCAACGCGCTGCTCACGGCATCGCTGATCATCCCTGTCATCCTGATCGGCATTGGCACCTTTTTCCTCTATGCCCGCATCGGCCTCAACAACACACTGACCGGCTTGGTCATCGCGCACACAGTGCAGGCGCTGCCGCTGGTCGTGCTGACAGTCCTTTCGGGGCTGCGGTCCTACGACATGAACCAGGAGATGGTGGCGCGCAGCCTCGGGGCCGGCCGCTTCTCGGCCTTCTTCCAGGTGACGATGCCGCAGATACGCTTCTCGATCGTCTCGGGCGCGCTGTTTGCGTTCATCACCTCCTTCGACGAGGTGGTGGTGTCGCTGTTCATCTCCGGCGGCGAGACCACGACGCTGACGCGGCGCATGTTCAATGCGCTGCGTGATCAGATCGATCCGACGATCGCCGCCATTTCGACTTGCCTGATCGTGCTATCGATCGTCTTGTTGTCCGCTGCCCAGCTTTTCGGCCGCGGACGTTGAATTCAGGGATACCAAAACCAGCATGCGTGACTTCCAGTTTCCAGGCCGCTCGCCGGTCCGCGCCACCGAGGCCATAGCCGCGACCTCGCATCCTTTGTCGACGCTTGCTGCGATCGACATGCTGCGCGCGGGCGGTAACGCCATGGACGCTGCGGTCTGCGCGGCCGCGGTGCAGGCCGTGGTCGAGCCGCAATCGACCGGCATCGGCGGCGACTGCTTTGTCCTCTATTGCCCGAAGGGCGACGGGAACGTGCTTGCCTTCAACGGCTCGGGCCGTGCGCCAAGAGCCGCGACGGTCGACCGGTATCTGGACAAGGGGTTCAGCGAGCTTCCGAAGCAGGGTCCGCACGCTGTCACCATCCCAGGCGCCGTCGACGCCTGGTGCCGGCTGCTGGAGGATCATGGCCGCAAGGGTTTGGCCGACGCGCTCGCTCCGGCCATCCGTTATGCGGAAGAAGGCTATGTCGTGCACGACCGCGTCGCCTTCGACTGGGAGGATCCCGAGACCGACCTGACGGCTGACGAGGTGGCCACGCGCATCTTTCTGCCGGGCGGCAAGCCGCCGAAGGCCGGCGATGTTCACCGCCAGCCGGAGTTGGCGGAGACGCTGCGCATCATCGCCAGGAAAGGTCGCGCCGGTTTCTATGAAGGCGAGGTCGCGGAGGATCTGGTCGGGCGGCTTTGCGCGCTTGGCGGCCTGCATACGCTCGACGATTTCGCCGCCACCAAGGGCGATTACCGGACCCCGGTCAGCACCTCCTATCGCGGCTACGACATCCACCAGATGCCGCCCAATAACCAGGGCCTGACCGCGCTTCTGATGCTGAACGTGCTCTCGGGCTTCGAGCTGGGCAAGCTCGATCCGGACGGCGCCGCGCGCCTGCACCTCGAGATTGAGGCCGGCCGGCTCGCCTATCAGGATCGCGATATGTTTTTCGCCGACCAGGATCATGTTGACGTGCCGGTCAAGGCGCTGCTTTCCGGCGCCTATGCCGACAGCTTGCGCGCCGCGATCGATCCCGAGCGCGCCATGACCGATCTGCCGCGTCTCGATCTTCCCGGCAGCGACACGGTCTATATCAGCGTCGTCGACCGCGACCGCAACGCGGTGAGCTTCATCAACTCGACCTATTATTCGTTCGGCAGCGGCGTTGTCGGCCCGAAGACCGGAGTCGTGCTGCAGAACCGTGGCTCGAGCTTCCGCCTCGATCCGAAGCACCCGAATGTGATAGCGCCCGGCAAGCGGCCGATGCACACGATCATGCCGGGCATGATGACGAAGGATGGCCGCGCCCTCATGCCTTTCGGCGTCATGGGTGGCGGCTACCAGCCCTTCGGCCATGTGCATCTTTTGACCAACATGATCGACTTCGGCATGGACCCGCAGCAGGCGATCGATGCGGCGCGCGTTTTCTACAACCACGACGTCGTCGAGGCCGAGCGAAGCGTGCATCCCGAGGCCATCGAAGGCCTGCGCCGGCGTGGACATCGCATTGTGGAGCCCGACCATCCGCTGGGCGGTGGGCAGGCGGTGCTGATCGATTGGGAAAAGGGCACGCTGACCGGCGCATCCGATCCGCGCAAGGACGGCCTGGCGCTCGGATATTGAGCAGGCCTTTGCTGGACATAAGCCGATCGTTCGAAACATAGTCTGGAACCATGACAAACAGCGAAAACGCCACCGATCTCGCCCATCGTCTTGCCCCCGGCGCCGACGACGCGCCGGCCATCGCCGCGCCCGAACGGACGGCACTCTCGCATGGCGGGCTGCGCCGCCTAATCCGCGATACCGTGGCGCGCTTGAACGCGCTCGGCATCGGCCGCGGCGACCGCGTCGCCATCGTGCTGCCGAACGGCCCGGAAATGGCCACATCCTTCATCGCGGTGGCGGCGGCTGCGTCCACCGCGCCGCTCAACCCGGCCTACCGGGCCGACGAGCTCGATTTTTATCTCAGCGATATCGGCGTCAAGGCGATCCTCGTGAGCAAGGAGGAGGCAGGCCCCTCGGTCGAGGTTGCCGGGCGCCTCGGCATCCCGGTGCTGCGGCTGGTCGTGCCGGAGGGCGCGCCGTCTGGAACCTTCACGATCGAGGGTGAGCCGGTTGGATCGCCGGTCTCGTCTGGCTTCGCCGCGGAAAGCGATGTTGCGCTGCTGCTCCACACCTCCGGCACGACGTCGCGTCCGAAACTGGTGCCGCTCAGCCACGCCAACCTTGCCGCGTCGGCAGCGCATATCGGCGCGACGCTCGGCCTGACGCCGGCCGACCGCTGCCTCAACATCATGCCGCTGTTCCACATTCATGGGCTGATCGCGGCGGTGCTGTCCTCGCTCGCCGCCGGCGGCAGCGTCTTCTGCACGCCGGGCTTCAACGCGCTGCGCTTCTTCCAGTGGCTCTCCGAAGCCAAGCCCAGCTGGTACACGGCCGTGCCCACCATGCATCAGGCGATCCTGCCGCGCGCCGCCCGCAATCCCGAACAGCTTGCCGAGGCGAAGCTGCGCTTCATCCGCTCGTCGTCCGCTTCGCTGCCGGCGCAGGTGATGGCCGAGTTGGAGAAGACCTTCGGCTGCCCGGTGATCGAGGCTTACGGCATGACGGAGGCCGCGCATCAGATGGCGTCCAACCGTTTGCCGCCGGGCGTGCGCAAGCCCGGCAGCGTCGGCGCGTCGGCCGGACCGGAGGTTGCCGTCATGGCGCCGGACGGTCGGCTGCTCAAACCCGGCGAGGTCGGCGAGATCGTCATTCGCGGACCGAACGTCACCGCAGGCTACGAGAAGAACCCGGATGCCAATGCCAGCGCCTTCGCCCATGGCTGGTTCCACACCGGCGACCAGGGCGTGCTCGACGAGGATAGCTATCTGCGCGTCACCGGCCGGCTGAAGGAGATCATCAACCGCGGCGGCGAGAAGATCTCGCCGCTCGAGGTCGACGGCGTCTTGATGGATCACCCAGCGGTGGCGCAGGTCGTCACCTTCGCCATGCCACATGACAAGCTGGGCGAAGAGGTGGCGGCGGCCGTCGTGCTGCGCGAAGGCGAGAGCGCCAGCGAGGCCGATATCCGTGGCTTTGCACAGACCCGGCTCGCCGATTTCAAGGTGCCGCGCAAGGTGGTGATCCTCGACGAGATCCCGAAGGGCGCGACGGGCAAGCTGCAGCGCATCGGGCTGGCGGCCAAGCTCGGACTCGGCTGATGCGCGTTACAGTCTTTGGCGCCGGCGCCATTGGGGGCTATCTCGCCGCCAAGCTCGCGATCGCCGGCTCGGTCGACCTGTCGATCGTCGCGCGCGGCGCGCATCTGGAAGCGATCAAGGCCGGCGGCCTTCGCCTGATCGAGGACGGCAAGGAAACCGTGGCGCAGGTGAGGGCGGCGGCACGCGCCGAGGAGCTCGGCGTGCAGGACTATGTCGTGCTGGCGCTGAAGGCGCATTCGCTGGCCCCGGCGCTGGACGAGATTGCGCCGCTCTTGGGCGAGGCGACAGTCGTCGTCACCATGCAGAACGGCGTGCCGTGGTGGTACTTCTACAAGGCGGGCGGCGCGCTCGAAGGCACACGGCTCGACGCGGTCGATCCAGGTGGCGCGATCTGGCAGCGCATCGGACCGGAGCGCGTCATCGGCTCCGTCGTCTATCCCGCTGTCGAGGTCGATGCGCCGGGCCTGATCCGCCATGTCGAAGGCACGCGCTTTTCGCTGGGCGAGCCGTCGGGGAAGAAGAGCGAGCGAGCCGCCGCGCTTGCGCGCGAAATGGTCAAGGCCGGGCTGCAGGCGCCGGTGCGCGAGGACATCCGCTCGGAGATCTGGGTGAAGCTTTGGGGCAATCTCTCCTTCAACCCGATCTCGGCGCTGACCGGCGCCACGCTTGCGGCAATCGTCGGCGATGAAGCCACGCGCGCCGTCGCCCGCGCCATGATGCTGGAGGCGCAGGCGATCGGGGAGAAGCTCGGCGTGCGCTTCCTCATCCCCGTCGACCGGCGCATCAAGGGGGCCGGCGATGTCGGCGAGCACAAGACATCGATGCTGCAGGATCTCGAACGCGGTCGGCCGATGGAGATTGACGCGCTGGTCACCGCCGTGCAGGAACTCGGCCGCCTGACCGGCCAACCGACGCCGATCATCGACACCGTGCTGGCGCTGGTACGGCGGCTGGCGATCGAGCGCGGGTGTTATTGACTTCATAGACGTAAAGATCGTCCCCTCTTGACTCTTGCCAATGTTCCTGTTTTGTTCTTGTTAAAAGCTTAACAGGAGCGTTCTCAGCCGAACGAGTACGGATGTCTCGGCAGCAAGAGTTTGATTTCGGCATCCCGATTCCCCCACTGCAGCCGAAGCGGCCGGACCGGGTGTTCTTTGCTCTGTTTTTGCAGGCAAAGGATCGTGCCGCGTTTTGGTCGCTGCAGAGACATCTGTGTGATCTCAACGGGATAACCGGGACGCTGCTGCTAAAAGAGCGATTTCACATCACTCAACAGCATGTGGGCGACTACAAAAGACTTAGATCGAAAATCGAATTCGCGGCCAAGCGGGCCGGCCGAATGGTTGAAATGCCGGCGTTTGAAGTCACGTTTAGCCATGCTGTAAGTTTTCCCGGCCGCCCGGCGGCAAAAGGCAGGCCGCCGTCGCGTCCGTTCGTGCTTTTGGCAGACGATGGGCCGGTCTGCGAACTCAGCCGGTTGATTGGCATCGCCATGAAAGCAAATGGTCTCAAATCGGCGGATCACTTCGTCCCGCATATGACGATTGCCTATGACGAGAAATTCGTCCCCAGGCAGCCGATCGAGCCAATCGGCTTTGTAGCAAGGGAGTTCGTCCTCATTCACAGCCTGCGCGGCCTGACGATCTACAAGGATCTGAGCCGCTGGCCGCTGATGGCCGCGTCATCCTGACACGAATTGTCACCTGCGGAGCGCCGCACCGCTGGCAGATGAACCATCGGTCCCTACTTGATGTCTTGTCCAAACCGGGAGGAAATCATGAACACTGCGGAAATTGCCAAGGATTTCACCGAGCTCCTCAAGAAGGGCGACAGCCACGGTGCCGCCGCGAAATACAATGCCGACGACATCGTCAGCTACGAAGCCATGGAAGGCCCGATGGCCGTGTGCAACGGCAAGGAAGCCGTCAAGCAGAAGGGCGAGTGGTGGGAGGCCAACCATGAGGTTCATGGCGGTTCGGTCGAGGGCCCCTACGTCAATGGCGACCAGTTCGCCTTGCGCTTCAGCTTCGACGTGACACCCAAATCCACCGGCGAGCGCGTCAAGATGGACGAGGTCGGCCTCTACACGGTCAAGAACGGCAAGATCAGCGAAGAGCGGTTCTACTACTGAGCCTTGCTGGGCTCTGAATGCCCTTCGCGCCGCGATTTAAAGAATCAGGCATGGCGGCCTCGGATGATGCCCTGGCCGCCATGCCAGCTTCTCAAATCGTCTTCACATAGGCCGCCAACTGGTCGGCTACCGTGCCCCAGCCGTCGAAGAAACCCATCTCCTCGTGGCTGTTGCGGGTCGCCTCGTCGCGATGGATGGCGGTGGCGGTGTAGCGCGTGCCCTTGCCCTCGGGCGTCAGCGTGATGATCGCGGTGATGAAGGGCTCGCCGGACGGCCGGTAGCCCGGCAGCAGCGCGTCGGTCCACACCAGCCGCTCGTTCGGCACGATCTCGAGATAGCAGCAATGGCGGTCGTTGACCTCCTTGCCGTCGGGCGATTGCATGCGCATGCGGAACAGGCCGCCGGGCCTGAGGTCGATCTCGCAGTCGGTGATGATCCATGGCTTCGGCGTGAACCACTGCTTGACATGCTCCGGCCGCGTCCAGGCGCGCCACAGCAACTCGCGCGGCGCGTCGAGGAAGCGCTCCAGCGTCAGGTCCAGTTTCGGGTTCGGCTTGATCGGATAGCTCACGTTTCACTCTCCTTGAGGCTCATCACATAGGCGTCGAACTGGTCGAGGCGGCGCTCCCACAGCGCGCGTTGTTCGGCGAGCCAGTTTTCGGCAAGCTTCAGCGGCTCGGGCGAAAGGCTGTAGGTCCTGACGCGTCCGGCCTTTTGCGACTGCACCAGCCCGCAACCTTCCAGCACCTTCAAGTGCTCGACGAAAGAGGGCAGCGCCATGCCGAAGGGCTCGGCCAGCTCGCTGACCGAGGCAGGGCTTCTGTTCAGCCGCTCCACCACGCGCCGGCGTGTCGGATCGGCCAGCGCGCGAAAGATGCTGTCGATGGGCGGCGGGTTCTGGCTTGTTGTCTGCAGGTTCATAGCTGTTCCTTCCGCGACCGTCGGCGGTCGGGCAATCTTTACGAGAAAATACTTAGGAAAAAACCTTAGTATTGGCAAGAGCCAAAATCGCACCGGAGCAAGGCGCTGGCAAAGCTTGTGGGGCCGGCCTAGGCTTCCGCCGGATTCGAATGTCCATCCGAGAGAGGCCCGCCTTGACCATCACCATGTACGGCATCACCACCTGCGACACGATCAAGAAGGCGCGTGTCTGGCTGGAGAGCCATGACGTGCCCTATCGCTTTCATGATTACCGGGCCGAGGGGATCGAGGCTGGCAAGCTGAACGGCTGGGTCGGCAAGGTCGGTTGGGAAAAGCTGCTCAACAAGAGCAGCACCACCTTTCGCGAGCTGCCGGAGGCGGACAAGGAAGGGCTGGACGAGAAGAAGGCCAAGAAGCTGATGCTCGCCAGGCCGACGATGATCAAGCGGCCGGTGCTGGAGGTGGGGGATCGGGTGTTTGTGGGATTCAAGCCGGAGGTTTATGAAGAGGCGGTGAAATAGTGCGCGACCGCGAAGCTGCCAATCTCCCCTTGTGGGCTACGGCATGCATGGCAGCTTGGCGTATGCATCGTCTAATGTAGCGCTGGTCGACCCCCACTCCGTCTCGGCTTCGCCGAGCCACCTCTCCCCCGATCGATGGGGGAGAGGAAAGGCGCCAAGCTTTTTGCCGTCAACGCTCGTCCGCAAGGCTCCCTTCCTTTCCCTCCGGAGGGGGGAAAGGTGGCGCTGCGAAGCAGCGACGGATTGGGGGAACCACGTGGCAATCAAGCCTCGGCCTGATCCGTTACGCCTGTCACACAAGACGTGTGCATAGTCTAGCCATTTCATGGGGAGATGTCAGGCAGGACAGAGAGGGGGCGAAGGAACGCTACGTCTCGATAATTATGCGTGGGCTTCCAAATACCCCGCCAGCGCCACCGCATTGTTGTGCGCCTCGTCATGCGCGCCGTAGAGCAGCGTCACCTTGCCCTCCCGCAACAGGCCACGCAGCTGGGCCACGGCGTCGCCATTGGCGTCGAGTTCGGCCCGGTACCGCTTCTGGAACTCGGCCCAGCGCTCCGGCTCATGCCCGAACCATTTGCGCAGCTCGTCGCTCGGCGCGATCTCCTTCAGCCACAGCGTCAGTTCGGCGTCCTTCTTGCTGATGCCGCGCGGCCAGAGCCGGTCGACCAGCACCCGCTGGCCGTCGGCTTTCGCCGGCGGCTCATAGACGCGCTTCACCGCTATGTCGAAGGCCATCCTATCTCCGTTGGCGAGAGCTGTTACGCCCACTCGCCCTTGCGCATCACCGGCACGCGACTGTCGTCCTTGGCGACGCCGTCGATGTCGATCTTGTCGGAGCCGATCATCCAGTCGATATGGATGAAGCTCTTGTTGCCGCCGCGCGTCGATATCTCGTCCTGGCTGAGCGAGGCGCCGTCGACGAAGCATTTCGAATAACACTGCCCGAGCGCGATGTGGCAGGCGGCGTTCTCGTCGAACAGCGTGTTGAAGAACAACAGCCCGCTCTTCGCGATCGGCGAGGAATGCGGCACTAGCGCCACCTCGCCGAGACGCCGCGCGCCTTCATCGGTGTCCAGCACCTTCTGCAGCACGTCCTCGCCCTTCGAGGCCTTGGCCTCGACGATCCGCCCACCCTCGAAGCGCACCGAGATGTCGTCGATCAGCGTACCCTGATAGGAGAGCGGCTTGGTCGAGGAGACATGGCCCTCGACGCGCCTTGCATGCGGCGTGGTGAAGACCTCCTCGGTCGGGATGTTCGGATTGCAGGTGATGCCGTTCTTCGCCGTCGAAGCGCCGCCCATCCATTCATGGCCGTCCGCCAGCCCGACGGTCAGGTCGGTGCCCGGTCCGGTGAAATGCAGCGCGTGGAAACTGTGCTCGTTGAGCCATTTCGTGCGCTCGGCCAAGGCGGCGTTATGCGCCTTCCAGTTGCCGATCGGGTCCTCGACGTCGACCCGCGAGGCCGAGAAGATCGCGTCGGCGAGCTTGACGACCGCGACGTCGTCGGGTTCGCCCGGAAACACCTGTTTAGCCCAGGCAAGGTCGGGATAGGCGACGATGTTCCAGTTGATGTCGAAGCCGGTGATCTTCTCCAGCGCCGGCTGGTAGGCCATCGAGTTGGCCTTGTTGGCGCGCGCCACCTTGGCCGGATCCTGCGACGAGAGCAGCGACGGATCTTCGCCGCGCACGGCGAGCCGCGCCGCATTGTTGGAGAACGCCTTCGCCATGCCTTCATAGAGCCAGCCGGCGGCGCGATCGAAGCCGGCGTCCGCCCCATAGCGAAAACGCGCCAGCGTGATCTCGTCGTCGTTGAAGATGGGCGTCACCAGCCCGGCGCCGGCCTTATAGGCGTGCTCGACGATGCGGCGGGTCAGCGGCAGCGCTGCGATCGAGGAGGTCAGCACCAGGTCTTGACCGGGCTGCAGCTGCAGCCCGACCTTGACGGCGACTTCCGCCAGCCGGTCGAGCTTCACCGGGTCGATGCTTGCCGAAACGCCGCGCGAATGTGTGGTCATGATCCTGCCTGCTATTTGTTGGGGTTCTCATCCTTACATAGACCGCTGCGATTGACCTTTCCACCGCGATCGACTGGGCCTGCTCTCAAGCAGGACGGACCGCGTTATTGAAAAGTGCGGAGCGGTTAGGCGGCGCTGTCCAGCGCCCGGAACTGCGCCATGGTCGCCTCGATCTCCTCGCGGATCCAGGCCTTGAAGTCGCGCACCTTGCGGCTTTCGCTCTTGGTGGCCGAGGTCACCAGCCAGTAACCCAGACCGCTCTCGGCCCTGATCCCGAAGGGCGCAACCAGCCGGCCGTCGGCCAGCGCGTCGGCGGTGAGCAACTGCCAGGCGAGCATCACGCCATGGCCGGCGATCGCCGATTCCAGGCAAAGCATCGGATCGGTGAAACGCGCACCCTTCTGGAAGGTGACCGGCTCGACGCCCGCCGCCTCGAACCAGCCGTCCCAGCTGAACATCGCCCGCTCGTCGGTGATGGCGCAGGTCTGCGCCAGATCGCCGATCGATTTCAGCCCCGCCGCGATCGAGGGTGCGCAGACCGGAAACACTTCCTGGGCAAGCAGAAGCTCGGCGCGCCCGCCCGGCCATTTGCCGTCGCCGAGCCGGATTGCGATATCGATGTCGGACCGGTCGAGATCGGCGACCCTGGCCGAGGCGTCGATGCGCAAAAGCACATTCGGATGTCGCGCGAAATGCCGCGACAGCCGCGGCAGCAGCCATTTCGAGGCGAAGGCCGGCGCCACCGAGACGACCAGCGTGCACTCGTTGGCCTCGTCGGCCAGCGCTACGGCTTGCGCGAGCTCGCGGAAGCCGGCGCTGAGTCGCGCCGTGAAGGCGGCGCCAAATTCGGTCGGCACGAGCCCGCCCGGCGCGCGTTCGAACAGCGCCTGGCCCAGCTGCTTTTCCGTGCGCTTGACCTGCTGGCTGACGGCACTGACCGAGACGTTCAACTCGGCCGCCGCGCCCGCCAGCGATCCCAGCCGGGCGACGGTTTCCACGGCGCGCAGGCCGTTGAGATGGACGCGGTTCAGCATAGCCATCCAGTTTTTCTAAAGCGACCGGACCGAAATCTCAATTGAAACCGGACAGGAAAGCGCAGAATTTAGCCGAAACAACCTTGAACCACGAGGTGGCCCCGATGAAGATTTTATCTTTGCTGAAAGGGCTTTGCGGCACCGAGGTGAGGCCGCGCGACGACAGCGAGGTCGCGCGCTGGACCACCGATCCGCTGTCGCATCCGGTGCTCGACACCATGTCGGAGCGCGAGCTCGGCGACATGCCCTTCCGGCTGACGGCCCGCCGCACCGCATATGAAACGATGGGTGCAGCTGGCCGCTAAGTTGCCGCTAAGTTTTTGGCCTTTTCGGCGGTGCTCCCCTCATCCGGCCTTCGCGGCCACCTTCTCCCTTCGGGAGAAGAGATGGCCAGCGCCGACAGGCTCCTCTCCCCACCGGGCAGAGGTCAGCCGAGCGAAGCGGAGGCTGGGTGAGGGGACGTGCACCTGGCCCAACGCAAGCGCATTGTTTCACCTGCACATGCAATTATTGTGCGCCGCAATGAACGCCACGCCATCTCCCTTGCGGCTTGCTCTCGCCGGCATGGTCGCGCTCGCGGTCGCCATGGGCATCGGCCGCTTCGTCTACACGCCGATCCTGCCGGGCATGATGGAGGGACTTGGCCTGACGCCGGCCGATGCCGGCTGGATCGCTTCCGCCAATTATGTCGGCTACCTCATCGGCGCGCTTGCCGCGGCCGGTGGCTGGGCGCATGGCCGCGAGCGCATGCTGATGTTCGCCGGCCTCGCCGCCAGCGCCGTGCTCGCGGCCCTCATGGGGTTCAACGAGACGATGCCCGCCTTTCTCGTCATCCGCTTCCTCGCCGGCCTCGCCAGTGCCTTCGTCATGGTGTTCATGGCCTCGATCGTCTTCAGCCATCTGGCAGAGGCCGGCCGCGGCGATTTGCAGGCGCTGCATTTCGGCGGCGTCGGACTAGGCATTGCCGCGTCCTCGGCGCTGCTGGCGGTCCTCGTCTCCGAACATGCGGATTGGGCCGCGGGCTGGCTCTGGTCGGGGGCGCTTTCGACCGTCGGCCTGCTCGTCGTCGCACTGCTCGCCGGCTCGACCACGCCGGCCAATGTCACCGACGGGCGCGAGCCGGCGCTGCCGAAGGACGGGTCCCTGGTGAAGTTGATCGTCGCCTATGGGCTGTTCGGCTTCGGCTACGTGGTGACCGCCACTTTCCTGGTCGCCATCGTCCGCCAGGGCGGCGGCGGGCGCGTCTTCGAGGCGACTGTCTGGATGGTTGCCGGCCTCGCTGGCTTTCCCTCGACTTGGGCGTGGCAGAAGCTCGCCGGCCGGATAGGGCTCTATGCCACTTATGCCGCGAGTTGCCTGGTCGAGGTGGTCGGCGTCACCGCCAGCGTCGTCGTCAAGGGCGCCGCCGGACCGCTGATCGCCGGCGTCCTGCTCGGCGGCACCTTCATCGCCATCACGGCGCTGGGCCTACAGATGGGCAGGCAGCTCGCGCCGCGGGCGCCGCGCCGCATCTTCGCGGTGATGACGGCGGCCTTCGGCCTTGGCCAGATCGTCGGCCCGATCGCCGCCGGCCTGCTCGCCCAGGCTTCGGGCAATTACGTGCTTGCTTCGATCATGGCAGCGTCGGCGCTGCTCGCCTCCGGCGTCATTGCTTGGTCGGCTGCGCCAAAATCGCCATGATTTGCGGGTTGTTCGATGCCGGGCGTCGGGCACGGGCATTTTCTTTCCCCCTAATGTGTGACTTTATGCCCGCCGAACAGCAATGCCGCTGATTTGCGGTCAGACCGAGGAAACCCGCCACAGTGTTCGTATCCTTCTTCCCGCAGCCGAAGCTCTTCTTCACATCGGCGGCCGTCTGGAGCCTTGCCGCGATCCTGTTCTGGTTCTTCGGCGGCGAGCAGTTGGGCGCCGTCTTCGGCCTGCCGTCGGTAGCGGCCGGCACGCCGCCCATCATCGGCATCGCGGTTCTGTGGTCGAAGCCGTTCCTGTGGTTCTACATGTACTTCGTGGCCTGCGTGGCGATCTTCTACGCTTTCTGGAGCTGGTACGCCCCGCACCCGTGGCAGAACTGGTCGATCCTGATGACCGCCGTCATCCTGTTCTTCATCTACTTCAACGTTCAGGTCTCGGTTGCGGTCAACAACTGGTATGGCCCGTTCTTCGATTATGTTCAGGGCTTGATGTCGGGAACGACGGCCTCGACCGACATCGAATTCTACAAGGGGTTGGCCGATTTCTCCTGGCTCGCGCTGGTCGGCATGAACGTGCAGGTGGTCAACGCCTTCATCGTCAGCCATTGGATCTTCCGCTGGCGCACCGCGATGAACGATTACTTCATGGCCAACTGGGGCCGGCTGCGCCACATCGAGGGCGCCTCGCAGCGTATCCAGGAAGACACGATGCGCTTCTCGCAGATCATGGAAGATCTCGGCTCGACTTTCGTTCAGTCGATCATGACACTGATCGCCTTTCTGCCGGTCTTGATTCAACTGCAGGCCCACATCACCGAATTGCCGATCATCGGCACGGTCCCGCAGCCACTGGTCGTGGCCGCATTGGGCTGGTGTCTGTTCGGAACGATTTCCGTCATGGTGGCGGGTCTCAAGCTGCCGGGCCTGCAGTTCCGCAATCAGCGTGTCGAGGCAGCCTATCGCAAGGAACTTGTCTACGGCGAGGATCATCCCGATCGGGCGCAGCCGGCGACGACGACACAATTATTCGCGAATGTCCGCCGCAATTATTTCAAGCTATATTTCCACTACATCTATTTCAACGTCGTTCGTTACACCTACCTGCAAGCCGACAACATTTTTTCGTTGCTCATCCTTGGGCCGTCGCTGGTTGCGCATAAGATCACGTTCGGCGCCCTGAACCAGATATCGAACGCATTCGGCAAGGTGACGAATTCGCTGCAGTTCCTGTTGAATTCCTGGTCGACGATTGTTGAACTGCAGTCGGTGCACAAACGTTTGCGAGCCTTCGAAGCGACGTTGCAAGGCGAGCAACTGCCGATTATCGATCAGCACTATCTAGAGCGCGAGCAAGCTGGCATGCGTCCCGAAGATCAGCCGGCAGGCTAGAGCGCGGCCGGTCCAGTTAGCCGCCCACACTCGCCTGCGCCTGCCCGGGCCGCTGGCGCGCGAGATAGTCGCGGAAACTGATGCATTCGACTTGCGGCATCACGCAGACCTCATCCGCAAAGCGCTCCAGCGCGTTCCAGTACGCGCCGTTATTCATCAGCGTGAAATGGAAGCCGAGCTCCAGCGGCAGGCGCTTGCCGTTGTACTGAGCCTCGAAAGCGGCGCGGAACGCCTGATAGGCGCGCTCGGTGAATGCGTCCGCCTCGGCCGGCTTTTCGGTGCCGCCCGAGTGGCGGACATAAAGATTGTAATCCATGGCGACGACCGGCTTGGCCTTGTCTCCCTCCGGGATAAGCGGCAGGGCGAAGCGGGTTATGCCATTCAGGGCTGGCGGCACGACCGGGACGTTCGAGACGCCGCTCGCATCGTATTCAAAGCCGGCCTCGGGCAAGGCTTCGTAAAGCGCCTTATCGGTCGATAGATAGGGCGCGCGAAAACCGGTTACGGTATGGCGGGCGAAATTGCGCCAGCCGGCCGGCTCGGGAGAAATGCCGTTGATCGCATAGGCATTCTCGAAAATGCGCCGCGCGGACGCGAATTCGGCCAGCCAGTCGGCCTTGCTCCAGGCCTTGCCGTCGAAATGGCCGCAGGCATGGCTGCCGATGTCGTGGCCCTCGGCCGCGGCCAGCCGGACCTGCTCCAGCCGGTCGGCGACATCCTGTTTCGAGGCGCCGAAGCCGACATTCGATTTGCCGGCGGCCTTGCCGGGGCCGGCATAGTGCAGCCGCGTCTCGGGAGAGAGCAGGAACACGCAGGACAGGAAATAGGTGAAATGCGCGCCCGTGCGCTTTGCCAGCGCCCGGCTGCGCTGCCATTGCGAGATCTCGCGGGCGGCGTCGAACGAGATCAGCACGACCTGCTTGGCCGGCGAAACCGTTGGCGATTTCGCCGGATCGGCGAAGGCGGTATTGGCTGAGGCGAGCGAGGCGAGACTGATCGCAAGGACGCGGTACGAACGAAGCATTGACAACCTTCTGGCGGGGACGTCTTCCGGCCGATCGGAAGCCGGCTATCGCGCAAATGTGGCGCGGTTGCGTTCAGGTATGGACTGTGGGCGCCCGGCATTCTCAGCCGATTTTCCGGTCCGCCCCCTTCCATGCCGACGAAATTTCGCTAAAACGCGGGCTCAAGAAGCGCCCCCTCCTGGGGCCGCAATGGTTTTGATTGATGTCGGACGACAGTTTTATCCGCGAAGTCAACGAAGAGATTCGTCGCGAGCAGGCGCAGAAGCTATGGGACCGTTTCGGCCCGGCCATTCTCGGCCTTGCCATCCTGATCGTGCTCGGCACCGCCGCTGTCGTCGGCTACCGCTATTGGGACGAAACCCGCGCCAACCGCTCGGGCGACGCCTTCTCGGCGGCCCTTAAGCTCGCCAATGACGGCAAGAATGACGAGGCGATCGCCGCGCTCGACCAGCTGGAGAAGGACGGCTACGGCGCCTATCCGCTGCTCGCCCGCATGCGCGCCGCGACCGTCAAGGCCAACAAGGGCGACGTCGATGGCGCGGTCAAGGATTTCGACGAGGTCGCCGCCGACAGCGCCATTCCCGCCGGCATTCGCGATATTGCGCGGCTGAGGGCGGCGCTTCTGCTCGTCGACCACGGCTCCTACGCCGATGTCTCCAGCCGCATCGAGGCGCTCACCGCCGACACCAATCCGCTGCGCCATTCGGCGCGCGAGGCGCTCGGCCTTGCCGCCTGGAAGGACGGCAAGTCGGCGGACGCGCTCAAACTGTTCGACCAGATCTCTTCGGATGAAGCCGCCCCGCGCAATGTGCGCCAGCGCGCGCAGCTGATGTCCGAGCTGATCCGTGGGTCGGGCAACGTGTCGTGATCCTGGATGGGCTTCAAAGTCGCCATCATCGGCCGGCCTAACGTCGGCAAATCGACTCTTTTCAATCGGCTGGTCGGAAAGAAGCTGGCGCTTGTCGACGACACGCCTGGTGTAACGCGCGACCGCCGCGTCCATGCGGCAAAACTCTACGATCTTCATTTCGATGTCATCGACACCGCCGGCTTCGAGGACGCAGCGGCTTCGACGCTTCCCGGCCGCATGCGCCAGCAGACCGAGATCGCCATTCGCGAGGCCGACCTCATCTTCTTCACCGTCGATGCCAAGTCGGGCCTGATGCCCGACGACCGCACCTTCGCCGAGGTGGTGCGCAAATCGGGCAAGCCGGTGGTGCTCGTCGCCAACAAGGCAGAGGCGCGTGGCGCCCAAGGGGGCATGCTGGAAGCCTGGGAGCTCGGCCTCGGCGAGCCGATCCCGATCTCGGCCGAGCACGGCCAGGGCATGCCGGATCTGCGCGACGCGGTGATTGAAGCGCTCGGCCAGGAACGCGCCTTCGGCGAGGATAAGGAAGACGAAGCCGGCGAGATCGCCGCCAGCGAGGTTCTGATCGGCGAGGACATCGCCGACCCGGATGCTGAAGCGCCCTATGACGACACCAAGCCGCTGCGCATCGCCGTCGTCGGCCGCCCGAACGCCGGCAAGTCGACGCTGATCAATGCGCTGATCGGCGAGGAGCGGCTGCTGACCGGTCCGGAAGCCGGCATTACCCGCGATTCGATCTCGGTCGACTGGGACTGGCGTGGCCGCAGGATAAAGCTGTTCGACACGGCCGGCATGCGCCGCAAATCCAGGATCCATGAAAAGCTGGAAGTGCTCTCGGTGCAGGATGGCCTGCGCGCCATCCGCTTCGCCGAGATCGTCATCATCATGCTCGACGCCACTATCCCGTTCGAGAAGCAGGATCTACAGATCGCCGACCTCATCATCCGCGAGGGCAGGGCGCCGGTGATCGCCTTCAACAAATGGGACCTGATCGACAATCCGCAGGAGCTGCTGGCCGAGCTGCGCGAAAAGACCGAGCGGCTCCTGCCGCAGGTGCGCGGCATCCAGGCGGTGACGATCTCGGCCGAGACCGGCCGCGGCCTCGACAAGCTGATAGAAAGCGTCATCAAGACGCATAAGGTCTGGAACAGCCGCGTCTCCACCGGCAAGCTCAACCGCTGGCTGGAAGGCATCCTCGCGCATCACCCGCCGCCCGCCGTCGCCGGCCGCCGGCTGAAAATCAAATACGTCACGCAGGCCAAGACCCGCCCGCCGGGCTTCGTCGTCTCCTGCTCGCGGCCGGACGCCATGCCGCAATCCTATGTCCGCTATTTGACCAACAGCCTGCGCGAGGCCTTCGACATGCCAGGCGTGCCGATCCGCATGGCGCTGCGCACCTCGGACAATCCGTTTGCGGGCAGGGCGAAGAAGCGGTGACTTCTGGGAAAGCGCCGACGCTGATCCCTCGTCATCCTCGGGTCTACGCGCGTCGCTTCGCTCCTTGCTTCGCCCGTGGATGACGATGTCGAAAGGCGTCGGCTAAGACGCTAAGCGACCTCCCGCAGTCCATCGCCGGTTCGCGTCCCCTCCGGCAGCGTCTCCATCGCCGCCTGCAGCAGGATCTCCGCCAGCCGCGCCGCCACGGGGTCGAGCTCGGCGTCCTTCCGGTGCAGGTGCAGCGCCATCGTCGGCAGGGCAGGCAGCCCGAGGACTCCCGGCGCGATCGCCCTGACATTGGCAGGCAGGCCGATATCGGTGCGGATCGTCAGGCCGAGGCCCGCCGCCACCGCCGCCCAGATGCCGCCGAGGGAAGGACTCGAGAAGGACATGCGCCAGGGCATGCCCGCGCGATCGAGTGTCTCGGTCGCCACGGTTCTGAGCAGGCACGGCGCCTCGAACACCACCAGCGGCAGCGGCTCGCCATTGCGCGGACCAGCCTCGATCGGCTTGGCCGGGCCGATCCAGCGCGCCGGCACGTCGGCGACATGGCGGCTATAGGGCAGGGCCGTGCCGTCATGCCAGGCAAGCGCGATGTCGAGATTGCCTGACAGGACACGCTCGGCCAGGTCGTGGCTGCGTCCGATCCGCGCCTCGATGCGGACCTTGGGATGGGCGCGGGCGAAGCGGCCGAGCACGTCGGGCAGCACGGCCTCGCCGAAATCCTCCTGCAGGCCGAGCCGTACCCAGCCTTCCAGCTCGACGTCGCGGATGGCGGAAGCCGCCTCGTCGTTGAGCTCGATCAAGCGCCGCGCATAGCTGAGCATGGTCTCGCCGGCTTCGGTGAGCGCCAGGCCGCGCCCAGCCTTGCGGAAGACCGGCGTGTCCGCCTGCTCTTCGAGCTTCTTCAATTGCGCGCTGACGGCCGACGTCGAGCGTCCCAGCCGTTCGGCCGCCTTGGCGAAGCTGCCCAGCTCCATGCCGGTGACGAAAGTTCTGAGGACATCGAGATCGAACGTGACGCGGCGCATGAGATTGTCCTGATTTTCAGGATTGTCGATCAAAAACTTCCTGATTTTATGGATGAAGCTATGGCGCTACATCCGGTCCGTCAAGCCGTCAGCCGGTCGCAACGGGAATGAACCATGTCCGCCATCGTCACACGCAGCGATTGCCAACGTCCTGATGCACCCGCCGGCGTCTCCGCCCGCCGCGCTTTCGGCCCCAACCATCGCTGGAAGGTGCTGGGCATCGGCGTCGCCGCCAATGCCGGCTTCTCCGCCACCTTCTCCGGCATTCCGGCAACCGCGGTGGCGCGCGCCAGGGCTACCACCTCGACAATGCCTCGCTGGGCTTGGCATTGGGTCTACTCGGTCTCGGCGTGGCACTGAGCGAGCTGCCTTGGGGAGTGCTCACCGACCGCTGGGGCGACCGCCGCGTGCTCCTGACCGGGCTCGGCGCGACGGCGGCATGGCTCTTCATCATGGCGATGCTCGTCGTGCCGACAAAAATGGCGGTACCCGGCGTCACGCTGCTATCGGCAAGTCTGCTCGTCGCCGGCCTGCTCGGCGGCAGCGTCAACGGCTCCAGCGGCCGCGCCATCATGGGCTGGTTCGGCGAGGGCGAGCGCGGCTTTGCCATGAGCATCAGGCAGACGGCGGTGCCGCTCGGCGGCGGGCTGGGCGCTCTCATCCTGCCTTCGCTGGCGCTGGCTTTCGGCTTCGCCGCGGTCTTCGGCCTGCTTGCCGTCGTGTCCGCGCTCTCGGCCTGGTTTGCCTGGCGTTGGCTGCACGAGCCGCCGGCTGAAAGCGGCGGTCACGCCGCCGCAGCGGCAAGCGGCCCGGCGCCTTTGCGCAACATCGAGGTGTGGCGCATGTCGACCGCCATCGGCCTGCTCTGCTTCCCGCAGGTCGCGGTGCTGACCTTCGCCTCGGTCTTCCTGCATGACTTCGCCGGCATGGGCACCTTTGTGACCAGCGCCAGCCTTGCCGCTGTGCAGGCCGGCGCCATGGCGATGCGTGTCTGGAGCGGGCGCTTCACCGACCGCCACGGCAACCGCCGCCCGTTCCTGAAACTCTGCAGCGCGCTGAGCGCATTTGCCTTCCTGGCGCTGTGGCTGCTGGTGATCGGCGCTGCCGGCGCGCCGTGACTGCTGGCGCTGCTTCCGCTGATGGTCGTCGTCGCCGGCATATCCGTCTCGGCCTGGCACGGCGTCGCCTATACCGAGCTTGCCACGCTTGCCGGCGCCGGCCATGTCGGCACCGCGCTCAGCCTGGCCAACAGTTTTGTGTTCATCGGCTTCTGCCTGGTGCCGATCGCCATTCCATGGCTGCTGGTGGTCTTCGCATGGCCCGGCGTGTGGCTCGCGGCCGCCATCTGCGCGGCGCTCGCCTGGCCAATCTTCCTGCGCCCCGCCTGATTCACCCAAAACTGATGCACCCACCCAGGCCTGATTCTTCATCGGCCCGCTGTGGAAATTGCAAGCCGGCTTGCCTCAAACATGAAAAGAACATGATCGATGCCGTTAACCCCGCATCAAGGTTAATGCTTCATTTTGACTCTCCGGGGTCAGTAGCGTTCTGGAGAGTTCCGTGCATCGACGCGTTTCATTGCGGCTTGCCGCCGCCGCCGTTGCGAAAAAACGTTCCTTTCTTCCTCCTTTGGTGCTTGGGCTCGGTATTTGGATCGGCTTCCCGTCGGCCGTCGCCTATCAGGATATGGCAAGCCTGATCTCCGGCCTGGAATCGTCCGACACCCGCTGGAACGCCTATATCGAAAAATCCGCAGCTGGCTCGGTGCATGCCGCCGAAATGCCGTTTGTCGATTCCGTCACCACCGGCTCGCTGTCCGGTTCCGGCGTAAATTTGCCGGGGGTGGGCACCGTCGCCTTCCGCGGCAAGGGCAGCGCCGTGGGCGTGACGCCCGATGAGGATCGTGTCGTACGCGCCGACAAGAAGGGCCGCATCGTCAAGGTGTCGCCGGTCGCGCCGCCCAAGAATTTCAGCGCCGGCTCGATTTTCGAGCGCACCTCCTCGCTGCTGCGTCCCGCGATGGACAGCGGCCTGAAGCTCACCTTCGCCAAGCCCGGCATCAAGGGCAAGGAAGTCCAGATCGCCCAGGCCTTCCATCTTCGCGAGGACAAGAGGCCGGATCCGGCGCTGCCGGCGGCGCTTGTCGCCCTCGTCAACAACGACAAGCCGGACATCCTTGCCACGGCCTATGCCCAGTCCGCGCCCGACTACGCCAAGGCTTCGCCCTTCGAGGCGCTGCTGCAGGACGATCCGAACGATGGCCGCTTCATTCCGCCGATGGGCAAGGGCGACCATGCCTGGCTGCAGACCCCCCTGCCGGCAAGTGTCTTTTCCAAGCCCGAGCAGGCCTGCCTTGCCAAGGGCATCTATTTCGAGGCGCGCAGCGAGCCTGTCCGCGGCCAGGCGGCGGTGGCGCAGGTGATCCTCAACCGCGTCCGCAACCCGACCTATCCGAAGACGATCTGCGGCGTCGTCTACCAGAACGACAATTGGTTCAACCGCTGTCAGTTCTCCTTTGCCTGCGACGGCAGGAAGAAGACAATCACCGACCTGGCCTCCTACAAGACCGCCCAGGAGGTTGCCATGGCGGTGACCGCCGGCAAGATATTCATTCCCGAGGTCGGCTCTTCGACGCATTACTACGCCAATTACGTCCATCCGGGCTGGGCGCGGGCCATGCACAAGATGACCAGGATCGGCCTGCATATCTTCTACCGCACCTATGGTGGCGGCTGGAGCTGAGCCGTTAAAGCATGTCTCCCGAAGTGGTAAGCGGTTTCGGGAAAAGACATGCGCGAAATCAAAACCTGAAGCGCATGGAGCGAATCTGAAGGATCGCGACGCGCTTTAGGTGGCTCGAGCTGAGCCGCTTAAATACCACCCCGGCTATCCTTCCTCCGACGCCCGGCAATGCCTCGGCGGACGCGCCTTGTCGCGCGGATTCGCGCCGTTACCTCACGCGGGCGTGAAGGGCACGATGTCGCACCTCGATAAACCATTGATTTAACTGTTAAAAATACATCGCTCGGAAGTTCCGCCCGTGGCTTGACGGGGGCGGACCCTCTAACTATGTTGCCGGCGACTTTAGAAGCGGACGGACGGCAATCGTCTGCCCGGGCAGGGGGGTTGCGATGGCCGACAAAACCGGGCCAGACGGAACCGGAGAAACCGGCCGCGGCAGGCAGCCAGAAGCCACCATCCGCGACGACGAACTTGAGCGCCGCCGGCGCGACCTCGAAGCATCGCTTGCGACGAGACGCACGGACCGGTCCGAGGGGAAAGACGAAGCGAAAGCTGCGACCGGTTACGGTCAGGCGCTGAAGCTGTCCAGCGAGTTCATCGCCGGAGTGGTGGTCGGTGTCGGCTTGGGCTGGATCATCGACCGTCTGGCGGGAATAGCGCCCTGGGGTCTGATCGTCGGCCTGTTGCTGGGCTTTGGCGCAGGCATACTCAATGTCCTGCGCTCGGCGGGACTGGCATCGGAATTCGGCCAGGGCGGCAAGCCGCGCGAGCCGAGAGAATGAAGTGAGGCGCCGCAGGGCGCTAAAGTGAACTTAAAAGCCGTTTGTGGCTTTGACGGGGATTTAAAGTGGCTGCTGACAAGGTCGATCCGATCCACCAGTTCCAGATCCATCCGATCATCCCGCTGCATATCGGCGGCTACGACGTATCTTTCACCAACTCCTCTTTGTTCATGGTCGTGACGATCGTCCTGGCGTCCGCCTTCCTCTATATGAGCACCGCCAGCCGGGCCTTGATTCCCGGTCGCCTGCAGTCGGTGTCCGAAATGGCCTACGAATTCGTCGGCAACATGCTGCGCGATGCCGCGGGCAAGCAGGGCATGCAGTTCTTCCCGCTGGTGTTCTCGCTGTTCATGTTCGTGCTGGTCGCCAACCTGATCGGCCTGTTCCCTTATTTCTTCACCGTCACCAGCCATATCATCGTCACCTTCACGCTGGCGATCCTGGTCATCGGCACGGTCCTCGTCTACGGCTTCGCCAAGCACGGCTTCGGCTTCCTCAAGCTGTTCGTGCCGCATGGCGTGCCGGGCTACCTTCTGCCGCTGGTGGTGGCGATCGAAATCATCTCCTTCGTCTCGCGGCCCGTCAGCCTCTCGGTTCGTCTTTTCGCCAACATGCTGGCCGGCCACATCACGCTGAAAGTGTTCTCGGGCTTCGTCGTCAGCCTGAGCGCGTTTGGCGCCATCGGTATCGCCGGCTCGGTGCTGCCTCTTGCCATGGCGGTCGCGCTCTCCGCGCTCGAGCTGTTGGTCGCCTTCCTGCAGGCCTATGTGTTCGCGGTGCTGACCTGCATGTATCTGAACGACGCCCTGCACCCGAGCCACTGATTTTCACCGGCGCCCCGGCGCCAGCTTACCCAACGTACCAACTTCAACGAACAGAGAACCACAGGAGTTTTGAAATGGACGCAACTGCAGCAGCTGCTATCGGCGCTGGTATCGCCTGCATCGGCATGGGCGGCGCGGGCATCGGCCTCGGCAACATCTTCGGCAGCTACCTCTCGGGTGCGCTCCGCAACCCGTCGGCTGCCGACGGCCAGTTCGGCCGCCTGATCTTCGGCTTCGCCGTGACCGAAGCTCTGGGCATCTTCTCGCTCCTGATCGCTCTGCTCCTGGTCTTCAAGTAAGAGCCGGCGCTGACGAAAGGGGCCGCATGGTGCGGCCCATTCTAGGGACAGGGGAATGAGATGTTCGTGACATCTGCCTATGCGCAAGAAGCAGCGCCGGCCGCGGCCGAGGGCGATACGCATGCCGGCACTGCTGTGCCTGCCGCGGAGCATGAAGCGTTCCCGCCGTTCGATGCCAAGACCTTCCCGTCGCAGATCCTGTGGCTGGTCATCACCTTCGGGCTCTTTTACCTGTTCCTGAAGCGGGTTGTGATGCCGCGTCTTGGCGGCATCATAGATGTCCGCAACGACCGCATCACCCAGGACCTCGACCATGCCGCAAGGCTGAAGGGCGAGGCGGACGCCGCGGTTGCTGCCTATGAGCAGGAATTGGCGGAAGCCAAGGTCAACGCCAACAAGATCGGCCAGCAGGCGAACGACGCCGCCAAGGCGCAAGCCGAGGGCACGCGCAAGAAGCTCGAGGCCGAGCTTGAGAAGAAACTTGGCGAGGCCGAGGCGAGCATCGCCTCGATCAAGGCCAAGGCGATGAAGGAAGTCGGCACTATCGCCGAGGACACGACCTCGGCCATCGTCGAGGCGCTTGTCGGCGGCAAGGCCGACAAGGCCGAAATCGCGGCCGCGGTCAAATCCGCGAGCCGGTGAGGAGCGGGATCATGGACGCCACATCACTCGCCACGCTCTGGGCCACCATCGCCCTGATCATCTTCCTCGGCGCCGTCGTCTATCTGAGGGTGCCGGGCATGCTTGCCAAGTCGCTCGACGCCCGCGCGGCCAAGATCAGCAGCGAGCTCGAAGAGGCACGGCGCCTGCGCGAGGAGGCCCAGCAGCTGCTGCGCCAGTATCAGCAGAAGCGCAAGGAAGCCGAGAAGGAGGCCGCCGACATCGTCGCTGCCGCCAAACGCGAGGCTGACTTGCTTGCCTCCGAGGCGGCCAAGAAGACCGAGGACTATGTCGCCCGGCGCACCGCGCTTGCCGAGCAGAAGATCAGCCAGGCCGAGCGCGAGGCGGTCAGCGAAGTGCGCGCCACCGCCGTCGACATCGCCGTCGAAGCCGCCCGCACGCTGCTCGCCGCCAAGGTCGACGTCAAGACCGGCGCGGATCTGTTCAAGTCGGCGCTCAATGATGTGAAGGCCAAGCTGAACTGAGCTGACTTCGAAACTTCGAACTCAAAAGCCGCCTGGGCAACCCGGCGGCTTTTTTGTTTGGAAGGAGCGCGGCGCCGAAGCTGCCAATCTCCCCCACAAAGGGGCTACGCTATGCACACATTTCCGAGCAGCTGGTCTTGGCGATAGCGTGCTTGGCAGCCTGGCGCATGCATTGTCTTATGTAGCGCAGGTCGACCTCCACTCCGTCTCGGCTTCGCCGAGCCACCTCTCCCCCGATCGACGGGGTAGAGGAAGGCGCCAAGCTTTTTGCCGTCAATGCTCGTCCAGCAACGCTCCTTCCTTTCCCTCCGGAGGAGAAAGGTGGCGCTGCGAAGCAGCGACGGATTGGGGGAACCACGTGGCAATCAAGCCTCGGCCTGATCAGTCGCGCCACTGACAGTGGATGTCCGCAAGCCGTAACCCACATTGGGGGGGATCAGCTAACTACTCCAGCCCGGCGAGGCTCTCTTCCTCTTCCGCCATCTCAACCCCACCCAACCGGAACGGCGCGAACGAGGCTCGGTGAAGCCGTGCCACCGGCCCATGCGCCTCGATCGCGGTGCGGTGGCGGACCGTCGCGTAACCCATATGCACTTCGAAGCCGTAGTGCTCGTGATGTCCGCCGCAGCCGCACATCATGCGGTCGCGCATCACCTTGGCGACGATCGAGGCGGCGGCGATCGACTGCGAGCGCTGGTCGCCCTTGATGAGCGCGCGGCCTTCGCAGGCGAGACCTGGCGGTATGTCGCGGCCGTCGGCCAGGGCGAGCTTCGGCCGCAAGGACAGGCCGGCGGCAGCGCGGCGCATCGCTTCGAGGCTGGCTTTCAAAATGTTGCTGTTGTCGATGCCTTCGGCACTGATCGAAGCCATCGAGATGCTGAGCGCCGAGCCGAGAATCTTGAGGAACAGCGCCTCGCGCTGCAAATGGGTGAGGCGCTTGGAATCGTCGAGGCCTTCGGGAATGTTGGCGGGGTTGAGCACCACCGCGGCGGCCACCACCGGACCGGCGAGCGGGCCGCGGCCGGCCTCGTCCATGCCGGCGACCGGCCACAGCCCGTCGGCTATCGCTTTCGTCTCGATCGAGAAGTCGGGCTTCTCGACCATTTCAAAGAGAAGCGGAGAATCGGAACGCGCGCGAGCCATGGTGCGGCGAGGTTCGCATCGGCTCCGATTCTCCGCAAGTCCTTCCGGGTCGGATGGGGCGTCGGACCGGGAAGGCACCGTCTCACAGCCGGGGGACAGGGGCCGGACGGAATTTCGAAACGAATGGCAATTCCAGACCGAAAATCGCTTTGCCTGGAAGTGTTTAGCGCCGGCCGTCATGGCCGGTGCTGGCGTCAAAGCAGCATCAGCTGCTCGCCGGCACTGGCGCCTGCGACGAATTGGTCGGTGCGAAGCTGCCGCCGCTCGACATTGAGGCCGAGCCGCTTGGCGGCGATCTCGAAGCGCCGGCCGATCTGCCAGGCATAGGGACCGGCGCCCTTCATGCGCTTGCCCCATTCGGAATCGTAATCCTTGCCGTCGCGCATCGAGCGGATAAGGGACATCACATGCCGGTAGCGGTCGGGATAATGGCGCAACAGCCAGTCCTTGAAGATCGGCGCCACTTCGAGCGGCAGGCGCAGGATGACGTAGCCGGCCTCCCGCGCGCCGGCGGATCTAGCCGAATCGAGGATGCGCTCCATCTCCGGATCGGTAAGCCCAGGAATGATCGGTGCCACCATGACCGATGCCGGGATGCCGGCGTCCGAAAGCTGCCTGATCGCCTCCAGCCGCTTCGTCGGGGTCGAGGCGCGTGGCTCCATCGTTCTCGCCAGCATGCGGTCGAGCGTCGTCACCGACAGCGCCACCTTGGCAAGGCCGCGCTCGGCCATGCGCGACAGGATGTCGATGTCGCGTGTCACCAGCGCCGACTTGGTGACGATGCCGACCGGATGGCCGCGCGCTTCCAGCACTTCCAGGATCTCGCGCATGATGCGGTATTGCTTCTCGATCGGCTGGTAGGGATCGGTGTTGGTGCCGATGGCGATCGTGCGCGGCTGGTAGCCCGGTTTTGACAATTCCCTGTCCAGCATGCGCGCGGCATCCGGCTTGGCGAACAGCTTCGATTCGAAATCGAGCCCCGGCGACAGGCCCATGAAGGCATGCGTCGGCCTGGCGAAGCAGTAGACGCAGCCATGCTCGCAGCCGCGATAGGGGTTGATCGAACGGTCGAAGGAGATGTCAGGCGACTCGTTGCGCGTGATGATGGTGCGCGGCTTCTCGACCTGCACTTCCGTCTTGAACGGCGGCAGTTCCTCCAGCGAGTTCCAGCCGTCGTCGAACACATGCCGGCTGATCGGCTCGAACCGGCCGGACGGATTGATCCCGGCCGAGCGGCCGCGATTGCGATCGGGCCGCACGCGCAAGCCGCTCTGCTCGATCATCGCGTTCGCCATCTCGGCTCGGCCTGCTCCGAAAGCGGCAATGTCGGCGCGCACGATCTGTTCCATTTTCGCCCTCTCCCAGGGACTGTCGGCAGGCTGTCGAATCGCTCTGTTCATGAAACTATTCCTATTTCGCCGAAGAGAACAAAGCAAGAACTTTTTCGCTTGAAGCGCGCAACTGGCGCATCGCCGCACTTTCCGCTATTCGGCTAAAATGCTCAGCGTCCTTATCGAAACCCGCAACGACGAAGAGGGGCTTGCCCGTACGCTCGCCTCGCTGGTCGGCGGCGCGGTCGAAGGCGTCGTGCGCGACGTGATCGTCTGCGATCAAGGCTCGACCGATCAGACGCACCGGGTGGCCGAGCATGCCGGCTGCCACTATGCGACCGGCGGGATCGGCGCCGGTATCGGCCAGGCCAAGGGCGACTGGCTGCTCCTGCTCGAGCCAGGGGCGCGGCTCGCCGAGGGCTGGATCGACGAAGTCGTGGCGCACACGGCGAAACAGACCATGCCGGCGCGCTTTTCACGCGCCCGCGCCAACCGTGCGCCTTTCCTGGCCAGGGTGTTCTCGAGCAATCGTGCACTGGCCGAGGGGCTTGTCATCAGCAAGCGTCAGGCCTCGGCTCTGGCAAAGAGCGCGCGCAGCGCCGAAGCCCTGGCGCGCGGCCTGGCGACCAGAAGGCTGAACGCCGAAATCTGGATCGCGCCGCCGAAATGATGCCCCGCCGTGCCGGCCGGGCGCCTTAACTGAGCTTTACGAGGTGGGCTTGCCGCCGCGCCTGAGATGCTCGTCCAGCCGCGGCATGATCTCGACGAAGTTGCAGGGCATGTGCCGGTAGTCGAGCTGCGCCTTGATGATGCCATCCCAGGCGTCCTTGCAGGCGCCGGGCGAGCCCGGCAGCACGAAGACGAAGGTGGCGTTGACGACGCCGCCTGTTGCCCGGCTCTGGATCGTCGAGGTTCCGATCTTGTCGTAGGAGATGCGGTGGAAGACTTCCGAAAAGCCGTCCATGCGCTTTTCGAAGATCGGCTCCAGCGCCTCCGGCGTCACGTCGCGGCCGGTGAAGCCGGTGCCGCCGGTGGTGATCACGACATCGATGTTTTCGTCCTTCGACCAGCCAAGCACCTTGTCGCGGATCTTGTCGCGGTCGTCGGTCACGATATCGCGCGCGGCAAGGCTGTGGCCGGCTTCCGCAATGCGGTCGGCCAGCGTCTGTCCGGATTTGTCGTCGGCGAGGCCGCGCGTGTCGGAGACGGTAAGCACGGCGATGCGCACTGGAATGAAGGGCCGGCTTTCGTCAAGCTTCGCCATCGCTCACCTCCATGCTGCGCGTCGCGGCAACGAACCAGTCGGGGTGGCGGGCGCGGATCTCGATCGCCGCGCGCTTTGCGACATTGCCGGTCTCGAACAGGCCGAAGCATGTGGCGCCCGAGCCGGACATGCGCGCGAAGGCGGCGTCGGCACGCTTGAGCGTCTTGAGCGCCTCGCCGATCGCCGGGCAGATCGAACGGGCGGCGGGCTCGAGATCGTTGCGCGTCGTCTCCAGCCAGTTGCGGATCGTGTGGAAATCGAGGCGTTTCGGCAGCGGCGGCAGCGCCTCGTTATCGCGGCTGGAGAGCGCCTTGAACACGTCCGGCGTCGAGATCGCGATGCCCGGATTGACCAGCACCAGGCCAAGCGCAGGAAAGGCGGATAGCGGCGAGACTTCATCGCCGATACCGCGTGCGATCAGCGGCTTTGATTTGAGGCACATCGGCAGGTCGGCACCGAGCGAAAGCCCGATCCGGGCCAGCGAATTGTCATCGATATCGAGCTTCCAGAGCCGCACCAGGCCATTAAGCGCGGCCGCCGCGTCGCTCGAGCCGCCGCCGACTCCGGAGGCGATGGGCAGGTTCTTCTCCAGCCGGATGGCAACGGGCGACCCCTGTTGCATGCCGGCTTCCCGGCGCAAGGCATCGCGCGCCTTCACCACCAGATTGCCTATGTCGAGCGGCAGCCCGGCGGCATAACGGCCGGATACGGAGAAGTCATCCTCTTCCGCCAACTCGATTTCGAGCCGGTCGCCGAAGCGGGTGAAGACGGCAAGGCTGTCGACGAGATGGTAGCCGTCGGCGCGCTGTCCGATGACATGCAGCGCCAGGTTGATCTTGGCAGGCGCAAGCCACGTCCGGACCTCTGTGCCGGGCTCCAGGATGTCGGCTGCTGGCGAGATGGGATCAGTCCTTGGCGAGACGATATTCGCCGGTCTTGGGGTCCTTGACCAGCGTGCCCGTCGTGCCGTTCGCCGCCTGTCTTTCGGTACGCCGGATCTTGGCCGTCACGCGTTCGGCCTCGCGCACGAAAGCGCGGTAGCCAAAGTAAGCGGCGGCGCCGACAACGGCGAAGAAAATGATCTGCGGCATCTCTAAAACTCCTCCCGCGTCCTCGCGGCAAGGCCGGCCGAATGGGTCGGTCAAGCGGCCATGCTAGCCGCATTCATGGCTTTTTCAAAGCCCGAAGCGCGCCCACAGCGCGCGCTCTTCCGCCGCATCGAGGACGCCGCTGGCGGCGGCCGCCGCGATATCCGGCGCCGAAACGCGCGAGCCGAACAGGCCGAAACGGCCGAACAGACCGCGCGGCGCGGTTATCAGCTTGAGCTGCGTCTTCTCGCCGAAACGGGTCTTGAGCACGCTGCGCATATCGCCCAGCGCATCGACAAGGCCGAGCTCGAGGCCGCGCTTGGCGGTCCAGAACAGGCCGGTGAACAGGTCCGGGTCGTCCTTGAGCTTGCTGCCGCGCCGTTCCTTGACGAGGTCGATGAAAGTCGCGTGCACTTCGAGCTGCAGCGCCTTCAGCCGTTCGACGTCCTCCTCCTTCTCGGGCTTGAACGGATCGAGCACGGCCTTGTTCTGGCCGGCGGTGTGGACGCGCCGCTCGACGCCGATCTTCTTCATCAGTTCCGGGAAGCCGAACGAGGCCGAGACCACGCCGATCGAGCCGACGATCGAGGACGGGTCGGCGAAGATCTCGTCGCCGGCAACCGCGATCATGTAGCCGCCCGAGGCCGCCACGTCCTCGACGAAGACCAGCACCTTCTTGTTCTTTTCCGCCGCCAGGTCGCGGATGCGCTTGAAGATCAGACGCGACTGCACCGCCGAGCCGCCCGGCGAGTTGATCGAGATGGCGACCGCCGGCGCGTCGAAGCTGAACGCCTTTTCGATCAGGCCGGCCGTCGAGGCGAGCGACAGGCTCGGCCGGAACTGGCCTCCGCCGGCCATGATGGGACCTTGCAGCCGGATGACCGGAATGGTGACGACTGTCGAGCGCCAGGATTTCGGCAGCAGGCGGTTGAAAAGGCGTTTCACGAACGATTGTCTCCGGACAAAAGGCAAAGGAGCAAGATGCGATCAGGTCGGTTGGTCTGTTTCAGGGTCGCGGCATCATCCTGCTTGGGCATGTAAGGAACTCGCCGGCCAACGGCAATGCCGCATCGCCGGCCAGTGCATGTCGCGCAAAAGTGTGCAGCGGTTTTGCGAAAAAGACATGCATAAAACAAAAACTTGAAGTGCGTCGCTAGAATCCATTTCAACGCGACGCGCTTCAAGGATCAATCGCCGAACAGCGATGCCAGGCCGTTATTGATCATTTCCGTCCGCTCCGCCGGCCCGTTGCCGGACGGCCCGTGCAAGATGAGCGGCGGGCGGATCGACAATTTTCCGCGCGCGCCGAGCACCGCCCTGACGACGATGCGGATCGCCGCCGCATCCGGCCGCGGATGCACGCACAGCAACTCGGCATCGCCGAAGCGTCCCTCGATCGCGTCCAGGATGGCAACCAACTGCTCGGGCCGCGCGATGACGGCCAGCCCGCCGCGCGGCCTGGCGACGGCGGCGGCGCTCCTGATCCAGCGCTCGAACAGGCCGTCCTCCGCCACATGCGCCTCTCTGCGCAACGCGTCGGGCGTCGAGCGATCCTCGGCCGCGTTGAACGGCGGGTTCATGATGACGAAGTCGAAGGAGTTGTCGGCAAGCCCGGCCTCGGTCCGCGCTCGACCGGTCAGCGTCACGTCGGCGGTCAGCACCGAGGCGCGGTCGCCGAGATGGCCATTGCCGGGATGCGAAAGCGTGGCAGTGGCGAACCCGGCCATTTCGGCGGAGCGCTCGACGAGCACGGCCTGCGCCGCCGGACAGCGCGACAACACGGCAAGGGCGGCGGCGCCGGCGCCCGCGCCGAAATCGGCGAGCCGGCCGGAAAAGCCGGACGGCACGGCGGCCGCCAGCATCATGGCGTCCATGCCGGCGCGATGACCGCCGCGGCTCGGCTGCACCAGCCAGAAGCGCCCGCGATGGAAGGCATCGATCGTGTGCGCCGGCGTATCCGGGACGGGGGCGGTGCTGGCTCCCATTATTTTTTGCGGATCTCGTTCTCGATGCCGGCATCCTTGAGGATGCGCCGTGCGGCATCGACCTTTTCGGCATCGACCATCACGCGCCGCGGCAGGATGCCGAGCGAACCGTCGAGCACGCTCATATTCTGGTCGGCGACGAAACAGGCGATGCCGGCGTCGCGCATCAGCGATTCGACAAAGGAGATGACGACGGCGTCGTTGGTGCGGACAAGCTCGATCATGAAACGAAAATCGCAGGTTGTGGCGTTCGTGTAAACGTGCGCGTGGACACTCAGTCGGCGGAGCCGCGCTAATTCGCCTCTTGCCGTGCCCGGTTGCGCCGCCCTAGAGTCGGCGAGGGACCAAGGGTGCGTCAGATTGACGGGAGTTGTCGTGGTGGGTGTCGTTCTCAACATCGAAGGCAAGCGGGAACCCGCTTCCATCAAGGATTTGATCGATCTGACAGCCGCCGATATGGGGCGGGTCAACGAGCTGATCCTGTCCAAGGCCGGCTCCGACGTCGAGATGATCCCGGAGATCGCCAATCATCTGATCTCCTCCGGCGGCAAGCGGCTCAGGCCCATGCTCACGCTCGCCGCCGCGCAGATGTTCGGCTATTCCGGCGAAGGCCATGTCAAGCTCGCGACCGCCGTCGAATTCATGCACACGGCGACGCTTCTGCATGACGACGTGGTCGACGAGAGCGCGCTGCGCCGCGGCAAGAAGACGGCGCGCATGATCTGGGGCAACCAGGCGAGCGTGCTCGTCGGCGATTTCCTGCTCGGCCAGGCTTTCCGCATGATGGTCGAGGTCGGCTCGCTGGAAGCGCTGGACATCCTGTCGGCCGCAGCCTCCATCATTGCCGAGGGCGAGGTCATGCAGCTGGCCGCCGCCAAGAACCTCGAGACCACCGAGGACGAGCATTTCGCCGTCATCAAGGCCAAGACGGCGGCGCTGTTCTCGGCCGCCGCCGAAGTCGGGCCGGTCATCGCCCAGGCCTCGCGCACCGATCGCGCCGCGCTTCGTTCCTACGGCATGAATCTCGGCCTTGCCTTCCAGCTCATCGACGACGCGCTGGACTATGGCGGCTCGAGCAAGGATCTCGGCAAGAATGTCGGCGACGATTTCCGCGAGGGCAAGGTGACGCTGCCGGTGATCCTCGCCTACCGGCGCGGCACCAAGGCCGAGCGCACCTTCTGGAAGCGCGCCATCGAGGACAACGTCGCCGACGATGCCGGGCTTGAAAAGGCTATCGGACTGATGGCCCGCCACGGCGCCATCGCCGATACGATCGGCCGCGCCCGCCATTTCGGCGAGATCGCCCGCGACGCGCTGGCGCCGCTGGAGGCGACGCCGCAGAAGTCGGCTTTGATCGACGTGATCGATTTCTGCATCAGCCGCGTCAACTGAGCCCGCGGATCCGGCACATTTGGGTCCGCCGGGAAGGGCGCCTGTGAATCCCGCGCCGGCCGTCTCGACAAACGGCGGTCCGGCAAATTATCTATAAAATATGGCCAGCAAAGAAGACACGATCGCCGTCCGCATCAGCAAGGAACTGGCGGACCGCATCATTTCGGGCGCCATCGAGCCCGGCTCGCGGCTGCGCCAGGACCATGTCGCCCAGGAATTCAACACCAGCCATGTGCCCGTGCGCGAGGCCTTCCGGCGCCTGGAGGCTCAAGGATTGGCGATCGGCGAACCGCGCCGCGGCGTGCGCGTCGCCTCTTTCGATCTCGGCGAGGTCAGAGAGGTGGCCGAGATGCGGGCGGCGCTCGAAGTGCTGGCGCTGCGCCATGCCGTGCCGCATCTGACGGCGTCGATCCTCGATCAAGCCGAGGAGGCGACCAAGGCCGGCGACAAATCCCGCGACGTGCGCTCCTGGGAAGAGGCCAATCGCACCTTCCACCGGCTGATCCTGGCGCCCTGCAGCATGCCGCGCCTGCTCTCCACCATCGACGACCTGCATGCCGCGAGCGCGCGCTTCCTTTTCGCGGCCTGGCGCTCGGAATGGGAAACCCGCACCGACCAGGATCATCGGGCGATCCTGAGCGCCCTGAGACAAGGCAACACCGAATCGGCCGCCGCGACACTCGGGCGGCACGTGCAATGGATCGGCCAGAAGCCGGTCAAGACCGCTTCCGGCAAGACGCGCGACGCCTTCGCCATCGTGGGGTAGCGGACGCCGTCGCATCGCCGTCGGCGTCGATATCACGCTACGACCCAGATCGCCTGTATCCGCCATCTGTTCGCAAGCCGTGTCGCAGCCGGACTTGCCATCTCCGCGAAAATATGGATTCGATAATAGATGAAGTCGAAAAATTATCTATAATTCCACGCCAACCAAGGAAGACACCGTGACCAACGCAGCCGTTTCGACGTACAAGCCCTCCTTCAGCCCGTTGCGGCTGCACAGCCGTTCGCTCGCCTGGCAGATCGGCGCCGTGATCCTCGGTTCGCTGTTCCTGGCGCTGTCGTCCTATATCGAGGTGCCGATGGTGCCGGTTCCGGTCACCATGCAGACCTTCGCCGTCACACTGGTCGGCGCGCTTTATGGCTGGCGCTTCGGTGCGTTGACCATCGCCGCCTGGCTCGTCGAGGGCGCCGCCGGCTTTCCGGTGCTGGCGGGCGGCGCCGCTGGCATACAGCATTTCGTTGGCCCGACCGGCGGCTATCTCTTCGCCTTTCCGGTCGTCGGCGCTGTCGTCGGCTGGCTGGCCGAACGCGGCTGGAACGGCAATCGCGCCATGCTTGCCTTCGTCGCCATGCTCATCGGCAACCTGCTCTGCCTGGTTCTCGGCACCGCCTGGCTTGCCGTCATGATCGGCACTGAAAAGGCCATCACCTTCGGCTTCGTGCCCTTCATCGTCGGCGGCCTGCTCAAGTCGGCGCTGGGCGCGGCGACGCTGAAGCTCTTTTCCACCTATCGTGCGGAGCAAGGCGACCGCTCGTCCGGGACGCGATGACCGTCAAGCTGCGCGCCCATCATCTGCTCTGCCTGCTGACCTATGTCGGCAAGGGCTACTCGCCGGCCTTCACCGCCAATTACGACAAGGTGGTGAAGCGGTTGGGCGAGGGCGAGGCGGTGGTGATCGTTGCCGGTCCGGACGACGTCTGCGCCCCGCTGCTCGGCGAGCCGGAGCCGCATTGCCTGCGCGAGAGCGCCGCCGAGCGGGACCGGATGGCCGCGCGCGATGTCGGCGCTCTCCTCGGGCGGCCGATCCAGGCGGGAGACCGGTTGGTGCTGGACGCCCCCAAACTGGCGGGGATGCGCAAGGCTTTTTCCGCCGGCCTGACGCGCCAGGCGTGCTCCGGCTGCGAATGGTCCGGCCTGTGCGATACGGTTGCCGCCAGCGGATTCAGCGATACCTATCTGTAGGCAATCCGATGCCGCATATGGGCGTCCCGGGCCTGCGCGCGGGATTTTCGCTGGCGCGGCATCGTTTTTTAAGCCGGATGATTGCATTGTGATTCGCCCGGCAATTGAAGCCTGACCCCAAAAAGGCCATGCTTTGACCGGAAAAGAGCGAGTCTGTGGGCGGTCCGCCAAGGGCGGGATCGCATCTGGCTGAAAGGGATACGATGCGGCAAGGACGTGCGCGCTGGCTGACGAGGCTGGCATTTTTGACCGGTGTGGCGCTTTGGGTGCTGCCGGTCCAGGCCAAGGAAGAGGCCCGACCGCTCCAGATCACGTCTTTCTCGGGCGCCTATCTCGCGGCTCATATCGCCGAAAGCGACAACGATCTCGACGATGCGATCGCCTATTACAAGCAGGCGCTGGCCTTTGCGCCGAACGACAAGGAATTGCAGCAGAGCCTGATGCTGGCTCTGGTCGCGCAAGGCCGCTTCGAGGAATCGCTCGTCTATGCCGACAAGCTGAAGGAAGTGCCGGACGTCGAGCGCTTCTCGCGCCTGGCTCTGGCCATCGATTCCTTCCACAAGAAGGACTACGCCAAGGCGCAGTACTGGCTGAAGCTCTCGCTGGAATCCGATCTCGACCGACTGCTCTCGGGCGTCATGGACGGCTGGGCCAAGGAAGGTGCCGGCAACGCGTCCGAGGCCATGGACTCCATCGACAAGCTCAAGGGCCCGGACTGGTTCGGCCTGTTCAAATCGTTCCACCGGGCGCTGATCGCCGACGCTGCCGGCCTGAACGACAAGGCCGAGGAACTCTACGCCGCCACCATGGCCGATACCGCGGCCGGCGGCTCCGCGCCCGAAACCTGGATGCGCAACGCCCAGGCCTATGCCTCGTTCCTGGTCCGCAAGGGCGACAAGTCGAAGGCGCTGGCGGTGTTGAACCAGGCCGAGGCCTTCGCGCCGGGCAAGCTCGAAATCACCACGCTGCGCGACCGCATCAGCAAGGGCGACAAGATCGAGCCGCTCGTCACCGGTCCGGCCGACGGCGCATCCGAAATCCTGCTTGACCTTGCCACCGCGCTTAACCGCGGCGGCGGCGAGCCTTTTGTGCGGCTCTATCTGCAATATGCCCTGGCGCTGAAGCCGGACAGCGACGCAGCCCTTGTGCAGCTTGCCGCCGTGGCCGAGCAGCTTAAGGACGGCGAAGGCGCCGTCTCGCTCTACCGCCGCATTCCGGCGTCCTCGCCGCTGAAGGAGCTCTCCGACCTGCAGATCGGCCTCAATCTTGCCGATCTCGACAAACATGACGAGGCGATTTCGCATCTCAAGGCCTATCTCGACCGGCATCCGGACGACATGCGCGCCTATCTGGCGCTTGGCGGCGTCTATGGCTCGAAGGAAGATTTCCGCTCGGCCGCCAGTCTCTACGACAAGGCTGTCGAGCAGCTGAAGACGCCAACCGCCGCCAACTGGAACATCTTCTACCAGCGCGGCATCGCCTATGAGCGGCTGAAGGAATGGCCGAAGGCGGAACCCAATTTCCGCAAGGCGCTGGAGCTGCAGCCCGACCAGCCGCAGGTCATGAACTATCTCGGCTATTCCTGGGTCGACATGAACATGAACCTCAAGGAAGGCCTGGCGATGATCCAGAAGGCCGTGGATCTGCGGCCGAACGACGGCTACATCGTCGATTCGCTGGGCTGGGCCTATTTCCGCATGGGCCGCTTCGACGACGCCGTGCGCGAAATGGAGCGCGCCGTCTCGCTGAAGCCCGAGGATCCGGTCCTCAACGATCATCTCGGCGATGCCTACTGGCGCGTCGGCCGCAAGCTCGAGGCCACCTATCAGTGGACGCAGGCACGCGACCTGAAGCCCGATCCGGATGTGCTCGCCACTTTGCAGCAGAAGCTGCTCAAGGGCCTGCCGCCGATCGAATCCAACACCGCGCAGGAAACCCCCAAGGTGAAGCCGGAGCCGACGCCCGCGCCGAAAGGCTGAGCGCTTTTCGTCAACATTGAAGAATGCGGGGCTCATCGAGCCCCGTTTTCGTTTCGGCCCGGCGTCTGCCGAGCTCGGGCCTTGGCAGGTGGAGATTGGCCGAAACGGCCACTCTGTCGTCATCCACGGGCGGAGCAAGGAGCGCAGCGACGCGCGCAGACCCGAGGATCCATTCCGTGACTTCTGAGCGCTCCCGCGGTGCAGAATTCTGCTCCGCTGCACTCCGCGGCTCAGGTCACGGAATGGATTCCAGGGTCTCCGCGACGCCGCTTCGCAGCTGCTCCGCCCTGGAATGACGAGGTTGGAAGGCTTCAACCAATCTCAGCGGTTGTCATGGAAATGACCGGTGACCATCTTGCGCCGACAAACAGCGGCCTTTCCCTGTGTCGAGGAAACTAGAACACTTTTCTATAAACGACGAACCCCGACTTCTCGCCGATCCTGTCGTAGAGCTGCATTGCGGTGTGGTTCGTCTCATGCGTCAGCCAGTAGACGCGGTTCGCGCCCGCTTGCCTGGCGCGTTCATACACACCTTCGATCAGCGCCCGGCCGACGCCCTGGCCGCGCGCGGCCTGTGTGGTGAAGAGGTCCTGCAGATAGCAGCTCGGCGCGATCGATGTGGTCGAGCGATGATAGAGATAGTGGACGAGGCCGAGAAGCTTGCCCTCCTGCTCGGCCACCAGTGCATGCACCGGCTCATAGGCATCGAAGAAACGCGACCATGTCATCTGCGTGATCTCGCCGGCAAGCGCCGTCGGCCCGGAGCGCCCGTAAAATGCGTTGTAGCCGTCCCAGAGCGGCAGCCACTGCTCGTAATCCTGCCTTGTGACGGGCCGCACGGTGAGTTGACCGGACATGGCTGAACCTTCTTTGTTGGAGCTGGGGGCTGAGCAAAGGATCACCGCTGCTGGCCGGCAATGGGCCAGCCGGCCGCAAAGCGTTCAACGTCGCCGGGCGGCTCGCCGCCTTGACGCTCGGCGGCCCGGCAACTAGGGAAGCGTCATCCCGCGCTTTCCGAGGCCGCCGTGACCATCGAAATTCCCGCCCATATGCATCCCAGCCGCTCCTTCCAGGGGCTGATCCTGACCTTGCACAATTACTGGGCGGACTATGGTTGCCTCATCCTGCAGCCCTACGACATGGAGGTCGGCGCCGGCACCTTCCATCCGGCCACCACCTTGCGCGCGCTGGGCCCGCTGCGCTGGAACGCGGCCTATGTGCAGCCCTCGCGCCGCCCGAAGGATGGCCGCTACGGCGAGAACCCGAACCGCCTGCAGCACTATTACCAATACCAGGTGATCCTGAAGCCCAATCCGCCGAACCTGCAGGAGCTCTATCTAGGCTCGCTGGAAGCAATCGGCGTCGATCCGCTGCTGCACGACATTCGCTTCGTCGAGGACGACTGGGAAAGCCCGACGCTGGGCGCCTGGGGGCTCGGCTGGGAGTGCTGGTGCGACGGCATGGAAGTCTCGCAGTTCACCTATTTCCAGCAGGTCTGCGGCATCGAATGCGCGCCGGTGGCGGGCGAGCTGACCTACGGCCTGGAGCGGCTCGCCATGTATGTGCAGGGCGTCGACAATGTCTACGACCTGAACTTCAACGGCCGCGAGGGCGCCGACAAGGTCACCTACGGCGACGTCTTCCTGCAGGCCGAGCAGGAATATTCGCGCCACAATTTCGAATTCGCCAACACCGCGATGCTGCTGAGACATTTCGAGGACGCCGAGGCCGAGTGCAAGGCGCTGCTTGATGCCGGCACGCTCAAGCCGAGCGACAATCTGGCGATGCACCGCATGGTCTTCCCGGCCTACGACCAGTGCATCAAGGCAAGCCATGTCTTCAACCTGCTTGACGCGCGCGGCGTCATCTCGGTCACCGAGCGGCAAAGCTATATTCTGCGCGTGCGCAATCTGGCCAAGGCCTGCGGCGAGGCGTTCCTAAAGACGCGAGCGGGCGGGCTGGCGGCGGCTTAAGCCGATACGACTTTCGCGGTCTCGGTAACGGCGCCGGCCGGCAACACGATCTGCGCCGATGCGCCGTCGATCGTGCGCATGGCCTGCCTGATCCCCGGCATCGTGATCGTGCCATGCGCCTGGGCGGCGAAGCAGGCGCTGAGCGCCAGGATCTGCAGGGTTCTCGATGCCGTCTTCATCGCCGTTCAGCCAATAGGTCTCTGCCTGAGCGTTTGTCGCTTCAGCGCAGTGTTCGGTTCATGGGAAGTTCTGCTCCAAGGACGGGTGGGCCGGCGCCAACCCGACAGCGGGTCGAAAAATTCCGCGAAATCGGTCGAAGAGGCGATCTGCTGGCGGGGTGACAGCGGGCGGCCGAGTTGCTATTTCCCGGCCATTCGTTTCGGCGCTTCGCGCCGACCCTCCCCATCAAGGGGAGGGTGGGGAGCTTAACTATGCCCGACCTGCTCTTGGAACTCCGCTCGGAAGAGATTCCCGCCCGCATGCAGCGCAAGGCTGCCGGCGACCTCAGGAAGATGCTGACCGACGGTCTGGTCGAAGCGGGCCTGACCTATGAGGCGGCGCGCGAATATTGGACGCCACGTCGCCTGGCGCTCGACATCCGTGGCTTGACGGCGCGCTCGAAGGACATCCGCGAGGAGATCAGGGGGCCGTCGACCACGGCGCCCGAGCAGGCGGTGCAGGGCTTCCTGCGCAAGGCCGGCCTGTCATCGATTGCCGAGGCGCATGTCCATTCCGATCCGAAGAAGGGCGACTTCTACGTCGCTCACATTTCGAAGCCAGGCCGGGCGGCCGAAGAGATCATCGCCGAGCTGGTGCCGGGCATCATCAAAAGCTTCCCCTGGCCGAAATCGATGCGCTGGGGGCCGGCCTCGGCGAAGCCCGGCTCGCTGCGCTGGGTGCGGCCGCTGCAGTCGATCGTCTGCACCTTCGGCCCGGAGACCGAGGAGCCGGTCGTGGTCGATTTTGAGATCGACGGCATCCGCGCCGGCAACGTCACCTATGGTCATCGCTTCCATGCGCCGGGCCCGATCACCGTGCGCCGCTTCGACGACTATGTGGCGAAGCTGGAGGCGGCCAAGGTCGTGCTCGATGCCGACCGCCGCAAGGAGATCATCCTGGCCGACGCCCGCAACATCGCCTTCGCCAACGGCCTCGACCTGGTCGAGGACGAGGGCCTGCTGGAGGAAGTGTCCGGCCTGGTGGAATGGCCGGTGGTGCTGATGGGCGAGTTCGAGCAGGATTTCCTCACCATTCCGGGCGAGGTCATCCGCCTTACGATCCGGGCTAATCAGAAGTGTTTTGTCACCCGGCCGCAGGGCGCGGGCGAAAACCTGTCGAATCGCTTCGTGCTGGTCGCCAACATCGAGGCGAGCGACGGCGGCAAGGAAATCGCCTATGGCAACGGCAAGGTGGTGCGCGCGCGCCTGTCCGATGCGCTCTATTTCTGGAAGACCGACCAGGGCGATCTGCCCGACCTCGACCAGCTGAAGGAATCGGCGGCGAAGTTCGACCTGGATTTGAAGAAGCCGCTCGACCAGCGCATGGCGCGCCTCGATCATCTGAACGTCACCTTCCATGCCAAGCTCGGCACGCAGGGCGCGCGCGTTGAGCGTATCAAGCGGTTGGCTGAGGAACTGGCACCGACGGTCGCGAAATCGATCTCCCCCCTTGAGGGGGAGATGGCCGGCAGGCCAGAGGGGGTCGCCGCGCGTGAAGCGCCGACATCTTCTGCGGCGAGAGGCAGCGTTGGCGCTCTACGCGAGGCGACCCCCTCTGTCGCCTTCGGCGACATCTCCCCCTCGAGGGGGGAGATTACCGCGCTGGTCGCCCGCGCGTCGGTGCTCGCCAAGGCCGATCTGCAAACCGAAGTGGTCGGCGAGTTCCCCGAGCTGCAGGGCGCCATGGGCCGCAAATACGCGCTGCTGCAGGGCGAGCACCCATCGGTCGCGGCGGCGGCCGAGGAGCATTACAAGCCGCAGGGTCCGTCTGACCGCGTGCCGACCGATCCGGTCTCTATTGCCGTCGCGCTCGCCGACAAGTTCGACACGCTGACCGGCTTCTGGGCGATCGACGAGAAACCGACCGGCAGCAAGGATCCGTTCGCGCTGCGACGGGCTGCGCTTGGCGTGGTCAGGATACTCGTCGAGAACCGGATTCGTCTGGCGCTGACGTCTGTTTTCGCCAAGGCCTTTGCAAACTTCAAAGGCGGCGCGGACCAGTCGTCCGACCTCCTCGCCTTCTTCCACGACCGTCTGAAAGTCTATCTGCGCGAAAGCGGTGCACGGCATGACTTGATCGATGCCGTGCTGTCAGCGGGCTCGCGCCCAATCTCCCCCCTTGTGGGGGAGATATCGGCGCAGCCGACAGAGGGGGGCGCTGTCCCGCCGGCCTCTCACTCTGTCGCGCCTCCCTCTGCCCTGCCGGGCATCTCCCCCACAAGGGGGGAGATTGGGCAATCGCCGAACGACGACCTCCTGCAGATCGTCCGCCGCGTCGAGGCGCTCGGCTCCTTGCTCGACACCGAGGAGGGCAAGAACCTGCTTGCCGGAACCAAGCGCGCCGCCAACATCCTGGCCGCCGAGGAGAAGAAGAAAACGGCAATCGCCGAGACCGTTGAGCCGGCGCTGTTCCGCGAGGACGCGGAAAAGAAGCTCTATGCCGCGGTGAATCAGGCCGAGAAGGAAGCCGGCCAAGCAATTCAAAACGAAGATTTTTCTGCCGCCATGCTGGCGCTTAGCGTGTTGCGCGAACCGGTTGATTCATTCTTTGAGCGTGTTCTCGTGAATGATGAGGACCAGGCCGTACGCGCCAACCGTCTGGCGCTGCTCGCCCGCATCCGCGCCGCCACCGACCAGGTCGCGGATTTTTCAAAAATCGTCGGCTGACGGCTCGGAAAACCGCACATTCGAGCTTGCCCGCGTCGGCTAGGATGCCGGCAGGCTTGAACAATTCGGCGCTCGAAATTTAATGCGCCGGAGCCGGCTTACAGTCATATGACGATGACCTCCGCATGGGACAAAGGTGCATGTCGTCCAGAAGCGCTGAGCGGTCCTGGGGCAACGACATGCATCAACCAAAGACCTAAGGCGCGTTGCCCGAAATCGTTTCGTGGGGCGCGCCGTAAGACATTCCCAAAACACGGAGGCATGCCATGAATTCCGTTGACGATATCGACCTGAATGAAGAGACCCCGGCCGCCGCCGCGGCGATCGAATCCGCTTCCGAAAACCTTCTCGACCACGCTGCCGCCGCGGCGGTCGAAGCCGCCGATCCGTCCGAAGATGACGAGGAAGACGGCGACGAGGAAACCACTGCCTCGGCCGACGACGAGTCGGACGACCAAGATGAAGGCGACGAAGACGGCGACGACGAAGACGCCGACGAAGAAGCCAAAGCCTCGGGCGACGATGAGTCCGACGACGAGGATGAAGATGGCGACGATGATGAGGACGAAGCCGATGAGGATGAGTCCGACGATGACGACAAGGAAGAAGCGGCCTGAGCCGTCTCCTCTCGTCTGAACCATCAGGGGCGGCGCGTCGCGCGTCGCCCTTTTTCGTCGGTGCGGCTCTTGTCGGTCTTCCAGGAAGATTGACCCGTTAATCCTCCACTATGCTGACCCGCACACCGTCCGAATAGACATCGACCTCGATCAACGGCTCGCCATTGACGATGGCGCGCCTTGTGGCGCTGCTCATGGCGCCGCCGCGTTCCAGCATGCGCTGCAGGTCGGCGCGCGAGCCGTCGCTGCGGAACCAGGCATCACCCTGGTCGTCGCTGTCGCGCCGGTGGAATTTATGCCAGTTGGCGCGGTCCTGCCGCACCATCTGCGCCGCGCTGCCGAGCGGGTAGCCGTCGCTGGCGCGGTGATCGCGGTCGGAAATCCGCGCCGTGTAAGAGCCAAGCATGTCGTCGGCCCGTGCCGTACCCGTGCCCAGTGTCGTCGTCGCCAACAGTGCGGCAACGGTCATTGCTTTCGAAACAGTCATGAAACCCCCTTTTTTTTGAAATGCCGGCGCAATCGTGCCCGATCCGATCACGGGAATCGGACAGGTTAAGCGCCTAGCATGCCAGGGCCGGATCCAGTGTGATCTACATCGCCTTGCCGACGCGCGGCACCGACGGGGCGCCTTGCGGCTGCGCGCCGCCGCCCGACGCATTGGCCGTCGCGGCCGGCTGTCCGCCGGTTCCGCTGTTGCCGTTCGAAGCGGACGCTGTGCCGTTCGCGGGCGTTGCCGGCGTGGTGCCGTTTGCCGGCGCGGCGGCGGTAGTGTTTGCCGGTGCTGTGGGCTTGGCCGCCGCGGGCGTTTCGAAAGCGCCGCCGACAATGCCGCCGCGAATGATCATCGGGGCCTGCTGGCGCCCGGACTTCGCGGGGATTGCCGCGACCTTTTCGTCGGTGACGGCGGGCACAGGCTCGCCAAGCGCTATCATCGACGGCGTCGAGGCCACAGACAGCTTGGTCGGTTCGATCGCATTCAGCCTGATAACCGAAGGCGTCGAGATCGAGGGTGCCACCACGACGATTGACGAGGCATGTGCCGCGCCGTTCATCGCCAGAAGGCTGATACCGAAAGCTCCGAGCAAACGCATTACAAACTCCCAAGCCGCAACCGCATTGAACCCGCACCCTAGGGCCGTCCGATTGAAGCCGGCTTGCACGGGAACTTAACATTTTAGGGATTGATAAATCGCCAATGCCCGCACTTGCCCGATGCAAGCGGCCGTATTACGGGACCGGCATGTTCAGGACTGGTGGCGGATTTGGCTGAGATACTGGCGGTCGGCGAGGCTATGCAGCAGGCATTGGCGCTGCTCGAAGGGGGCGACGTCGTCGCCATCCCGACAGAGACGGTTTACGGCCTGGCCGGCGATGCCACCAATGGCATTGCCGTGGCGCGCATCTTCGAGGCCAAGGGTCGGCCGCGCTTCAACCCGCTGATCGCCCATGTCGCCGATCGCGCGATGGCGGACCGTATCGCCGGCTTCGATCCGCTCTCGGCAAAACTGGCCGAAGCCTTCTGGCCGGGTCCGCTGACGCTGGTGCTTCCGCAGCGCGCCGGCAACGGCATCCACCCGCTCGTCACCGCGGGGCTGGACACCATCGCGCTGCGCATGCCGCGTGGGTTTGGCGGCGAGCTCATCGCCCGGCTCGGCAGGCCGCTCGCAGCCCCGAGCGCCAATTCCTCCGGGAAAATCAGCGGCACGACAGCGCAGGCGGTCGCCGCCGATCTCGGCGACAGGATCAGGCTGGTCGTTGATGGCGGCGCGACGCCGGTCGGCCTGGAATCGACTATTCTCAAGGTCGAGAACGGCAAGTTGCGGCTGCTGCGGCCCGGCGGCATCGGCGCCGAGGAGATCGAGGCGGTGGCCGGCGCGAAGCTGTCGCGCGGCGCTGGCGGCATCGAGGCGCCGGGCATGCTCGCCTCGCATTACGCGCCGGCCGCCGCGATGCGGCTCAACGTCGGAAAAATTGCCGAAGGCGAGGCGTTGCTTGCGTTCGGCCGCAACCGCGCCGAGGGCTGGGAACGGGCCGTTGCGCTGCGCAATCTCTCTGAAAGGGGCGACCTGCGCGAAGCGGCAAGCAACCTCTTTGCCTATATGCAGGCGCTCGACCGTGTCGGCGCCGCGACCATCGCCGTCGAGCCGATCCCGTTCGAGGGCCTGGGCGAGGCGATCAATGACCGGCTCGCCCGCGCCGCCGCGCCGCGTGATAAGCCGGCCTGAGTCTATCTCTTTGTTCTGACGCAATTCCGGACGGAAACCGCTTCGCACTTTTCCTGGAATTGCTCTAGTCTCGCCGCCCATGAACGATCAGCCCTTGGACCTCGATCCCGCCCTCATCGACCGCTTCGCGGCAATCGTCGGCGACAAATATGCATTGCGCGATCAGGCCGACATCGCGCCTTACATCACCGAGCGGCGCGGCCTTTGGCACGGCCGCACATCACTGGTGCTGAGACCCGGCAGCGTTGAGGAAGTGAGCCGCATCATGCGACTTGCGACCGAGACCGGAACGCCGATCGTGCCGCAAAGCGGCAATACAGGCCTGGTCGGCGCCCAGGTGCCGGACAAATCCGGCCGCGACATCGTGGTCTCGCTGTCGCGACTGAACCGCATCCGCGAGATCGATGTCCTGTCGAACACGGTAACGGTCGAGGCCGGCGTCATCCTGCAGACGCTGCAGGAGGCGGCCGACGCCGCCGATCGGCTGTTTCCGCTCTCGCTCGCCGCGCAAGGGTCGTGCCAGATCGGCGGCAATCTCTCCTCCAACGCCGGCGGCACCGGTGTGCTTGCCTATGGCAATGCGCGCGAGCTCTGCCTTGGCGTCGAAGTTGTGCTGCCGACCGGCGAAGTGTTTGACGACCTGCGCAAATTGAAGAAGGACAACACCGGCTACGATCTGAAGAACCTCTTCATTGGCGCCGAAGGCACGCTCGGCATCATCACCGCCGCGGTGCTGAAATTGTTCCCGAAGCCGAAGGGCAGGGAGGTGGCCTTTGCCGGCCTGCCATCGTCGCCGAAAGATGCGCTTTCGCTGTTTACCCTGGCGATGGATCGCGCCGGCGCATCGCTCACCGCTTTCGAGCTGATCGGCAAAAGGCCATACGATTTCACGCTCAAGCACGGGCAAGGCATCACGCGGCCGCTGGCCGACGACTGGCCGTGGTATGTGCTGATGCAAGTCTCTTCCGGCCGCTCCGAGGAAGACGGCAGGGCGCTGATCGAAGAAGTCCTGGCCGAGGCTCTCGATCAGGGCGTCGTCGGCGACGCGGTAGTATCGGCAAGCCTTGCCCAAGGCGACGCCTTCTGGAATTTCCGCGAGACGCTTCCCGAATGCCAGAAGCCCGAAGGCGCTTCGATCAAGCACGACATTTCGGTGCCGATCGCCTCGATCCCGGAGTTCATTGAAAAGGCGGCCGTCGTGGTGGAGGGAGTCTGCCCCGGCGCGCGCGTCGTCTGCTTCGGCCACATGGGCGACGGCAACCTGCACTACAACATCTCGCGTCCCGTGGATTGGCAGGACGAGGCGTTCCTCGAGCTCTACCACCCTATGAACCACGCCGTGCACGATGTCGTGCGCTCCTTCCATGGCTCGATCTCGGCCGAGCACGGCATCGGCCAGCTGAAGCGTGACGAGCTGATCGCCACGGCCCCGCCGATGGCGATTGATCTGATGCGCCGCGTGAAGGCGGCCATCGATCCGGCCGGCATCATGAATCCCGGTAAGGTTATCTGATCCTTCCTCGATCCGCCGGCCGGTCGCATTCCGATAACCATCGGCTCAGATCAGCAAAATTTAACCGACTTTCTTAAGCGCGCCGGTAAGAAGCGAGCGCTAATGTTTCTTCCCATAACGAGGCCGGAAAAACCGGCCCTGAGAGAACCGGAAAAACGGCCCTCAGGACTAACAGGGAAGACATCGATGAACACTGGACTGAAGCCAGTCTGGGCCGGGCGCAACATGCGTCTCGACCCATTTCGCCTGCCGCAGATGGTGAGCTATGCCACCCGCGACGACTATGGCGATGTGACCTTCACCATCGACCAGCGCGGCGCCGTCATCCGCCGTGTGCTGGAGATGAGCGGGGTGCCGGCGATCATCGCGCTGCCCCCCAATGCGTTCCGCGGCGTCGCCGCGCGCGCCATGGAGGATCCCGACGGCAACGTGACCGTGACGCTCGAGCTCCTCCACAATGATCCGATGCTGTCGGTGCCGCTCCTGGTCGCCGACGACCTCGACGACGTCGCCGCCGACTGGCGCGCCTGGGCCGATGCCTATCGCCTGCCGATGCTGCTGATCGAGGCCGACGGCGTTGCCCGCACGCTGGAAGAATCGCTCGGCGCCGCCATCAAGGCGCTGCCGCCGCAGGAGCGCCGCAAGGGCCGTGTTTCCACCACGCGCCGCCCGCGCTTCCTCGCCCGCCGCAAGGCCGGCAATCTGGGCCTGAGACTCGTCATCGACGGCCAGGAGATTATCGCAAGGGAGTAGCGCGATTCCACCTTCTCCCCTTGTGGGAGAAGGTGTCGCCGAAGGCGACGGATGAGGGGTGCTCCAGGGAATGCCTACGCCTCACTCCGCTGGAACACCCCTCATCCGTCTCGGCGCTGCGCGCCGATCCACCTTCTCCCACAAGGGGAGAAGGGAAAGCGGCGCCACTACACCAGCGGCTTCAGCCAAATCCACACGGACCCGCCGATCAGGCCGAGAAAGATCAGCCAGCCGACCTGGTTGTTCGACTTGAACAATTTCAGGCACTGGTCCGGATTGTCGATGTCGAGCCGGATGATCTGGCGCGCCATATGCGCGCCGGCGGCGATCAGCCCGGCCAGCGCCACGATCGGCACCTGGGCGGATGCAAAGGCGATGGCGAAGCAGACCAGCGCGCCGCCATAGAGTCCAACCAGCCAGGTCTTGGTGTTGTCGCCGAACAGCCGCGCCGTCGAGCGCACACCGACGATGGCGTCGTCTTCCTTGTCCTGATGCGCGTAGATCGTATCGTAGCCGATCACCCACAGGATCGAGCCGATATAGAGCATGATCGCCGGATCATCGAGATCGCCGAACTCGACCGCCCAGCCCATCAGCGCGCCCCAGGAGAAGGCCAGCCCAAGCACCAATTGCGGCCAGTTAGTGATGCGCTTCATGAAAGGATAGACCGCGACGATCGCCAGCGAGGCGATGCCGAGCGGAATGGCGAAGCCGTTGAACTGCAACAGCACGGCCAAGCCCACCAGCGCCTGGATGAGGACGAAAGCCCAGGCCTGGCGGCGTGTCACCTTGCCGGCGGGCAGCGGCCGCGAGCGCGTGCGCTCGACCTGGTTGTCGATGTCCTGGTCGGCGAGATCGTTATAGGTGCAGCCGGCGCCGCGCATGGCGACAGCGCCGATGAAGAACAGCAATAGATACCAAGGCGTCGGCAGCAGCGTCAGCAGCGGGTCGGTCGGGCGCGGATAGGCGCCCGCGGCAAGCGCTGCCGACCACCAGCAGGGCCATAAAAGCAGCTGCCAGCCGATCGGCCTGTCCCAGCGCGCAAGCTGCGCATAGGGCCAGAGCCAGCGCGGCAGCACGCGATAGACCCAATGGCCGCTCGGCGCGTCGGCGACACGGCCCTGGATCGCTTTCGACTGGACGGTTTCCATCACGCTGGAGTGGCAGCAGCAAGCAGCGCCGTCAAGCGGCCGCGTTGTCGCTCAAGCGCTGAAAACCTAAGCAGTGAAAACATCGTGACCGGCAAACCATGCCTTGGCGACGTCGATGAAGGCGACCGCTGCCTTCGACAGGCGCTGGCGCGTGTCGTGGGTCAGGATGATGCGCTGCATGGGCAGCGAATCGGAGAGCGGCTTGCAGACCAGCGGCAGGCCGTCATAGCTGCGGTCGCCATAGGGCCTCGTATAGCTGACCGCGACGCCGAAGCCGTTGGCCACCATGGAGCGCTGCAGCTCGAACGAACTCGTCGTCGCCCGCGCGACCGGCGACAGGCCGCGGCTGAGGAAGAGGTCCAGCATATGCTGCCAGCTATGCGGCTGGTCGGTGGTGATCAGCGGATGCTGCGCGAGTTCGGCCAGGCTGACGGCGTGCTTGTCCGCCAGCTCATGGCCGGCCGGCAAAAGCGCGTGCGGCCGCAGCTCGTGCAGGAGAATGCGCTTGAAATGCCCGGGCAGGCCGAGATCGTAGGTGAGGCCGAGATCGACGGCGCTGTCGGCCAGGCGCCGCCCCAACGTCTCGAAGGTTTCATCGCCGATGACGACGGTGACGGCCGGGCAGCGCTCGGCGAAGGCCCGCATCAGCGCCGGCGCGAAATAGGGCGCCAGATCCTCGAAGCAGCCGAGCACCAGTTCGCCGCCGACATCGGCGTTGCGCGAACCGAGCGCCGCCAGTTCGTCCGCCTCGCCCAACACCTGCCTTGCCTTGGCCACAGCCCTGCGGCCGAAGGATGTCAGCGAAACGCCGCTGCCGCGCTGGCGCACGAACAGTTTTTGGCCCAGCGCGTCCTCGATATTGTCGATCGCAACCGAGATGGACGGCTGCGACACGTTCAGCGCCTGGGCTGCCGCGGTCACGCTGCCATAGCGGGCCACGGCAACGACATAGCGCAATTGCGCGAGGGTCAGTCTCATAGGCTATAACTATAAACCAGATGGCAAGTTATTATTTTACCCGATGTCGGGCGCTTGCGATAGTCGCTTGCCAACTCAAGGAGAGCTCGCCATGGCCAGCCCGAAGATTGATGCCTCGACAATTGCCGATTATCAGCGCGATGGCGCGGTCTGCATCCGCGGCGCCTTCAAGGACTGGGTCGACGTGATCGCCGGCGGCATCGAGCGCAATATGCGCAACCGCAGCGCCGCCGCCTCCGACATCGCCGGCGGCCAGGGCAGTTTCTTTGACGATTACTGCAACTGGGAGCGCATCCCGGAATTCGTCAGGATCGTGCGCGAGTCGCCGGCCGCCGAGCTCGCAGCCGCGGTCATGCAGTCGCGCAGCGCCCAGTTCTTCCACGACCACGTCCTGGTCAAGGAGCCCGGCACGCAGAAGCCGACGCCGTGGCACCAGGACATTCCCTACTACTTCGTCGACGGCAGCCAGACGGTGAGCTTCTGGATCCCGATCGATCCGGTGAAGGAAGCGACGCTAAGGCTGATCGCCGGCTCGCACAAATGGGAAAAGATGGTGCTGCCGGTGCGATGGCTGAACGACGACAACTTCTACGCCGGCGAGGGCGACTACCTGCCTGTGCCCGACCCCGACAACGACCCGTCGATGAAGGTGCTCGAATGGGAGATGGAGCCGGGCGACGCCATCCTGTTCGACTTCCGCACCGCGCACGGTGCGCGCGGCAACCTGACGGCGGCGCGGCGCCGGGCGCTGTCGCTGCGCTGGGTCGGCGACGACGCACATTATGTCGAACGTCCCGGCCGCACCTCGCCGCCCTATCCGGGTCACGACATGAAGCCCGGCCAGAAACTGCGCGAGGACTGGTTCCCCGTCATTTTCCAGAGCTGAGGCATTTTTTCAGACCAAGTTGGGGACACAGCAATTTCTGATGGGTCGGCTATATTTGCGCCGGCAATCGCATGTTGGGGTTGGCCGAACCGGCCCGCCCTCGTCATCCACGGGCGGAGCAAGGAGCGTAGCGACGCGCGCAGACCCGAGGATCCATGCCGTGATGCTGAGGCGTTGCAGGGGTGCAGAATTCTGCTCCGTCGCGGCCCTCGATCAATGTCACGGCATGGATCCTAGGGTCTCCGCGACGGAGCTGCGCTCCTGCTTCGCCCTAGGATGACGACGTTGATGAAACTTCAGCCAATCACCAACGCTTGCGCCGATTTCACGGAAATGAACGGCCAACATCTTGCTCGCCGATAAACGGCAACCTCCCAAATCCCTGTACCGGGGACTGGCCGGCGGCGGCACCTGTCTTATCCGCCTGATGAGGCCCCTGTTCTCGTGCGCAATTGCCGCCAAAATGCCGAGACGCCTTGACCCGTCGCCCGCGGATCAATAGCGGGTTCAGGGAGACGATCAGCAAGAGGTGGCCATGAACGTTCTTCTTCTCGGTTCGGGTGGCCGCGAACATGCGCTCGCCTGGAAGATGTCCGCCTCGCCGCTGCTGACGAAGCTCTATGCCTCGCCCGGCAATCCGGGCATCGGCCGCATCGCCGAACAGGTCAAGCTCGACGTCGCCGACCATTCCACCGTGGCCGCCTTCTGCCAGGAGAAGAAGATCGATTTGGTCGTGGTCGGTCCGGAAGGTCCGCTGGTCGCCGGCATCGCCGACGATCTGCGCGCCTGGGGCATCCGCGTCTTCGGCCCCTCCAAGGCGGCGGCGCGGCTCGAGGGATCGAAGGGCTTCACCAAGGATCTTTGCGCCAAGTTCAACATCCCGACCGCCGCCTATGGCCGCTTCAGCGACCTCGCTTCGGCGAAAGCCTATGTCGAGAAGACCGGGGCGCCGATCGTCATCAAGGCCGACGGACTCGCCGCCGGCAAGGGCGTCACCATCGCCATGACGCTGGACGAGGCGAACGCCGCGCTCGAAGCCTGTTTCGACGGCGCCTTCGGCGCGGCCGGCGCCGAGGTCGTGGTCGAGGAATATCTGAGCGGCGAGGAGGCAAGCTTCTTCTGCCTGTGCGACGGCGCCACCGCGCTGCCCTTCGGCACGGCGCAGGACCACAAGCGCGTTGGCGACGGCGATATCGGGCCGAACACCGGCGGCATGGGCGCCTATTCGCCGGCGCCGGTGATGACGCCGGATATGACCGAGCGCACCATGCGCGAGATCATCGAGCCCACCATGCGCGGCATGGCCAATCTCGGCGCGCCCTTCGCCGGCATCCTCTTTGCCGGCCTGATGATCACCGACCAGGGCCCCAAGCTGATCGAGTACAACACCCGCTTCGGCGATCCCGAATGCCAGGTGCTGATGATGCGGCTGAAGGACGATTTGCTCGTCCTGCTCAACGCCGCCGTCGACGGCCAGCTCGCGCATATGTCGGTCCGCTGGAGCGACGAGACGGCGTTGACCGTGGTGATGGCGGCCAGGGGTTATCCCGGCGCGCCGGAAAAGGGTTCCGTCATCCGCGGTCTCGACGAGGCGGAAGCCGAAGGCGTCCAGGTCTTCCATGCCGGCACCGCCATCAATGGCGGTGCGCTGGTCGCCAATGGCGGCCGCGTGCTCAACGTCACCGCGCTCGGCAAGACCGTCGGCGAGGCGCAGGCCAAGGCGTATGCGGCGATCGACCAGATCGACTGGCCGCAAGGCTTTTACCGCCACGACATCGGCTGGCGCGCCGTCGAGCGCGAGAAGGCCGGGGCGTAATCCCGGAATTCAGGCGGCCGCGCTCTTGCGCCGGCCTCGCGCCCAGGCCGGCAGCCAGTCGCCGTGAGCGGCAAGCAGGTCGTCGACCAAGGACCAGATCTGATCGAGGTCGAGCTCGGCCGCCGTATGCGGGTCCATCATCGCCGCATGGTAGATGTGCTCGCGGTTCTCGCTCATCAGCGCCCGCACCGTCAGCTCCTGCACATTGATGTTGGTGCGGATCAGCGCCGTGAGCTGCGGCGGCAGATCGCCGATGTAGGTCGGCTGGATGCCGGAGGCATCGACCAGGCACGGCACTTCCGCCGCGCAGTCGAAAGGCAGCGAGGTGATGCAGCCATTGTTGCGCACATTGCCGTAGATCACCGACGGCTCGCCGGTCCAGACCGAATTCATGATCGAGGAAGCGTATTCCCTGGACTGCTCGACCTCGATCCGCTCGGCCGAGCGGTAGGCCTCCGCCTGGCCTTTCCAGCGCTCGATCTGCTCGATGCAGCGTTTCGGATATTCGTCGAGCGGAATGCCGTATTTCTCGATCAGGTCGGGTCGGCCGTCCTTGATGAAATAGGGCGTGTATTCGGCGAAATGCTCGGAGCTTTCGGTGACGAAATAGCCGAGCCTGGTCAGCATCTCGTAGCGCACCTTGTTCGGGCAGCGCGGGTTCCAGCCGGGTTTTGGCGCACGACCCTCGCGATAGGCGCGCACAAGGTCGGGATAGAGGTCGCGGTAGGTGCCGTCCGGCTGGCGATGCTCGAACTTGAGATAAAAGGCCATGTGGTTGATGCCGGCCGAGCGGTAGCGGATCTCCTCATAGGGAAGGTCGAGATCGTGCGCCAGTTCCATCGCCGTGCCCTGCACCGAGTGGCAGAGCCCGACCTGCTTGATCGTGGGATATTTCTCGGCGATCGCCCAGGTGTTGATCGCCATCGGGTTGACATATTGCAGCATGATCGCCTCTGGGCAGACCGCGAGCATGTCCTCGCAGATCTTCCACAGATGCGGCACGGTCCTGAGGCCCCGCATGATGCCGCCGACGCCGAGCGTGTCGGCGATGGTCTGGCGCAAGCCGTATTTCTTCGGCACCTCGAAGTCGGTGACGGTGCAGGGCTCGTAGCCGCCGATCTGGAAGGCGACGACGACGAAGTCGGCGCCTTTCAGCGCCTTGCGCTGGTCGGAATAGGTCTCGGCCTTCGCCTTGACGCCGAGCGTCGCGATCAGCTTGTTGACGACGACGGCGCTTTCTTCCAGCCGCTGCGGGTTGATGTCCATCAGCGCGATGGTGGCGCCCGACAGCGCCGGCCGCTGCAGCACGTCGCCGACGATGTTCTTCATGAACACCGTCGAGCCTGCGCCGATGAATGTGATCCTGGGATTTCTTGCCACTGTAAAACCTCCGGCACTTCTAAGCCACGTCGAAAGCGGCCCTGACGAGCCGTTCGGTGTAGGCGGTCTTGGGATTGGAAAGGACCTCGTCGACGGGTCCCTGCTCGACGATCTTGCCGTGCTGCATGACGATGACGCGGTGGCAGAGCGCCCGCACCACCTTGAGGTCGTGCGAGATGAACAGATAGCTCAGGCCGCGCTCGTCCTGCAGCTTGCGCAACAGGTCGATGATCTGCGCCTGCACCGAAAGGTCGAGCGCCGAGGTCGGCTCGTCGAGCAGGATGAATTCGGGCTCCAGCGCGATGGCGCGCGCGATCGCGATGCGCTGTCGCTGGCCGCCGGAGAACTCGTGCGGGAAGCGCGACAGGATATTGCCGGGCATGCCGGCGCTGACCAGCGCCTCGCGCACCCGCTCGTTCCGCTCGCGCCGCGTCGCGCCCAGCCTGTTGACGACCAGGCCTTCCTCGATGATCTGGCCGATCGTCATGCGCGGGTTGAGCGAGGAGAACGGATCCTGGAAAACGACCTGCATGCGCGAGCGCAGCGGCCGCATCTCGGTGCGTGAAAAGTTCTGGATTGGCTGGCCGTCGAAGCGGATCTCGCCGCGCTTGGCGTCGGCCAGCCTGATCAGTGCCTGGCCGAAGCTGGTCTTGCCGGAGCCGGATTCACCGACCAGTCCCAGCGTCTCGTGACGGCAAAGCTTCAGGTCAAGATCATCGACCGCGACCAGCTCGCGCCAGTCCGGCTTGAGGAAGGAGCCGTGGCGCAGCATGAAGCAGACGCGCACGCCTTTCGCCTCGAGGATGGTGCCGCTGCTCTCCGGCAGTGGCTGCGGGCGGCCGCGCGGCTCCGAGGCGAGCAGCCGCTGCGTGTAAGGGTGCCGCGGGTCGGCGAACAGCCGCTCGGTGACGTTGTGCTCGCGCATTTCGCCATGCTGCATGACATAGACGTAGTCGGAGAACTTGCGCACCACGGTGAGATCGTGGGTGATCAGGATCACCGCCATCCGCAGTTCCTTCTGCAGGTTGCGGATCAGGTTCAGGATTTGCGCCTGCACCGTGACGTCGAGCGCCGTGGTCGGCTCGTCGGCGATCAGCACGTCGGGCTCGTTGGCCAAGGCCATGGCGATCATCACCCGCTGCCGCTGACCGCCCGACAGCTGATGCGGATATTGCTTCAGCCGCGCCTCCGGCTCGGGGATCTGGACATGCCGTAGCAACTCGAGCGCGCGCGCCCAGGCTTGCCTGCGGCCCACCTTGCGGTGCACCCTGATCGCTTCGACGATCTGGCTGCCCACCGTGTAGATCGGGTTGAGCGAGCTCATCGGCTCCTGGAAGATCATCGAGATGCGGTTGCCGCGCAGCTTGCGCCGGGCGCTCTCGGGGAATTTCAGGATGTTCTGCCCGAGATATTCGACGCTCGATCGCGGCGAGACGGTTGCCCGCCTGGACAGCAGCCCCATGACGGTGCGCGCCGTCACCGACTTGCCGGAGCCGGATTCGCCCACGATCGCGATCGTCTCGCCGCGATAGATCTGGAAGGAGACGTCCTTGACCGCCTCGACGGTGCCGTGCTCGACCTTGAACGCGACCTCGATGTTGCGGGCGTCGATGACGGGTTGGTCGTGGCGTCCGCCATGGTCGAACCGGACGGCCGGCGCGAGGGAGTCTGCGATCGCGATCGTCGTCATCCGGCCACCTCAATAAGGATCGACGGCATCGCGCAGGCCGTCGCCCAGCGCGTTGAAGGCAAAGACGGTGATCAGCACGAAGCCGACCGGCGACAGGATCCACGGATAGGTGCCGATGACCGAATAGGTCGCGGTGTCCTGCAGCATCAGGCCCCAGGAGATCAGCGGCGGCTTCACCGCGAAGCCGAGGAAACCGAGGAAGGATTCGAGCAGCACCACGGTCGGGATCGCCAGCGTCACGGCGACGATCACATGGCTCATCACATTGGGGAAGATGTGCTGCATGATGATGCGCCGATCGGTGGCCCCGACCGCCATGGCGGCGCGCACATAGTCGATCCGCGCCAGCGCCAGCGTCTTGCCGCGCACCTCGCGCGACATCTGCGCCCAGCCCAGCGCCGACATGACGATGATGACGAAGGCGAGGAAGACATTGGTCGGCGCGGTGACCGGGATCAGCGTCGTCAGCGCCAGATAAAGCGGCAATTGCGGGAAGGCGAGCACAAGCTCGACGAAGCGCTGCATCCAGACATCGAACTTGCCGCCGAAATAGCCGGAGATCATGCCGACGCTGGTGCCGATGACCGTGATGATGAAGACCACCGTCAGCGCGATCATCAGCGACACGCGCGAGCCGTGGATGGCGCGCGACAGCACATCGCGGCCGAACTTGTCGGTGCCGAGGAAATGCACCGGCTGGCCGTCCATCGAGGCGAAGAAATGCCGGTTCGCCGGAATGAGGCCGAGAAGCTTGTAGGGCGCGCCTTCGACGAAGAAGCCGAGCAGCCTTGGGTGGTCGTAGTCGGGGCCGACGATCGGCTGGAAGGTGACCGGATCGAGATCGGCCGAATCGGCCAGCGCGTAGACCCGCGGCCGCGCGACGAAATTGCCGTCCTTGTCGTGGAAGGCGGGCAGTTGCGGCGGCGCGAAGGCGACGTCGGTCGCCTTGGGGTCCATCGGCGCCAGGAATTCGGCGAACACCGCCATGACAAGCAAGAGCGCGACCAGGCAAAGCCCGGCCATGCCGGTCCACGAACGCTTCAGCCGGCGCCAGACAAGCGCGATGTAGCTCTCATTGCCATGCGCGGCTTCGGCCACCGGGACGCTTTCGGCCGGCAAGGGCGTAAGGGATGGGGGCGGGGGTAAGGGATCGCGGGCCAGCATCTAGCGCTCCCCGAACTGGCGGATGCGCGGGTCGAGCAGGACTAGCAGCATGTCGGCAATGATGTTGCCGACGATCAGCGTCGCCGACAGCACCATCATGAAGGTCGCCGTGACATAGACGTCGCCAACCGCCATCGAGCCGACGATCGCCGGGCCGACAGTGGGCAGCGCGAAGATGATTGCCGTCTCGATCTCGCCGGTGAGCATATAGGGCAGCACCACGCCCTGATACATCACCAGCGGATGCAGCGCGTTGGGCACGGCATGCCGCATGACGACGGCGCCGCCGGTCAGGCCCTTGGCCTTGGCCGTCTCGACATATTGCGCGTTGAGCGTGTCGAGCAGATTGCCGCGCATGACGCGCATATTGTAGGCGAGGCCGCCGAAGGTCGCGATCGCCACAACCGGCCAGACGTGTTTGACTAGGTCGACGAACTTCGCCCACGACCAGGGCGCGCCGCCATATTGCGGCGAGAAGAACGAGCCGATCTCGGAGACGTTGAACTGGAAGACCAAGAGGTAGACGATGATCAGCGCCATCAGGAAGCGCGGCACCGTCATGCCGAGGAACGAGATCGCCGAAAGTGTCGAATCGATCCAGCTGTACTGACGCGTTGCCGCCCATATGCCGAAGGTGATGCCAAGCACCGAGGCGAGCAGATGGCAGACCAGCGCCAGAAGCAAGGTGCGCGGCAGGCGCTCGCCCACCACATCGGCCACGGGCTTGTTGTAGTAGAGGCTGTAGCCGAAATCGCCGCGGGTGACGATGCCGCCGATCCAGTTGAGGTACTGGATGGGCAGCGGCCTATCGAGGCCATGCTCGACGCGGTAGGCCTGGGCTTGCGCTTCAGCCTCGGCGTAGGAAGCGCCGCCCTGGTTGATCAGCTGCGAGCGGATGTAATCCGCATAGTCGCCGGGCGGCGCCTGGATGATGGCGAAGGTGACGAGGCTCAAAATGGCGAGGACGGGAAGCGCCGACGCTATGCGCATAAGCAGGAATCGCAGCATGGGCGGTCAGCTTCCTTTCTGGCCGGTCGCTCCCTGAGGTGCGTTCGGAGGTTTCGTTGTCCGGCCGCGCCGCGGCGCGGCCGGACGTCTTTTCGTCAGGGGAGGTAAACCTTACATCGGACCCTTGTCACCCGGTTTGCCGGGAAGCTCCTCCGGATACAGTTCGTGCTTCGCCTGCTTGTCGGCGGGGACGAAGACACGTTCGCGGACGATCGAATCCTCGGCCCAGTTGAACATGTAGATCGGCGTGCCTTGCGGAATGTTCGAGAAGCGCTTGTTGATGATGAGCGCGCCCGGATACTCGGTCAGCCCGACATTGTAGACATGCTCGGTCGATATCTTCTGGAACTTTCGCATCAGGTCGGCACGCTGGTCGTTGTCCTGCGTCGTTACGAACTTGTTGACGATGTCCACGAGGTCCTTCTCGAAGGGCATCAGGTCGACTTCGCCGCTTTCCGGCGCGCGGTGATTCCAGCTGGTCTTCGGGCCGACAGGAGCAAGTTGCTCGGTGTTCTGCACCACCGAGGTCAGCTCGGTCTCGTTGCGCCGGATCAGCCAATCGAAACGGCCGGAATATTGGATAGCGTCGCGCTGCGTTCCGTTGACCCCGTTGAGCACGACCCTCAGCCCGAGCTTTTCCATCTGCGCGACCACGCCTTCGGCGAGGCTCTTGTCGGTGGTGTAGTCGTTGTTGACCAGCATCACGATCTCGACATTCTTGCCGCCGGCGGTGCCGGCCGGGAAGTTCACGATGCCGTCGCCATCAGTGTCCTTCAGCCCGGCCTTGGCAAGCTCGGCCTTGGCGCCTTTGAGATCGAACGGATAGTAGACGGTCGACTTGCGGTCATAGAAGCTGGTGCCCGACGAGAAGCCGCCCGGATAGATGGCGGTAAACGGACCCTTGACCAGCGAGTCGCCCAGCGCCTTGCGGTCGAGCGCCATGGTCACCGCCTTGCGGAAGTCCTCGTTGCGGTTCAATTCGCGCAGCGCCTGGCCGCGTTCGTCCGGGTTGCCCCAGCCATTGGCGGAGAAATTCATGCGCAGATTGTAGCCGATGAGGCGCGGGCCGAAGGCAAGCCGGGCCGGCGCGTTCGGGTCGGCCGCGCGCTTCAGCGAGGCGACGAAATTCTCGGGCTGCTCAAGGTTCGAGAAGTCGCCGGAGCCCGCCACCGCCTGGACGTCGCGGTCGGCCCAGGTCGACAGCTTGTATTGCAGCTCGTTGAGATAGGGCAGCTGGTTGCCCTTTTCGTCGACCTTCCAATAGTAGGGGTTGCGCCGCAAGACGATGATATCGTCCGGCCGGTATTCGACCGGCACCCAGGCGCCCATCACCGGCATGTTCATATAATCCGGCGGGAAGGCGTTCTTGAACTGGTCGTAGGTATTCTTCGAATATTTCGGATGCTGCGGCTTCAGGATATGCGAAGGGCCGGGACAGAAGGTGCCGTAGGCCATCGCATAGAGATATTGCCGCGGGAACGCCTCCTTGAAGGTCCACTCGACGGTGTAGTCGTCGACCTTCTTCAGCGTCGTGCCGACGCCGAAAGTTTCGGGCGTGGCGCCGTTCAGCGGCGAGACATTGGGATCGACGACCTCGTCATCCCAGTAGAACATGACGTCGTCGGCGTTGAAGGGCGCGCCGTCCGACCATTTGGCGCCTTCGATCAGATGCATGGTGAGCTTGTGGCCGTCACTCGACCAGTCCCAGCTCTTGGCGAGGTTCGGAAGCGGCTCGGTGTCCTTGGCCTCGACCTGGAACAGCGGCGCCGTGCGCGTCAGGCATTCGGACAAGCCGATATCGATGCCGCCCCAGCCTTGCGTCTGGCCGGCGCCGTAGTTCCAGCCTTCCGGCCTGCCGCCTATGACGTGGCGCATCGTGTCGCCATAGACGCCGATGCCGTCGGGCATGTTGCCGGTCTTGAAGACCAGCGGCTCCTTGGGCAGTCTGTCCTTGACCGGCGGCAACTTGCCGGTCTTGACGTATTTCTCCGTTACCCAGTCCGGCTCGTGATATTCGGGCAGCGCCTTGAACTCCAGGATGGAGTCGCGCGCCACATAGTGGATCTTGCCTTCGGCCGGGAATGTCGCCGGCTGCGGCGGCACGGTCGGTTCGGACGCGAAAGCGTTGAGTGCATGGACTGAAACGCTCAGCATCAGCCCGGCGGCGATGCCAATTCTATGCAGGTTCCTCATAGTCTCCTCCCAGATGTTTGGATGTCTGCTGTTGCCCGCCTCTTGTTCGGGACGGCTCATTCCGACGGGACCTGCCTCCTGCAGGTCCGGCTGCTTGTCCCAGCCTCAGCCGGCCTGTTTCAGCGCCGCCTTCTCGGCGCGCAGTTCCTCGATCGAGCGCACGCTGCGCCGCGCCGCGCCCGCCCATTCACGCGTCTTGACCTTGGATTTCGAAAGCCGCTCCTTGGCCGCCGGAACGGCATGCGCATATTGCGGCAGCCATTGAGCCTGCGCGACGACCATCTCGTCCACCATCTGCCAGACCTCTTCCGGCGTCGACACGGCTCCGACCAGCGGATCGTGGAGCACGGCGAGCTTCAACAGGTCGATGTCGCCGGCGATCGCGGCATGCACCGACATGCGCTGGACGTTGATCGAAGCCATGCAGGTGGCCGCGCAGGCTTCCGGCAAGGTGATGCCGGCGGCCATGTTGATGCCGAACCGGTCGACGAAGCCGGGCGATTCGATGATGGCATCCTGCGGCAGATTGGTGATCACGCCGTTGTTCTTGACGTTGAAGTGGCCGCGATAGACGCGGTTCGTCTCCAACGCTTCGAGAATGTGGCTGGCGTGTTCGTTCGAGCGTTTTGCCGGGTCGATCGGTTTCGAGGCCGCTTCGAGAAATTGCGGATATTCCGTCTCGAACCAGTTGCGGGTTTCGGTCGAGTAGCGCAGGTAGCCGCCCGTCTCGCCATGGATCCAGTCCGACATGTCGATCCAGCGCGCGATCTCGTCGGGACGCTTGCGATACCAGGGCAGATATTCCGACAGGTGGCCGTTGCTTTCGGTCGAATAGACCCCAAAACGCTTCAGCACGTCGATGCGCAGCTTTTCCTGCTTCGAATAGACCGGATGCGCCTCGAAGGCGGAGATCAATTCGTCCTTGCCGATCGACCGGCCGTTCAGCTTGAGCTCGATGAACCAGGTCTGGTGGTTGATGCCGGAGCAGACATAGTCGAGCTCCTTGGGCGACTTTGCGCCGAGCACCTGGGCAATCTGCTCGGCGCCATGCTGAACGCCGTGGCAGAGGCCGACCGTGTCGACCTTGCCGTATTCGATCGCGGCCCAGGTGTTCATCGCCATCGGGTTGGCGTAGTTGAGGAACTTGGCGCCGGTCGCGGCGACCTCGCGGATGTCCCGGCAGAAGTCGAGGATCACCGGAATGTTGCGCTGGCCGTAGAGAATGCCGCCGGCGCAGATCGTGTCGCCGACGCATTGGTCGATGCCGTATTTCAGCGGGATGCGGATGTCGTCCGCATAGGCTTCGAGCCCGCCGACGCGCACGCAGCTGATGATATAGCGCGCGCCCTCCAGCGCCTCGCGGCGGTTGGTGGTCGCCGTCACCTTGGTCGGCAACTTGTTCGCTTCCACGATCCTGTCGAGGATCGCCTTGATCATCGCCAGATTGTGCTCGCTGACATCGGTCAGCGCGAATTCGATATCCTCGAACTCCGGCACGCATAGGATGTCGGTGAACAGCTTCTTGGTGAAGCCGACGCTGCCGGCGCCGATAATAGCGATTTTGAAACTCATCACCTTCACCTCGATCCAATCGAATGCTAGGCAAGGAGCAAAGGAGAGAACATGGCCGCGTGCAACAGCGCGCATGCCATCCAAAGCCGGAAATCCGGCTCTTTCTCCTCCCGCCCGCTCCTCGACCGCGGGTCTTTCGCGTTCTTGAGGGCCGGATTATGCGCTTATTCGCCGACGGGGCCAGAGAAGGATTATGCTTTCGAGGGTAATTTTGTGCTGCGGGACCTGATCGCCAACGGAAAGCTGATGCGGACGATCTCGCTGCCGCGCGGCCGCCAGCGCCTGCACGCCATGCCGACCAGCACCGGCTACGAACTGCGCGAGGACGAGACCTACGACTGGGACGGGCGAAAGCGCGGCCAGACCCCGTTCACCGTGCTCCAGCATACGATCAGCGGCACCGGCCAATTGCGCTACGAGAGCCGCAATTACCGCCTGCAGGCGAACGACACGCTGCTGGTTCTGGTGCCGCACAATCATCGCTACTGGTTGGCCAAGGGCGACCGCTGGGAATATTTCTGGATCTCGATGAACGGCGAGGAGGCGCTACGCATCCACAAGTCCATCCTCAGCGTCTCGGGCCCGGTGCTGCGGCTGCAGCCGGCCACCATCGATCACCTTGCCGATTGCAGCCTGCGGCTGATCAAGGGCGCCGCTTCGCCAGGCGCGGCCTCGGCGATCGCCTACGAGGCGGCAATGGCGCTTTATGACGACGTCTTCGGCTCGCACGCCTTCGCCGAGAAGCAAAGCGCCATGCAACCGGTCATCGACCACATCAACGCCAATCTCGACAAGCCGCTGCCGGTGGCAGAGTTGGTTCAGATCAGTGGCTTGAGCCGCGCCCATTTCTCGCGCTGCTTCGCCGAGAGCGAAGGATTGCCGCCGGCCGAATTCGTGCTGCAGCAGCGCCTGCAACGCGCGGCGAAACTCCTGACCAAGGCCGATTTCCTGCCGGCCAAGGAAGTCGCGGTGCTGTGCGGCTTCGAGGACGCGAACTACTTCTCCAAGGTCTTTCGCCGCTGTTACGGCATCAATCCGACGCAGTTTCGCACCACCGGCATGTATGCCAGCCTGGGCAGCCATCGTTGATGTCCTCGGCTCCTGGAAGAAGTCGGCCCTTGGAAGAAGTCAGCGCTTGGCGCTGTCGAGCGCCGTCGAGGCGGTGCTGACCGGATCGGCGGCAGCGGCGAAGGCCGCGTCGATCTGCTCGGGCGTGCGCTGTCCGGAGCGTTTCCAGGCAACATATTGCGCGATGCCGAAGCCGGCGCGCCGCGGCACCGTCTTCACCACCGGCATGCGGAATCCGTCGCGGAATGTCTCCCAGCGCGCACCGAGCACAGCCACCATCTCCTCGAAGGTCGGCGGCGCCGCCACGTCGGCATAGGTGATCGTCACCTTGCCGGCGAGCGCCGCTTCGCGCGAGAGCGGCACCGGGATCGAGGCGAGGTAGTCGGCCGGCACGTCGAGCAGGCCGCCAAAAGCCCATTGCCGGCGCAGCTCGTCAGCGCTCATCGGCGCGACGCTGACGTCGATGTCGTTGGGCGTGCCGGGCACGCGGTAGGGGCAACGGAAGCGGCCGCAATTGGTGTGCGCGGAGAATTGCCAGAGCGCATAGCCCTGCCAGTTGCCCATCGGGAAATGCACGTCGATATCCGGCTTGTAGCGCGCATACCAGAGCGGCAGCCGCGACAGGAGCCGATATTGGTAGCGGTTGTCGGCGATATACTGGGCGGTCTTGCCGTTGACATAGAGCACCGGGAAGCGGCCGAGGCGGCGATGCACCTGGCGCACGAATTCCTCCGCGTCCTCCAGCGACATCCATTGCGTTGCATCGATGCCTTCGATGTCGAGGGCCATCAGCTCGTCGGGCGCCGGCTCGGCGAAATCGATGAAATTATTGGCCTGCTCGACCGGGTTGCCAGGCCGCGCCAGGTGATAGGCGCCCCATTTCAGCCCAAGCGCCTTGGCCACCACCTTGCGCGTCTGGAACAATTCGCGTGTCACCGCATAGCGCTTCCACTGCGCCTTGCAGAGTTTGACGTCGGCTTCGGCGCCGAAGCAGAAATAGGGTGGCGGCAGCCCGTCGGACGCCTTGTTGATGAAGCCGGCGACACGCTTGTCGGTGACCAGCTGCTGCCAGTCGATCGAATTGTATTCATAGGCGTCGATGACCAGCGGCCGGTCGGCATTCTTCCACGGCTCGGAGAAATCCGAGGCCTTTGCCGCCGTGCCCAACGCAATCGCCGCCGCGAGAAGCGCCAGGCGGCGAAGAGGGCGCGCCGGCTTTTTCAATCAGGGTGTCCCCACTGACCAGGGAACGATCCTGAACGCCTATGGTTAAGGAAGTGCTTTCAAAACATCGGCTGCTTCGACCCGCTCCGAACGTCAAAAAAGTATCGGTCGGGTGGACAAGCCGTGGTGGCAGGCGTTTCAATTGCCGCCTAAGCTTCAATCACGGCGGCCAGTGGGAATACACGGGCCTGCCTGACGAAGCGCAGCAACCGGTCCCAAGACCGGACCCGCGCGGGGAGGAAATGAAGATGAATCCGGACCTGGAAGTCGTCCAGATCAGACAGGGAGAGTCGTTCAAGGCCTGGGCCCACGGCTATCCTTTCCGCACCGTGCGCTGGCACTTCCATCCCGAATACGAGCTGCATCTGGTCGTCGCCACCACCGGCCGCTATTTCGTCGGCGACTTCATCGGCGAGTTCGAGCCGGGCAATCTGGTGCTTACCGGGCCCAATTTGCCGCACAACTGGGTCAGCGACGTGCCGCCGGGCGAGACCGTGCCGCTGCGTGGCCGCGTCGTCCAGTTCTCGGAAGAATTCATCGCCGGCGCCTCCGCCGCGCTGCCCGAACTTGCCGCCTGCGCCGGCATCCTCGAAACCAGCCGCCGCGGCGCGCTGTTCTCGCCGGCGACGGCTGAGCTCGTGGCGCCCCTGCTGGCCGAACTGACCGAGGCGCAGGGCGTGCGTCGCCTGTCGCTGTTCATGGCCGTGCTCGATATATTGAACCGCGCTGGCGACGTCCGCACGCTGGCCAGCGCGGGCTATCTGCCCGACCCCTCGGGCTTCATGTCGGCCGGCATCAACCAGGCGCTCGCTTACATCAACTGCCACCTGACCGAGCCGTTCAGCGAAGGCACTCTGGCCGAGATCGCCGGGCGCAGCCCGAGCGCCTTCTCGCGCAGCTTCCGCCGGCACACCGGAATGGCGCTGGTGCAGTATGTCAACCGCCTGCGCATCAACCTTGCCTGCCAGCTGCTGATGAGCGAGGACCAGATGTCGATCACCGAAATCTGCTACGCCGCCGGCTACAACAACATCTCGAATTTCAACCGTCAGTTCCTGGCGCAGAAAGGCATGTCGCCTTCGCGCTTCAGGGCCTTGTTGGCTGAAAATATCAACGCGGAGATAGCCGCCTAACAGGGAGGAAGCGGGAGGAGCCTAGAGCAATTGCGAAGCGGTTGAACGCGGCGAGCTTGCCGTAGCCTCCGTCCGCAATTGGTCAAACAACAAAAGATTCAGGGAAGGAAGGACGCGGGGTGCGGAGCACCCTGTGCTGGAGATCGTTTGTTTCGAATCCAGCACGTTCAGGAGGATGCTTGTAGAGTTTACCGGGATCGGATCGATCCTCGGCCGCTGACAATACTCCTCCCAACAGTTCGACATGCAGTCAAGGCCTGGCGCGTGGTCCACCGCGCAGGTCCTCGTGAAACCATTTCTCGAAACGGAGACATTCGAATGACCAGACATGCTTGGAAATCGCCGTTTGCCTTTAAATCGACGATCGCGGCCGTTTTCGCGGTCTCGCTGCTCGGCAGCACCGCGGCCTTCGCCGACACGGTAACCGATGCTACGGTTGCCTTCCTGATGCCCGACCAGGCGTCGACCCGCTACGAGCAGCACGACTATCCCGGCTTCGTCGCCGAGATGAAGAAGCTCTGCCCTGGCTGCAAGGTGATCTACCAGAACGCCGACGCCGATGCGGCGCGCCAGCAGCAGCAGTTCAATTCGGTGATCTCGCAGGGCGCCAAGGCGATCGTCCTCGACCCGGTCGATTCGACCGCCGCCGCCTCGCTGGTGAAGCTCGCCCAGAGCCAGGGCGTCAAGGTGATCGCCTATGACCGGCCCATCCCGACGGCGCCCGCCGATTTCTACGTCTCCTTCAACAATGAAGGCATCGGCAAGGCCATCGCCGACTCGCTGGTCGAGCACCTCAAGGCTCTGAAGGTCGACCCGGCCGGCGGCGGTCTGCTGCAGATCAACGGCTCGCCGACCGATGCCGCCGCCGGCCTGATCAAGAAGGGTATCCACGAAGGTCTCGACAACAGCGGCTATCCGATCCTGGCCGAGTTCGACACGCCGGAATGGGCGCCGCCGAAGGCACAGCAATGGGCGAGCGGCCAGATCACCCGCTTCGGCACCAAAATCCTCGGCGTCGTCGCGGCCAATGACGGCACTGGCGGCGGCGCGATCGCCGCTTTCAAGGCAGCAGGCGTCGATCCGGTTCCGCCGGTGACCGGCAATGATGCGACTATCGCGGCGCTGCAGCTGATCATCGCCGGCGACCAGTACAACACCATCTCCAAGCCGAGCGAGATCGTTGCGGCCGCCGCGGCCAACGTGGCCGTCAAGCTCTTGTCGGGCGAGAAGCCGAAGGCAGAGATGACGCTCTACGACACGCCCTCGCAGCTGTTCACGCCGGCGGTGGTGACGCAGGAGAACCTCAAGGCCGAGATCATCGACAAGAAGATCAACACGGCGGCCGAACTCTGCGTCGATCGCTATGCCGAGGGCTGCAAGAAGCTCGGCATCACGAAGTGATCCATATGGCATCCGCCCGCTCCTGGGCGGCCGGATGTCCAGCGAACGACAGTCAAGAAAGGCGGCGCATGAGTGAAAGTCCCGAAAGGTCGGCTTCCGTCGGCGAGCTGGTGCTCAGCCTGCGCGGCATATCGAAGAATTTCGGCGCCGTTTCGGCGCTGACCGATATCGATTTCGATGTCCATGCCGGCGAGGTCGTCGCGCTGGTCGGCGACAACGGCGCCGGCAAGTCGACGCTGGTCAAGATCCTCGCAGGCGTGCATCAGCCGAGCGCGGGAACGATCAATTTCCGCGGCAAGCCGGTCACGCTGCCCGATCCGCGCGCGGCGCTGACGCTTGGCATCGCAACCGTGTTCCAGGATCTGGCGCTCTGCGAAAACCTCGATGTGGTCGCCAACATTTTCCTCGGCAACGAGCTCAGTCCGCTGCGGCTGGATGAGGTGGCGATGGAGATGCGCGCCTGGACGCTGCTCAACGAATTGTCGGCGCGCATCCCGAGCGTGCGCGAGGCGGTCGCCTCGCTGTCCGGCGGCCAACGCCAGACGGTCGCGATTGCACGCTCGCTGCTGCTCGAGCCGAAACTCATCCTGCTCGACGAGCCGACCGCGGCCCTCGGCGTCGCCCAGACGGCTGAAGTGCTCAACCTCATCGACCGCGTCCGCGCGCGCGGCCTCGGCGTCGTGATGATCAGCCACAACATGGAAGATGTCCGCGCCGTCGCCGACCGCATCGTGGTGCTGCGGCTGGGGCGCAACAACGGCGTCTTCGAGCCCGACGCCTCGAACCAGGATCTGGTGAGCGCCATCACCGGCGCGTCCAACAACGCGGTGTCGCGCCGGGTCGAGCGCCTGCGCATGGAGCGCGATCGCAGCGGCAGCGTACAGGCGGGGGAGCAGCGCCCATGACGGCAGAGAAAAGCACCTCCGCCCCGATGGCGCTCGACCGCGCCGATGCGCGAGTGAAGCATGAAGCTGGCTTCGGCGGCGCGCTGCGCGCCTTTCTGGATCGCGTGCGCAGCGGCGATCTCGGCTCCCTGCCGGTCATCGTCGGCCTGGTGGTCATCTGGACTGTCTTCACCAGCCTCAACCCCGTCTTCGTCTCCAGCAGCAATTTGGTCAATCTTCTGTTCGACTGCTCGACGGTCGGCGTCATCGCGCTCGGCATCGTCTGCGTGCTGATGGTCGGCGAGATCGACCTCTCCGTCGGCTCGATCAGCGGCTTCGCCTCAGCGATGGTCGGCACGCTCTGGGTCAACCAGGGATGGCCGGTCGCGCTCGCCATCCTGGCGGCGTTGGCCTTCGGCGCCCTGATCGGCTCGCTCTATGCCATTTTGTTCAACCGTCTGGGCATGCCGAGCTTCGTTTCGACGCTGGCCGGCCTGCTCGCGGTGCTGGGCATGCAGCTCTACATTCTCGGCTCCACCGGCTCGATCAACCTGCCATACGGCTCCGCTTTGGTGGATTTCGGCCAGCTGATGGTGATGCCGAAATGGGTATCGTACACGCTGGCAGCGATCCCGGGCCTGGCGCTGCTGATCTCCGGGCTTCGCACCTTCGCGCGCCGCCGGGCGGCCAACCTGTCGGCACCGTCCGTGACCGGGCTCATCGTGCGCGTCGCCGTCATTACCGTCGGCCTCGAGCTGATCGTCGCCTATCTCAACCAGTCACGTGGCATCCCGTGGATGTTCGGCCTGTTCGTCGGTCTCGTCGTGGCGATGAACTATGCGCTGACCCGGACCAAATGGGGGCGCTCGATGACCGCCGTCGGCGGCAACCGCGAGGCGGCGCGCCGTGCCGGCATCAAGGTGCGCGCCATCTATCTCAGCGCCTTCGCGCTGTGCTCGCTCTTTGCCGCGCTCGGCGGTGTGCTTGCGGCCGCCAGGCTTGCTTCCGCCAGCCAGCAGGCCGGCACCGGCGACGTCAACCTAAACGCCATCGCGGCCGCGGTCATCGGCGGGACCAGCCTGTTCGGTGGCCGCGGCAGCGCCTATTCCGCGCTGCTCGGCATCATCGTCATCCAGTCGATCGCCAGCGGCCTGACGCTGCTCGATCTGTCCTCGTCGCTTCGTTACATGATCACCGGTGCCGTTCTGGCCATCGCCGTGATCGTCGATTCCCTCGCGCGCCGTTCCCGTGCTTCGCACGGCCGCGCCTGAACAGTTCAAACGAGAAGGGTACACATGGCTCACAATCTTTCGGGAAAAGTCGCCGCGGTCACCGGCGCGGCATCGGGCATCGGCCTCGAATGCGCCAGGGCGATGCTTGCGGCCGGCGCCCGCGTCGTTCTGGTCGACCGCGCGGAGGACAGGCTGAAGGAGGTGGTCGCCGAGCTCGGCGACGGCGCGATCCCTCTGGTGGTCGACCTCACCAGCCCCGCTAGCGTGGCGACCATGATGCCCGGCATCCTCGACAAGGCCGGCCAGCTCGACATCTTCCACGCCAATGCCGGCTCCTATGTGGGCGGCGAGATCCTCAACGGCGATCCGGATGCCTGGGACCGCATGCTGAACCTCAACATCAACTCGGTGTTCCGCTCGGTGCACGCGGTGCTGCCGCATATGGTCGAACGCAAGACCGGCGACATCATCGTCACAAGTTCGATTGCGGGCCTCGTCCCTGTCGTCTGGGAACCGGTCTACACGGCCTCCAAGCACGCCATCCAGGCCTTCGTCCATACGCTGCGCCGGCAGGTCGCCAAGCATGGCCTGCGCGTCGGCGCGGTGGCGCCCGGACCGGTGGTGACGGCGCTGATCAGCGATTGGCCGAAGCAGAAGCTCGAAGACGAGCTGGCGGCCGGCGGACTGATGCAGCCCACGGAGGTCGCGGACGCCGTCCTGTTCATGCTGACGCGGCCGAGAAACGTCACCATTCGGGATCTGGTGATCCTGCCGCAGAGCAATGATTTGTAGGCAATAGGAATTAGGCAGTACGGAATAAGGAAAGAGGCGGTTGCCTCCGGCCATCCAACACGGACCATCTGCCTACTGCCTACTGCCTACTGCCCTACCTTTGAGGTTCTCATGCCTTCCCACTTTCTCGGCATCGATGTCGGCACCGGCAGCGCGCGCGCCGGCGTCTTTGACGAGCGCGGCGAGCTGCTCGCTTCCGCCAAACGGGACATTGCGCTCTTCGTCGAGCCCGGTGAGATCGCCGAGCAGTCGAGCCGGGACATCTGGGAGGCCGTGTGCGCCAGCGTGCGCGAGGCGGTCGGGAAGGCGGGCGTCGATCCCCGGGAAATCGGTGGCATCGGCTTCGACGCGACCTGTTCGCTGGTGGTGGTCGGCGACGAGGGCGAACCTTTGCCGGTCGGCCGCTCGGGAGATAGCGACAGGAACATAATCGTCTGGATGGACCACCGAGCCCTCGACCAGACCAGGCGCATCAACGCCCTGCGGCATCCGGTCCTCGACTATGTTGGCGGCGTCATATCGCCGGAAATGGAGACGCCGAAGCTTTTGTGGCTCAAGGAGAACCTGCCGGGGACCTTTGCCCAAGCGCGGCATTTCTTCGACCTGGCCGATTACCTGACCTGGCGCGCCACCGGCAGCCTTGCCCGCTCGGTCTGCACGCTCGCCTGCAAATGGACCTATCTCGGCCACGAACGGCGCTGGGACGAAAGCTATTTCCATGCCGTGGGGCTTGCTGAGCTTGCCGACGAGGGTTTTGCCCGCATCGGCACCGACGTGGTCGATCCCGGCACGGCGCTGGGCGCCGGCCTGACGGAAGCGGCGGCCGCTGAACTGGGACTGGTCGCGGGCACGGTTGTCGCTGCCGGGCTGATCGACGCCCATGCCGGCGGCGTCGGCACCGTGGGGGCTGCGGGCGAAGTCGGCACCATCGCCTCGCGCATGGCCTATGTGCTCGGCACCTCTGCCTGCACCATGGCAAGCAGCGAAGGCCCGGCCTTCGTTCCGGGAGTCTGGGGACCCTATTATTCCGCCATGGTGCCCGGGCTCTGGCTGAGCGAAGGCGGCCAGTCGGCGGCCGGCGCGGCCATTGATCTGCTGGTGCATTTCCACCCGGCCGAGGCCGAAGCCTCCGCGCGTGCAGCTGCCGAAGGCAAATCGCTGGTCGATTGGCTGGCCGCGGCAGCCACGGCGGGCTCGCCCGACCTGTCGACCGCCGCCACGCTCGCGGGAAGCATCCATGTCGTGCCCGAATTCCTCGGCAATCGCTCGCCCCTGGCCGATCCAGACGCGCGCGGCCTGATCGCCGGGCTTGGCACCGACCGTTCCGTCGAGAATCTCGTCGGCCTTTACGTGGCCGGGCTTTGCGGCCTCGGCTACGGCGTGCGCCAGATCGTGGCGGCGATGGCGTCGTCCGGCCATGCGGTCGATACCATCGTCATCAGCGGCGGCGCCGGACAGTCGCCGCTGGTGCGGCAGCTGCTTGCCGACGCCGCCGGCTTGCCGGTCGCCGCGTCGCAATCGCCCGAACCGGTGCTGCTGGGCGCTGCGATGCTCGGAGCTGTCGCGGCCGGCCGTTACCCGGACCTTTCGAGCGCCATGCCTGCCATGTCCCGGCTTGGCGATGTTTTCTGCCCGGCGACCGGTGAAATGCGGGCTTGGCATGACAGGCGCTACGAAGCCTTCCTAGCGCTGCAGGCGGTGGGACGCAGCATACGTTGAGAGACCGTTTTGTTTCTGCGCGATTTCGCCAAGCGGAGCAGCGCAGACCAGGAGCCATTCCGCGACTTCAAAGCGTTGCAACGGTCCAGATTCTGCTCCGCTGCACCCACGGCAAAGGTCACGGAATGGATCCTCGGGTCTGCGCGTCCGCTGCGCTCCCGCTCCGCCCGTGGATGACGAAGCTCAAGCGCTGCGGCTAATCCCCGGAGTCTGTGATTGCTCGTTGAGGCAAGTGTCCCGAACCTTCGCGATTGGCCGAAGCGATGCCAGGACCCTTCTCGGGTCTGCGCGTCCGCTCCGCCCGTGGATGACGAAGTCCACGCAAAATCCGCGTGACAAAAGTTGACGTTTACGTAAAGAGAAGGCGCGGGGCCGGCCCAAAGGTGGATGGCTTCGCTTCGGCCATGCGCCTACGCTCGGCCGGAATGGGAGGAGCAGACATGTATCGCGCGCCGATCGAGGACATCGCCTTCACGCTGAAGCAGGTAGCGGGACTGAAGCCGGCGCTCGACGCCGGCATTTTCGGCGATCTCGGCGAGGACCTTGTCGATGCGATCCTGACCGAGGCGGGCCGTTTCGCCAGCGAGGAAGTGGCCCCCCTCTACAAGATCGGCGACGAGCAAGGCGCTGTGCTGAAGGACGCTGCCGTCACCACGCCGCCCGGCTGGAAGGAACTCTACCGGCGCTGGATCGAGGGTGGCTGGAACGCGCTGTCCGGTCCTGAGGAATTCGGCGGTCAGGGCCTGCCGGCCATGCTCGGCGTCGCCGCGCTCGAAATGTGGAACTCCGCCGCCATGGCCTTCGGTATTGGTCCGACGCTAACCATGGGCGCGGTCGAGGCGCTCGACAAACACGCCTCGGAGGAACTCAAGGCCAAATACCTGGCAAAACTCGTCTCCGGCGAGTGGATGGGGACGATGAACCTGACCGAGCCGCAGGCGGGCTCGGACCTCGCGGCCTTGCGTACGCGCGCCGAGCCGGTCGGCGACGGCACCTACCGCATCTTCGGGCAGAAGATATTCATCACCTACGGCGAGCACGATTTCACCGACAACATCGTGCATCTGGTGCTGGCCAGATTGCCCGACGCGCCGGCCGGCACGCGCGGCATCTCGCTGTTTTTGGTGCCGAAGTTTTTCGTCAACGACGACGGTTCGCTCGGCGCCCGCAACGACGTCTTCTGTTCCGGCCTCGAGCACAAGCTCGGCATCCATGCCTCGCCGACCTGCACCATGATCTATGGCGACGCTTTTCAAGGCTCCGCACCCGGCGCCATCGGTTGGCTGATCGGCGAGGAGAACAAGGGTCTGGCCTGCATGTTCACCATGATGAACAACGCCCGCCTTGCCGTCGGCATGCAGGGAGTGGCGGTGGCCGAGACCGCCACGCAGAAGGCGATCGCCTATGCCAACGAGCGCCGCCAAGGCAAGGCTTCCGCTTATACGGGCCCTGGCATGGCGCCGATCGTCCATCACCCCGATGTACAGCGCAACCTGCTCACCATGAAGGCGCTGACCCAGATCGCGCGCTCGATCAGCTATTCCTGCGCCCACGCCATCGACCGCGCGCGCGTCGGCCAGGGCGAGGCCGCCGCCAATTGGCGCGATCGCGCCAACCTGCTGACGCCGCTTGCCAAAGCCTTCTCGACCGATGTCGGCGTCGAAGTCGCCTCGCTGGGCGTCCAGGTGCATGGCGGCATGGGCTTCATCGAGGAAACGGGTGCCGCAGCACTTTATCGGGACGCGCGCATCGCGCCGATCTATGAAGGCACTAACGGCATCCAGGCGATCGACCTTGTGGCGCGAAAGCTGCCGCTCGGCGGCGGCGAGCACGTGCATTCCTACATCGGCGAATTGAAAGCGGTGGCCGATGCGGTGCGCACCTCCAACATAGACGATTTCGGCCGCACCGCCGACAATCTCGACCATGCGCTGGCCGAGCTCGACGAAGCGACGCGCTTCCTGCAGAAGCTCATCGCCGACGGCAAGACCGACGCCGCGATGGCCGGCGCCACGCCCTATCTGCGCCTGATCTCGCTCGCTGCCGGCGGCGCCTATCTGGCGCAAGGCGGGCTGGCCGATCGTGGCCGCGCCGCGCTTTGCCGCTTCTTTGCAGAAAACCTGCTCGGTGAAACACGCGCCCTGAAGGAGCGTGTCGTCGACGGCGCGGAGAGCCTCGCCGCCGCCGGCAAGCAACTGATTTCCGCTTGACGTTCACAAGGAAAAAGATCGTGACAGACCACATCCTCGTCGAGCGCCAGGGCGCCGTGCAGATCATTCGCATCAACCGCCCGGACAAGAAGAACGCGCTGACGCGCGCCATGTATGCGAAAATGTCGGCGGCGCTGGCCGAAGGCGATGCCGATCCGGCGGTCCGCGTCCATGTCTTCCTCGGCGTTCCAGGCGCCTTTTCCGCCGGCAACGACTTAGCCGATTTCCTGGTCATCGCCACAGGCGGCGAGGGCGGCAACGACGTCTGGGATTTCCTGATGGCGCTGGCCAAGGCCGAAAAGCCGATGGTGTCGGGCGTCGACGGCATCGCCGTCGGCATCGGCACCACGCTCAACCTGCATTGCGACCTGACCTTCGCCACGCCGCGCACCCTGTTCCGCACGCCCTTCGTCGATCTCGGCCTGGTGCCTGAAGCCGGTTCCAGCCTGATCGCGCCGCGGCTGCTTGGCCGGCAGGGCGCCTTCGCGTTGCTCGGCCTCGGCGAAGGCTTTTCGGCCGAGCGCGCCAAGGCCGCCGGTATGGTCTACGATGTCGTCGCGGAAGAGGCCCTCGAAAGCGCCGTGTTGGCCGCCGCCAACGACATCGCGGCCAAGCCGCCTGAGGCGCTGAAGATCGCGCGCGACCTGATGCGCGCGCCGCGCGAGGAATTGATCGCCCGCATCGAGGTCGAAAGCGAGCATTTCCGCGAGCGGCTCAAATCGGACGAGGCACGCGCGGCGCTGACTGCGTTCATGACGCGCAAGAAGGGCTGAGGCCTTCGCCTACGGTACCGTTCAAGGATAAAGCCGCGTCTTGTCCCAGCCGGCGGCGTTGCGCGAGAAAAGGATGCGGTCGTGCAGGCGGAACGGCCTGTCCTGCCAGAACTCGATTGTCTGCGGCAGGATGCGGAAACCCGACCAATGTTTCGGTCGCGGGATCTCGCCGATGGCGTAGCGCGCCGTGTATTCGGCTACCGCCTTTTCCAGCGCGAAGCGGCTCTCCAGCGGCCGCGACTGTTTCGAGGCCCAGGCGCCGATGCGGCTGCCGCGCGGGCGTGTCGCGTAATAGGCGTCGGCCTCGGCGTCGCTGACGATCTCCACCGGCCCGCGTATACGCACCTGGCGGCGCAGCGATTTCCAGTGGAAGCACATCGCCGCCTTCATGCTGCCAAGAATCTCGCGGCCCTTGGCGCTCTCGAAATTCGTGTAGAAGACAAATCCCTTTTCGTCGAACCCCTTGAGCAGCACCATTCTCACATCCGGCATGCCGTCGGCGTCGACGGTTGCCAGCGCTACGCCGTTGGGATCGTTGGGCTCGCTTTTGGTGGCGTCCTCCAGCCATGCGGCAAAGAGCCTGAACGGCTCCGCGGCCTCGGTGAAGTCACTGCTTGTTAACTCAGTTTCGTTCATAATTTTCCGAATTTTTACCGTTGCGGGAGGAGTTGGCCGATTGTCGCGTATCGCGCAAGCTTTTGACAGCAGGCAATGGGGCGTTATCGCTTCTGCCAGCGTCAAGGCTGTGGTCGTGACGTTGGCGCTACCGCTTGCCGCTTGCGGTGCCGGCGGCTTCAGCCTCGAAAAGGCCGACGTCGACCGCTCGATCATCACCTCCAGCGCGCCTTCCTCGCCGGCTGCCCCGGTGGCTGATAAGGACTCCGACCAGACCACCATCGGCAACGCCGTTTCCTCCGCCGACTTGAAGGAGCTTGCCGGCCAAGCGGTGCCATGGGCCAATGCCGGGACCGGGTCCCGCGGCGCGATCACCGAACTGGTGGAACTGAAGGACGGCGGCCTGACCTGCCGCCGCTTCAGCGCCACGCGCGAGAGCTTCGACGGTGTCGCCCTCTACAAGGGCGAGCTATGCCTAGCCGAGGCCGGCGGCTGGCGCATGCAGGAATTCAAGGCGCTCTGATTGTCCGGCACTCTGATTTTTCGGGCGCCAATCGCCCTTGCGCCACTGGAATTTCTTCCTATGCGAGCGCATATAGGAGGCGACTCATAAATCCATTCTCTCATGCAGGCAGGAAGCATGCGCGACCCCTATGAGGTGCTGGGCGTTGCCAAGAACGCATCGGCCAAGGACATAAAATCGGCTTACCGCAAGCTCGCCAAGAAGTATCATCCGGACCAGAATCCGAATGATCCGAAGGCGAAGGACCGTTTTGCCGCCGCCAACCAGGCTTACGAGATCGTCGGCGATGAGAAGACGCGCGCCGCCTACGATCGCGGCGAGATCGACGCCGACGGCAAGCCTAAATTCCAGGGCTTTGAAGGCGCAGCCGGCGGCGATCCGTTTGCCGGATTCCGCCGTCAGCAAGGCCCCGGCGGCGCGCATTTCGAATTTCGCAGCGGGCGCCCGGGCGGCGATCCGTTCGACGGCAACAGCGACATCTTCAGCCAGATTTTTGGCGATGCCTTCTCCGGCGCCCGCGGCGCCGGCCGGGCCGACCGCCGTCAGCCGGTCCAGGCCGCGGACCTCAACGTCACCATGGATATCAGTGTCGAGGAGGCAGCCACCGCCGATAAGGTGACGGCGATGTTCCCCGACGGCCGCAAGGTGGCGGTCAAGCTGCCGGCCTATGTCGAGGATGGCCAGACGATCCGCTTGAAGGGCCAGGGCGAGCAGGGTCCAGGCCAGCCTGGCGATGCGCTGGTCAAGATCCACATCCGCCGCCATTCGCGCTACCGCATCGAAGGCCGCGACCTGCATGTCGATCTTCCCGTCGATCTGGCCGATGCGGTGCTCGGCGCCAAAGTGGCGGTCGAGACGCCGACCGGCAAGCTCGCGGTCAACGTGCCCGCATGGTCGAGCTCGGACAAGGTGCTGCGCCTCAAGGGCAGGGGCCTGCCGGAAAAGGCCGGCGGCCATGGCGATCTCTATGCCCATGTGCGGCTGATGCTGCCGGAGGGCGGCGATGCCGAGCTTGAGGCCCTGATGCGCCGCAGAAAAGGGTGATTGAGGGAATTTTGTTCCTGTTGCAGTGTCTTTTGAGCGCTTGAAGGGGTTTTGTGCCTGTGCGATAGGCTCTCCACAAAGCGGATATTCTTGCGGAGAGCTTGCACATGGCGGGTGGACAGGGCCTGATGGCCGGTAAGCGGGGCCTGATCCTGGGCGTCGCCAACAATCGGTCGATCGCTTTCGGCATCGCCAAGGCTTGCGTAGATCACGGCGCCGAAATCGCGCTGACCTATCAGGGCGAGGCCTTCAAGAAGCGCGTCGAGCCGCTCGCGGCCGAGCTCAACGCGCATGTCGCCGGCCATTGCGACGTCACCGACCCGGAAAGCCTCGATGCCGTCTTTGCCGATATCGCCAAGCACTGGGGCAAGCTCGACTTCCTCGTCCACGCCATCGCCTTTTCCGACAAGGACGAGCTCACCGGCCGTTATGTCGAGACGACGCGCGACAATTTCCTGCGCACCATGGACATTTCGGTCTATTCCTTCACCACCATCGCCAAGCGCGCCGAGCCGCTGATGACCGATGGCGGCTCGCTTTTGACGCTGACCTATTACGGCGCCGAAAAGGTGATGCCGCATTACAACGTCATGGGCGTCGCCAAGGCGGCGCTGGAAGCAAGCGTGCGCTACCTCGCGGTCGATCTCGGCGCCAAGAAGATCCGCGTCAACGCGATCTCGGCCGGTCCGATCAAGACGCTGGCCGCCTCCGGCATCGGTGATTTCCGCTATATCCTGAAGTGGAACGAGTACAATTCGCCGCTGAAGCAGACGGTCACCCAGGAAGAGGTCGGCGATTCCGGCGTCTATTTCCTGTCGGACCTGTCGCGCGGCGTGACCGGCGAGGTCCATCATGTCGATTCCGGCTACCATGTCGTTGGCATGAAGGCGGTCGACGCGCCGGATATCTCGACTGTCAAGGACTGATCCTTACCTCCGCCTATCCTTCGTCCCAGGCCCTGGCCCGACCTTGGAAGACCTGATGTATCCGCTCGTCTACATCGCGCGCCACGGCCAGACTGAGTGGAATGCCGAGCGCCGCCTGCAGGGCCAGGCCGATACCGATATCAACGAACTTGGCCGCGAGCAGGCGACGCAAAACGGCCGACGGTTGGCGGAACTCATCGGAAATCCTGCGGATTTCGATTTTGTCGCCAGCCCGATGCGGCGCACGCGCGAGACGATGGAGCTGATGCGCGCCGCGATGGGGCTCGATCCTTCCGCCTACCGCACCGATCCACGCCTCGTGGAGCTAAGCTTCGGCGACTGGCAGGGTTTCACCTTTGCCGAACTCGAAAAGCGTGTCCCGGGTTCGACCAAAAGTCGCCGCGCAGCGAAGTGGGATTTCCAGCCGCCGGGCGAGGGCGCGGAAAGCTACGAGATGCTGCTGGAACGGGTGAAGCCATGGTTCGATGCACTCGACCGGCCCACTGTCTGCGTCACTCATGGCGGCGTCATGCGCTGCTTCTTCCGCTTCGTCACCGGCATTTCCAAACAGGAAGCCGCCAGCCTCGAAATCCCCCAGGACCGTCTGCTGCGGCTGGAGGGTCGGAGCTTGGAGTGGCTTTAACAAATCGCGCCCTGGCAATTCAGGTCAGGCCGAGTCGAGAAGGCTGGATTCCGAGAACGGGCCTACGCTGGCCGTAGCCTTCGTAGCGCGGAGACCCCTCATGAGAGCTTCGGGCGGCGAAGGCCCGAGCGGAGCGTACTTCCGTACGTAAGCACCGGAAGCCGCCTTCGCAGGCCGGCCTACCCTAATTTAATTCTGGTCGCTGTCGGGCAGCTGCATATCCGTCACGACATTCTCGCCATTGGTCACGTCATAGGCGATGACGATGTCCATGCCGGGCTTCAGCGAGTCGATGTCGGTCTCGGCGTTGAGCTTGTAGGCCTTGCCGTCGTCGAGCGTCAGCGTCAGCGTGTCCTTGTCGACCTTCTTGATCAGGCCTTCGGTTTGGCCGGCGAACGCGGCGGCGGTGGAAATCATCAACATGGCGCAGACCGCGCCAATCAGGGTACGCATCGTCGTCCTCTTTAGGTCATTGCGCCAGCTTGTCAGCGGCGGGTCCTCAACGGCGGATGGGAAGAGAGCAGAAACCAACCGAATGTGTCAAAACTAAATCCGCCACATCACAGTTTGATGCACACCCGATCAGCGTTTGACCACTGTGGAAAACGCCAATAGAAGGCAGCCTTAACCGGGTTCCCTCGCCGGGGCAGGGCGTATCCTCATGTCGCACAACACATTCGGCCACCTCTTTCGAGTCACCACCTGGGGTGAAAGCCATGGCGCCGCGCTCGGCTGCGTTGTCGACGGCTGCCCGCCCGGCATCCGCTTCAAGCGCGAGGACATCCAGGCCGAGCTCGACCGCCGCCGCCCCGGCCAGTCGCGCTTCGTCACCCAGCGCCGCGAGCCGGACGAGGTGAAGATCCTGTCCGGCTTCATCCTAGACGAGGACGGCGAGACGATGATCACCACCGGCACGCCGGTGTCGATGCTGATCGAGAATGTCGACCAGCGCTCCAAGGACTATGGCGAGATCGCCCGCCAGTATCGGCCGGGCCATGCCGACTACACCTACGACGTCAAATACGGCCTGCGCGATCACCGCGGCGGCGGCCGCTCCTCGGCGCGTGAGACGGCAGCGCGGGTGGCGGCGGGCGCCCTGGCGCGCAGGATAGTGCCCGGCATGGTGGTGCGCGGCGCGCTGGTCTCGATGGGCGAAAAGTCGATCGACCGCGCCAACTGGAACTGGAATTTCGTCGGCGACGCCGAGAACCCGTTCTTCACTCCGGATCCGGCCTCGGTCCCGGTCTTCACCGCCTATCTCGACGGCATCCGCAAGGCTGGCTCTTCGGTCGGCGCGGTGATCGAGATCGTCGCCGACGGCGTGCCGCCCGGCCTCGGCGCGCCGATCTACGCCAAGCTCGACCAGGACATCGCCTCCGGCCTGATGTCGATCAACGCCGTCAAGGGCGTCGAGATCGGCAATGGTTTCGAGGCCGCCCGCATCACCGGCGAACAGAACGCCGACGAGATGCGCATGGGCAATGACGGCAAGCCGGTGTTCCTGTCCAACAATGCCGGCGGCATACTGGGCGGCATCTCGACAGGACAGGCGATTGTGGCCCGTTTCGCCGTCAAGCCGACCTCCTCGATCCTGACCCCGCGCCAGTCGATCAACAAGGACGGCAAGGATGTCGAGGTGATGACCAAGGGCCGCCACGACCCTTGCGTCGGCATCCGCGCCGTGCCGATCGGCGAGGCCATGGTTGCCTGCGCGATCGCCGATCATTATCTGCGGCACAGAGGACAGACAGGGAGGGGAGTAGGCAGTAGGGATTAGGCAGTAGACCGCCCGACACAGCCATTTTCTTTCTTCTACTGCCTACTGCCTACTGCCTACTGCCTACTGCCTGCTGCCTAATTCCTGCGAGCGAAGCGAGCGCCGATGCCCTACGACCAGAAGAAGATCGTCGAAGCGATCCGTGCTTTCGAGCGCGGTGAGATCGTCGTTGTCATGGACGATGACGGGCGCGAGAACGAGGGCGACCTGATCGTCGCCGCCGTCCACTGCACGCCGGAGAAGATGGCCTTCATCGTGCGCAACACCTCCGGCATCGTTTGCACGCCGATGCTGCGCGAGGACGCGAGGCGGCTGAACCTCGCGCCGATGGTGGCGGACAATGATTCCGCGCACACCACTGCCTTCACGGTCAGCGTCGATTTCAAGCACGGCACGACAACAGGCATTTCCGCCGACGACCGCACGCTCACCGTGCGCAACCTTGCCAATGGCAATGTCGGCCCGTCGGATTTCGTGCGTCCCGGCCACATCTTCCCGCTGATCGCGCGCGAAGGCGGCGTCTTGATGCGCTCCGGCCATACGGAGGCCGCGGTCGATCTCTGCAAGCTCGCCGGTCTGCCGCCGGTCGGCGTCATCTCTGAGCTGGTCAATGACGACGGCACGGTCAAGCGCGGGCCGCAAGTCCAGGCCTTCGCCGAGGAACATGGGCTGAAGCAGGTCTCGGTCGCCGACCTCATCGCCTATCGCCAGCGCAAGGAGACGCTGGTCGAACGCGTCGCCTGCTCCGACATCGACACGCCCGGCGGCAAGGCGCAGGCCTTCACCTACACGCTGCCTTGGGATTCCATGCACCATCTCGCGGTCGTCTTCGGCGACATCCGCGATGGCGAGGAGGTGCCGGTACGACTGCACTCGGAAGATGTCGTCACCGACGTCTTCGGCACCAGCCACCGGCTCGACGGCATCATGAAGGCGATGGGCGAGCGCAGGCGCGGCGTCATCGTCTATCTGCGTGAAGGCTCGGTCGGCGTCGCCCATCAGGAGCGCAAGCGGCCCGCGAGCGGCGACCGCGAGGACCACGAAGAAGCCCGCCGCCGCGAGAACGAATGGCGAGAGATCGGTCTCGGCGCCCAGATTCTCAAGGACCTGGGTATCTCCTCGATCAACCTGATCGCCTCGCGCGAGCGCCACTATGTCGGCCTCGAGGGATTTGGCATTCACATCGCCAAGACCGAGATTCTGTAGTCCGTCGGAGGGTTGACGAACCGGAGGCCGTACGGCAGCCCGCCGGCCTTGCTGATTGACGGAAGTCTCCGCGACGGAGGCGATTGGCCGGAGCATGCGCGACGCGGGCGATTGGCGGAGACCTACGCGATGTCGTCATCCACGGGCGGAGCGACGCGAAGCGACGCGCGTAGACCCGAGGATCCATTCCGTGACGTTGATTGTAGAATGCTAAGGAGCAGAATTCTGCACCGTCGCGGTGCGTCGAAGTCACGGAATGGATCCTCGGGTCTGCGCTCCGCTTCGCGTCGCTCCGCCCGTGGATGACGAAGTCGCGGAGGCTCCGGCCAACCGCCAACGTCCGCGATAATGATCGGACGGCCGAATAACCGTCACTCCGCCGCGACGACCGCCTCGCCCCTATCCGCCTCGCAATCGTCCGTCGCCAGCCGGCATTGGCCGGCGAGCACGGTGGCCAGCGCGATGGCGCCGGCCGCGACCGAAACCCAGAACCCGTTCTGCGGACCGAAGGTGTCGACCATCCAGCCGGCGGCAAAGGAGCCCAGCGCCATGCCGATGCCGATGCCGGTCGTCACCCAGGTGACGCCTTCGGTGAGCATCGCCGGCGGCACGTGGCGCTCGATCAGGCCGAAGGCGGTGATGAAGGTCGGCGAGATCGCGACGCCGCTGACGAACACCGCCAGCGCCAGAGTCGGCACCGTGTCAACGAAGAGGAGCGGCAAGGTGGTGAGCGCGATCACGGTGACTGCAAGGGCCAATTGCCGCTGCAGCGGCGCCTTGAGGCTGAGCGCGCCGACGATGATGCCCAGCACGAAGGATCCCAGCGCATAGACGCCGATGACGAGGCTCGCCGCCTCAGGTTGGCCAAGCTCTTTGGTGATCGCCACCGTCGTCACTTCCGTCGTGGCGAAGGTCGCGCCGACGAAGATCAGTGCGAAGGTGATGATCTGCACCGGCCGGAGCCGGATCGCCGAGCCGGCCGCGCCATGTTCGGCCGGGCGGACCGGCGGCTCGGACGAGCGCTGCAGCAGGAATGCCGCCGAGCCGAGCGCAAGCAGCAATGTGCTGACCACCATGCCGGCTTCCGGGAACAGCGCGGCGCTCAAGCCCACCGACAGCGAGGCGCCGGCGACATAGACCAGTTCGTCGGCGGCCGATTCGAAGGCGAACGCCGTGTTGAGCTCCGGCCGGTCGCGGAAGATCTCGGTCCAGCGCGCCCGGACCAGCGCCGGGATGCTGGGCATGGCGGCGGCAAGTAGCGCCGAGCTGAACAACGTCCAGATAGGCCAGTGCTGGTTGGCCGCGACGATCAATGTCGCGAAGGAAAGCACCGAGACGAGCGTCATGGGTGCTGCGATCGCCGTCTGGCCACGTCGGTCCACCAGCCGCGACCCTTGCGGCGACAGGAAAGCATTGACCAGCGCATAGGTCGCCGAGACGGCGCCGGCCAGCCAGTATTCGCCATGTGTCTGCGACAGCATCGCCACGATGCCGATCGGGGCCATGGCGATCGGCAAGCGCGCGATGAAAGCCGCCGCGGCGAAGCCTTTCGTGCCGGGAGCCCGAAAGATGTCCGAATAAGGGTTTCGCATGATCCTGCTCCTCGACAACGGTGCATACTAAAATTACATACGCTGCGTATGACTGTGAGATAGTTCATACGCCACGTATGTCAATTGGCATACGAGGCGTATGTGAGTAGGGCCAGAACCATGCACAGACCGCGCAAGGAGATGATCGCCGAGACGCGCGCCAAGCTGATCGCGGCCGCTCGCCATGCTTTCGGCACGATCGGCTATGCCGAGGCCTCGATGGACGATTTCACCGCGTCGGCCGGCCTCACGCGCGGCGCGCTCTACCATCATTTCGGCGACAAGAAGGGACTGCTGCAGGCGGTGATCGCGGAGATCGACGGCGAAATGGCTGTGCGGGTGAACGAGGTGGCTTCGAAAGCGCCCACCCGCTGGCAGCATTTCGTCGACGAATGCACCACCTATATCGAGATGGCGCTCGAGCCGGAAATCCAGCGCATCATGTTCCGCGATGGCCCGGCGGTGCTCGGCGATCCGGCGCAGTGGCCGAATGCCAGCGCCTGCACCGCCTCGATGACCAACCATCTGACCAGGCTGCAGGAAGAGGGCGAGGTCGTTCCGGAGCTTGATCCCGAGACGACCTCACGGCTGATCAATGGCGCCAGCAGCCAGGCCGCGCAGCGCATCGCCAATTCGACGGACCCCGAGGCGACCTCGAAAAAAGCGATCACGGCCTTCAAGCAGTTGCTCGAAGGCTTGCGAAAGAAGCCTTGACGGCACGCTCGGGTAATCAAGCCACCGGCTTATGCACCGGTTTCGGGCCGGCGCAACCCTGCCGCGATTGACAATCGCCGGGGCGAGCGCATCCTCCACCGCCAACTCTGAAGGTGAGGGGAGTCGGGGCCATGTGGGACTTCAGCATCGCCAGATCCGTGTCGATCATGATGCGGACATGGCCGTTCATCGTCTTTCGCATGATCGTCTATTTTGGCATCACGGTCGCCTACATCATGGCGACCGGTACGGGCGCCAGCGTCGGCTACGGCGTCGGCCACATCTCCACCGATCCCGACGGCCCGATGTCCTTCGCGCTGTGGGGTGGCGTGGTCGGCTTCGGCGTCGTCTCGATCGCTGTCTACTGGATACGCGAATACATCCTCTATGTGTTGAAAGCGGGCCATATCGCCGTCATGGTGCATCTGATCGACGGCCAAGATGTCCCCGACGGCCAGGGCCAGATCGCCTACGCGAAGGAAGTGGTCACCCAGCGTTTTGCCGAGGCCAACATCCTTTTCGTCGTCGACCAGCTGGTCAAGGGCGCCATCCGCGCCATCACCGGCCTGATCGGCGGCATCGCCGCCTTCCTGCCCGTTCCGGGCTTGAGCGGCATCGTCAGCTTCATCAACACGGTGATCCGCCTGTCGCTGACCTATGTCGACGAGATCATCCTCGGCTACAACATCCGCATCAATTCGAGCTCGCCTTTCGAGACGGCAAGGCAAGGCGTCGTGCTCTACGCGCAGAACGGCAAGCACATGGTCAAGAACGCCGTCTGGCTGGCGGCGATCATGTGGGGCGTGTCCTTCGTCATCTTCCTGTTGATGCTGGCGCCCGCGGCCGCCATTCTGTGGGTCATGCCGGGCCAGCTTGCCGGCTGGGCCTTCGTGCTGGCCATCGTCTTCGCCTGGGCCTTCAAGGCAGCCTTCATCGAGCCCTTCGCCATCGCCTCGCTGATGCAGGTCTATTTCGAAGCCATCGAAGGCCAGGCGCCCAATCCCGAATGGGACCGGCGGCTCGCCGAGACCTCGTCCAAATTCAGGGAACTGCGCGACAAGGCGCTGGGCTCTTTCGGCGGCGGCTCGCGCTGGGATACGCCGAGAGCCGCCTGATCATGGCTTTGATGGGCCGCCAAGCTTTGCGATTGCCGATTTAAGCGGCGCCTCGCCGGCGCCGCGAAACGTCTCGCTCATGACCAGTTCGGGCAGCGGCAGGCGCTTGCCCCAGCCATGCGCCTCGAGGTCCGGCTTCGGCGCGAAGGCCGAGACGCGGCCGACGCACAGATAGGCGATCGGCGTGACATGCTCCGGGATCGCGAGAAGCCGCTTCAGTGCCTCGGTCTCGATGATGCTCACCCAGCCGACGCCGACACCTTCGGCCCGTGCCGCCAGCCAGAAATTCTGCACCGCGCAGACGGTGCTGTAGAGATCCATCTCCGGATTGTGCCAACGCCCGAGAGGCGAGTCCTTCGAGCGCTGCCGATCGCAGGTGATACACAGGTTGAGCGCGCTTTCGCAAATGCCCTCGAGTTTCAGCTTGCGGTAGAGCGCCTGCCGTTCCGCCTCGATCGCCGGCAACTCCTGCTCGCGCGCGGCGAGGAACAGGTCGCGCACTTGTCTGCGCCGCTCGGCATCGCGGATGACGATGAAATTCCACGGCTGCATATAGCCGACCGACGGGGCGTGATGCGCGGCGGTGATGAGCCGCGCCAGCACATTGTCGTCGAGATCGTCGGGGACGAAATGGCTGCGCACGTCGCGCCTGGTGAACATGGCCCGGTAGACCGCGTCGCGCGCCAATTGGTCAAAGTCGTCGCCGCTCGCGGCGATCGCTGCTGCCGTCATCGCTTTTCCCCTTGCGACAAGCAGTCCCCCGCCTGACCAAGCGGAAAACCATGTCTGCCGGGCCGGTCTTCTGGCTCGGGATCGTCCCGCATCCGGCGCCTTCCCGTCTTCGACAGTGGCGTGTGCCGGCGCGGTCCCCCTTACAGTGTTGGGCACGCCACGGAGTTCAACCGTGTTCCCGATTCTCCCGCGTCGCGGGCACCTGGCAGCGATGCGACCTTACAGCGAAGCTTAGGCCGCGCCAATGGCGTTAGCGACACGGCAAGACGCGATTTCCCCAGCCATTCGGCTGCCAAACATGGTCATTGCGGGCATAGGCCCCTAGATTAGGCGCCATGGCCACCCGTCTCTATACGCACCCGATCTTCCTCGAACACCTCACGCCGCCCGGCCATCCCGAGCGGCCCGACCGCCTGCGTGCCATCGAGCGCGTGCTCGACGACGAGGCATTTTCGGCGCTCGACCGCGTCAAGGCGCCGGAAGGCGACGAGAAAACGATCCTCTATGCGCATCCGGAGGATTTCGTCGAGCGCGTGCGCGGGGCGATCCCTGAGAGCGGGATCGCGTCGATCGACGCCGACACCAGCGCCAGCCCGAAAAGCTGGCAGGCCGTGATCACCGCGATCGGCGGTGCCAACGCGGCGGTGGACGACGTCTTCGAGGGCCGTGCGGCAAACGTCTTCGTCGCCGCGCGTCCGCCTGGACATCATGCCGAAAAGACCACGGCAATGGGCTTCTGCCTGTTCAACACGGCGGCGATCGCCGCCCGTTACGCGCAGAAGAAGCACCAGGCCGAGCGTGTCGCCATCGTCGACTGGGACGTTCATCACGGCAATGGCACGCAAGACATCTTCTGGGACGACCCATCGGTGCTCTATTGCTCGACGCACCAGATGCCGCTTTACCCGGGCACCGGCGCGAAGAACGAGACCGGCGCCGGCAACATCGTCAACGCGCCGCTGGCGCCGCAGACCGGCAGCGATCTCTTCCGCGACGCCTTCCTGTCGCGCGTGCTGCCCTCGATCGACGCGTTCGCGCCAGACCTGATCATCATTTCCGCCGGCTTCGATGCGCACCATCGCGACCCGCTGGCCGAGATCAACCTGACCGAGGACGATTTCGACTGGGCGACCGGGCAATTGATGGAACGCGCCGGGCGCCATAGCTCCAACAGGCTCGTCAGCCTGCTGGAAGGCGGCTACGATCTGCAGGGACTGGCATTTTCAGTCGCCGCCCATGTCGGGCGGCTGATGAAGGGATAGGGTATGGCATTGGAAGGCAATGAGGACGTCAAGGCGATGAGCTTCGAACAGGCGCTCGACGCGCTGGAGAAGATCGTCGATGATCTTGAGCGCGGCGACGTCCCGCTCGACCAGTCGATCAAGATCTATGAGCGCGGCGAGGCGCTGAAGGCGCATTGCGACCGGCTGCTGAAAGCCGCCGAGGACAAGGTCGAGAAGATCAGGCTGTCGCGCGACGGCAAGCCGGTGGGAACTGAACCGCTGGACGCCGACTGAGGTGTTGATATTCAGGTGAGGCCGGCCTGCAAATGGCAACTTCCTGCGCTTCCGGTGCTCACGTACTTCAAGTACGCTCCGCTCCGGTTCTCGGAAACCACCATTTTCGGCTCGGCCTGACCTGATCTCAACACCTCAGCGGATGATCTCAGACCGGGTAAGGGCAGAGAAAGCAGGTAAGGAGTTCAAGCCATGTGCCGCAACATCAAAACCTTGGCCAATTTCGAGCCGCCGGCGACCAATGACGAAGTGCATGACGCCGCGCTGCAATTCGTGCGCAAGCTGAGCGGCTCGACCAAGCCGTCCAAGCGCAACGAGCATGCCTTCTACCATGCTGTCGAGGCGATCGCGGCTGTCGCGCGCGAATTGATCGATTCGCTCGAAACCAACCAGGAGCCGCGCAACCGCGAGGAAGAAGCTGCCAAGGCGAAGGCCAGGTCGGCGCTGCGTTTCGCCTGAGGATCCGACATGAGCTTCTTTCCGGGAAACGATCCCGAACCCGGCGATGCCTTCGCCTGCGACCAGATCGAGCTGATGGTCGTTCCGAACGCCAAGGACATTGGCGGCTTCGAGGTGCGCCGCGCCTTGCCAACGGCGAAGCGCCGGCTGGTCGGGCCGTTTATCTTCTTCGACCGCATGGGCCCTGCGATCCTGCGCGCCGGCCATGCGCTCGACGTGCGTCCGCATCCGCATATCGGGCTTTCCACCGTCACCTATCTGTTCGACGGCAGGATCAGGCATCGCGATTCGCTCGGCACCGAAATGGTGATCGCGCCGGGCGACGTGAATCTGATGACCGCCGGGCGCGGCATCGTTCATTCAGAGCGCACGCCACAGGAATTGCGCGGCGCGCCGATGTCGGTCTCCGGCCTGCAGACCTGGCTGGCGCTGCCCGACGGCAAGGAGGAGATTGCCCCGGTGTTCGCGAACACGTCGGTGGCCCGCTTGCCGCAGATCGATGCCGAGGGTGTCAGCGGCCGCGTCGTCATTGGCGCGTTCTCAGGCCTTCGCTCGCCCGTGGCGACCGCCTCGGACACGCTCTACGCCGATCTCAGACTGGCCGCCGGCGCCAGCGTGAAGATTCCAGCCGATGCCGAGGAGCGCGCCATCTACACGCTGGAAGGCGACGTCTCGATCGCCGGCGATGTTTTCCCGGCCGAGCGGCTCCTGGTGTTCAAGCCGGGCGAGGAGATCGTGGTCTCTTCCGAGCGCGGTGCGCATTTCATGCTGTTCGGCGGCGCTTCGCTGGGCTCCAAGCGCTACATCTGGTGGAATTTCGTCTCGTCCTCCAAGGAACGCATCGAGCAGGCCAAGCAGGAATGGAAGACGGGCCGCTTCGATATCGTTCCCGGCGATGAGGAGGAGTTCATTCCGCTGCCCGAGAACTAAGGTGTGTTGATATTCAGGTGAGGCCGGCCTGCAAATGCCGGTTTCCTGCGCTTCCGGTGCTCACGTACTTTGAGTACGCTCCGCTCCGGTTCTCGGAATCCATCATTTTCGGCGCGGCCTGACCTGAATCTCAATACACCTTGCAGCGTAGCACGCGTCACTGGCACGCATTTACATTCGCCCGCCGGCGGACTATTCCCGCGCATGATTATGGCGCAATCTGCTGATAGCGCCGTGTTCGATCGATAAGGCAGGACGCGCCCGAGTGAAGCCAGACACGCCGCTGCTCGACAAGGTCCGCATTCCGGCGGATTTGCGGACGCTTGATGAGAGCGCGCTGCCGCAGCTTGCCGCGGAGCTCCGCGCCGAGTTGATTGATGCCGTGTCGCAGACCGGCGGTCATCTCGGCGCCGGCCTCGGCGTCGTCGAACTGACCGTCGCGCTGCACTACGTTTTCAACACGCCGCAGGATCGGCTGATCTGGGACGTCGGCCACCAGGCCTATCCGCACAAGATCCTGACCGGCCGCCGCGACCGCATCCGCACGCTGCGCCAGGAAGGCGGCCTCTCTGGTTTCACCCGGCGGGCCGAGAGCGAATACGACCCGTTCGGCGCCGCGCATTCCTCGACCTCGATTTCGGCCGGTCTCGGCATGGCCATGGCCCGCGACTTGTCGGGCGGCCGCAACAATGTCATTTCCGTCATCGGCGACGGCTCGATGTCGGCCGGCATGGCTTTCGAGGCGCTGAACAATGCCGGCGCGCTCGACGCCCGGCTGATCGTCATCCTCAACGACAACGACATGTCGATCGCGCCGCCGACCGGCGCCATGAGCGCCTATCTGGCGAGGCTCGCCTCCGGCAAGGCCTATCTCGGCCTTCGCGATTTCGGCAAGAAGCTGACATCCTATCTGGGCAAGCGCGCCGACCGCGCCATCACCCGTGCGGTCGAGCATGCGCGTGGTTACGTCACCGGTGGCACCTTGTTCGAGGAGCTCGGCTTCTATCACATCGGTCCGATCGACGGGCACAATCTCGAACATCTGATCCCGGTGCTGAAGAACGTCCGCGACAACGGCAAAGGCCCGGTGCTGATCCATGTCGTGACGCAGAAGGGCAAGGGCTACGCGCCGGCGGAGGCCGCAGCCGACAAATATCACGGCGTCAACAAGTTCGACGTCATCACAGGCGCGCAGGCCAAGGCGCCGGCCAACGCGCCCGCCTACACCAAGGTCTTCGCCGAAAGCCTGATCCAGGAAGCGCGTGAGGACGACCGCATCGTCGCCATCACCGCCGCCATGCCGAGCGGCACCGGTCTCGATCTCTTCGGCGAGGTGTTTCCGAAGCGAACCTTCGATGTCGGCATTGCCGAGCAGCATGCGGTGACCTTCGCCGCGGGGCTCGCCACCGAAGGCTACAAGCCTTTTGCGGCCATCTATTCAACCTTCCTGCAGCGCGCTTACGACCAGGTCGTCCACGACGTGGCGATCCAGAAACTGCCGGTGCGTTTTCCCATCGACCGCGCCGGTTTCGTCGGCGCCGACGGCGCCACCCACTGCGGCGCTTTCGATACGACCTTCCTGGCCACGCTGCCGGGCTTCGTTGTCATGGCCGCCGCCGATGAGGCGGAGCTGCGTCATATGGTGCGCACCGCGGCTGCCTATGATGACGGCCCGATCGCCTTCCGCTATCCACGCGGCAATGGTGTCGGCGTCGACATGCCGGAGCGCGGCTCGCTGCTGGAGATCGGCAGGGGCCGCATCCTCAAGGAAGGGACCAAGGTCGCGCTGCTTTCCTTCGGCACGCGGCTGCAGGATTGCCTGTTGGCGGCCGAGGAACTTGGCGCTGCGGGCCTTTCCACCACGGTTGCCGACGCCCGCTTCGCCAAGCCGCTGGACGAGGATCTCATCCGGCGGCTCGCCCGTTCGCATGAGGTGCTGGTGACCGTGGAAGAGGGCGCCATCGGCGGCTTCGCCAGCCAGGTGCTGCACTTCCTCGCCCATGAAGGCCTTCTCGAAAGCGGCCTCAAGGTGCGCCCGCTGGTGCTGCCGGACGCGTTCACCGACCATGCCAAGCCGGAGAAGATGTATGCCGATGCCGGGCTGGATTCGGCAGGCATCGTACGCACCGTCTTCGCCGCGCTCGGTCGCGGCGTGCAGGCGCAGCGCGCCTGAATCAGAGCTTCAAGCGGTGAATCGTTTTGCCGGATGCCAGATGTAGGTATCTGTTAACGCTCCCGTTTGGCGGTTCGCTTACCCTGTCTCTTGGCCGATTTTCAACGGCGCCCTGCTAGAAGCTCGAGCCAGGCAGGGAGACAACCAAAAATGAAAACGCTTCTGTGCGGAGTAGCCCTTTTGGCGGCCGTGACGGCGTCGGCGGCAGCCGAAACACGTTACGACCGCAATCTCGAAAAGGCGGTGCTGGATATCGTTGCCGGCAAGATGGGCAATATTCGCGGCGGCTTCTCCTATAAGCAGGTTCCTCAACTCGTCGTGCTGCCGGATGCAGGTCCCGTCGCGCCCACTCCGGTTGAGCCGCCGCGCAAGCAAGCCTCCGGCAATGACGGCCTGATGCCCGCCATCGAGCGCCAGGTTTCGCGCACCATTTTTTAGAACCACATATCGCGCACGCAGCGGCCGTCGCGCGGCAGGTCGTCAAAAGTGTCGAGGCCGTCGAAATGGTCGATCGGCAGGTCGGCGACCTCCTCGGGCGGCGCAAGCCTGACATTGACAGCGATGCGCGTGCGGCCGCTTTCGCCGGAGCGCAGGCCACGCCAGGCGACCACGCAGGCGCAGGTCGGACAGAACAGGATTTCCAGCGCGGGCTCCGCCACCTCGGCGCGTGTGTACGATTTCAGTAGTCCGGCGACGCGGATGCGCTCGTCGGCATAGTCATAGGCCCAGAGCGCTCCGTAGCGGCGGCAAAGCGTGCAATTGCATGCGGTGATTGCGCCGGGATCGCCTTCCAGCGTCCAATGAACTGCGCCGCAATGACAGGTACCCCTCAGCATTGCCACCTCCACCGGCTGACGAACCGCCTGTTCCTCTCGGCATTCTGCAGCCTCTTGCGCCATATTCAACCATTGCGTTCGCGCCCGGCTTTCGCCAATGAAGGCCGATGAGTTCCCCTTTGCCAGCCAGCCGGCGCCAGCGGCTCGACGAATTGCTCGTCGGGCGCGGCCTGTTTGCCAGCCGTTCGCGCGCCCGCGACGCGATCGAGCGCGGCACGGTGACGGTTGACGGCGCCGTCGCCCGCAAGCCCGGCCAACCCGTCGCTTCGGACTGCCTGATCGCCATCGATGATCCGGCGCAGGCCTATGTGTCGCGCGCGGCGCTGAAGCTGATCGCCGGCCTCGACCGTTTCGGCCTCGATCCTTCCGGCAGCGAGGCGCTCGACATCGGCGCCTCGACCGGCGGCTTCACCCAGGTGCTGCTCGAGCGCGGCGCGGCCCATGTCATGGCGATCGATGTCGGTCACGGCCAGATGCATCCAGACATTGCCGGCGACCCGCGTGTGACGGTGATCGAAGGACTGAACGCGCGCGATCTGACGGCAGCCGATCTCGGCGGCCGCGTTCCCGGTTTCCTTGTCTGCGACGTCAGCTTCATCTCGCTGAAGCTGGCTCTGCCGCCGGCGCTGGAACTGGCGGGCGAGGGCGCCAAGGCAGTTCTGCTGGTCAAGCCGCAATTCGAGGCGGGCCGCGAGGCCATCGGCAAGGGCGGCCTGCTCAAGGATCCGGGCGATGCCGGGCGCATTGCTGCAAATTTGCGCGACTGGCTGGCCGGCGTTCCCGGCTGGCGCGTGCTGGGACTCGAGCCGTCGCCGATCGAAGGCGGCGACGGCAACCGCGAGTTCCTGCTCGCCGCCACGAAGGACGGGCGATGAGCACACGCTTCACCATTGCAAGGCTGGGCTCGCAGGGCGACGGTATCGCCAATGCCGAAGGCGGGGAGGTCTTCATCCCGTTCACGCTGCCGGGCGAGATGGTCACGGCCGCGCGCCAGAAGGACCGCGCCGCGCTGATGTCGGTATTGGAAGCCTCGCCGCTCAGGATCGATCCCGCCTGCCGCCATTTCACCGAATGCGGCGGCTGCGCGCTGCAGCATTACGAGGCTGGAGCCTACCGGCAATGGAAGCGCGAGAGGGTCGTGCAGGCGCTGAAGCTCAAGGGCATCGCTTGCGACATCGCTGCGCTGGTGCCTTGCGCGCCGCACACCCGCCGCCGGGTCACGTTCAGTGCCAGGCGCGCGGACGCCGGCATGCTGCTGGGCTTCGTGCGCGCGCTGTCTTCCGAGATTATCCCGATCGAGGAATGCCCGATCTCGCTGCCCGCGATCGTCTCGGCGCTCGACAAACTGCGCGCCCTGGCCGGCTTGGTCTGCGCCACCCCGAAGGCATTTCATATGACGGTGACCGTCACCGCTTCAGGCCTCGACGTGGCTGTGCACGATGCCGGCAAGCTTGGCGACCATCAGCGCCGTATCGCGTCGAATTTCGTCATGGCCGAAGGTCTGGCGCGGCTTTCCGTCGACGGCGAGATCGTCGTCGAGCCGAAGAAGCCGGTCGTGCAGTTCGGATCGGTCGCGGTCGCCGTGCCGCCCGGCGCCTTCCTGCAGGCGACGGAAGCTGCCGAGCGGGCGATGGCGGACCTTGTCGGCCGGCATCTGTGGCGCGCCAGGAAGGTCGCGGACCTGTTTGCCGGCTGCGGCAGCTTCGCGCTCAGGCTCGCGGCGAAATCAGAGGTTCACGCTGTGGAGGGCGATGCGCCGGCGCTTGCCTCGCTCGATCGCGCCTTCCGCTTTTCCAGCGGCCTGAAGCGCGTGACCAGCGAACGCCGCGACCTGTTCCGTCGGCCGCTGACCTTCAAGGAGTTGAACGTCTTCGACGGGCTGGTCTTCGATCCGCCGCGCGCCGGCGCCGAGGACCAGTCGAAGCAGATCGCCCGCTCCGACGTGCCGCTGGTCGCCGCGGTGTCCTGCAATCCGGTGACGCTCGCGCGCGATCTGCGCATCCTGATCGATGGCGGCTACACGCTGAAGAGCGTCACGCCGATCGACCAGTTCCTGTGGTCGCCGCATGTCGAGGCGGTCGCGCTTTTGGAGAAGCCGAAGCGGCGGCGGTAGCTCGCGGCCGGAGGCTCGCGTGAAAACTGTGAAGCCTCTGTTCTTTCGACGAAATTGCGCCCTAAAGCCGCCTTTTTGCAGGGTCTTAATTCTGCGGTTAGGGAAACATTCCTGTCTCTCCGGCGTTATCGCGTTGGACGAATGGCGGACAAGGATGGCGGATTGCAATGCGCTCGCTTCGGAAAATCATCGGCCTTGTCGTCGTTCTCATCACGTTCGCCGTCGCGTCCACGACGGGCGCGCTCGCCCAACAGCAGAAACGTCTCGCATTCGTCATCGGCAACGCCGCCTATCCGTCGGATGCGCTGGTCACCTCCGCGAATGACGCCGGCCTGATCGCCCAGACCCTGCAGGCAGCAGGGTTCGATGTGGTCGGCGCACGCGATGTCGACCAGGACTCGTTGCGTGGCGCGCTGCGCGATTTTCTTGGAAAGGTTTCTGCCGCCGGCCCGGACGCGACCGTTTTCGTATACCTCGCCGGCCGCGGCGTGCAGTTCGAAGGCGAGAACTATTTCTTGCCGGTCGACGCCCGGATCGCCAATCCGGCCGACGTGCCGCTGCAGGCCATGCGGCTCTCCGATATTACCAAGTCCCTGGCGGGACTGCCGGCGAAGGTCAATATCGTTGTCCTCGACGCGGCTCGGCCCAATGCCCTTCCGAAAATGAGCCAGCCGCTGGCTAGCGGTCTCGCGCTGGTCGACCCCGACCCCAACATGCTGATTGCCTTCAACGCGGCGCCCGGAACGGTTGCGCCGGAAGGCAAGGGCCCATACGGCGCCTATGCTCAGGCGCTCGCCGAGATGATGCGCGAAGGCGGCTTGTCGCTTGACGATGTTTTCGACCGCACGCGGCTACGCGTCAACGAGGTGACGCAAGGTGCCGAAATTCCGTGGGACGCCTCGAAGATCAGCGCGCCTTTCGTCTTCTTCGAACGCGCTCAGGACGCGCCGCCGCCGAAGGTTTCGGAGGCCGAAGAACGGGCCAACCGGACCAGGCCGATCCGCGACTTCAATGCGCATGACGCCTATGTCGCGGCACTCGACCGCGATACCATGCGCGGCTACGAGGAGTTCCTCGTCGCTTATCCGCACGATCCGATGGCCAAGCGCGTGCGCGCCATCATCGCTGCGCGGCGCGAGGCGATCACCTGGCGCGAAACATGGCTGCGGGACACGCCGGAGGCTTATTGGTCCTATCTCGAGCGTTATCCGCACGGGCTGCATGCCTGGGACGCGCGCCGCCGGCTGGAGCATTTCGACGCCGAGCTCGAACCACCGACGAGCTTCACCGTCATCGTCTACGACGTGCCACCGCCGCCGCCGGAGGAAATCATCTATGTCGACAGGCCGGTGCTCTATTTCGACGATCCCGATTTCGACTTCGAGCCGCCGCCGCCGATCGACGTGATATTCCTGCCGCCGCCGCCGCCCGATTTCGTCGTGCTGCCGCCGCCCCCGCCGCCGGTCGATGTTTACGTCCTGCCGACGCCGGTCTTCGTCCCCGTGCCGGTCTGGGTCAGGCCGCCGCGTGACATTGCGCCGCCGCCGAACGACATCATCTTCAACAACATTCACAACACGACCGTCATCAACAACATCAACAACACGACGATCAACAACGAGCCGGCCAATCAGGCCCGACAGCCAAACGCAAATGCACCCAGCGGCCTCACCACCGGGCAGAAGATGGCGGTTGGTGCGGGCGCGGCCTCGCTGGCGGCCAAGGTGGCGTTGCCGCCGTTGCTGCAGAAAAGGGCGGCGCTATTCAAGCAAAATCAGGGCGGCCAGCCGCTGAAGCCGGGCCAGGCTGCCACGCAGGGCCAGCAGCCTGGTGAGACGCCGCAATCGCTGAAACCGGGCCAGGCTGTCACGCAGGGCCAGCAGCCGGGTGTGACGCCGCAGGCGAGGACGATGGGCAAGCTCTCGACTGATCACGCCTTGCCGGGAGCTGACGGCAGAGCGCTGCCGCTCGTCAACGGCAAGCCGGTGCTCAACGGCCAGAACGCGCCCAACAGGAGGGTGCTGGGCAAGCAAGGCCCTGTGAGCGGCAACCAGCAGGCTACCGGGAATGCCGGCGCCCCCGTCACGGGCAACGGCCAGCAGAACGGAGTTGTCGACGATCAGGGCAAGAAGGGCAAGTTCCGCAAGTTGCCGACCGTCAATGGCGCGTCGGGCGAGAACGGGCAGAACGCCCAGCAGAGGTTTGGGAAGAACAATCCGAATGCGTTGTCCGGCCAGAACGAAGGCAGACCGAGGAAGCTGACCCGCAAGGATCTGCCGGCAGGCCAGACAGCTGTCGGACCGAGCGATCAAGGCACGGTCAACGGAGGCGATAGAGGTAAGAAGCTCCGCAAGCTGCCGACCGTCAATGGCGCGCCAGGCGAGAACGGGCAGAACGCTCAGCAGAGGTTCGGGAAGAACAATCCGAATGCGTTGTCCGGCCAGAACGAAGGCAGACCGAGGAAGCTGACACGCAAGGATCTGTCGGGAGGCCAGACAGCCCTCAGCCCGAGCGATCAAGGCTCGGTCAACGGAGGCGATAGCGGTAAGAAGTTCCGCAAGCTGCCGACCGTCAATGGTGCGCCAGCCGACAACCGGGCGAGCGTGCAGGAGCGGCTCAGGAGAAACAATCCGAGTGTGTTCTCCGACCAGAATCAGGGTTCGGCCAACGCAAACAGGAAGTTTCGCAGGCTGCCGAACGGCGAAGAGGGTTCCGCCGGCGCAGGCATCAACGTCCAGCGCAGCTTCAAGCAGGAAAGGCCGAACGTGCAGGTGCTCAGGCCGCAAAGGCCAGAGTTCCAGGCGCAGCCAAGGCCTCAGATGCAAGAGAGACACCTGCAGCAGTTGAGGCCTGAGCCTCAGATGCAAGAAAGACGCTTGCAGCAGCGGCCTCAGCCTCAGATACAGGAACGGCGCCTGCCGCAGCAGCTCAAGGAGCAGCCGCCGCAGGGAAACAAAAAGCCGACCTGCGGGCGTCCTGGCGAGCCGCCCTGCCAGCAGTAGGCCAGCAAGGCTTGACCGCGGGCGGCAACGCTCGTTCATGGGCCGGATTTTCCGGCCTATGAATTTGCGAGGTAGAGAATGTGACGGATCAGTCCGTCAAAGCAGACAGGACCGCTCTGGTCACGCCGGGAGCGATTGCGGGAAAAGGTGAAAGGTTCTGGCTCGGTGACTTCGCCATAGCCTTCCGTGCAGAATTGCATCCCAGGGCGAGAGAGCGGCTCGCCGTTTCCGTGAAACGCTCTGGCCCTTATGAGCTCGGAGACAGTCGTTTCGCCGTGCCGCCGCGCTGGTTGATCGACACCCAGGTGTTCGGGTTCTGCTGCGACTGGCGTTTCAGGAAATAATAGCCGGTGGCGTTCCAGGGGCGGATTTCGTCGACCAGATTGTCCAGCACGAGATCGCCCTTGTCGGTTTTCACCGTCAGAATGGTGTGGCCCTCATTGTGGAGATCGCGCACCACCGTCATCAGCAGCGCCTGCCGGGGGAAGCCCGCTTCCAGGAGCAGCTTGCGCTTGTAGAGCGCGTAGATCTTGCAGTCGCCCTTGCCGTCCGTCGGATAGTCCCAGTGGTCCATCGTCGTGCCCCAGTGGTCATAGTTGCTGACGGGCTTGATGGAACGGTTCGCCTTCTGGTTTACCCGCTTGAGGATGCTCATTTTCTGCGCGGTCAGCCTGACGCTTATGGCAGGCAGGGCAGGCACGTTGCATTCCTTCGGCCGGCGATGACAGAAATCGAGCCAGCCATATGGGACGCTGGTGCTGCCGCCGACTGCGGCGGCGCTCGCAGCCGTTAGCTTGAACAGCGACGACTGCGCCGCTGCAGGGCCGACTTGCAGCGATGATGCGCCAACCAGGGAAACGAGGCCAATGAGGAAAGAAGAAGTCAGGACGCCAGGGGAACGCTGCATTGCCGACACCACCGCAACGAGAAGACTGGCGACAAGCTAATGCGCAAACGCCCGCCCCGCCAATTGAACAATTAATAATGTCCTAACACGATTGTGTTCACTTCAAGGTGGAGGATGCATTCACGCCGGAACCGCCTGGCGCGCGGAGACTGCTCCGGATGGTCGTTCGTCAGGCAGTGGACGACAGACCCTCAAACCCTGGTGCCGCCCACCGTCATCTGGTTCATCCGCAGATGCGGCTGGCCGACGCCGACGGGCACGCCCTGTCCGGCCTTGCCGCACATGCCGATGCCGGTGTCGAGCTTCATGTCGTTGCCGATCATGCTGACGCGGTGCATGGCGTCCGGCCCGTTGCCGATCAGCATCGCGCCCTTGATCGGCTGCGTCACCTTGCCGTTCTCGATCATGTAGGCTTCGGTGCAGCCGAACACGAACTTGCCCGACGTGATGTCGACCTGGCCGCCGCCGAAGGAAACGGCATAGATGCCGTTCTTGACCGAGGCGATGATCTCTTCCGGCTCCATGTCGCCCGAGGTCATGTAGGTGTTGGTCATGCGCGGCATCGGCTGGTGCGCATAGCCTTCGCGGCGGCCGTTGCCCGTCGCCTTCATGCCCATCAGCCGGGCGTTCTGGCGGTCCTGCATATAGCCGACCAGTATGCCGTCATCGATCAGCACATTGCGCGCCGAGGGCGTTCCTTCGTCGTCGACAGTGAGCGAGCCGCGCCGCTCGGGGATGGTGCCATCATCGACCACGGTGACACCCTTCGCCGCCACCTGTTGGCCCATCAGGCCGGCGAAAGCCGATGTCTTCTTGCGGTTGAAGTCGCCTTCGAGCCCGTGCCCGACCGCCTCGTGCAGCATCACACCCGGCCAGCCGCTGGACAGCACGATGTCGAATGTGCCGGCGGGCGCCGGAACCGCTTCCAGATTGACCAGCGCCTGCCGCAGCGCCTCGCTGGCGGCATGCTTCCAGCTTTCCTCGCCGACGAATTCGCCAAAGCTCTTGCGGCCGCCCATGCCGTAGGAGCCGCTCTCCTGCCGGTCGCCATCGCCGACCACCACGGAAACGTTGATCCGCACCAGCGGGCGGATGTCGCGCACAATGTGGCCGTCGCCGCGCACGATCTCGACATGCTGCCACGAGGCGGCAAGCGACGCCGTCACCTGGCGCACGCGCGGATCCTTGGCGCGCAGCCAGCCGTCGATCTCCTGCAACAGCTTGGCCTTGGCCTCGAAGGAAGGCGAGGGGATAGGGTTCTCGTCGCCATAGAGATGGCGGTTGGTGCGGGCGGGCGCTCCGGCCAATGTGCCGGAATAGCCGCCTTTGACAGCCGAGACTGCGTCCGCCGCGCGCAACAGCGAGGCTTCGGAGAGATCGCTCGAATGCGCATAACCGCTGGCCTCGCCGGCCACGGCACGCAGGCCGAACCCCTGGTCGGTGTTGAAATTGGCCGTCTTCAGCCGGCCATTATCGAACATCAGCGCTTCGTTCTCGCTGTATTCGAGGAACAGCTCGCCGTCGTCGGCGCCCTTGATGGTCTCGGTGACGATCTCCTTGACGCGATCGTCGGAAATGTCGAATTGGCCGATCAGGCTGTTCATGGCAAATCCATTCGTGGAAACAAATCGTTCCTCGGCATGTAGGCGCGAAGCCGCCGTTGCACAATCGCCAACTGGGTCAAGGCGACGATTGCGCCGCCATCACCTGCCGCTGACGAAGTCCTTGATGTTGCCGGCCATCGCGTTCCAATTGGAAAACTGCTCCTCGAGATTGGCCCTGGTGATGCCGCCGGCAAAGCTGACATCCATCCTGAAATTCGAGCCGTCGCCCGAATAGGCCCTCACCCACCGGTATTTTGCGTTCCAGGCGTTGGCTTGGTCAGCGGTAAGCGGGTCGGCGTAGCCGGTCGCGAATTGCAGCGACTTGCAGTTCTCGCGGTCTTCGCAGCCGTAGAAATAGATCAGGTATTTAACGCCGTCGACCCGCCCCGAAATCATCGGATCGCCGTTGTCGTCCTTGCCCATCCTGGCGGAACCGAAGCCTTTGGCGATATCGAGGATCGCCGCCGGGTCGGGCCTCCGGAGGATTTCGGCGTCCTCGGCCCGGGCGACCGAAACCGCACCGGCCAGCGCCAGCCCAGCGATGAAAGCGGACAATGACGTGCGCATGGAGCCTCCTGCCGCCAAATCCGCATTCGCCATCCGACCTCAGCGTCGGAAATGGCCGCGGTGCATGGGCAAGAAGATCAAGGTAGGGCGGCGAAGCCGTCCGCAAAGCCCTTGAGATCGACCGGAATGCCGATGCCTTCCTCGGGCGTCTGGAACACGATGAAGGTGGCCGACGTGCCGCTCTTCAGCGTGTCGAGCAGCGGCTTTTCCAGAATCACCTCGGCGTAGCAGCCATCCTGGAAGCAGCGCACGAAATAGGCGCGGCCGATATCCTTGCCGTCGACATTGAGGCCAAGCCCGTTGGGCAGGAGCACGCCGAGCGGCGCCAGCACGCGCAGGATCTCGGCCTTGTTGTCGGCTGTGCGCAGCACCACGACCGAAAGCCCCATTTCAGGGCGGTCCTCGGCGACGACGTTCTGCATCATCACGCATTGTTCTGAGGTAGCACCTGCAGGCGTATCGCAGATGATCGACCACGCGCCATGCGTCGACTTCACCGTGCCGCTCGGTGGCTTGGCGTCGTTAGGCGAGGCGGGGGCGCCGACGGCTACGCCGACACCGAGCAAGGCGACGGCAAGGACGACCTTCGCCAGGGTTCTCGAAAGCCAGGAAGTCATAACGGCTCCATTGCGAATCACGGCACTTTAAGCCGCGCCGGGGCCAAGTAAAGGACGAGACCTCCGCCGGTCCGCCCCGATACCGGCAATTGCATGCTTTTCCAAAGCAAATTCGCCCGAATTGCGACCGTCGCGCATATAGCATGGCGGGCGCCGAACGCAGCCTTCGGCCTGCGCGCAAAAATGCCGCACGGTTTCCTCCGCTCCTTTCTTGCGGAGGGAAATAGAGTATGGTTTGAACCAGCCTCGGGACAGCCCGGGATTCCCAATTCCGGTGTCGTCCGTTATTGGTGCGACCAGATCGCGGGAAGTGGGAGACGAGAGGGCGATGAGGAAATTCCTGGCAAGCGCTGAATTCTTGGCAGGTACGGCAGCTTCGGCCGTGCTCTTCTCCGGTGCGGCGGCTCGCGCCGACCAGCCGCGGGAATGGGAGATGACCTTCCAGGCGCCCGCGACCGACATGATGCGGCAGATCGAGCGGTTTGGGAACTACACCATGTGGTTCATCGTCCCGATCACCATCCTCGTGCTGGTGCTTCTGCTGGTCTGCATCGTCAGGTTCCGCGCAAGCGCCAATCCAGTGCCGTCCAGGACCAGCCACAACACGCTGATCGAGGTGATCTGGACCGTCGGGCCGGTGATCGTGCTTCTGCTCATCGCCATTCCCTCCTTCCAGCTGCTCACCGCTCAATACACGCCGCCGGAAGAAGCCAAGCTCACCGTCAAGGCGACCGGCAACCAGTGGAACTGGGATTACGAGTACCAGGTCGACAAGACCTTCTCCTTCAACTCGGCGGTTCTTCAGGATGCCGACCGGGCCAAGGCGGGCAAGGAAGATCGCGCCCGCTATCCGCGTCTGCTGGCGGTCGACAACGAGCTGGTCGTGCCCGTCAACACCATGACCCGCGTGCTGATCACCGCCACCGACGTCATCCACTCCTTCGCCGTGCCGTCCTTCGGCATCAAGATGGATGCCGTCCCCGGCCGCACCAACGAGACCTGGTTCAAGGCGGAGAAGGAAGGCCTCTACTACGGCCAGTGCTCGCAGCTCTGCGGCAAGGACCATGCCTTCATGCCGATCGCCGTGCGCGTGGTGTCCGATGCGCAGTTCAAGACCTGGCTGGATACGGCCAAGACCGACGTGCCCGCCGCCAACAAGGCGCTGATGGCCGAGATCGATGGTACCAACAAGGTAGCGGCCGCCGGCAACTGATGCCGCGGGTTAGCAAGATTTAGGGAACGGAGCGGAACATGGCAGAGGCTGCAGCTCACGATCACGGCGACCACAGGCCGCATGGCTGGGTCCGCTGGGTCTACTCGACCAACCACAAGGACATCGGCACGCTCTACCTGATCTTCGCGATCATGGCCGGCATCATCGGCGCCGCGCTCTCGGTCGCCATCCGCATGGAGCTGCAGGAGCCGGGCATCCAGATCTTCAGCGGCCTGGCGCAGATGGTCTACGGCATGCAGGGCGACGCCGCCATCGACGGCGGCAAGAGCATGTACAACGCCTTCGGCGCCGCGCACGGCCTGATCATGATCTTCTTCATGGTCATGCCGGCGCTCATCGGCGGCTTCGCCAACTGGATGGTGCCGATCATGATCGGCGCGCCGGACATGGCCTTCCCGCGCATGAACAACATCTCGTTCTGGCTGCTGCCGCCTGCCTTCATCCTGCTGCTCTCCTCGATGTTCGTGCCGAGCGCGCCGGGCGCCTTCGGCGTCGGCGGCGGCTGGACCATCTATCCGCCGCTCTCGACCTCCGGCCAGCCAGGCCCGGCGATGGACCTGGCGATCCTGTCGATCCATATCGCCGGCGCGTCGTCGATCCTCGGCGCCATCAACTTCATCACCACCATCTTCAACATGCGCGCTCCCGGCATGACGCTGCACAAGATGCCGCTGTTTGCCTGGGCGGTGCTGATCACCGCTTTCCTGCTGCTGCTGTCGCTGCCGGTTCTGGCGGGCGCCATCACCATGCTGCTCACCGATCGCAATTTCGGCACCGCTTTCTTCGTGCCGGATCAGGGCGGTGACCCGATCCTCTTCCAGCATCTGTTCTGGTTCTTCGGCCATCCCGAGGTGTACATCCTGATCCTGCCGGGCTTCGGCATCATCAGCCATATCGTCTCGACCTTCTCGAAGAAGCCGGTGTTCGGCTATCTCGGCATGGCCTACGCCATGGTCGCGATCGGCGCCGTCGGCTTCATCGTCTGGGCGCACCACATGTACACGACCGGCCTGTCGCTCGACACGCAGCGTTACTTCGTGTTTGCCACCATGGTCATCGCGGTGCCGACCGGCGTGAAGATCTTCTCCTGGATCGCCACCATGTGGGGCGGCTCGATCTCCTTCAAGCCGCCGATGCTGTGGGCGCTGGGCTTCATCTTCCTGTTCACCATCGGTGGCGTCACCGGCGTTCAGCTGGCCAATGCCGGTCTCGACCGCTCGCTGCACGACACCTACTTCGTGATCGCCCACTTCCACTACGTGCTGTCGCTGGGCGCGGTGTTCGCCATCTTCGCCGGCTGGTACTACTGGTTCCCGAAGATGACCGGCTACATGTACTCGCCGGTTATCGCCAACACCCACTTCTGGGTCACGTTCGTCGGCGTCAACCTGATCTTCTTCCCGCAGCACTTCCTCGGCCTCGCCGGCATGCCGCGCCGCACCGTCGACTATCCGGACGCGTTCGCCGGCTGGAACATGGTTTCGTCCTACGGCTCCTACATCGCGGCCGTCGGCGTTGCGATCTTCCTCTACGGCGTGTTCGAGGCCTTCCAGAAGAAGCGCGTCGCCGGCGCCAACCCGTGGGGCGAGGGCGCCACCACGCTCGAATGGCAGCTGCCTTCGCCGCCGCCGTTCCACCAGTGGGAACAGCTGCCGAAGATCAGGTAGGCAGCGTCCCGACGCATACGAGGCCGCCGGCTTGCCCGGCGGTCTTGGCCAACGGAATGATGGACTTTAAGTACGCATGGCCCTTGCCGAAGACAGATTGATGGAGGAAGCGGGTTTTCGCATGTCGGAAGCGACCGCAGGCGATTTCTTCGCCCTCCTGAAGCCGCGTGTCATGTCGCTGGTCGTCTTCACGGCCTTTGTCGGCATGATCGCGGCGCCCGTTGCCATCAATCCGCTCATGGCGGTGATCGCCATCCTCGCAATCGCCATTGGCGCCGGTGCTTCCGGCGCGCTCAACATGTGGTACGACGCCGACATCGACGCCGTGATGACGAGGACCGCCGGCCGCCCGGTGCCGTCCGGTCGCGTCACCCCAGGCGAGGCGTTGAGCTTTGGCCTTGTGCTGTCGGTGCTGTCGGTGATGACGCTCGGAGTGCTGGTCAACTGGCTGTCGGCATCGCTTCTCGCCTTCACCATCTTCTTCTACGCCGTCATCTACACGATGTGGCTGAAACGCTGGACGCCGCAGAACATTGTCATCGGCGGCGCCGCCGGCGCCATCCCGCCGGTAATCGGCTGGGCCGCCGTGACCGGCTCGGTCAGCCTCGAAAGCGTGATCCTGTTCCTGATCATCTTCCTGTGGACGCCGCCGCATTTCTGGGCGCTGGCTCTCTTCAAATCCGACGACTACGCCCGCGCCGGCATTCCGATGATGCCGAATGTCGCCGGCCATGCCTCGACCCGTAGGCAGATTTTTGCCTATGCGCTGATCCTGGCGCCGGTCGGGGTGCTGCCCTGGGCGCTCGGCTACACCACGGCCGGCTACGGCGTCGTCTCGGCGGCCCTCGGCGCGGGCTTCGTCTGGTATGCCTGGAAAGTGCTTGCCATGGCCGACGACGATCGCGCGATGAAGCCGGCCAAGGCCCTGTTCGGCTACTCGCTGCTCTATCTCTTCGCTATCTTTGCCGCCTATCTCGTCGATTGCGTGGTCGGGCGCGCCCTCATGATGGGGGGAGCATGATCGTGGCTGACAAGAAACTCGAACTGGTCACGCTGACCGAACGCCAGCAGAAGGCCCGCCGCAACCGCTCCATCGCCATCGGTCTTGCGCTGGCAGCGCTGGTCGTCGTCTTCTATGCCGCCACCATCGTGCGCTTCGGTCACAGCGGAGCCAGCATCACCAGCTCCGGCCTGTTGGGAGGCGGCTGATGGGCGGCGAGACCAGCAGCAAGCCCCGCAAGGTGAACAACAGCATCGTCGCCGCCGTCTGCCTCGCCTTCTTCACCGGCATGGTCGGCATGGCCTATGCGGCGGTTCCGCTCTATAAGATGTTCTGCCAGGTCACCGGCTATGGCGGGACCACGCAGCGCGCCGAGAAGCAATATGCCGGCCGCGTGCTCGACCGTGATATCACCATCCGCTTCGATGCCAACACCAACGGCATTCCATGGCAGTTCGAGCCTGTCGCCCGCTCGGTGACGATCAAGATCGGCGCGACGGCGCAGGCGCATTACAGCGCCACCAACAAGTTCGACCGCACCATTACCGGCCGCGCCTCGTTCAACGTGCAGCCGGAAATGGCCGGTGCCTATTTCAACAAGGTGGAGTGCTTCTGCTTCACCGACACGACGCTGAAACCCGGCGAGACGCTGGACATGCCGGTCGTGTTCTATGTCGATCCAGACATCGTCAACGTGCCGGAACTCAAGGACTTGAAGACCATCACCCTGTCCTACACGATGTTCCCGGTCGAAAATAAACAGCCGGTCGCCTCCTCGGTGCCGGCCGCTGGCAGCAGCAACAAAGTTCCAGATTCCGACGCAAGCCTCGGGGGTTGATATGGCAGACGCGCACGCAAAACCACAACACGACTACCATCTCGTCAACCCCAGCCCCTGGCCTTTCCTGGGTTCCGTCGGCGCGCTGGTCACCGCCATCGGCGGTGTCTGCCTGATGCAGTATCTGAAGGGCGGCAACTTCCCGGTCTTCGGCCACAACATCGCCAATCCGTGGCTGTTCTTCATCGGCATGATCATCGTGCTCTACACGATGTTCGCCTGGTGGTCGGACACCATCAAGGAAGCGCACGAGGGCCATCACACGCGCGTCGTTTCGCTGCACCTGCGCTACGGCATGATCATGTTCATCGCCTCGGAGGTGATGTTCTTCGTCGCCTGGTTCTGGGCCTTTTTCGACGCAAGTCTCTTCCCCGGCGAGGCGAACCAGTATGCCCGCACCGCCTTCACCGGCGGCGTGTGGCCGCCGAAGGGGCTTGAAGTCCTCGATCCCTTCCACTTGCCGCTCTACAACACCATCATCCTGCTTCTGTCGGGCACGACGGTGACCTGGGCGCACCACGCGCTTCTGCATGGCGACCGCAAGGGCCTGATCAACGGCCTGGTGCTGACGGTCGGCCTCGGCATGCTGTTCACCATGGTGCAGGCTTACGAGTACATGCACGCTCCGTTCGGCTTCAGGGATTCGATCTACGGCGCCACCTTCTTCATGGCGACCGGCTTCCACGGCTTCCATGTCATCATCGGCACCATCTTCCTGCTCGTCTGCCTGATCCGCGCGTGGCGCGGCGACTTCACCCCGAAGCAGCATTTCGGCTTCGAAGCGGCCGCCTGGTATTGGCACTTCGTCGACGTGGTCTGGCTGTTCCTGTTCAGCGCCATCTATGTCTGGGCCTCGAACGGCGCACTGATCGAAGGCCATTAAACCGACGGGTTTCGGAATCCCAAAGGGCGGCTGCGGCGACGTGGCCGCCTTATTCTTTGGGACAAAAAGGTCTAGGGTGGGAACATGAGCGAAGACAAGGCGATCTGGCCACCTATCGATCCGATCTCGGCCGGTCTGCATGGCCGCTGTCCGCGCTGCGGCGAAGGCAGGCTGTTCTCGGGTTTCCTCACCATCGGCAACCGCTGCTATAATTGCGGACTCGACTATTCCTTCGCCGATGCGGGCGACGGGCCGGCCGTGTTCGTCATCCTGATCATCGGCTTCGTCGTCGTTGGCCTCGCATTGTGGATGGAGGTGACGTTCAGTCCGCCGCTCTGGCTGCACTTTATGTTGTGGATACCGCTGGCGCTGGTGCTCTGCCTGACGGCGCTGCGCCTGATCAAGGGCGTGCTGATCACCTTGCAGTACTCCAAGAAGGCTGCTGAAGGCAGGCTGGATTCCAACGAATGAGCGAGACGACCGATTTGGTTGGCGGCCCTTCGCGGCCGCGCACGGCGTTGCTGCTTGGCCTCGGCCTTGTCCTGTTCGCCGTCCTGATCGGGCTCGGCACCTGGCAGGTCCAGCGCCTGCACTGGAAGGAAGGCCTGCTCGCAACCATCGACAAGCGCACCCATTCCGCACCGCTGGCGCTAGCGGACGTGGAGAAGGAATTCGCCGCTTCCCACGATGTCGACTACACGCCCGTGACGGTGACAGGCACTTTCCTGCACCAGGGCGAGCGGCACTTCTTTTCCACTTGGCAAGGCGACAGCGGCTTCAACGTCTACACGCCCCTGCAGCTCGAGGACGGCCGCTTCGTGCTCGTCAACCGCGGCTTCGTTCCCTATGACCTCAAGGATCCCTCCAAGCGCCGGCAGGGCGAAGTCGCCGGCAAGGTGACCGTGACCGGACTTGCCCGCAATCCGCTGCCTGCAAAGCCGTCGATGATGCTTCCCGACAATGACGTCGCCAAGAACATCTTCTACTGGAAGGACCGCGACGTCATGGCGGCGACCGCCGGTCTGCCTGCCGGGTTCGTGCTGGTGCCGTTCTTCGTCGATGCCGACAAGACGCCGAATCCTGGCGGCCTGCCGGTCGGTGGCGTCACCATCATCGACCTGCCGAACAACCATTTGCAATATGCCGTCACGTGGTACGGGCTGGCCGCCGCCCTTGCAGCCGTGCTGATCCTGAGGTTGCGCCGCCCGGTGAAGGAGCAGTGAGCGTCCTCGCTCTTGACAGGGCAGGGGTGCGCACATCATTTCGCCTAATCAAACAGATAGACCATGATGTCGTCCGAAAACCGCTTCACACCTTTCGGCATCATGTTCTTGGTTCCGACTGAATCGGCCTTGCATTCATGACCCAGAAAAAGCCACCGCTGACGATCAGGCTCTGCCAGCCGCGCGGCTTCTGCGCCGGTGTCGACCGCGCCATCCAGATCGTCGTGCTGGCGCTGAAGAAATACGGTGCGCCGGTCTATGTCCGCCACGAGATCGTGCACAACCGCTACGTCGTCGAAGGGCTGCAGAGCCTGGGCGCCGTCTTCATCGAGGAACTGTCCGAGATTCCGCCGGAGCATCGCCAGTCGCCCGTGGTCTTTTCCGCGCATGGCGTGCCGAAATCGGTGCCGGCGGACGCGCAGGCGCGCAATCTCTTTTACCTCGACGCCACGTGCCCGCTCGTCTCCAAGGTGCACAAGCAGGCGATGCGCCACCAGCGTCTCGGTCGCCACGTACTCCTGATCGGCCATGCCGGTCACCCGGAGGTGATCGGCACGATGGGACAATTGCCGGAAGGCGCGGTGACACTGATCGAGACCGAGGCTGACGCCGCGCGTTTCGTGCCCGTCGACGCTTCGGCGCTGGGCTTCGTCACCCAGACGACCTTGTCGGTCGAGGACACCGCCGGCATCATCCGGGCGCTCCAGGAGCGGTTTCCCGAACTGCATGCGGCCGCGGCCGAATCGATCTGCTACGCCACCACCAACCGCCAGGAAGCGGTGAAGGAGACAGCGGCCGGCGCCGATCTTTTCCTTATCGTCGGCGCTCCCAATTCGTCCAATTCGCGTCGTCTTGTCGAAGTGGCGGAGCGCGCGGGCGCCACAATGTCGCTTCTCGTGCAGCGCGCCGCCGAAATTCCGTGGGATGAGATCGCCGGGATCAGGACGCTCGGCCTGTCGGCCGGCGCCTCGGCGCCGGAAATCATCGTCGACGAGATCATCGACGCGTTCCGGCAACGCTTCGACGTCACCATCGATCTGGCCGTCACGGCCACGGAAACGGAGGATTTTCCGGTGATGCGGGTGTTGCGCGATGTCGAACTGACGGCGGCCGACATGGCCTTCGTCAACGGAGCGGCGTGAAACCGGATGGCCGTCTACACCGACGTCAACGAAGGCGAGCTGACCGCATTCCTCAAGGCCTATCCGGTGGGTGAGCTGCTCTCCTACAAGGGCATCGCCGAAGGCACCGAGAATTCCAATTTCCTGGTCCACGCCTCGACCGGCTCCTACATCCTGACGCTCTACGAGAAGCGGGTCGACAAGGCCGACCTGCCGTTCTTTCTCGGCCTGATGGGCCATCTTGCCAGGAAAGGCATTTCCTGCCCGCTGCCGGTCACCGCGCATGACGGCACCGTCATCGGCACGCTGGCCGGCCGGCCCGCCGTCATCATCACCTTCCTCGAAGGCCTGTCGCTCAGGCGGCCGACGGCCGCGCATTGCGGCGAAGTCGGCAAGGCGCTCGCCAGCCTGCATCTTGCCGGCCAGGATTTTCAGATGCGAAGGCCGAACGCGCTGGCGATCGAGGGCTGGCGCAAGCTCTGGGCTGCCTCGCGCGAGCGCGCCGACGAGGTCGAGCCAGGGCTGGCGGCCGAGGTCGACGCCGACTTCAGCGATTTCGAGCGCAACTGGCCCACCGGCCTGCCGAAGGGCATCATCCATGCCGACCTGTTCCCGGACAATGTCTTCTTCCTCGGCGAGAAACTGTCCGGGCTGATCGACTTCTATTTCGCCTGCGACGACCTCTACGCCTATGATATCGCCACCTGCCTCAACGCCTGGTGCTTCGAGAAGGATTTTGCCTTCAACCTGACCAAGGGGACGGCGCTGCTGGCCGGCTACCAGTCGGTGCGGCCGCTTCAGGCCGACGAGAAGGCGGCGCTGCCGATGCTGGCGCGCGGCTCGGCGCTGCGCTTCATGCTGACCCGCCTCTATGACTGGCTGACCATTCCGGATGGCGGGCTGGTGATGAAGCGCGATCCGACCGAATATATCCGGCGCATGCGCTTCCATCGCGCCATCAAGTCGCCATCCGAATACGGGCTGACATGAACAAGCAGATCGAGATCTTCACCGACGGCGCCTGCTCGGGCAATCCCGGGCCGGGCGGCTGGGGCGCAGTGCTTCGCTACAACGGCGTCACCAAGGAGCTGTCCGGCGGCGAGGCCGAGACCACCAACAACCGCATGGAGCTGCTGGCCGCCATCACCGCGCTCAACGCGCTGAAGGAGCCTTGCGCGGTCGACCTCTACACCGACAGCAAATACGTCATGGACGGCATCTCCAAATGGATCCACGGCTGGAAGAAGAACGGCTGGAAGACCGGCGACAGGAAGCCGGTCAAGAATGGCGAGCTCTGGCAGGCGCTCGATGAGGCCAACCGGCGTCACAAGGTCGTCTGGCACTGGGTTAAGGGCCATGCCGGCCACCCGGAGAACGAGCGCGCTGACGAACTGGCCCGGCAGGGCATGGCACCGTTCAAGAAGGGCCCGGTGAAGCCTGTTTTGGCGGCGCAGTCCGCAGCGCAGCCGAAGCGGCCGGCGGTTGCGAAGGCGCGACGCTCGACCCAGAGCTACTGATCGGCCATCGAGCCCGCATCTGATCGGAGAAAGTTTGCCTTGCCGATCGCCTATTACATTACCCATCCGCAGGTTCGGATCGACGCCAACATTCCGGTGCCGGAATGGGGGCTGTCTGACATCGGCCGGGCAAGGGCTGTTGCGATGCTCGATCAGCCCTGGATCGGCTCGATTGGGCGCATCGTGTCGTCCGCTGAACGCAAGGCGGTCGAAACTGCGGAAATCCTGGCGAAGCACCTTCATCTCGAGGTCGAGGTGCGGGAGCGGATGCACGAGAACGACCGGTCGGCGACGGGCTTCCTGCCGCCGCCGGAATTCGAAGCGGTTGCCGACGAGTTCTTCGCCAGGCCGCACGACTGCATCCGCGGATGGGAAAGGGCGATAGACGCGCAGCAGCGCATCATGGACGAAGTCGACGCCGTGCTTGGCACCGGCCTCACCGGCAACGTGGCTTTCGTTGGCCACGGAGGCGTGGGAACACTTCTGCTGCTTTCGCTCGATGGCCGCGAGATCAGCCGTATCGCGGATCAGCCGGCGGGCGGCGGCAATTACTTCGCCTATGACATTGAGGCTCGCCGCATCCTGCACGGCTGGCGCCCCATCGACGAACTGGCGCCGCATAGCGGCATTTGATCGTCAGCGGATCAGCAGCGCCGTCGAGAACATGCCGAGCGCGAACACCGTGTGCGCCAGGAGGTTGAGCGCGCGCACCTTCATCGGATTGGGAAGCTTGGACGCCGCCCAGCCGGCGCCCATGCCCGGCGCCAGGAGGAACCAGCCGGCCCCAACCGTGACGATGCCGAGGATGAAGGCCGGCAGGAATGTCGGTGCCGCCAGCCAGCCCGCGCCGGCGAGCACGACAAGGATCACGCCGTAGAGAATGCCGACGAGGTAGTGGAATGCCCAGCCGAGCGCCTTTTCATGCGCATAAGGTGCCGCCTTGCCGATATCGTCGTGAAAAACCCTCTTCGGCAGATGCCGCACCCAGCGTCCGACCATGCCCCAGTTGGGCAATGGCAGGCCGAACGCCTTGTTGAGGACGATCGCCCAGACATCCATGAATACTGTGGCGCCGATGCCGATCGCCACTGCGCGCCAGACGGTGTCAAACATCAGAGCATGATCCTGAACCGAAGGTCAGCGAACGCAAAAAGTGGAACTGGTTTTCGGACAAGATCATGGGGCCAACGAAACCTGACCTGATCTAGAGCTGCTCGAGGATTTTTGCCGCGCCACTCTCGTCGACGCCCGGCTTGGTCTCGACATTGAGCGCCACGACCTTGCCGTCGTCGACGATCATTGAGAAGCGCTTCGAACGCAGGCCCATGCCGGCCCCGGAAAGATCGTTGTCGAGTCCCACCGATTTGGCGAAATCGCCGCTGCCGTCGGCGAGATAGAGGATCTTGCCTTCGCCGCCGGTGAACCGCGCCCAGGCGCCCATGACATGCACGTCGTTGACCGAGACGACGGCGATCGTGTCGACGCCGCGGGCCAGGATGGCGTCATGATTCTCCAGATAGCCAGGCAGGTGGTTGTTGCTGCAGGTCGGCGTGAAGGCGCCGGGAACGCCGAACAGCACGACTTTCTTGCCGGCGAAGATCTCATCGCCGGTGATCGACTTTGCGCCGTCCGCGGTCATGGTCTTGAAGGTCGCTTCGGGCAGTTTTTCGCCAACCGCAATGGTCATGGGGTGCCTCGCTTGGGGGATGGGAAGGATCGATGCCTTCGATATCGGACTGCGCGGGCTCCGGCAACTCTTCAGAGCAATTCCAGGAAAAGTGTGCAGCGGTTTTCCGTCCGGAATTGCGGCTCAGAAAGACCCTGCATCAAGGGAAAGGCAGCAGCCCGTCCACCGAACCCTCGGCACTGGTCAGCGTGTAATACAGCCCGCCATCGGTCGGCGCCGCCGACGGCCGGTCGAGGATCGGCACGGTGAAGACGAGCTTGCCATCCTTCTGACTGCGCACCGGCGCGCCGAACATGTAGTCGCGCTCGCCGGCGATGAAGAGATCGACGGATTGCGGATCGCCGGGCGACTGCGCCTGGACGACAAGGGTCTCATGGTCGCTGGACAGCACGCTGATGCCGAAATCGGACCGGGCCGGGGAGGGCAGCGTCGCAAGTGCGGTTTTCACCAGGGCCGCGTCGGTCGCGTTATCGGGGTCGGACCCGGGATCGACGCTGAGCCGGGTCTGCACTGGAATGCAGATCGTCTCGCAGATGCCGAGGAAGATATTGGCATCGATGGTCGCCGGCTGGTCGGGCGAAGACAGCGTGAACGTCACCGGCAGCGACACCGGACGATCGTAGCCGGCCCATTTGCCATAGCCGTCGTCATGCCGCTGCGGCTGCGGGAACGACAATTGCGCGTCGGCGACATTGGTGCTGCCCGATATGTCGAGTTGCGGCGGCACGCCGGCGTCGCCTGGATCGCGCCAATAGGTTTTCCAGCCGGGCTTCAACGCGATGTCGAGCACGCCGTGGATCTTGCCGACCTGGTCGGGCTTGCCGGTGGTCACCAGCCGAACCTTGCCGCCTTCACTGTTGTACCAGTTAGAGGAGGAGGCCTCAGCCGGTAGGCTTGTAGCCCACCCGAAAACGACGCCGAGAACCAGTAATTTCATGTATCGCATGCGGTGATTTGACCGTCCGTTCTTGGCCGCGCAATGACTTCATCGCTCTCCCGGTATCATATTTGCGTGACATCGGGGACTGGCACCATCTTTTCGGCGCTGCCGAAACGCGTTACGCTGAGGCCATGGACTTGCTGCGCCACAAGAAGTCGGCCGCCGGACGCGGTTTCCTCGACGATCAGTTCCTGATTGCCATGCCTGGCATGAAGGACGACCGTTTCGCGCGCTCCGTCATCTACATCTGCGCCCATAGCGACGAGGGCGCGATGGGCCTGATCATCAATCAGACGCAGCAGATGCTGTTTCCGGACCTGCTTGTGCAACTCGGCATCATGAACGAGCAGGAAGCGATCCGCCTGCCGGCGCATACGCGCGATTTCGTCGTGCGCAACGGCGGGCCCGTCGACCGCAGCCGCGGCTTCGTGCTGCATTCGGGCGACTATCGCGTGGAATCCTCGCTCAACGTCTCCGACGATATCTGTCTGACGGCAACCGTCGATATCCTGCGGGCCATCTCGACCGGCCGCGGCCCGCGCCATGCCCTCATGGCGCTCGGCTATTCCGGCTGGGGCGCCGGCCAGCTCGAAACGGAGATCTCCGAGAATGGCTGGCTCACCTGTCCGGCGACGCCGGAGCTTCTCTTCGACACCGATATCGAGCGCAAATACGACCGTATCCTTGCCTCGATCGGCATCGACCTCGCCCATCTGAGCGCCGCCGCCGGGCACGCTTAGCCTACCCGAGCAGACGCAGAGGCCGTTTCGAAACTCGCTCATGCCAGCCATATGGTGGTGATTTCGAGAACCGGAGCGGAGCGTGCTTAACGCACGTGAGCACCGGACGCGCAGAAAGCGCATCCAGATGGCCGCAGGAGCAGAGTTTCCAAACCGCCTCTAAGCCTGGGTCAGCGGATACTGCTCCCTCAGCGTCTTCAGCACCTGGTCGCCGGGCATCGGCGCGCCGAACATGAAGCTCTGCACATATTCGCAGCCCATCTGGCGCAGCTCCAGCGCGTCGCTTTCATCCGAAATGCCTTCCGCCACGACCGAAAGCCCCAGCTCATGCGCCATGTTGACCATCGATTTGAGCAGCACGGCACGCTTCGGCGTGGCGTCGTCGACGAAGCTCTTGTCGATCTTGATGGTGTCGAAGGGGAAGCGCGTCAGGTAGGAGAGCGAGGAATAGCCGGTGCCGAAATCGTCGAGCGACAATCCGATGCCGAGCTGCTTCAGCTTGGTCAGCACATGCGCGGTCTGCTCGGGATTGTCCATCACCAGGGACTCGGTGAGCTCCAGCCGGAAGCAGCGCGGTTTCAGATTGGCGCGCGCTATGACCGAGCGGACGTCGCTGACCAGGTCGCGGCGGATGAGCTGGCGGCTGGACAGGTTGACCGACACCGACAGCGGCGCGTCGCCGATCTGCTTCTGCCAGGTCGCGAGGTCCTCGGCCGCCTGCTGCATGGCGAACAGGCCGAGCTGCACGATCAGCCCGCAATTCTCGGCGACCGGAATGAAGTCCCCCGGCGGGATCATGCCGCGGCGCGGATGGTCCCAGCGCAGCAGCGCCTCGAAGCCGGCGACGCTGCCATCCTCCAGCCGCACGATCGGCTGGTAGGCAAGCGTGAACTCGCGCCGCTCGATAGCGCGGCGAAGGTCGGATTCGAACTGCAGCCGGTCGGTGCCGACGGTGCGGAAGGCGGGACGGAAGGGCTCGATCCTGTCGCCGCCGAAACGCTTGGCCTGGTGCATGGCAAGCTCGGCGTCCTTGACCATGTCCTCGGCCGAAGTCTGCGCCGTCGTCCAGGTGATCAGGCCGATCGATGCGGTGAGCACGATTTCTCGCTTGGCGAAGGTGATCGGATTGTTGATCGCGTGCTTGATGGCGTCCGCCATGGCAGCGATGCGGGCCGGGTCCTGTTCCGAAAGCAGCATCAGCGCGAACTGGTCGCCGGCAAAGCGCGACAGCGAATCCTTCGGCTTGAGCAGCCGGTGCAGCCGGCGCGCGACAGTGAGCAGAATGGTGTCGCCGGCGGAGATGCCAAGGCCGTCATTGACCTGCTTGAAGCGATCGATGTCGATGATGAAGACCGTCGGGCGCACCTTCTCCTCGGTGCGGGCGATCGAGATGATCGCTTCCAGCCGGTTCATGAACAATTCGCGGTTCGGCAGGCCGGTCAAATTGTCATGCACGGCGTCGTGCAGCAGCCTTTCCTCGGATTTCTTCTGCTCGGTGACGTCGATCATGGTGCCGACGCAGCGGATCACCTCGCCGTCGGAGCCGATCACCGGGCGGGCGCGCAGCGAGAACCAGTGGTAATGGCCGTCGGCGCCGCGCAGGCGGAAGTTCTGCGCTACCTTGCCGCGCCTATGCTCCAGCACCACGTCGAGCGTGGTGCGGAACGTGTCGCGGTCGTCGGCATGCAGCACCGGCAGCCAGTTGCGGGCCGCACCCCCAAGGCTGTTGGGCGCAAGGCCGAGCTGCAGGCTGATGTCGGGCTTAGTCACCACGCGGTCGCGCAGCACGTCCCAATCCCAGACGATGTCGCCCGAGCCGGCGACGGCGAGCGCCTGCCGCTCCAGGTCGGAGAACAGGCCCTGATGCAGCGCGCCGCCGGCAAAGGCGTGCTGCATGACCGTGAAGCCGATCAAGAGGATGATCAGGATCAGCCCGCCGCCCAGCGCCGGCTGGGCGATGTCGTTGTCCAGCATGCCGGTGATCGCCATCCACGATCCGCATAGCCATAGCAACACCATCACCCAGCTCGGCACCAGCATGATCGCGCGGTCATAGCCGCGGATGCCGAGGAAGATGATCAGGCCGAGACCCGTGAGCGCGGTGGCGGCGAACGAGATGCGGGCAACGCCGGCGGCGACCGCCGGATCGACGATGGCGACCCCCGCGATCAACAAGAGCCCTAGGATCCAGACCAGCGCGCCGTAGCTGAAATGACCATGCCACCGGTTGAGGTTGAGATAGGCGAACAGGAACACCACGAAGGTTCCGGCCAAGGCCACCTCCGTGCCGGCCCGCCAGATCTGCTCGTTGCCGGGCGATATCTCGATGATCTTGTTGAGGAAGCCGAAGTCGACGCAGATATAGGCCAGCACCGCCCAGGCGAGCGCCGCGGTCGCCGGGAACATCGAGGTTCCCTTGACCACGAACAGGATCGTCAGGAACAGCGCAAGAAGCCCCGAAATGCCGATGACGATGCCGCGGAACAGCGTGTAGGAATTGACCGAGTCCTTGTAGGAATCCGGCTCCCAGAGATAGACCTGCGGCAGTTTCGGCGAGGCGAGCTCGGCGATGAAGGTCACCACCGTTCCGGGGTTCAGCGTCACCCGGAATACGTCGGCGTCGGGGCTTGTCTGGCGGTCGAGCGCGAAGCCCTCGCTGGGCGTGATGGCGGCGATGCGCGTGGAGCCGAGATCCGGCCAGAAGATGCCGGAATTCACCAGCCGGAAATGCGGCGCGACGATCAGCCGGTCGAGCTGCTGGTCGGTGGTGTTGGCGAGCGCGAAGACGGCCCAGTCGCCGCTCGAGCGAGCATCATTGGCTTCCACTTCGATGCGCCGCACGATGCCGTCGGGGCCGGGCGCCGTCGAGACCTGGAAATTCTCACCCTGGTTCCGGTAGATTTCCACGGCGCGCGATAGGTCCAGCGCCTTGTCGTCGCGCGCGATTTTGATCGGCTCGACGGCAAAAGCCGGCATGGCCGAAAAAAGCGTGACGACGACCGTCATGATGAGGGCGAATAGCGACGCTAATCGCGGAAAATTCGTCACAATCAGCCCTTCGTTCCATCGCCCGGCGGATCGTCCGCGATCCGGGCGTAGAGGTAGTGATCCTGCCAGATGCCGTTGATCCTGAGATAGGATCGCAGAAGTCCTTCGCGCCGGAATCCGGCTTTTTCAAGCACACGGATCGACCGGGCATTTTCGGGAATACAGGCAGCTTCGATCCGGTGCAACCGCAGCGTATCGAAGGCGAAGCGCGACACCAGCTTGACCGCCTCTGTCATCATGCCGCGGCCGCCGAAGCGTTCACCGATCCAGTAGCCGATATGGCCGCTCTGCGCGACGCCGTGGCGGATGTTGCCGAGCGTGATGCCGCCGGCGAGCTTGCCGCTCGATTTTTCGAAGATGAAGAAGGCGATAGCCGTGCCCTGGGCATAATCCTCGCGGTAGCGGCTGATGCGCAGGCGCCAGGCATTGCGGTCGAGCTCGTCCGGCTGCCAGCGCGGCTCCCAGGGTTCGAGGAAGGCGCGGCTTTCGCCGCGCACCGCCGACCATTCGCGATAGTCGTTGGTCAAGGGCACGCGCAGCGTGACCTTGTCGCCCTTCAGTGCCGGCAGGTCGCGGCGAAAGAAAGGGAGCGCGAACACGGTTTTGGTCGAAGATCAGACGGCGAGCCGGCGGGCCGTCGTCTGCGGGCCCGCAAGCGATTCGAGGATCGCCTCATAGGGCGCAAGCGTGCCCACGGGACCGACCGCGGTAAGCGTCGGCTTGGTCGAGAACAGCCGCGAGGAGAGATCGGTCAGCCGCTCGACGGTCAGCGCCGAAAGCCGCTCCATCAATTCCTCTTTGGCAATCGGCCGCCCGAACAACAGCAATTGCCGGGCAATCTGCGAGGCGCGGCTCGCTGGGCTTTCGGCCGACATGATCAGGCCGGCGCGATATTGCGCCCGCGCCCGGTCGAGCTCGTCCTGCTGGATGCTCTCGCCGGCCTTCTGCAATTCGCCGATGATCACCGGCACCAGCTTGGCGATGTCGCTCTGCCCGGTGGCGGCATGCACGCCGAAGATGCCGGTGTCGGAAAAACCCCAGTGGAAGGCATAGACCGAGTAGCAGAGGCCACGCTTCTCGCGCACCTCCTGGAACAGCCGCGACGACATGCCGCCGCCCAGGATCATCGACAGCACCTGCGAAGCGTAGAAATCGCGCACATGGTAGGCGCGGCCCTCGAAGCCGAGCACGATCTGCGCATCCATCAGGTCGCGGTCCTCGCGGAAGTCGCCGCCGACATATTGCGCATATTGCGGGATATTGCCCGCCGCCTTGGCGCGGAAGCCGCCAAGCCGCTTCTCGACCTCGTGCACGAAATTGTCGTGCTTGACGTCGCCGGCGGCCACGACGACCATCCGCTCCGCGTCATATTGGCGCTCGATGAAGCTGTGCAACTGTTTGGAGGTGAAGGATTTGACCGTCTCCGGCGTGCCGAGGATCGAGCGGCCGATGGTCTGATGACGGAAAGCCGTTTCGGTGAAGCGGTCGAAGACGATGTCGTCGGGCGTGTCGTGCGCGGCGCCGATCTCCTGCAGAATCACATGCTGCTCGCGCTCCAGCTCGTCGGGATCGAATTCGGATTCCTGCAGGATGTCGGCCAGGATATCGACCGCCAGCGGCACGTCGTCGGAAAGCACCCTGGCGTAGTAGGAGGTCGTCTCGACGCTGGTGGCGGCGTTGATCTCGCCGCCGACATTCTCGATTTCCGAGGCGATCTCGAAGGCGCTGCGGCGCTTCGTGCCCTTGAACGCCATGTGCTCGAGCAGATGGGCCATGCCATGCTCTTCGTCGCGCTCGTTGCGGGCGCCTGACTTGACCCAGACACCAAGGGCAACCGATTCGATGCTTGGAAGGGTTTCGGTGGCGACTGTCAGGCCGTTCGACAGACGGCTTACCTCAACACCCATATGGCAAGTACTCCCTAACGCGCCGCCCGCGAGTGGCGGTCCACGTAATCTTCCACCATTTTCAAGTCGGATGGAAGTATCGTGTATTTTTCGTCGGCTGTCATCAAGCCGCCTAGCCATGCGGGCAGGGCAGGGGTGATGCCGCTCGCGGCCTCGACCGCCGCCGGGAATTTCGCCGGATGCGCGGTGCCGAGCACCACCATGGGCACCGCGCCGGAGTCCTGGCTGGCGGCGACACGGACGGCTGCGGCCGTATGCGGATCGAGCAGGTAGTTGCTCGCCTCGAGCGTCGCACGGATGGTGGCGGCGACCTCGTCGACGCTGGCGCGGCCGGCATCGAACTCGGCGCGGATGCGCTTGAGCTCGCCCTCCTCGATGGTGAAGGCGCCCGACTGCTTCAAGCCGTTCATATAGCGCCGCACGGTCTCGGCATTGCGGCCTGCGGCCTCGAACAGCAGCCGCTCGAAATTCGACGACACCTGAATGTCCATCGACGGCGAGGTCGTGGCGAACACGCCCTTGGTGCGGTATTCGCCGCTCGCCAGTGTGCGTGCCAGGATGTCGTTGTCGTTGGTGGCGATAATCAGCCGCTCGATCGGCAGGCCCATGCGCTTGGCGGCGTAGCCGGCGAAAATATCGCCGAAATTGCCCGTCGGCACGGTGAAGGAGACCGGCCTGTCGGGCGCGCCGAGCGACAGGGCCGACGAGAAATAATAGACGATCTGGGCCATGATGCGGGCCCAGTTGATCGAATTCACACCCGACAGCGACACCCTGTCGCGAAAGGCGTGGTCGTTGAACATGTCCTTAACCAGGCCCTGGCAGTCGTCGAAATTGCCTTCGACCGACAGCGCATGGACGTTTGCCGCGCTCGACGTCGTCATCTGGCGCTGCTGCACCGGCGATACCTTGCCGTGCGGGAACAGGATGAAGATGTCGGTGCGGTCGCGGCCGGCGAACGCATCGATCGCGGCACCCCCGGTGTCGCCCGAGGTCGCGCCGACGATGGTGGCGCGTTTGCCCCGTTCCGAAAGCACATAATCCATCAGTCGCGCCAGCAACTGCATCGCCACGTCCTTGAAGGCCAGCGTCGGGCCGTGGAACAGCTCGAGGATGAAGGTGTTTTTCCCGGTCTGCACCAGCGGGCAGACGGCCTCGTGCCGGAAAGTCGCATAGGCCTCGCGCACCAGCCGCTCGAAGACGGGCGCCGCGATCTCGCCGCCGAGGAACGGCGTCAGCACGCGGATGGCAAGGTCCGGATAGGCAAGGCCGCGCATGGCGCGGATGTCGGCGGCCGAAAACTGTGGCCACTCGCGCGGCACGTAGAGCCCGCCGTCGCGCGCCAGGCCGGCCAGCACAGCGTCGGAAAATCCAAGCGCGGGCGCATCCCCGCGGGTACTCACATATTGCATCGTCAAAGGCCTATTGCTGCCGGTCGCGTCATCCACGGCAATTGGTTAATTTTCCGAGCCCGCTCAGTCGCATTTTTGCCGCGCGGTTGCTATACGTCACCGGCTTTGTGAGAGGGAAGTGCAGTTTCATGGCGTTTTATTCGGTCAACCGTCGTTTTGTTGCGGGTCTGGCGCTCACCGGCTTTATGCTTGCCGCCGCCGGCTGCCAATCGAGCGACAATGGTATTCTTAACTTTGGTCTAACCAAGAAGGATCCCGTCGCGCCGCCGCCGCCGCAGGATCCCAAGATCCTCGCCAGCCAGTTGCGAGCCTATTGTCCGAAGGTGACGCTGCGCGACGGCACTGCCTATTTCAACACCTATGCCAAAGGCACGACGGCGAAGCCCAAGAAAAAGAAAGTTGACGCCGCGGCCGACGCCGAGGCCGAGGCAGCCGCCGCGGCCGCACAGACCGGACCCAACGGCCAGCCGATCGATCCCGCTCACGATCCGTCGAAGATCATCTACCAGGCGTCGATCACCGACGTGACGCGCGATTGCACCCATGCCAACGGCCAGATGTCGATGAAGATAGCCGTCGCCGGCAAGATCGTGCCGGGGCCGATGTTCGCGCCCGGCACCGTCACCATGCCGATCCGCATCGCGGTTCAGCATGGCGAGGAGGTGCTTTATTCGCAGCTGCATCCGTACCAGGTGCAGGTTACCGACCCATCGGCCGCTACCCAATTCGTCTTCGTCGACAACAATGTCGTGGTGCCGGAGCCGACCGCGCGCGACTACCAGGCCTATGCCGGCTATGACGAGAACACGCCGGTCGCCTCGGCGGACAAGCCGAAAGGCAAGAGGAAGAAGCGCGCTCCAGCGACGAACTGAGCAAGGGCCAGGATTCGAACGATCCTCAAGCGTCTTCCGACCACTCCGACAGCGCCGCGATCGTGCTGTTGAGCTCCGCCCAGCGCCGGATGACCGTTTCGGCGCCGGCCTCGGTCAGCGCATCGGCATGGCCCGGATAGCTGTGCCCGGCGCCGGTGAAGCCAATGACGCGCATGCCGGCGGCCCTGGCGCCGGCGATGCCGTGCACGGAATCCTCGATCACGAAAGTGTTCTTCGGGTTGGCGCCGAGCTTTTCGGCGGCGTAGAGAAACACGTCCGGCGCCGGCTTGGTCTTCTTGCTGGGAATATCGAGGCCCGAAAAGATGCGGCCGGCGAAGAACTGCAGCAGCCGCACCTTCTCCAGCATGAATTCGACCCGCTCGGTGCGTGAATTGGAGCAGACGGCGCGCGGCGCGGTTACGGCCGCCACCGCCTCGCGAGCGCCGTCGATGATGCGCACGTCTGCGCGCAGCTTGCGGTCGACGAGTTCCTCCTCGCGGTCGATCAGCGAGGCCTGGAATGGGATCCGCGACTTCTCCTCGACCCGCAACATGATGTCCTTGAAGGTCAGGCCGGCATAAGTCTCGGCAAGCTCCTCGGCCGAAATCTCGAATCCGGCCGACGTCAGAAGCTCCGCATCGATGCGCGCGGCAATGATTTCGGAATCGACGAGCACGCCGTCGCAATCGAAGATGACAAGGTCTGGCTGGGGCATGGCAATCCGGACGTTGAGAAGGGGAGCGTGGCATGGCTGGCCCAAGCGGTGCGGCATACACCAACAGGCCGCTCTTCGCAAACCGAGCAAGCGTCTGCAGCCTTCACTGAATGTTTACGCTGATCGGTAACCATAACAGTCAGTAAACCGTAACGCGTGCTTTGGGTGTTTTGATGTCTGCCATGCGTCTTCTCGACGAGCTTTCCCACGCTCCCCAGCGGTCCGAATGGCTGGATACCATCCTGAAAGGCGATTGCGTCGCCGCGCTTGACCGCCTGCCGGAAAAGTCGATCGACATCATCTTCGCCGACCCGCCCTATAATCTGCAGCTCGACGGCGACCTGCACCGGCCCGACCAGTCCAAGGTCAACGCCGTCGACGACGACTGGGATCAATTCGAGAGTTTCGAGGCTTATGACGCCTTTACCCGTGCCTGGCTGCTCGCGGCGCGCCGCGTGCTGAAGCCCAGCGGCACCATCTGGGTCATCGGCTCCTATCACAACATCTTCCGCGTCGGCGCCCGCATGCAGGATCTCGGCTTCTGGATCCTGAACGACATCGTCTGGCGCAAGACCAACCCGATGCCGAATTTCCGTGGCCGGCGCTTCCAGAACGCGCACGAGACGATGATCTGGGCCTCGCGCGACCAGAAGGCCAAGGGCTACACCTTCAATTACGAGTCCCTGAAAGCCTCGAACGACGACCTGCAGATGCGCTCCGATTGGCTTTTCCCGATCTGCACCGGCGGCGAGCGGCTGAAGGACGAGAACGGCAACAAGCTGCATCCGACGCAGAAACCGGAAGCCTTGCTTGCCCGCATCATGATGGCTTCGACGAAGCCGGGCGACGTCGTGCTCGATCCCTTTTTCGGTTCCGGCACCACCGGCGCTGTCGCCAAGCGCCTTGGCCGCCACTTTGTCGGCATCGAGCGCGAGCAAGCCTATATCGATGCCGCCAATGAGCGCATCGCCGCGGTGCGCCCGCTGGAAAGCGCCGATCTCACCGTGCTTTCCGGCAAGCGCGCCGAACCGCGCGTCGCCTTCATCAGCCTGATCGACAACGGTCTGGTGGCGCCCGGCGCCACGCTCTATGACGCCAAAAAGCGCTGGGCGGCAAAGGTGCGCGCCGACGGCACGCTGGCGATCGGCGACAGCGCCGGCTCGATCCACAAGATCGGCGCCGAAGTGCAGGGGCTGGACGCCTGCAACGGCTGGACCTTCTGGCACTATGAGCGCAGCGGCGGCCTGACCCCGATCGACGAGCTGCGCCGTATCGCCAGGCTCGGCATGGAGCGGGCAGGGGGCTGATTCGCCTGAAGCTGAACCAAAACATCAACGGATCGCCGCAAGCGATTCAGATCAGGCTGCAATCCCCAGCCGCTCAAGGTCTGCCTTAAGTGCCTTGGCGTCGGTGAACAGCACGGCCTGCCAGCCCGCCGCCTTGGCGCCGTCGACATTCTTCTGGCTGTCGTCGATGAATAGCGAAGCCGCCGGATCGAGCCCGAACGAAGCCACGTGATGGTCGTAGATGGCGCGGTCCGGCTTGATCAGGCCGATGTCGCCGGAGACCGTGATGCCGCGCGGCTTCTCAAGGAACGGAAAACGGGCGCGAGCCTCGCGGAATGTATCCGACGCCCAGTTGGTGAGCAGGGTCACGTCGCGGCCGTCATCGATCAGGCCCTCGAGCAGCGCGACGCTGTCGTCATAGGCATGCGGCACCATATCATGCCAGTGGCGGCGGAAGTTGCGGATGTTCTCGGCGTGGTCGGGATGTTCGGCGATCAGCGCCGCCTCGGCCTCTTCCCATGTCCGCCCGCGATCCTGCTCGATGTTCCAGGCGCTCGTGCAGACATTGTCGAAGAACCACCGCCGCTCTTCGGCATCGGGGATCAGGCGGCTGAATGGAATGTCCGGATCGTAATGGATAAGCACCTTGCCGATGTCGAAGACGATATGGCGGATTTCGGTCATTGCGGTCCTTTCAATGCGGGTGCTGCTTTTTGGTCGCGCCCGGTATGGCCGTCTCGATTACCTTTTTCATGACGGTGGGCAGCGCTTCCCCGGAAATTTCATGGGCCAGCGACCAGAAATACCCGTCGGGCGCATCGCGCTTGACATGGGCATGAAAGATGTCGAGCTCGAGCGCGAAATGTGTGAAGACATGGCCGATCTGCCCGGCGCGCCGCCAATCGGCGGGAAAAGGCGCGGCATCCGCCGTCGTCGCGCCATCCACCCTGGCGGTCCAGGCGGTGGTCGGCACCTCCGTCATGCCGCCGAGCAGGCCTTTGTCGGGCCGCTTGCGCAAGAGGATGGCGCCGTCGTCGCGCTCGGCGACGAAGGCGGCACCCTTGCGCAGCGGCTTGTCGTCCTTCGGCAGGCGGACCGGAAAGCGTTCCGGATCGCCGCTGAGAATGGCGCTGCAATCCTCGCGCACCGGGCACAGCATGCAGCGCGGGCGCTTCGGCGTGCAGATCGTCGCGCCGAGATCCATCATCGCCTGGGCGAAATCGCCGGGCCCCGTTTGCGGTACCAGCTTTTCGACCAGCGCTCGGATCTGCGGCTTGGCCTCGCTGAGCGGTGTTTCGATCGAATAGAGCCGGGTCACGACCCGCTCGACATTGCCGTCGACGACCGCCGCCGGCCGGTCGAAGGCGATCGCCGCGATCGCCGCAGCGGTGTAGGCACCGACGCCCGGCAATTCGCGCAGGCCGGCCTCGGTGTCGGGAAAGCGGCCGCCTCGCAGCGCCACGAGGTCGGCGCAGGCCTTCAGGTTGCGCGCCCTTGAGTAATAGCCGAGCCCGGCCCACGCCTTCATCACGTCCTCGGCGGGTGCCGCCGCCAGCGCCTCGACCGTAGGCCATTTCTCGACGAACTTGCGGAAATAGGCTTTTACCGCCTCGACCGTGGTCTGTTGCAGCATCACCTCGGACAGCCAGACGCGATAGGGGTCGGGCCTTGCGCCTCGCGCAAACGCGCTTGGCGTCACACGCCAGGGCAGGTCACGATGATGCGCATCATACCAGGCAAGCAGGCAGGCCCCGATATCCCGGGATCCAGCTTTGCTGGTATCTCCGGATCCCGCGTCGCCGGATGCGGCCTGCTGTGATGCCTTGCGGGTCTGGTTTAGTGGTGCCATTGATCGGATGAGCTGGGGACTGGAGAACGCACATGGCAGGGAAAAGGCCCTTCGGCAATCCCGTTCCGGTCAGCGATCTCGCGACCGAGATCCTCGATCCGGTGCTGAAGAAGCGCGCCGGCATCTCGATAGGGTTGGTGCAGTCCTGGGAAGAGATCGCCGGACCGCGCCTTGCCGCCTACTCGCGGCCGGAAAAAATCCAGTGGCCGCGCCGGCTGCATGAGGACGACCCGTTCGAGCCGGCGACATTGATCATCGCCTGCGAGGGCATGGCCGCGCTGCATCTGCAGCACGAGGCCGGCGAGGTGATCAACCGCGTCAACGCCTTCCTGGGTTTCAACGCGGTCGGCCGCATCAAGATCCTGCAAAAACCGGTGCTTTCGCAAAAGGCGCGCCCAAAGCCAGCGCCGCGGCCTTTGAGCGAGGCCGAAAAATCGAAGCTTTCGCGCATGGTCGGCAAGATCGAGGACGACGGCCTGCGCGCTTCGCTGGAGCGGCTCGGCGCTACAATTATGGGTGAAAGGAAGCCCAAAGGGTCGTAAGAAGCGTCATGAATGCGTTACCGATCTCGCGCATTCGTGATGCTTGTGATCAAGTTTCCCGATTGGATTGAGGATCGCGATGCCTTAATTCGCGCCAACTCTCGCCTTTTCTAGCCCTTGCATTGCAAAATCCAACCGATATCAGGTGATTCGCATGAACCGTGCCCCGTTTGGCAAAAGTCTGTCTCGCAGAAACCTTCTGACCACGCTGGCTGCTGTTCCTGCGGTGGCGCTGCTTGCAGCATGCAGCGACTCCGGCGAGGAGGCCAAGGCCGCCGATGTGAAGCCGGCCAACCCGTCGACGCCTGCCAAGCCGGCCGCGACGCCTGCGGCGGCCCAGGTGCCCGAGGCGCAGGGCACCGTCGACATGGCGGAGCTGCTGAAGCCCGGCGCGCTGCCCGACAAGCAGCTCGGCAAGGACGACGCCAAGGTCACAATCGTCGAATACGCATCGATGACCTGCCCGCATTGCGCGCATTTCAACGACACCACCTTCCCTCAGTTGAAGTCGAAATACATCGACACCGGCAAGGTCCGTTACATCCTGCGCGAATTCCCATTCGACCCGAGCGCTGAGGCCGGCTTCATGCTGGCGCGCTGCTCGAAGGATAATTACTTCGCCATGGTCGACGTGCTGTTCAAGCAGCAGCCGAGCTGGGTTGGCGTCAGCAACACCAAGGAAGCGCTGCTGCAGATCTCGAAGCTTGCCGGTTTTACACAGGAGTCCTTTGAGTCCTGCTTGACGGACCAGAAACTTCTGGACGATGTGAGAGCAGTCCAGAAACGCGGAGCGGACGAGTTCAAGGTCGACTCGACGCCGACCTTCTTCATCAATGGAAAGACCTACAAAGGGGCGATGTCGATTGAGGAAATGTCGGCCATCATCGACCCTCTGCTCTGACATCCAGGCCGCGCCGAAGCGGTCCGGCTTCGGCGCGCACCCCTGTAGTGTCGGGCGGCGCGAATGAAGTTTTCGCGCCTTCGCCTCCTTGGTTTCAAGTCCTTCGTGGAGCCCGGCGAGTTCGTCATCGAACGCGGGCTGACCGGCATTGTCGGGCCGAACGGCTGCGGCAAGTCGAACCTCGTCGAAGCGCTGCGCTGGGTGATGGGCGAAAGCTCCTATAAGAACATGCGCGCGTCCGGCATGGACGACGTGATCTTCTCGGGCTCGGGTGCGCGGCCTGCGCGCAACACCGCCGAAGTCACGCTTTTCCTCGACAACACCGACCGCACGGCACCCGCCGCCTTCAATGATGCCGATGAATTGCAGGTGTCGCGCCGCATCGAGCGCGAGGCGGGCTCGCTCTACCGCATCAACGGCAAGGAAGCGCGCGCCAAGGACGTGCAGCTTCTGTTCGCCGACCAATCGACCGGCGCGCGCTCGCCCTCGATGGTCGGGCAGGGCCGCATCGGCGAGCTGATCCAGGCCAAGCCCCAGGCCCGTCGCGCGCTGCTCGAAGAGGCGGCCGGCATTTCCGGCCTGCACACGCGCCGTCACGAAGCCGAGCTCAGACTGAAGGGTGCCGAGCAGAATCTCGAGCGGCTGGACGACGTCGTCGGCGAGCTGGAAGGTCAGATCGAGAGCCTGAAGCGCCAGGCGCGCCAGGCCTCGCGCTTCAAGAATCTCTCGGCCGATATCCGCAAGGCCGAGGCAACGCTCTTGCATCTGCGCTGGACGCTGGCCAAGGCGCAGGAAGGCGAGGCGCGTTCAGCGCTTGCCGTCGCCACCACGCTGGTCGGCGACCGCGCCGCCGCCCAGATGGCGGCGGCCAGGGAGCAGGGCATCGCCGCGCACCGGCTGCCCGATCTGCGCGACGCCGAAGCCGCCGCAGCCGCCGCCTTCCAGCGCCTGTCGATCGCCAAGACCCAGATCGAGGAAGAGGCCGGCCGCATCCGTGCGCGCCAGACCGAGCTCGAACGCCGGCTGCAGCAGCTCGACGCCGACATCGCCCGCGAGGAGCGGATGGTGCGCGACAATGCCGACATCCTCGAGCGTCTGCGCGCCGAGGAGGCCGAGCTCAATTCGGAAAACGCCGGTGCTGCCGAGCGCGAGGCGACCACGCGCGCCGCCTTCGAGCAGGCCGGCGCGACGCTCTCGCAAAGCGAGGCGAAACTTGCCGAGCTGACAGCCGAGCGTGCCGAGGCGGCTGCCTCGCGCCACCAGATCGAGCGTAGCTTGCGCGAGACCGCCGAGCGCCGCGACCGCTTCGCGCGCCAGCTTGCCGAGGTCGACCGCGAGCTGTCCGATATCGTCGCGCGGATTTCCGGCCTGCCCGATCCGGCCGAAAAGCGCCTGCTGGTCGAGGACGCGCTGGCTCGGCTGGAAGAGAGCGAGGCCGGCGCCATTTCCGCCGAGCAGGCCGTCGCCGAGGCTCGCGCGGCCGAAAGCGCCGCTCGCCCGCCGCTGCAGGATGCAAGGGCCGAACTGGCGCGCATCGAGACCGAAGCGCGCACGCTGGCCAAGATCCTCAACGCCGCCAGTGGCGATCTCTTTCCGTCCGTGCTGGAGCAGATCAATGTCGAGCGCGGCTATGAAACCGCGCTTGGCGCGGCCCTCGGCGAGGATCTCGACGTCCCGCTCGACCGCAGCGCCCCGGTGCATTGGGGCGAAAGCGCGGTGCAGCCCGGCGATGCGGCGCTGCCTGAAGGCGTGAAGAGCCTTGCCAGCGTGGTGCGCGCGCCGGCGCAGCTTGCGCGCCGTCTGGCGCAGATCGGCATCGTCGACGGCGCCGACGGCCGTCGTATTCAGGCGCAGCTTGCGCCCGGCCAGCGGCTGGTCAGCCGCGACGGCGCGCTCTGGCGCTGGGACGGCCTGACCGCGAGCGCAGATGCCCCGACCGCCGCCGCGCAGCGGCTGGCGCAGAAGAACCGCCTGGCCGAGCTCGATGCCGAAGCCGTGCAGGCGACGCGCGTCGTGCGCGAGGCCGAGGAAGCGCTGGCTCGCGCCGAGCAGGCGATGCGCCTGGCAAGTGAGGCCGAGCGCAATGCTCGCCAGGCCGGCCGCGATGCCCAGCATGCGCTGGATGCCGCGCGTAACGCGCTGGCCGAGGCCGAGAAGGCTGGCGGCGAGCTGTTGAGCCGGCGCGCCGCGCTAGAAGAGGCACGCGCTCGCATCGTTGACAGCCACGAGGAGACGCAGGCCTCCTTCCTCGAAGCCGAGGAGATGCTGAAGGACGCGCCCGATCTCGGCGATCTGCAGCTTCAACTCGAACAGGCTTCCGCCAACGTCTCGCGCGACCGCGCCACGCTTTCCGATGCACGCGCCGTGCATGAAGGGCTGCGGCGCGAGGCCGAGGCGCGCATTCGCCGGTTGGACGCCATCGGTGCCGAGCGCAAAAACTGGGTGGAGCGCGCCGAAAATGCCTCGACGCAGATCGCCGCCCTTGGCGAGCGCAAGGCAGAAGCCGAAGCCGAGCGCGAGCGGCTGGCCGATGCGCCCGACGAGATCGACGCCAAGCGCCGTGCCCTGCTGACGCAGCTTTCCGAGGCCGAGGCGCTGCGCAAGGCTGCCGGCGACCGCCTGCAGGAGGCGGAAAACAAGCAGGCGGAGCTCGACAAGGCGGCCACCGCTGCCATCCAGTCGCTCGCCGAATCGCGCGAAACCCGCGTTCGCGCCGAGGAGCGGCTGACCGCGGCGGATGAACGCCGCGCCGAGGTCGAGGCGCGCATCCAGGAGGCGCTGAACACGCCGCCACATCTGGTCATCAAGCATACCGGCCTCGAAGCCGACGATCCGATGCCCGACATGGCCGAGATCGAACGCCAGCTCGACCGGCTGAAGATCGAGCGCGAGCGGCTCGGCGCCGTGAACCTGCGCGCCGAGGAGGAGCAGAAGGAACTGTCCGACAGGCTGGAAACCATCGTTTCCGAGCGCGAGGACATCATCGAGGCGATCCGCAAGCTGCGCCAGGCGATCCAGAGCCTCAACCGCGAGGGCCGCGAGCGGCTGCTGTCGGCCTTCGAGGTGGTCAACGGCCACTTCCAGCGGCTGTTCTCGCATCTCTTCGGCGGCGGCACGGCCGAGCTGCAGTTGATCGAGTCGGAGGATCCGCTGGAGGCGGGGCTGGAAATCCTCGCCCGCCCGCCCGGCAAGAAGCCGCAGACCATGACGCTGCTTTCCGGCGGCGAGCAGGCGCTGACCGCGATGTCGCTGATCTTCGCGGTGTTCCTCACCAACCCCGCGCCGATCTGCGTGCTCGACGAGGTCGACGCGCCGCTCGACGATCACAATGTCGAGCGCTTCTGCAATTTGATGGACGAGATGTCGAAGACCACCGAGACGCGCTTCGTGATCATCACCCACAACCCCATCACCATGGCGCGCATGGACCGGCTGTTCGGCGTCACCATGGCCGAGCAGGGCGTCAGCCAGCTGGTTTCGGTGGACTTGCAGGCGGCCGAGGCGATGCGCGAGGCGAGCTGAAAGCTCGGCCGGTCAGGCCGGCGAACCTGCTCTACTTCTCCGCAGCCGTAGCAGGCGCCGTGTAGCGCCGCCGCACGGCGTCGATCACCAGCTTGCGGCTCTCGTCGGCCGATAATGCCTTGTTCTTCTCCGCCTCAGCCGTTTCTCGGGCGAGGTCCTTGTCCCTGATCTGTTGGCGGAACCATTTGGAATAGTCGCCGGCGCGCAGATGGTATTCCCATGTCTTGTCGTCGATGCCTTCCGCCATCTGCGCGAAGATGATGAGATTGTGGGCCCTGAGGTTCATCGCCTTCCTCGGACCGGTGAAGTAGAAGCTGCCTGCCTCGTCGAGCTCGCCCTCGGCATATTTGCGGCTGTGGCGCTTCAGCGACTGGTCCGGCTCGATTGCCTTTACCGTGATCGGCTTCTTGCCGTCGTGCGGCCGCCAGAACAGTACCCGGTCGCCCTTGGGCAACGGAATGCTCTTTGGCGCCTGGAGCCCCGTTTCCTTGCAGAAGGTCTTGATCACGCCCTTCGCCTTGGGCCCAAGCGCAATCACCGCCGTCACCAGGCCGAGCGCATCGGTCGAGATCGCTTCCGGATGGACAGTGATCAGCACCGTGCCGGGCAGCTCGATCGAAAGCACGGATCGCGTATCCCCGCGTCGCTTGGGCATCAAATGATGCGCCTCGTCGATGATCAGCCAGTGCGGCCTTGCCGTGCGATAGCGGACATTGCCGAGGCCCGGCAGCAATTCAGCGAAGAAATCGGGCCTCTCATCGACCTTCAGCGCCAGGCCGTTGACCACGATATTGGTCTGCGGTTTCTCGATCAATTCCAGCAACTGTTCCTTGTTCGGCGCGGTCGAGCCGTTGCCGAGCGGCACCGCGCCTTTCAGTCCGTCATAGTCGCCCTCGGGGTCGAAAATGCAGAATTGCAGACCCTTTTCGACCAGCCGCTCGGTGAGCGCCGTGGCCAAGGTCGATTTGCCTATGCCCGAGCTGCCGGCGATCAGCACCGTTTCCATCGGCGACAAGTAGATGTCCTTGCCGCGTGAGGTCCCGAGCAGCACGCCGCGCAAGCGTTTTTTAGCCAGCAGATGATCGTGCTTGACTAGCCTGCGGATCAGCTCCTCGACGCCCTTGCCGCGCGTTTCCTTGGTGACGAGGTCGGCGGTTTCCTTGACGGCGGGCAGCGCATTGGCCACCGCGACGCTGCAGCCCGAAGCCCTGAGGAAGGCGTGGTCGTTTTCGGCGTCGCCGACGGCCACGACATTGTGCGGCGACAGCTTCAGGTCGTCGAGCGCCGCCGCCAACCCGGTCGCCTTGTTGATGCCGGAAGGCAGGATCATAACCGCGCCCTTGTTGAAGATGATCTCCAGCTCCAGCCCAAGCTGCTTGATGACGTCGAGCACGGTGGCTTGGTGCGGCTCCCAGGTGGCGACGATCGAGCGGCCGACGGACAGCGGCTTCACGCCGCGCTTTTTGAGCCTGTCGACAAGATCCGCGGAAGGCGAGGGGGCGATCGTGCGCTCTTCCTCGCTGGCCGGCGTGTAGACCAGCGCGCCGTTTTCGGCGACCACCTTGTCGAACAGGGAAAGTTCGGGAAACACCTCCTTGAGATCGGGCAGTTCCCGTCCGGTGACCAGGATCAGCTTGCGCCCGGACTTCTTCAGCTTCTCCAGTGCCAAGATCGTGCTGGCCGCGACAAGGCCATCATGCGCCAGCGTGCCATCATAATCGGTGGCCAGTGCCATGAAATACATCGGTTGAAACCTCTCCGAACGGTGTTTGTCGGTCCGTCTGGAACGAACAACGCCTGTCGGCGGAAAAGGTTTAGGCTGATGGTTGGCGCCGAAACGATCGCTGTGTTTCGCCCAGCTCACGGCCCATACAGCGTCGCCCAGCGGAATTGGAGCGTGTGCCGACGGGAACCCGGTCGGCAGGATCACGTTCGGTCTTGACGAGGTTGCTCCCGCACAAGCGCTCGAGCTGGAGTGAGAGGCCGATCCGATGTATGTCTTTCTGGAGGTCCTGACCGTCGTCCTTGTGGCCGGTGCGATGGCTATGGCGCTCGCCCACGCGCTGGAGCTGCCGGGCAAGTTGCGACTCGGCAGGCAAGAGTATTTCGTTGTCCAACGCATCTACTACCCGGGTTTCACGATTGGAGGCGGCATCGCGGAGATCGGTGGGATCCTCGCGACTTTTGCGCTGATGCTGACGTCGAGCGGTGCGCTCCATGTCTGGCTGATCGCCGGCGCCTTGATCGCGCTCCTCGCCATGCAGTTTGTCTTCTGGTTCATGACCCAGCCGGTCAACAAGCACTGGCTGCAGGACGTGGAATTGAACGCGCCGGCCAAGCGCTTCTTCGCGATTGAAGGCAGCGACGGAGCTCCGCTCCCACCGGCGCAGGAGTGGACGACGCTGCGCAACCGCTGGGAACTATCGCACGTTATCCGCGCGGCACTGGCGATGCTGAGCCTGATCTTGCTCACCACCGCAATCGCCATTCAAGGCGCCTGATGTCCGACCGGTTCTCGGTCGAGCCACGCGATGCTTCAAACGCGTTGGCCGATCGTCCGTTCGAGCTTGGCGCTGATGTGGAGGTTGGCTGGGGCGCCAGGATTCGAACCTGGGAATGTCGGTACCAAAAACCGATGCCTTACCACTTGGCGACGCCCCAGCAGGCGGGCATGCCGCGCTGCGCGCGGCGTTATAGGACGAGGCGACGCAAAGCTCAATGCCGGGAGATCAACTAAAATCGGCAGTGACGCGGGGCCGCCATTTCCGGCCAGTTCGTCGCCCGATCGCCCCGCGGTGGATCGTAAGCCGCACGCGTCGCGCGGCAGCTTCGGGCGGTGCAGGCCGCGAGCGGCTCAGCTCCGCGTTCAGGGAAGCAGGCATGCATCCTTTCCTAGACCTGGGCCACGCGCGCGCGGCAATCCTCCAGGACGGCCGCAAGCGTATCCTCGAAGGGATGCTCGGGCGCCCAGCCGAGCAGGGTCCGGGCGCGGGTGGCATCGCCGACGATGCATGGCAGATCGCTCGGCCGCAACCGCAGCGGATCCTGCTCCGTGACGATCTTGACGCTGCTGCGGGCCAGCAGCCGATCGAGGATGTCTCCCATCCGCCAGGATAGGCCGGACGCAAGGTTGAAAATGGCGTTCGGCGCAAGATCGCGGCTCTTCAGAACCGCGCGCGCATAGGCGTTGGCGATGTCGCGCGCATCCAGGAAATCGCGCCTCGCATCGAGGTTGCCGACGCGGATCACCGGCGGAGCCAGGCCCGCTTCGATCCGGGCGATCTGCATGGCGAAGGCCGGCACGGCAAATGCCTCGGTCTGGCCCGGGCCCGTATGGTTGAAGGGGCGCATTCGGACACACTTCAATCCCTGGCGCGAAAGCGCGCCGAGCGCGAGGTCGGCCGCGGCCTTGGTCACGGCGTAGTCGTCGATCGGAGCAAGCAGCGTGCCTTCGTCGAGCGGGCGTCCGGTCTTGGCGCTTTCGCCATAGACCAGGCCCGATCCGACATGAACCAGCCAGCAGTCCGGTGCTTTGTCGAGGATGGCATGGGCCACGTTGAGCGCGCCGTCCACATGAATGCGCCATGTGTTGCGGGGATCGGCCTGGGCGGCACCCAGGGCCGCGACCGCCGCCATGTGAATGACATGGGTGGGCTGGTGACAGGCAATGGCATCATGGACGGCGGCCGGATCGGTCACGTCCAGTTCTTCGACCTGGCCGAAGGCGGGATGCGGTCCACCATCCTTGGAGGTCGCGGCAATGACAATTTCGCGGCCGCAAATCCTGCGCAGCGCGTCGCCCACATAGGGCCCGACGAAACCGTTGGCGCCGGTTATCAAAACGCGCATGCCGGCCTCACGGACCACGACGAATTGTCCGCATGCGGATGCGTGACGGAAGACGGTGCGTCAAGTCATCGACCTGTTGATGCAAGAGCTTCCTTTCAATTCCTGGCAGCCGAGTGGCGCGCCAGATCGGCGTCCACCATTTCGCGGATCATATCCTCCAGGGAGATCGTCGCTTCCCATCCGAGCTTCGCCTTTGCCTTGGCCGGATTGCCGCGAAGGATTTCGACTTCCGCCGGCCTGAACAGGTCGGGATCGATGACAAGATGGTCATCCATCTCCAGCCCGACATGCTCGAACGCGATCCTGCACATATCGCGCACCGTCGTCGTCCTGCCGGTGGCGACCACATAGTCGTCGGGCTGATCCTGCTGCAGCATCAGCCACATGGCGCGGACATAGTCCCTGGAGTGGCCCCAGTCGCGCTTGGCGTCGATGTTGCCCAGGCGCAGTTCCTTGGCCATGCCCTTCTTGATGCGCGCGACGGCGTCCGTGACTTTGCGTGTCACGAATTCGATGCCGCGAAGCGGCGATTCGTGATTGAACAGGATGCCGCTCGAAGCGTGCAGGCCGAAGCTCTCGCGATAATTGACGGTGATCCAGTGACCATAGACCTTCGCCACCGCATAGGGAGAGCGGGGATGGAAAGGCGTGGTCTCCGACTGCACCGGCTCCTGGATAAGGCCGTACATCTCCGACGACGACGCCTGGTAGAAACGCGCCTCGGGGATCTCGAGACGCAGCGCCTCGAGAACATTGGTGACGCCGATACCGGTGACGTTGCCTGTCAGGATCGGCTGCTGCCACGAGGATCTGACGAAAGACTGTGCGGCCAGGTTGTAGACCTCGTCCGGCCTTACGTCGCGCATGGTTCGACTAAGACCCGACAGGTCCGTCAGGTTGCCGTCCACGATCCGCACATCGTTTTCGATCCCCAGCCATTTCAGGCGCATGGTGTTGACGTCGGCTGTGCTCGACCGCCGCGCCAGCCCGTGGACTCGGTAACCCTTCGAAAGCAGGAGCTGGGCCAGATAGGCGCCATCCTGCCCCGTAATGCCGGTTATCAACGCCGTTCTTGTCATCGATGCTCTCAGGGCTCGGGCGAGACGTGGGGCACGTGTCCCCGTTATTGTAGAGCGGGCCGCGCCCCAAGCCTGCGGCGATCGCCGGCTCCGTCTTCGTTATACGGCTTCTGATTCATCTGCCAGTGTGGTGTCGCGCGCTCGTTCCAGCGCCATTGCCACAATCTCGCTCGCCCTGTCATGGCTGGCGGCCTCGGCATAGCACCGAAATTCGGGAGCGTTGCCGGAAGGCCGCAGATGGATGATCTCGCCGCTGGTCATCCGTGCCCTGAGACCATCGGTCTCATCGACGTCCAAGACGCTGCCGAAGGGGGCAAGGAAGTGTTGCAAAGCATCACGGTCGGCGAGCTTTCGCATCAAGCCGCGCGATTTCTCGACAGGGAAGTTCTCGAGCCGTTCGCTGGCGCAGACCGGAAGGCTCCAGGTTTGGCGCAGGCCGGAAAGCGATTTTCCGGACGATGCCATCGTGCCTAGCACCGCCAGGATCGGCAAAAATGAATCCCGTGTCGGCAGCGCCGACAAAGCCTTGCCGTTCACCACGCAGTCCGACCCCAGAAGAACCCCGCCATTGGCTTCGAAGCCGACGATAATGCCGCCTGCCTGCCGCGCGGCGTCCATTTCCGCTATGACGAAAGGGGATCCGACCTTCGTTCTCCTGACGCCGAATCCGAAAGCATCGGAGATGCCTGAATTGGAGGTGATCGGCGTCACCACAATGTCGGCCTTGAGGAACAGCGCCGTGGCCAGCCCGATCAGGTCGCCGCGGAACAGTTCGCCATTTTCGTCGATGACAAGCGGACGATCGGCATCGGCGTCGGCCGAGAGCACGGCGTCGAATTCGAATTCGCGCACCCAGCCTTTCACCCTCGCCATCGTTTCCTGGCCGACGGCTTCCGTATCGACGGGCACGAAGGTTTCTGTTTTCCCGACGGGGATCACCTCGGCGCCGTAGGACCGCAGGACCTCGACCAGCAGCTCCGCCGCAACCGTGCTGTGCTGGTAGACGCCGAGACGCATTCCGGAAAGGGCGCCAGGGGGCAGAATGCCATCGACACGATCTCGAAAGGCCGCGAGCGCCTGTTCATGGCCGGCTTGCCGGTCCGCATGGGCCGGAGGCCAGGGATATCGATCCGACAGTTCCGCGACGTGACGGGTGATGGCGGCCTCGTCCGCCTTGTCGATCTCGCCCTTCGGCCCATAGAATTTGATGCCGTTGCGGTCGGCGGGAATATGCGACCCCGTCACCATAAGCGCCGCGGCGCCATGCAGGCGGGCGTAAAAGGCGAGCGCGGGCGTGGGGATGGGACCGCAATCGACCGGCTGGAAGCCGGCTGTGGCCAAAGCCGCCATGCAGTCTTCGGCAATCGTTGGGCTGCTGTCGCGCAAATCGCGCCCGACGAAGACCTTGCCTTGCTGAAATCCGGTCGACCGCAAGCGCCGGGCGAAACCCTCAGTATAAAGTCCGCTTGGCCTTCCCACCAATTCGGAAGCCAAACCCCGAACGCCGCTTGAGCCGAATTTCATCAGTCTGCTTTGCTGTTGGAAGATTGCCGACGCTCATTGGAATGAGCCCGGCTGTCAACATCAAAAATAACTCGAAATCCGCGTCTTTTCCTAATGTCCCCAAACGGCCAGTTCGTTGCCGGCCGGATCAGTGAAGTGGAATCGCCTGCCGCCCGGGAAGGAAAAGATCGGCTTGACGATGGTGCCGCCAGCACTCTCGACCGCGTCCAGCGTTTCCTCGAGATTTTTGGAGTAGATGACCGGAAGCGGCTTGGCCGGCGCCTCGCCGGCATCCGCCTGGAAGCCGCCGTCGAGGCCTTCGGCAAAGGCGGAATAGGTCGGGCCGTAGTCGGTGAACGACCATGAAAAGGCGGCGCTGTAGAAAGATTTGACGCTGTCCAGCGTGCCGCCCGTCGCAGGCAGTTCAAGATAGTCGAATTTTCCATTGAGTTTCATCACGCTACTCCACTGCGTTCCTGTTATGTTCTATATCGGTCGTTTCCCTCCAGCAAGTCTTTTTGACGCAGCTTTTGCTTAATCGATTGTAGCCGCAGTGGTTGCTTGCCGGTGCCTTGCCTTTCGCAGTGCAGCATCCTATCGCTCGGAGCGGGGAAGGCGGGAAACGGCCATCATCCGGATGTTTCTATCTCCCACGAACTGGAGGGCAAGCATGACCAAGTGGGTTTACACCTTCGGCGACGGCGCCGCCGAGGGCCGTGCCGGCGACCGCAACCTTCTCGGCGGCAAGGGTGCCAATCTGGCCGAGATGTGCAGCCTCGGGCTGCCGGTGCCGCCCGGTTTCACCATCACCACGGAGGTCTGCAACGCCTATTACGCCAACGGCCGCACCTATCCCGGCGGGCTCGAGACGGATGTCGTCTCCGCTCTCGACCATATCGGCCGGATTACCGGCCGCCGCTTCGGCGACCCGTCGAAGCTGCTTCTGGTCTCCGTGCGCTCCGGTGCTCGCGCCTCGATGCCCGGCATGATGGATACGGTGCTCAATCTCGGCCTCAACGACGAGACGGTCGAGGCTTTGGCCGCCGATTCCGGGGATGCGCGTTTCGCCTATGACAGCTACCGCCGCTTCATCCAGATGTATTCCGACGTGGTCATGGGCCTGGACCACGAAGTGTTCGAGGAGATCCTCGAGGACCAGAAGGCGAGCCTCGGCCATGAGCTCGACACCGGCCTGACGGCCCAGGAATGGCAAGGCGTGATTTCGCTCTACAAGGCCAAGGTCGAGGAAGAACTCGGCAAGCCGTTCCCGCAAGATCCGCAGGAACAGCTCTGGGGCGCGATCGGCGCCGTGTTCTCGAGCTGGATGAACAACCGCGCCATCACCTACCGGCGCCTGCACGACATCCCGGAAAGCTGGGGCACCGCCGTCAACGTCCAGGCCATGGTATTCGGAAATATGGGCGACACGTCCGCGACCGGGGTCGCCTTCACGCGCAATCCCTCGACCGGCGAGAGGCAGCTCTACGGCGAATTCCTGGTCAATGCCCAGGGTGAGGACGTGGTGGCCGGCATCCGCACGCCGCAGAACATCACCGAGGCGGCGCGCATCGCCGCCGGCTCCGACAAGCCGTCGCTGCAGAAGCTTATGCCTGACGCCTTCCAGGCTTTCGTCGACATCTCCGACCGGCTGGAAAAGCACTACCGCGACATGCAGGATCTCGAATTCACCATCGAGCGCGGCAAATTGTGGATGTTGCAGACCCGCTCCGGCAAGCGCACCGCCAAGGCTGCGCTGAAGATTGCTGTCGAGATGGCGAAGGATGGGCTGATCACCAGGGAGGAGGCGGTCGCCCGCATCGATCCGGCCTCGCTCGATCAACTGCTCCATCCGACCATCGACCCGAATGCCGCGCGCGATGTCATAGGCACGGGCCTGCCGGCGTCGCCCGGCGCCGCCACCGGCGAGATCGTTTTTTCCTCCAGCGATGCCGAGGACGCCAGGGCGCAAGGCCGCAAGGTAATCCTGGTGCGCATCGAAACCAGCCCGGAGGACATCCACGGCATGCATGCCGCCGAAGGCATCCTCACCACGCGCGGCGGCATGACCAGCCACGCCGCGGTGGTGGCACGCGGCATGGGCAAGCCCTGCGTGTCCGGCGCCGGCTCGCTGCGTGTCGACTACAAGGCCGGCACGCTGCTCTCGATGGGCCAGACTTTCCGCAAAGGCGACATCATCACCATCGATGGCGGCAACGGCCAGGTGCTCAAAGGGGCGGTCGCCATGCTGCAGCCGGAGCTGTCGGGCGATTTCGCCGCCATCATGGAATGGGCCGACGCCGCGCGCCGCATGAAGGTGCGCACCAACGCCGAAACGCCGCTCGACGCCCGTATGGCGCGCTCTTTCGGCGCCGAGGGCATCGGGCTTTGCCGCACCGAGCACATGTTCTTTGATGGTGACCGTATCGTCGCCATGCGCGAGATGATCCTGGCCGACACCGAGAAGGACAGGCGTGCGGCCTTGGACAAGCTCTTGCCCATGCAGCGCTCGGACTTTCTCGAGCTGTTCGAGATCATGGCCGGCCTGCCGGTGACGATCCGCCTGCTCGACCCGCCGCTGCACGAATTCCTGCCGAAGACCGAGGCCGAGCTCGCCGAGGTCGCCTCCGCCATGAACGTGTCGGCCGACAAGCTCAGGCAGCGCACGGAAGCGCTGCACGAATTCAACCCGATGCTGGGCCATCGCGGCTGCCGGCTCGCCGTCTCCTATCCCGAGATCGCCGAGATGCAGGCGCGCGCCATCTTCGAGGCGGCGGTCGAGGCCGGCCACAAGGCCGGCGCGCTGGTCGTGCCGGAGATCATGGTACCGCTGGTCGGCCTGGTGAAGGAGCTGCAATACGTCAAGGCGCGCATCGATGCGGTCGCGCAAAGCGTCATGCAGGAGACTGGCACAAAGATCGACTATCTGACCGGCACGATGATCGAACTGCCGCGTGCGGCGATCCGGGCGCATGTCATTGCCGAAGCGGCCGAATTCTTCTCATTCGGAACCAACGATCTGACGCAGACCACGTTCGGCATCTCGCGCGACGATGCGGCGTCCTTCCTGGAAACCTACCGGCAGAAGGGCATCATCGAACAGGATCCGTTCGTGTCGCTCGACATTGACGGCGTCGGCGAGCTGGTGCGGATCGCGGCCGAAAAGGGCAAGGCGACGCGGCCGGGCATCAAGCTCGGCATCTGCGGCGAGCATGGCGGCGACCCGGCCTCGATCCGCTTCTGTGAGGAAGTCGGCCTCGACTATGTGTCGTGCTCGCCCTACCGCGTGCCGATCGCCAGGCTGGCCGCCGCGCAGGCGGCCGTGGCGGCAGCGAAGGGCGCGACAAAACGCGCCTGACATCCCGACACCTTACGGTTTTGTATGCAATGTCACGCGAACGTGCGCGTGACAGCCCTGAATCTCGACACCGTTCCAAGCGACTTTCCGGCACCGAATTTGTTGGTGTCGGAAAACCCATGTTGCAGATTTCCCCATCCGTTTACCGATCGATCCTGATCCTGCAGACCAAGTTCATCGGCGACATCGTGCTTGCCTCGGCGTTGGCGAAGAACCTGCAGCTTCAATATCCGGGCGTCAGGATCGTGTTTCTCTGCGAAGCCCATTTCGCCGGCTTTCTGACTGCCCATGGCATAGCTTCCGAGGTCGTCCCCTTCAGCCGTGCCAAGATGCGTGGCTCGCCGCTCGAACGAGGGCGCGAGCTCTTCCGCATGGTGCGCACATTGCGGCAGCACCGCTTCGATATGACCGTCGACATCACAGATTCCAAGACCTCGCGGATCATTTCCGGACTGGTCAACGCTCCGGTCAGGGTCGGCTATTTTCCGACCGAGCGGCCTTTGCGCTGGCACGAGCGTCAACCCGCCAATGTCAGGATGAAGCCATTCGGATTCGGCAAGAAGCATTATCTCTACCGTTATTTGTCTCCGCTGGAGGCCCTGGGCATCGATCTGCGCGTCAGGTCGCCGGCCATCCGGCCGCTGCCCTTCGAGACGACGCGCGTCCTGGCCTTGCTTGCCAGGCACCAGATCCAGCCAAACGCTTTTGTTGCGGTCCATGCCGGAGCAAGCTTCGCGGGGCGGCGGTGGCAGCCGGAACGCTTTGCCGAGACAATCGACAGAATCGTCCGCGAAACCGGCCTGCGTGTGGTCCTGGTCGGCGGTCCGGACGAGGTTGAGGCGACCGACAGGATCATGGCCGTGGCGAAGACGCCCGTCGTCAATCTGGCGGGCACGCTGCGGCTGGAAACGCTGCTGGCGCTGCTCAGGGAGGCTCGGCTGTTTCTGGGCAACGAAAGCGGACCGATGCATATGGCAGCCGCGGCTGGAACGCCGGTCGTCGGCCTGTTCGGCCTGACCAACCCGGTCCTTTGGGCGCCGGTCGGCGTGCCCAGCATTTCGTTGCGGCCATCGATGCCTTGCGACTGCATCGGGGGCGACCTGTGCCGTCGGACCGACCCGAGCAAGGCATGCTGCGTCTGGCGCCTAGAAGTCGATCCGGTGGTGGACGCGGCGCTGGAACTCCTGGCGCGCACCGAGATGGTCCTGGAAGCCGCGGTCTGACATTTGCTGGAATTGCGGACCGCCCGCCGGCCGCGTCCCCCGCTTTGCGCAAGCCAGGAAAAAGTGTGAAACGGTCAGGTCCTGGGACTTCGCCTTAGCCTTCCGTCCGGAATTGCGTCAAAGACGACGAAATAGCGCATTCTCCGCGGTTTCCGAGAAACGGTGAAACGCTCTATCCGCGCGCGAGAGTCCGATGGTCCGCGACCGTATCGTCTTGTATAAGATCACGTGAAAATGCGCGTGATGGTTCCACATGTCGACATCTCAACCCAGCTTCGCGAACTCCGGTCTGTCCGGAGCTCAGACACCGATGTTGCGGGCTCCCTTTGCAGTCCGCTCGATCCTGATCTTGCAGACGAAGCACATTGGCGATCTCGTTCTTGCCTCCGCGCTGGCGAAGAACCTGCAGCTCGAATATTCCGACGCCCGCATCGTCTTCCTCTGCGACGCCCGCTTCGGCGGTCTCCTCACCGCCAACGGCATCGCCTCGGAGGTTGTGACCTTCCGCCGTTCCCATATGCGCGGCACGCCGCTGCTACGCCTGCAGGAACTCGTTCTCACGCTCTTTAAGTTGCGCCGCTACCATTTCGACATGGCCATCGACATCACCGACACCAAGACGTCGCGGTTCATCTTGGGGCTGGTCGGCGCACGGGTTCGCGTGGGATATCACCCGTCCGAAAGGCCCCTGGGTTGGTTTGCGCGCCAACCTGCCAATGTGAAGGCCAAGCCGTTCGGGTATGGCGAGCAGCACTTTCTCTATCGTTATCTTTCGCCGCTGGAGGCACTTGGCGTGGACTTGCGCGCGCGGGCTCCCGCCTTCCGGCCGCTGCCGTTCGAGACGACGAAAGCCTTGGCGCTGCTGGACAAGCTGCACCTTCGGCCGAACGCCTTTGTCGCGGTGCATGCCGGGGCAAGCTTCCCTGGGCGCCGCTGGCAGCCCGAGCGCTTTGCCGCCGCAATCGATCGGATAGCGGCCGAAGCCGGTCTCGACGTCGCCCTGGTCGGCGGTCCGGATGAGAACGAGGTGGCCGAGAAGATTCTGGCGACTGCGAAGACGCCGATCGTCAACCTGGTCGGAGCGCTCCCGCTCGAAACGTTGCCGGCGCTGTTCAAGCAGGCGCGGCTGTTTCTCGGCAACGACAGCGGCCCCATGCACATGGCTGCCGCAGTCGGCACTCCCGTCGTCGGCCTGTTCGGCCTGCAGAGCCCGATCCACTGGGGGCCAGTCGGCGCGCCGAGCGTCGCGGTATGCCCGTCCATGCCTTGTGACTGCGTCGGTGGCGACCTGTGCGAACGGCCCGACCCCAACAAGGCATGCTGCGTCTGGCGTCTGGAGGTCGACGCCGTCGTCGAGGCAGCGCTCCAGTTGCTGGCCCGAACCGAGATGCCTCTGGAAGCAGCTGTATAGGCGAAAGCAAATTTTCGCGATTGCTGTTTTTACGCTGTTTGCCGTCCCGATTTTCGCCTAGATGCCGGTCTTCTAGAGACAAGTTTTTGACGCGGCGCGAAGGATGATGCCGAGCCTGCCGGTTTGGAATGAATGATGGGTCTGCTTCGAAACTCCCTTTGCGCGATGGCGCTGTTCGCGGCGTCGGCGGGCAATGCCGCGACGCTGCTCGAGCCGACGCTGCATCTGAAGCCGCAGGGAGTTGAAGGCGGCGGTCGCGTCGCCTTGACGCTCGATGCCTGCGGCGGAAAGACCGACACAAGGATACTTTCGGCGCTTGTCGACAACAGGATACCGGCGACGATCTTCGTTACCGGCATCTGGCTGAAGCGCAATGCCGAGGCCGTCGAGATCATGCGGGCGCATCCCGACCTGTTCGAGCTGGAAAATCACGGCGGCCGCCACATTCCGGCGGTCGATACGCCGCGGAAAATCTTCGGCATCCGCAGCGCCGGCAGCCCGGACGCCGTGCAGGCCGAGGTTGAATCCGGCGCCGCCGCCCTGGCCGGCGCGGGCGGCCCTGCGGCAAAATGGTTTCGCGGCGCCACCGCCGAATACAGTCCCTCGGCGATCGCCATGATCCGCAGGCTGGGCTTCAAGATCGCAGGCTTCTCGGTCAATGGCGACGGCGGTTCGCTGCTCGGCGCGAAGGAAACGGCGCGCCGCATCGGCGCCGCCAAGGACGGCGATGTCATCATCGCCCACATCAACCAGCCGACCCATGCCGCCGGCGAGGGCGTGGTTCAGGGCTTGCTGGCCTTGAAGCAGAAGGGCATGACCTTCGTGCGCCTCGACGATGCCGAGGGCGTCGGCAATGACGGCACCACCGATTGAGAGCGTGGTGCGAGGGTGGCGACCGCTGAATTTTGGCGGCCACATCATTCCGAGATCGACCTAAGGGCCCCTCCCTTTACGGCTCAGTCCGGCGTGGCTTCGACCGTCACCTTGTTCGTGTAGAACGCGCCGTGATTGCGGATCTCGACCATTTCGTCGAACGGATGCTCATAAGCCCACATCGCGTTCTCGCCGGCTTCGCCGGCCGGCTGGACGCTCCAGTAGCTGGCATCGCCCTTGTATGGACAATGTGTCGAATGGTCGGTCGGGGTGAGCTTGCCGAAATCGATATCGTCGAACGGGATGTAGAAGACGGCCGGGTAAGGTGGCTCCGAGAGAACCTTTGCCGCAGTCGATGTGGCGATGATCCTGTCGCCGGCGCGGACCGTGACGGTGCCGCGATAAGGTTCGACGGTGATCACCTTGTCCGGGTTGCGCTGGAAGCCGGGGGCTGGATTGGCAAGCTTGTCCATGAATGGTCTCCTGGAGCAATTCTAGAAAAAGTGCGAAGCGGTTTTCCGTCCGGAATTGCGTCAAACAAAGAGAGAGCGTTTCGTTGTTTCCGCGAAACGGTGAAACGTTCTCAGGGGAGACTTACATGTGTCGGGCAGGCGGGTCGCGCAAGCGCGCGTCACGCTTGGCGTCATCACCATTCATTGAACGTCTGCTTCCGGTCGTCAGGCGGCCGTCTTGAAGGCGTCCATGAGGCCGGCATAGGCGGCGGCAATGCCCGCGACCGGATTGGTGCTTCTCGCCGCCGTCTCGACCTTCAGCGCGCCGCCGGTGGTCGGCAGCGTGAGCAGCAGGAACTGACGATTGTCGGCGTTGCCGATGCAGGCCGCGGCGACATGCTCGCCCTCGGCGCCGTTTTCAACGCGAATCTTGAACAGCAGCGTTCCGCCGACGGCCTCCAGCGCACCGCCGACGACTTCGGCAAATTCATCTTCGGAAACGGTTTTGATGTCCGGCGTCAGATCGTCCAGACTTTCGGCAAGCGTGCTTTCGAGGGCTTTTTCGTCGAGCTGCGCGTCCATGCGAATCTCTCCATTCGCCAATCTCACCCAGCCCGTTAACGAAGCTTAACGGCGACGATGGCCGGATTATGGCGGTTTTCCCGGTCCTTCGATCCATCCACTGGCTTCGACTTATGGCGGCTGGACAAACCGCCGGTTCGTTTCACAATGCGTGAAACAAATGACGCGAATGCGCAAAGGGAGGAATTGATGCTTGGATTGATGCAGGAATGGCCGCTGCTTTGCCATAAGCTGCTCGACCATGCGGAACGCCAGCACGGCAGCCGGGAGGTCGTGTCGCGTTCGATCGAAGGCCCGATCGTGCGCACCAGCTATGCCGAAATCCATCACCGTTCGCTCAAGGTGGCGCAACGGCTGGAGCGTGACGGCTTCAGGCTCGGCGACCGCATCGCGACCCTTGCCTGGAACACCGCCCGCCATATCGAGGCCTGGTACGGCATCATGGGCATCGGCGCGATCTATCACACGCTCAACCCGAGGCTTTTTCCCGAGCAGATCGCCTGGATCATGAACAATGCCGAGGACAAGGCGATCTTCGTCGACCTGACCTTCGTGCCGATCCTGGAAAAGATCGCCGGCGCGGTCCGATCGCTGCGACGGGTTATCGTGCTGACCGACCTGGCGCATATGCCGCAAACGTCGCTGCCGAACGCCGTCGCCTACGAGGAATGGCTGGCCGAAGCCGACGGCGCCTTCACCTGGAAGACGTTCGACGAGAATACCGCCGCCGGCATGTGCTACACGTCGGGCACGACGGGCGACCCGAAGGGCGTTCTCTACAGCCACCGCTCCAATGTCCTGCACGCCATGATGGCAGCCATGCCCGACGCCATGGGCATGTCCACCCGGGACGTGATCCTGCCGGTCGTGCCGATGTTTCACGCCAACGCCTGGGGGCTCGGCCAGAGCGGTCCGATGATCGGCGCCAAGCTGGTGATGCCGGGCTGCAAGATGGACGGCGCCTCGATCTATGAACTGCTCGACACCGAAAAGGTGACGTTCAGCGCCGCCGTGCCCACCGTCTGGATGATGCTGCTGCAATATCTTGAGGAAACCGGCAAGAAGCTGCCTCACCTGAAGAAGGTCGTCATCGGCGGGGCGTCCTGTCCGCGCGCCATAACCGCCAAGTTCCAGGACAATTACGGCGTGCAGGTGGTGCATGCCTGGGGCATGACCGAGATGTCGCCGCTGGGCACCCTCTGCACGCTGAAGCCGCAATATGAGGCGCTGACCGGCGAGGCGCGGCTCGATGTCCAAGGCAAGCAGGGTTTTCCCCCCTTCGGCGTCGAGATGAAAGTGACAGACGACGACAACAACGCGCTGCCCTGGGACGGCAAGACCTTCGGACATCTCAAGGTGCGCGGCCCCGCGGTGGCCCGAGCATATTATGGCGGCGCCGGCGCCGAGCAGTTCGACGCCGACGGCTGGTTCGACACCGGCGACGTCGCCCATATCGACGCCAGCGGCTATATGCAGGTCACCGATCGCGCCAAGGACGTCATCAAGTCCGGCGGCGAGTGGATATCGACCATCGATCTCGAGAACCTTGCCGTCGGCCATCCGGACGTGGCGGAGGCAGCGGCCATCGGCATCCCGCATTCCAAATGGGGCGAGCGGCCTTTGCTCGTCGTCGTGCGCAAGCCCGGCAAGGAGCCGACCAAGACCGACATCCTCGCCTTCATGAGCGGCAAGGTGGCGAAGTGGTGGATGCCCGACGACGTCGCCTTCGTCGGCGAAATTCCGCACACCGCCACCGGCAAGATCCAGAAGACCAGTTTGCGTGCCCAGTTCAAGGATTACCGCCTGCCGACGGATTGACGAAAAATGTTCGATCTTTCGGCTTCAAGCCGGCGCCAAAAACCGCTAACTCTCGGCCGGGTTGGGGCGATACGGCAGAGAATGGCATCTATTCCTGAACGGCAGACGTCAAGGGCGGCCGGCTGGTCGCGGCGGATCGGGGCATTCTCTCTCGTCCTTTTGCTCACCGCCGTTGCCGCTTACAGGCTGGGTCTCGTCGAGACGCCGCCTTTCCTGTGGGTGCTGGCGCTCGTGGCGCTGCTGGCTGCGCTTGCCCTGTTGCTGGCCGGTCTCGGCCTGGCCAGGGTCTGGAGCTTCGGCGATCGCGGCGGCCGCGATCTCTCCATCGGCGCGCTGCTGGCGCTGCTGGTGCTGGCACCCTACGGCGTCGCCGTCTACTGGGCGACGATCTATCCGCCGCTGCGCGACATCTCGACCGATCTCGACGATCCGCCCGCGTTGGACACCAGCGATCGCACCGCCGACATGAACGAGTTGTCGCCGCCGACCCCGGGCGAACAGGCCCTGCAGGCCGAGGCCTATCCGCTGGTCAGCGGGCGCAGCTACAATCTGCCTTTCGAAACCGTCGTCGACGCTGTCGAAACCGTGCTCGACCGCCGCGACTGGCAGTTGACGGCGCCTTATCCCGACATCAACGGGCAGAGCGAGGCGACGATCAACGCGCTGGCCAGGGGCTTTGTGCTCGGACTACCGGCCGACGTCGCCATCCGCATCACCGACGACGGCGAGCAGGTCATCGTCGACATGCGCTCGGCCTCGCGCTACGGCCGCTACGACCTCGGCGACAACGCCGCCCGCATCACCGATTTCCTTGGCGAGCTGGACCAGCAAGTCGCCGGGCAGGTCGGCGCGGCGCCGGCTGAGTGATCACGCGGCGGGGCTGAAAATGCCGTCTATAGCCGGATCGCCTTCTGTGGTCACGAGGCCGCGGGCAACCAGATCCTCGAGATGGGCAAGCACCGAAAGACCGGCGGCGCCGTGTAGCCGCGGGTCGGTGTCGCGATAGATCGCCGCGACCATTTCCGCGATCGTCAGGTCTCCGGCGCGGATGCGCTCCAGGATCGCCCTTTCGCGCATCTTGCGATGCGTCTTCAGGCCGCGCATGAAGCTTTGGGGCGCGGCCACAGGTCCGCCGTGGCCAGGCAAAAGCAAGCGATCGTCGCGCGCCAAAAGCTTGTCGAGGGAGCTCATATAGTCGGCCATGGCGCCGTCCGGCGGCGCGACGATCGAGGTCGACCAGGCCATGACGTGGTCGGCTGAAAACAGCGTTCCGGTCCCCTCGAGGGCAAACACGGCGTGGTTGGCGGTGTGGCCGGGCGTCAGCACGGTGCGGATGGCCCAGCCGTTGCCCTCAGTCAGCGCATTGTCGGCCAGCACGACATCGGGAACGAAGGCGAGATCGGCGCTGGCGTCGAGCGGATTGACCTCGCCGATGCGCAAGGGGCGCGCCGGCCGATGCGGGCCTTCGGCAAGCGTTGGCGCGCCGGTGCGCTCTTTCAGCCGCGCCGCCAAAGGCGAATGGTCGCGATGGGTGTGGCTGACGAAGATGTGACTGACCGGTCGGCCGCCGATCGCCTTGAGCAGTGTTTCTAGATGGGCGTCGTCTTCCGGCCCCGGATCGATCACCGCCAGCGTGTCACTGCCGACGAGATAGCTGTTGGTGCCGTGGAAGGTGAAAGGACCCGGATTTCTTGCTGTGATGCGCAGCACATCCGGCGCAACCGGAACCGCCCGGCCGTAGGCGGGATCGAAGCTGGTGTCGAATTCAAGGGCCATGCCTGCGGGCTCCGTTGCAAGGCGGCAAAATGATTGCCGTCCGATACGGAAGCCAATATAGGAAAATCAATGGATGTCGCCCAAAACTGCGCAGCGGTTTTGGGAGAACGACATGCATCAGGACAATTTTTAAAGCGCGTCGCCTGAATGCGTTTCTGCGCGATGCGCTTTAAGAGCCAGCTAATCAGCCACCCGGCAAATCAGCCAGAATGGGGAAGACCATGGCAACTGCAACCACGATGCGCCCGCTTGTTTCTCTCACCCTGCCGGATCGGGGTGTTGCCCGGCTGGCGACCCAGCTCTTCCTGGCGCTCGCCGGAACCCTGCTGCTGACGCTTTCGGCCAAGACCAAAGTGGTGCTCGGCCCGGTCGACATCTCGCTGCAGACGCTGGCCGTGCTGCTGATCGCCTCTGCCTTCGGCCTGCGCCTTGCCGTCGCGACGCTCCTTCTCTACCTCGCCGAGGGCGCTTTTGGTCTGCCGGTCTTCCAGGGCACGCCGGAAAAGGGCATCGGCATTGTCTATATGCTGGGCTCGACGGGCGGCTATCTCGCCGGCTTCGTGGTCATGGCCGCGATTGCCGGATGGGCCGCCGACCGCGGCTGGGACCGCGATCCCTTCAAGCTGTTCGGCGCCATGTTGACGGCCGAGGTCGTCATGATGGCCATGGGCTTTGGCTGGCTGGCCACGCTGATCGGGCCGGAAAAGTCCTGGCAGTTCGGCGTCCTGCCCTTCATCGTCGGCGACCTGATCAAGGTGGCTTTGGCCGCCAGCCTTGTGCCGGCCGTGTGGACATTGCTCAAGCGCGGCTGAGAACAATCGACGAGAAAAGGGCCGGCGGGCGACAAGCGCCCGCCGGCCCTTTTTCATGGCGCTGTCGGATTTCGCTCGAAACCGCCTCCTGTCGGATGATAGAAAGCGATGAAGTAACGTCGGGAAGCAGTCAAAGCCGACATTGACAAGCCAGCGCCCGAAAACTAAGCACGGGCAACTTGGCGTCGAGGCGGGGGCCGCGGTAGTTCAAGGAGAGCTTGTTGAAAGGAATTATCCTTGCGGGTGGCAGCGGAACACGTCTTTATCCGCTAACATTAGCGGTTTCTAAGCAAATACTGCCGATCTACGACAAGCCGATGATCTATTACCCGCTGAGCGTGCTGATGCTCGCGGGAATTCGCCAGATTCTGGTCATTTCAACTCCGCGCGACTTGCCGGTCTTCCAGGCGTTGCTGGGCGACGGTTCCGAATTCGGGCTGGAATTGTCCTATGCCGTGCAGGCGCAGCCCAACGGCCTCGCCGAGGCCTTCATCATCGGCCGCGACTTCATCGGCAAGGACAGCGTGTCGATGATTCTCGGCGACAACATCTATTTCGGCGGCGGCCTGTCGCAGCTCTGCCGCGAGGCGGCGACGCGCGATGGCGGCGCATCGGTCTTCGCCTATTATGTCGACGATCCCGAGCGCTATGGCGTGGTCTCCTTCGACAAGGCCACCGGCAAGGCTCTGACGATCGAGGAGAAGCCGCAAAAGCCGAAGTCCAACTGGGCCGTCACCGGTCTTTATTTCTACGACAACAAGGTAGTCGATATCGCCTCGACGATCCGCCCTTCGGCACGCGGCGAGCTCGAGATCACCGCGGTCAACAATGTCTATCTCGAGCGTGGCGAGTTGCATGTCCACCGCCTCGGCCGCGGCTATGCCTGGCTGGACACCGGCACGCATGACAGCCTGCTCGAGGCATCGTCTTTCGTGCGCACGATCGAGCATCGCCAGGGCATCAAGATCGCGTGCCCCGAGGAGATTGCGCTGGAGCAGCACTGGATCAGCGCCGACAAGGTGCTGGATCGCGCCGCGCGGCTCGGCAAGAACGAATATGCCGCCTATCTGCGCCGGCGGGTGGCCGATCTGATGGAGGAACGCGGTGCTTGAGGTCAGGCGGCTCGGCCTCGACGGCGTGCTGGAGATCGTGCCGAAGCGGCATGGCGATGCGCGCGGCTTTTTCAGCGAGACCTGGAATGCGGAGCGCTTCGCCGAAGCCGGCATCGATCTCGCTTTCGTGCAGGACAATCATTCCTATTCCGCCGCGGCCGGCGTGCTGCGCGGCCTGCATTACCAACTGCCGCCGCGCGCGCAAGCCAAGCTGCTGCGCGTCATCCGCGGCAGCGTGCTCGATGTCGCGGTCGACATCCGCCGTTCTTCGCCTACTTTCGGCAAATGGGAAGCGCTGGAGATATCGGCCGACAAGGGCAACCAGGTCCTGGTGCCGAAAGGCTTCGCGCATGGTTTCGTCACGCTCGTGCCGCATACCGAGGTGCTCTACAAGGTGACCGACACCTATTCGCCCGGGCACGACCGCTCGATCCGCTTCGACGACCCGGCGATCGGCATCGCGTGGCCGGAGATCGCGGGCGGCTTCCAGCTTTCGGACAAGGACCGCAACGCGCCGCTGCTGGGCGCGGCGGAGGTGTTCGCGTGAGGAGGGACGGCGGCATGAATTTCCTGGTCACCGGCGGCGCCGGCTTCATCGGCTCGGCTGTGTGCCGGCATCTATGCGCCAATCCGGCCTACCGCGTCACCAATCTCGACAAGCTCACCTATGCCGGCAACCTCGCCTCGCTAAGGCCGATCGAGAACGCGCATAATTACCGCTTCGAGCACGCCGACATCTGCGACGAGCGCGCGGTGCTGGAGATCCTGCGCCGCGACGACATCGACATCGTCATGAACCTCGCCGCCGAGAGCCATGTCGACCGCTCGATCGACGGTCCAGGCGCCTTCATCGAGACCAACATCGTCGGCACCTACCGCATCCTGAACGCGGCGCTGGAATATTGGCGCGGCCTGTCCGACGAGCGCAAAGCGGGCTTCCGCTTCCACCATGTCTCTACCGACGAGGTGTTCGGCGACCTGCCTTTCGACGGCGGCATGTTCGTGGAGGAAACGCCCTATGCGCCGTCCTCGCCCTATTCGGCCTCCAAGGCAGCCTCCGACCATCTGGTGCGGGCCTGGCACGAGACCTACGGCCTGCCGGTGGTGCTGTCCAACTGCTCGAACAATTACGGCCCCTACCATTTCCCGGAAAAGCTGATCCCGCTGGTCATCCTCAACGCGCTCGACGAGAAGCCGCTGCCCGTCTACGGCGCCGGCGCCAATGTGCGCGACTGGCTGTTCGTCGAGGATCACGCGCGCGCCCTTGAGCTGGTGGCCACGAGGGGGCGGCCGGGCGAGAGCTACAATGTCGGCGGCAATTCCGAGCGCACCAATCTCGGCGTCGTCGAGGCGATCTGTGATCTTCTCGACCTCAGGCGCCCGCGCGCCGGCGGCAAGCGCCATCGCGAGCTGATCGCCTTCGTCACCGACCGCCCCGGCCACGACCGCCGCTATGCGATCGACGCCTCCAAGATCGCGCGCGAGCTAGGCTGGACGCCCAAGGAGAATTTCGACAGCGGTCTGGCGAGGACCGTCGACTGGTATCTCGACAACAAATGGTGGTGGGAGCCGATCCGCGAGCAGCGCTACGACGGCGCGCGGCTGGGCCGGGCTACGGCGCGCCCAGTCGAGAACGCCCCAGCCGAGAACGCCTTGATCGGCAACGCCCCGATCGGCGCTGCAAAGACCGAAGGCGGCCCGGTCGGGAACGCGGCCGAGGGCAGGGTGACCACGTGAGGCTTGCCGTCACCGGACGCGAAGGCCAGGTTGCCGCAAGCCTGGTCGAGGCGGCGCGGGGCCGCGACGATGTCGAGGTCGTCGCCGTCGGCCGGCCGGCGCTCGACCTTGCGCGGCCCGACACCGTGCTCGCGGCCCTTGAAGCGGCAAGGCCCGACATCGTCGTGTCCGCCGCCGCCTACACCGCTGTCGACCAGGCCGAGGACGAGAAGGACCTGGCCTTCGCGGTGAACGCAACCGGCGCCGGCAAAGTGGCGCAAGCCGCGGCAAGGCTCGGCGTCCCCGTCATCCATCTGTCGACCGACTATGTCTTCGACGGCGCCAAGGACGGCGCCTATGTCGAGACCGACCCGACCGCGCCGCTCGGCGTCTACGGCGCCTCCAAGCTCGCGGGCGAAGAGGCGGTCGCCGCGGCCAACCCGCGCCATCTCATCCTGCGCACGGCCTGGGTCTACAGCCCCTTCGGCAGGAACTTCGTCAAGACCATGCTGAGGCTGGCCGCCGACCGCGACGAGATATCGGTCGTCGCCGACCAGTGGGGCAATCCGACCTCGGCGCTCGACATCGCCGACGCGATCCTGCATGCGGCGCCGAAACTGGTCGGCGACGGCAGTTTCGCCGCCTTCGGCGTCTATCATCTGGCGGGCGAGGGCGACACCAACTGGAGCGGCTTTGCCCGTCACATCCTCGACACAAGCCGGGCGTTTGGTGGCCCGCACGCGAAAGTGCGCGATATCGCGACGGCGGATTATCCGACCAAGGCCAGGCGCCCGCAAAATTCGCGGCTGTCGAGTGCCAAGTTTGTAGAGGCGTTTGGGTGGCAGGCGCCGGGGTGGCGCGAGTCGGCTGAGAAGGTGGTTGTCCGTCTAGTCCGAGATGACCGGGGCCTGTGTCTTCCATCGGGATGTGACGCAACGGACCGCCACAGACAAGCTTAACCCCATGGCTTTCTGTTGCCAGCAGCAGCTTTCAAGATGCGCGTCCTGAAAGTGCAGTGCACAGATTGAGAGGACTGATGGTGAGTCAACAGACAGCGGTAGAGAACGCGAAATCCGTCGCGCGATTGTGGCTGCTTTTCGTCGCCATTTATTTCCCAATGATGACAACGTTGCCTCTTTACATCGATGCGGAAATCGCAGCGACGAGAGACTCCGGAGGCGCGTGGATAGCGCAAGGCCGATGGATGACTTACGTGCTGTTACGGTACATTCTGCCGTTTCCAGTTGTGCCTGCCTTTACGGTTGGCTTATTTGGTCTCTGCGCTGCAAGCGCGTATATGCTTTTCCTCCGTGGTTGCCGGCAGCCATTCGGGGTTAGTTCTTTTCTTGCCTTTGCAGCCTTCGCGGCATTTCCGATTTGGAGCTGTCTGCTCGAATTTCCCGCGAATACTTCCTCGGCTGGTATTGGTTTATTGCTCTGCGGGGTTGTCGCTTACACCGTGGAACGATACTTAACTGAAAACAACAAGGTGTTTTGGGCGATTGTGATGGTTGTCTCCGCAACGGCGGCAATCGGCACCTACCAGGCGTTTGCCTTTGTTGCCCTGGTGGTTGGCCTGGCGGTTGTCTTCTTCAGCAACAGTGAACGACAAATACGGGGCACTATTTCCGTTTTCGCTTTGATCGTTGCGTCGATTGCGATGCACCTCTTGATTCAGAAACTCTTTGTAACTTTTTCGGGGATACCGATCGCCTATATCGAGGCATTTATGAGACCGGACATCCTATTGGCGGATCCTCTCGGAGTCGCGGGCAGGACAATTGCGAATAGCATCTTGGTTTTAATCGGCGCGCGTTCAATGTTTGGTACGGCGATTTGGGCTAGCGGTTTTCTTATTGCGTTGGCCGTCTTTATCGTCATCACACAGAGAAAGTATATATCTACGTTTCTTCTATTGATGATATTACTTGCGCCGTTTCCGCTCATGTTATTGGCTGGTGGGTTGGTTCCAATGAGGACTCTGCTCGCCGTTCCGAGTTCAATCTGCGTTTGTTCGATTGTGGTTATGAATTCGAAATCGAAGCAACTGAGAATAACGGGTTACATTTTGACAGGAGCGCTTGCAATTCAGTCAGCGGCAGCCATTTCCCAATACCAAGCGGAACGAGTTTTGGCTGCCGACTTTGATAGGCAAATGGCAAGCAGGATATATGAAAGAATGTCGGACGTAGCTGACCTCAGTAAACCTCAGAAATTCGATATATATGGTGGTGCAGTCCGCTCGAGCCTGTATCCGATCGCGGTGGGCTCTACAGCTGGTGCTTCATTCTTCTCTTGGGATGGCGGCAACATCGAGCGAATGTCCGCTTATTTGCAGATGCAGGGATATAAGAACCTCGTGCAACTGCCTGGCAGTCAGCGGAGGGCGCTCAAACCTGAGTTTGACGTGATGCCAGTTTTTCCTGCAAAAGGTAGCGTCCGTCTACTGAACGATGTTGTTCTCGTAAAACTCGGCTTGCAATCAGGATATTATTCACCATGATTGGTAATCAATACTTCTCCAGAATTTGGGGGAGTCTCTCTGGACCAAAGAGGGGTGCACGAGATTCATTAAGCCAAGAAGCAGTTCAACTTCCGATGGTGGAGGCGGGTCTTTGCCTGGACATGGAGTTCTACCGCAAAAGTTACCCCGACCTAGCTCGCATGACCGACGAGCAGCTTCGTGATCATTTTTTGAGAATTGGTTCTCGGGAAGGAAGATTGGGTTCTCCTCTGTCACTGCGTGAGCGCTTCTTGGACGAAATGAGATCCAGCCGGTCGATCCTTGAGATTGGCCCCTTTTGTAATCCCCAGGTGATTGGCGAGCAGGTTCGGTATTTTGACATCCTTGACAGCGAGCAATTGGTCGCCAGGGCCAAGCAGATCGGATATCCGATAAAAGCTGTCCCGAAGATTCACTATACATCGCCGATCGGCGATCTCTCGGTGGTGTCTGAAAAGTTCTCTGCAGTGGTTAGTTGCCATTGCATCGAGCATCAGCCCGACTTGATCCACCATTTTCGACAAGTTTCAGGAATTCTGGAGGATGGTGGAAAATATTATATTATTGTACCAGACAAAAGATATTGCTTTGATCACTTTATCGCTGAATCTACGATCGCCGACATTCTTGACGCATGCTTATCTCGGCGTAGAACTCACCGGCTTGCGAGTGTGATCGAACACCGAGCGCTGACCGTGCACAATGACTGTGTCCGGCATTGGCGCGGAGACCATGGCGTCGAACTGCAATCATCTGAGCTCGGGAAGCGCGTACGAGCTGCAATTGAGGAGCACCGGCAAGCCGACGGCGGCTATGTTGATGTCCACTCATGGCAATTTACCCCGGAAGGCTTTCAACGCAACATCCAGGCGCTGTTCGAACTTGGATATTCGCCATTGCGCCCCGTGAGTGTGCATGCAACGCCGTTCAATCGTAATGAATTCACAGCCATCCTCTCGAAGTGAGGAGTTGGGGCTACCGTCGATATCTGTCCCAGACCGGTATGAACGACCGATCGCCCCACATGGGGTAGAAGGAACCAGGAGGGAAGTTATAACGTGACGAACAAGAATGTCGCTGATCGATTGAAAGAGGCCGCGATTAAGGTTCTTGCGCGATCGATTTTCTATTATCCAAAGGTATTTTCTGCGGTTATTCGTCGATTGTTTGGAAAAGACGGATTTATAACGGAAAGTATCGAAGGAAATCGCCGCTTCGAAAACGGAAAATTTGCTATCTTTCTGATATGGCAGCCGAAAGAACTGTCATGGTATGTAAAAAATGCCCTTGACGCGTTGGCAGAGGCGGAAGTAAACCTTATCGTGGTGGCTAATCACACGCTAAACGACGCTACCAGGGCGGCGCTTATTTCACAAAGTCGTTGGATTCTGACCAGAGACAATACGGGATTCGATATTGGCGGATTCCAAGACGCAACTCATTTCCTGCGTAAGCATTTTGATGTTGAGCGTCTTATTTATCTGAACGACAGCGTCTATTTCTTCCGAGAAGGCCTGACCGAGATGATCCAGCGGCTGGCGACCTCTAAAGCCGACATCTGCACGGCGTTTGAAAATTGGGAGTTTTTTTATCATATTCAATCGTTTTGCTTCTCTGTGTCGCGGCGGATGTTGGATACTCCCGCTGCTGTTGAGTTCTGGCGGAAATATCTGCCGGTAAATTCGAGAAGATGGGCGATACAAAGGGGAGAGATCGGATTGTCAAAGGCAATAGTGCCCTTTGCCGATGAAATAGATGTTATATACTCACCTAACGAAATTCAGCCTTTTATGAAAGATCTTTCCCTGGGAGAGTTGATTTCGCTTAGCGGATCGCTTCCTTCTGCAATCCGGTTGCGCAGGGAAGATCACAAGGGTGCTCGCGGAAACGAAGTGCAAGGCGATATACTGAATCGCATATCGGGGCGTTCTCAGATTCACACCGGAGGTTTTCTCTACCGAAGGTTTCTAAGATGTCCGCTTCTGAAGCGGGATCTGGTATACCGCTTGCAGTATTCAATCTATGATGTTGAGGCTTGCCTAAGGGACCTAGGGCATGAGGGTCATCTTCATGAAATTTTGTCGGATATGAGACGGAAAGGGGCTGGAACTCAACTGAGCTTTTTGAAAAGAATTCAGTTCAACGATGGAATCATTTAGCGGGGGCGGCATGCTGCGGGGGGCATCGAAACGATTTGAGTGGCTATCTAAACGTAGTCGCCCGTCGGCGCAGGTCGATATCAATCAACTTAGAAACTTCGGAGTCCATATCATCAATAATAGCGTGGCGGGAGGCACTGCGACGATTGTTGTCGTTGGTGCGCCTCGCTCGGGCACTTCCATGGTGGCGGCCACGCTGGATTCCCTTGGAGTTTACCTGGGCGCCCAGGCCGACAAGGCGGTGTTCGAGGACTTGGAATTCGCAGATGCCATTGAAAACGCGCCGGACGAGTTGCCTGCGATGATTGGCCGGTACAACAGCGTCCACAACGTCTGGGGCTTCAAGCGGCCTATGGCCTTCCAAAGTGTTGGAAGCTATCTTCACCTGTTTCGCGAGCCGAGATTGGTTATACCTTTTCGCGATCCAGTCGCCATCGCAAAACGGGAAGAAATCTCGATGGTTTGCGAGTTCCGTGATCAACTGCGCAGAGCAGTCGAACTAAATCTTGAGATTGTGAACCTAATCGAAAAACTCACTGTTCCTGCACTCCTTGTCAGTTATGAGAAAGCGATCTTTCAACCCGCAAGCTTTGTAGCTGCTCTTGCCGATTTCTGCGGCCTGCAGTCGTCAGATCGAGTCAAATCTAGAGCGGTGGACGTAATTCGTAACGGCCCGGAATTATACTTAAAAATGTCTCAGATAAGATTCCCTTTTTAGCTTTAATAGGGGATCTCCATTACCTTACCGTTTCTTACGTAGTATAGATCGGGAGATAGTAAAGTTGAGCGTTGTTGTGATGGCTAGCGTTGCAAAGAACGCCGCCGCTCGGCTTTGCAGCGCTCGTTCGAGAAGATGAAGGGTTACTAAGCCTGCCACAAACACCGCGGCGACCGAGCCGCCGACTGCCAGCCGGTCCGTCAAGCCGGTGCGCCCGCCAGGAAAGACGCGGTCTGGATAGAACGCCATCACGAATGCGAGGCCTACCAGCCAGGCAATCGTATAGGAAATGCCCGACGACAGGATCGTCAGGCCGGCAAAGTAGACGGCACTCGTCAGCGCGGTGTTCAGTCCTCCCGCAGCAAGAAAACGAAGCGCATCCGAGCCTATCCGGTCAGTGGCCATCCGGCCTGACCGTCGCGAGGAAATCCGAATAGTCCCTGATATAATCGCTTGCATCATACGGATGCGAGGCCATGACCAGCAGGGCGGTATCCGGCTGGAACTTGTACTGGATACCCCATACCCCAGGAGGCAGGTAAAGGCCGATCGAGGGATCTGCCAGCGACACTTCCTTTCTGTCGTGACCGTCATCGACGACCACCGACAGGCGGCCATGGGTGGCAATCAGGAATTGATGGCACTGGCGGTGCGCATGCTCACCCCTGACCTTGTCCGAAGGTACACCGTAGACCAAAAACGACCGCATGGGCTTGAAGGGCAGGTTCTGTCCGAACTCGAGCGGGGCCAGTTCGCCGCGCAGATCACTAAAGTGTGGCAACCGCCAGAGCTCACATCCGCCGACGCCGAGCGCCATCCTGTCGCCTGCAGCACCGGGGGTCGCTTGCGTCATCACAGGCTCGACCTGCGGACCGGTCTGATAGCCAACGATGACGGCCGGATTTCCAACGACCACGGCGTTTGCCGGCACGTTCTTGGTCACCACGGCTCCGGCGCCGATCATCGCCTGGCGGCCAATCGTTATGCCCGGCAGGATCGTTGCGTTGGCGCCGATCGACGCGCCGTCCTCGACGATCGTCTGGAGAAACGACTCCGGATAGTGTTTCGAACGCGGGAAGCGGTCGTTGGTGAAGGTCGCATTCGGACCGACGAACACGCGATTGCCCAACCGAATGCCGTCCCATAGCTGAACGCCGCTTTTTATCGTGACGTCATCGCCGACGCTCACGTCGTTTTCGATGAAGACATGATCGCAGATGTTGCAGTTCGCGCCGATCACGGCCCCAGGGAGGACATGGGCAAACGCCCATATGCGCGTTCCGTTGCCGACGCGCGTGCTTTCGCAGATGCCGCGGTCATGAACAAAAAATGGTTTGTCGTTCATGCGGACGTCCCGTCGACAATGCGGCTTATTATCCGCAATGGGCGCGATTTGGTATTTTCAACCGCCCGCCAAAGATAACAGCCAAGGATGCCTTGCACCGCGAGGATCGCTGATCCAAACCCCGCGATCAGCAACACCAGCGTCGTGTATCCGGCCGGGTCGATCTTGCCAAGCAAGCGGGCGACGACGGTGATTGCCGCAAACACAAGACTGAGCACGCAGCCCGCAATGCCTACCCAGAGTATGAAAACGATCGGAAAGTCGGAAAACGAGAAGATCGAGTCCATCATATATCTGAGCCGGCGCCCAATGCCCCAGGCACTCTTCCCATGCTCCCGCTCGCGCCGCCGGTAAGGCACGAACTCCCGTCTGAATCCGACCCAGAACAGCTGAACCACAAGCGAGCTGTTTGGCTCCTCGATTGACAGGATCGCATTGAGCGCCTGGCGGTTGCAGGCAAATATATCGACGCCGCCGCTCGGCATGCTGGGCATAATCAGCCTGCGGTAAACGCTCCAGAAGGCCCGGGACAGGAAACGTGTCAGAAGGGGGTCGTCGCGGCCGGTTCTGCGGCCAAACACGACATCGGCCGTGTCCTTCTCCAACATCGAAAAGAATTCGACAATCAGTTCGGGCGGCTCCTGGAGGTCAGCAGCCATCGCGGCCACATGTTTGCCGGATGCATGCTCAAGCCCCGTCCGAATGGCCGTGAAGGAACCAAAATTCCGGCTGTGGAAGATGATCTTGTACTTGTAGCGGGCGTCCTTCAAAGCCCTGACCAGCAGCCCGCCCGACTGGTCGGGCGACCCGTCGATGACGAAGACAAACTCGATGTCGCCCTCATACATGGCGTCGAAATCGGCGACGGCCTGCAACAGGGAAGGGATGTTCGGCTCATTGCGGTAAATGGGAAAAACCAGAGAGCGCGCAGTCACATTGCCTCCCAGTCGCTGAGGGCCCTGCACACTTGCTCGACCTCATCATTCGTCATGTCCGGGTAGCACGGGACGGAACAGAGACGACTGATGCTTGCCCTGGAGATCGCAAGATTTTCGGTCCCTTTCATGGGCAGGGCAGCCCAACCAACCTGATCGCAATCGAGCACGGGGTAGTGGACATCGGTATCGACGCCGCGCTCTTTCATGAAGGTGCGGAATGCGTCCCGGTCGTCACACAGCAGGACCGCGAGGTGTGCGACGGCGCCATTGCCGCCGTCGAGGAATTTGAGCCGGCGTCCGGTGACGGCCCTAAATCGGCTAACGATGCTGCGGCGTTGTTCGTTGCGGCTGTTCAAGTCCGGAAGGAGCACATCCAAAATAGCGGCCTGGACCTCGTCCATGCGAGAGTTGCGCCCTCCCGGCAGGGCCACATGATATTTGGAACTCCAGCCATATTGATGAAGCTGACGAACGCGGTCCGCCAGTCTTGGGTTGGAGGTGAGGACTGCGCCGCCGTCACCCATCGCGCCAAGATTTTTGGTCGGATAGAAGCTGAAAGTGGCGATGTCCCCAAGTGATCCAGCCGTTTCACCCCTGATGCGAGCACCATGTGCCTGGGCGCAATCCTCGATGACCGGTATGTGCGACATGCCGGCATTGACAAGTCCTGCCCGGATAGCGGGTACATCGACCACGCCGCCGTAAAGATGGGTAGCGACAATGGCAGCCGTATCGGTGCTCACCGCTTCCAGCACCGACTGGACGCTTGCAAGTTGGCTAGCTGGTTCGATATCGACGTAGTGTGGAATGAGGTCGTTGTGCCAGCACGCGCAACTGGCATAACCCCCGGCATTCGCCGCCACGATCACCTCGCGTCCATGCGCATCGCCAAGCCCGACGATAGAGCGTAAGGCGAGTTCAAGGGCGTCCGTTCCGTTGGCGACGAGGATGCAATCCGAGGTTCCTGCAAACGTCGCAAAGTTCGCTGCGAATCGCTTCCCTGCCGCGCCATTGAGCCACCATCCGGACCGTAGCGTGCTTGCTACTTCGCGCGCGATTTCAACCTCATAGCGCTGGTACAGACGCTTGAGATCATTCATCGGAACGGCATTCGGCTTCATCATCGACAACTCGACAGCGTGTCTTCTTCGTTCCGGCGTGTTCGCCTGCAAAGCATTCGGAAATTCAGATGATTCTAATAAAAGAACCGAGAATACTTGCATCGCGGAAACAGCGGAAGCCAGAACCGCATGCACAACTATTGAGATTCCGGCTCGGTCGCAACAGGCTGGCGTCATTTTGGGGAACGCTCTGGGCCTAGGGGCTGGCCAATGCCGCTTCGGCAGACCTGATCGGGACCGCCGTCAGCGACTCCACTCGACCGCCTTTGAGCGTCAGCCGTTTCGTACACACGCTTTGAATAAGACCTTCGCTGTGGCTCGCCAGAACGATGATGCCTGCCTTTTCGGCCAGTTCGTCCATGCGCCTCTTGGCTTTTTCCTGAAAAGAAGCATCACCTGCCCCGATCCATTCGTCCATCAGCAGGATTTCCGGTTCAAGCGCTGTCGCCACCGAAAAAGCGAGCCGCGCCGCCATACCCTGGCTGTAGGCCTTGAATGGAAGGTCGATGAAATCGCCGAGCTCGCTGAAGGCAATGATGTCTTCCATCTTTTCTTCGATCTCGGCTTCCGACCATCCGTTGATCAAGCCTCGCAATACGATGTTCCGGCGGCCCGTCGCTTCGCGGCGAAATCCGATGTTGATGTTGAAAAGAGCATCGACCTTACCTTCGATCGCGATGCTCCCTCCGGAAGGCTCGTAGATGCCGTAGAGGACCTTCAGCAGTGTGGTCTTCCCAGCTCCGTTCGGACCTACAAGGCCAAGCCGATCGCCGGCCTTCAGTTCGAAACCGACGCCGTCGAGCGCCTGAACGAACTGCTTTCGGCCAGAACCTTCAATTCTTCCGCCTGTCGGGCCCAAACGCCGATCCCGCGCCGAAAGCGTCAATTTTTCGTGCAGCTTGTAGACCAGGCTGACGTTGTCCAGTTTTATGGAAACCATCACAAACTCAAATCAAAAAGACGACCTGGCGGCGATATCTGCCAAGCAACAGCAGCGCGATCGCCCACATAAACAAGGCTACCATGCCTGTAACGGCGAAGGCATTACTCGGAAACTGACCGCTCAGGATTGGGGTGCGTGCAACGTCCAGGAAGTAGGCGAACGGATTCCATTGATACGCATACCTTTGGATGGCGTCTTGCCCATTATAAACCCAGAACACGGGTGTGAAGAACATGCCAACGCGCATCAGATTGCCGACGATGAATTCGCTGTCCGGGAAGAATGCGCCGGTAAACGCAAAGACTGTGATGAGAGCCGGTGTGGCCAACAAGATCAGGAGAAGCCCCATAAGCGACCACAGCCACGCCATCGTTGGCCCCGAGCCACTCAGCAATAGAATGACAATGCAACCTGCAATCGCGTATCCGGCTCTGATCGCAGATTGCAAGGTCAATCGCATCACATAGACAAACAGTGGAAGCGTCGTGCCTTCGATGAAGCTCTCCTCGCGCTTGAAGAGCGACACGCTCAGCGAGATAACCTCCATCAGGAAGAACCACACCATCAAGCCAATCGCCACGTAAGCGGAATAGCCGGCGGCATCCTTGCCCGCAGGCTGGAACACGAAGACGAAAGTGCCGACGAAGGCAAGATAGTTCACCAGCAACCAGAGCGGCCCGAGCGTGGTGCGCCGATGCTGATCTCCGATATCTTCATGGGCCAGGGCGATCCATACCCTTCGCAGCTTCATGGCCCTGAATATGTCGTCGAAGGCGCCGTTCAGTGCCGAAATCATCGTTGTGGTGCCACCGCTATTGTTCTGGTGATTTGTCCCTCGCCCCTCACGTCCGCCGTGCACCTCTTTCATGGCCATTGCGACAAGCTTATGGCAGCGTGCTGTGGCTTAGTGAAGCCGGATCGTCACATCGTGACACTTATTAGCTCCCCCTGTTAGGCGCCTGACAGTTTCTCTGAACGACTGGCAATCCAGCCTGAGTTATTCCGGCTTCAAGTCAAATCATTCGCACAATCGAATATTGCCCAAAAAACCTCTAGCCCTCCCGCCCTCTCCGCGCTAAGCGGTAACCGGGTGACGGGGTTGGGGATTGCAATCTGAAGTGGCGATGGACGATGTTTTGTCCGCGGCCGTTCTGATAGTATCCCCGCGCCTGGAGTCAGTACTGCTCAATGACCGCCTACGTAGAAGCCGTATCGGAACTCCGACCGAGGATGCGGCGCGCCATCATCATGGTCCAGGATCTCGTCATGGTCCTGGTCGCAGTGGCGCTTAGTCTCATCCTGTCGCAGTCGCGGCTTTCCTTCGATGCGTTCTCCGTCGGCGGGCTGGCCTGCTGGGCGCTCATCGTGCTCATCGCCCATCTGCTGTTCCGATCCAGCGGCCTCTACAACACCGTCTGGCGCTTTGCCTCCACGCCCGACTTCTTCAACATCCTCAAGGGCTGCGGCAGCCTGACGGTGGTGCTCTATCTGGCCTCGCTGGCCTTCCGCTTCTTCTTCCAGCCGGTCGCCGGCCTCAACGAGCGGCAGTTCATCGTCTTCTTCCTGGTCTCCTTCACCATCATCTCGGCGCCCAGGCTCTATTATCGCTTCCTGCGCGACGGCGCGAGCTGGCGCATCCTGCGCCGCGCCGCCGGCGACGCCTCGACCAAGCAGGCGCTGTTCATCGGCCGGCTGGGCGAGGCGGATCTGATCGTGCGCTTCACCCGCACGGCTCAGCCCGCCGAATACGCCATCGCGGGCATCATGGCCACCGAGAGCGCCGCGCCGCTCGGCACGCGGATCCAGGGCGTTCCGGTCGTGGCGCTGCGACCGCGCCTGGTCGAGGTGCTGGAAGACTATGTCAAAGGCACGCAAAGCCTCGACCTCCTGATTTTCGGCCAGGGGGTCGAGCGCGAGATCGAAGACTATGCCGAGCTGGTGCGCGTCGCCCGCCATAGCGGCATCGCCGTCGTCCAGTTTGCCGGCCTGTCGGAGCTGGGGCAGGGCGGCAAGCTGGTTCTCGATGCCGTCGAGATGGAAACCATCATGCGCCGTTCGGCGGTTGCCACCGATACCACGCGCATCGGCGCCTTCGTCGGCGGCAAGCGCGTGATGGTCACCGGCGGCGCCGGCTCCATCGGCCGCGTGCTCGTCAAGCGCGCGCTGGAGTTGGGCGCCGAGGCGGTGCTGGTGGCCGACAATTCCGAATTCGGCATTTTCCAGCTCGATCAGCAGACCGACGACGCCGACCGCGACCGGCTGACCAGCCGCATCGTCGACGTCGCCGACCGGCCTCACATGACGCGCCTCGTCAGCGAGTTCAAACCCGCCATCATCTTTCATGCCGCGGCGCTGAAGCATGTGCCGCTGCTCGAGGAGAACTGGGAAGCGGCGATCGAGACCAATGTCTTCGGCACGCTCGCCTGCGCCGAGATCGCCGCCGAATGCGGCGTGCCGCAGTTCCTGTTGATTTCCAGCGACAAGGCCGTCGACCCGACCTCGGTGCTGGGCGTCACCAAGCGTGCGGCCGAACAGATCGTGTCCTCGCTGCATGAGGCCCAGGCGGCCTCGCTGCCGCCGCGTGCCGGCGCGGCGAACGGCCATGCCGGCCCCGCCGATCTGCGTCATTCGGGCACGAAATTCATCGCCGTGCGCTTCGGCAACGTCTTCGGCTCCAACGGCTCGGTGGCGACCGTCTTCCAGGCGCAGATCGAGGCCGGCGGGCCGGTCACCATCACCGACCGGCGCATGACCCGCTATTTCATGACCATGGCCGAGGCCGTCGACCTCGTCATTATGTCGGCCGCCGATGCCGAGCAGCGCCAGGGCAAGGACGACTACGCCATCTACATGCTCGACATGGGCGAGCCGGTGCCGATCCTCGAAGTCGCCGAAACCATGATCCGCATGGCGGGCAAAAGTCCCTATACCGATATTCCGATCCGCTTCACCGGCATCAGGCCCGGCGAGAAGCTGCACGAGACGCTGCACGCCGAGAACGAGGAGGTGGTCAAGCTCGACACCGCCAAGATCTTCGGCCTCAGGACCGGCGTCGTCGAATGGCCGAGGATCGAGGCGGCCCTGCCGGCGCTGGCGGCCGCGATGCAAGCTCGCGACAAGACCGCGGCACTTGCCATCCTGGCCGGGCTCTATCGGGCGGAAGAAGACATGGGCGGCGTGCGCGAAGAGGCGGTGTCGAAAGCGGCCGGGCAGGTCGGTTAAAACTTTGCCGCGGGCCCGCAATTAGATATTGAAAACCTTTCAAGCACCTCGCGGGCAAGTGATTCCAAAGCCGTGACCAGAAAAGATCAGCGCGTGGCCGTTCTCATGGGCACGAAGGATGGCGCGGCCTATATCGGCGAACAATTGGAATCCTTGGCTACGCAATCCTGGCCGCTCGTCGATCTCTGGGTTTCCGACGACGGCTCGTCGGATGCCACGGCCGCGATCGTCGAGGCGTGGCGACCGCGCTGGACCAAGGGGTCGCTGACACTTTTGCAGGGCCCGCGAAGGGGCTTCGCCGCCAATTTCCGCTCCATGATCCTCGATCCGCGCATCGATGCCGACTGCTACGCCTTTTGCGACCAGGACGATGTCTGGGAGCCGGATCGGCTGGAGGCCGCCATCCGCTGGATGGAGGGAGAGGACATGGAAACGCCGCTCCTGTTCTGCTCGCGCACGGCGACTATCTCTGAGGCCGGCGCTCCGGCCGGCTACTCGCCGCTCTTTCGCCGCCCGCCGTCCTTCCGCAACGCGCTGGTGCAAAGCATCGCCGGCGGCAACACCATGCTCTTCAACCGCAAGGCGCGCGACCTTCTGGCGAAAGCGTCGGCCAGAACCGAATTCGTCAGCCATGACTGGTGGGCCTATCTCATCGTCACCGCCGCCGGCGGCAAAGTCCGCTACGAGCCGCGGCCGCTGGTCAGATACCGCCAGCACGCGGCAAACCTCGTCGGCGCCAACGTTTCATGGAAAGCGAGGTTTTCAAGGCTGGGCCGTCTGTTCAAGGGCCAGTTCGCCACCTGGACGGACACCAATCTGCGCGGCCTAGCCGTCAACCGCGACCTCATCGCGCGCGATGCAGCGCTTTGCCTTCGCCTGTTCATCAGGGCACGCAAGGGCAATATCTTCAAGCGCTTCGGCCTGCTCGGCAAAAGCGGTGTCTACCGGCAGACATTCATGGGCACGGTCGGGCTCTATGTCGCTTTCCTCTGGCGCCGGATCTGAGCCATGACGGCAAAGCGCGCGCTCGACCTGGCGGTCGCCGTTCCGATGCTGGCGCTGGCGTCGCCGGTCCTGCTTGTCGCGATGCTGGCGATCCGGGCGACGTCGACCGGCCCCGCCATCTTCTCGCAGATCCGCGTCGGCCGGGGAGGAGCCCTCTTCGCCTGCCACAAGCTGCGCACCATGTATCGGGAAACCCCTTCCTTGCCCACCCACGAGGCGCCGGCCCGTTCGGTCACCGCGGTCGGCAAGGTTCTGCGCGCAACCAAGATCGACGAACTGCCGCAGCTCTGGAACGTGCTGAAGGGTGAGATGAGCCTTGTCGGCCCTCGTCCATGCCTGCCGACGCAGGCGGAACTGATCGAACGGCGCAAGGAACTGGGCGTGCTGGCAGCACTTCCAGGCATCACAGGGCTGGCGCAGGTCAAGGGCATCGACATGTCCGATCCAAGACTTTGCGCTGAAACCGACGCGGCCTACGTCAAGGCCGCCTCGACCGGCCTAGACCTCAAGATATTGCTGGGCACGTTCTTCCGCACATAGGGCGGTTCACCGCTCACGGAAGCGGCGAACGGCTCCTCTGTCGCGCCAGTTCTTCAAGCCGGCCGAGTGTGTCGGCCTCCCGTTCCCAGCCTTCCGACGCAAGCAACGACGAATCGCAGACCTGCGTCGCCACCAGAGCTTGCCACGCGGCCCGTCTGCCGCTGAGCGTGGCCAGCATTCGGAACGGCCAGGCCGGCACGGGAAGGAGCCGGGCCGGCCGGCCATATCCGCGCCGGAACGCGGTGACGATTTCGGACACCGCAACCGGCGAAGCATCGCCCAGCACATAAATTGGGAGCGGCGCCGTGGGACGGCTCAAAAGATGCGTCACGGCGCCGGCCACGGCGTCATGCGAGAGGAGCGAACGAACCGCAGTCAGAGCGGCTGTCGGCAGCGGCAGGCCGGTGGCGGCCAACCGCATCAGCCCGCGCAGATTTCCCTTCATGCCTTCGCCATAGACCGGCGCCAACCGCAGCGCCGTCGCGCCGGCGCGTCCGGCCGTTGCAAAAGCCTCCAGCATTGCGATCTCGCCTTCGCGCTTGGAGCGCCCGTAGGCGCATTGCGGGGCAGGGGGCGTGGCCTCGTCGATCGTGCCGCTGAACCCTGCGCCCACCACGGCGCGAATCGAGGAGAGATAGACGAAGCGCCCGTCGAGACGCGTGGCGGCGGCCTGGGCGAGCCGTCCGGTCAGCGTCGCGTTGACGGCTCGCAAGTCGGCCGCGCCGGCGCTGCGGTCATTATTGAGCGCCGCGCAGTGGACGACATGTGTCACGTCACGCATCAGGGTCAGAAAGGCCTCCTGCGGTGCATCGGTAGCGGGCAGCGCGACGGCATCGCCCTCGCCTGCCAGCCGCTGCGGCAGGCGCGATGCGATCCGTATGTCGAATCCGGCCTCGCTCAACCGGCTGACGATCCGGCGTCCAATGAAGCCCGTCGCGCCGGTGACCAGGACCTTCATGGTTGCGGGCTGGCGCTCGGCGCCATGGTGGGCGCGCTTTTTCCGGTCGGTTCTATCGTCCGTCCGGAAGCGAGGTAGGTTCCCGAGATCAGGAACACCATTAGCGTCGCGTCGAGGATATCGTGGCCGACCAGGATTCCGGCCATTCCGCCGGTGAGATAGGTGATGACGGCGACAAGGATCATCGTCGCGCCGAACCTCTCCACCGGATCGGCGCTGCGGCGCAGCGTCCGTGCCGCGTTCCGTGCGGCAACGACGAAGATCGACGCCAGGGCCAATGCCCCCAGCAGGCCGGCCTCGACCAGCGCCGTCAGGAAGCCGTTGTGGAAATGGCTGAAACCCTGCTGTAGGCCGAACTGGTCCTGCAAGCCGTGCTTCATCAGCGCCCGGCTCGCCGAGATGCCGTGGCCGAAAATCGGCATCTCGCGAAACGCGGCAAAACCGATTTCCCACATCGCTACGCGCAAGCCGAGCGCGGTCGAATGGTCGCCATTGACATTCAGCGCATCCCAGTCGCTGACCAGGAAATCGGCCCGGTCCAGGATGACGCGAGAGCCGATGGCGGCAATCACAAGGGCGACCACGACGCCGATCGCCACGAAGCGCGCCACGCTGGCGCCGGTGAACCGGCGGCGGTTGATGAGGAGCACGACGATGCCAGCAATCGGCACGGCCATCCAGATCATGCGCGATCCCGAATAGACGATCGCCAGGGCTCCGGCTATCGCTGCCAGGACCAGCAGCTTCCAGCGTTTCTCGATGCCTGACAGCGCGCCAGCAAGGCATGTCATGGCGGCAAGGCACGTGACGGTAGCGAAGACGATCGGATTGCCGGCGCCGCCCTCCGCCCTCACACCGAGCCGGTGGGACTGGAACACGGCCATCGCCAGCGCGCCGAAGCAGGCCGCGGTGCTGGCCAGAATGGCGATGCGTGCCAGCGCGGTCTTCTCGGTGATGCTCCACGTCGAATAGGAGAGGGGGAAAAGCAGGAAGGTGATCAACGGCAGGAAGAACCGCAAATCAGCAGCCAGCGTGCCGTTGACGATCGAAGCGAGAACCATCGCCGCGCAATAGGCATAGATCGCCGCCGTGACGGCGAGCATCGGCCGGTCGATATTGAAGCGTCGCCGCTTCGCGGCCACCAGCATCGCCGACCACACGCCACCGGCATTGAAGGCGATGCTGACCAGCGATCCAAGCACCGGCGGCGAAAAAAAGCAGACGATCGAGAAATAGATGTTGATCTGTGCGGGCGTGAGGTGGCGCCGGAGCGTTGTAGACGGGTTCAAATGCTTCGCTTCGCAATTCCAGGTTGCGCCCGGATCCATCGAGCCAGCCAAAGGCCGCCTCGCTGGTCTCCGTTTGCCGCGCCTTGCCCGTACCCCGAGCCCATATAGCGGCTGGCGCCGATCCGCGATAGTGCGGTCGACAATGTTGCGACAGAAATCCCCTGGTCTGGCGAGGATCGGGGAACTCAGGAATTGTCTGGGCGCCACGGCTTTTCCCGCTCAGCGTTTTCTATGGCTCCGGCAGGATTTTCCGCTTTGCCGGGCGTGTTTGGAAAATTCGTTCTCCAATCACCGCGCGCCGTGCGGGTCTTGCATTGTTATCGGCGGCACCGATCTGTTAGAACGCCCGCACGAAACAGTTTGTCCGAAGTGAAGTTTGCACCCGGGCGGCACGGGATTGCCCCTGCGGTGCAAGATTCCGCCCGACGGCACGAGAGAACGCTCGACGCTCCATGAATATCGCGCTCACGCATCTGCAGCGGCTCGAGGCCGAATCCATCCACATCTTCCGCGAGGTCGCGGCGTCTTTCTCCAAGCCGGTGATGCTCTATTCGGTCGGCAAGGATTCCTCGGTGCTGATGCATCTGGCGATGAAGGCCTTTTATCCGGCCAAGCCGCCTTTCCCGTTCCTGCATGTCGACACCACCTGGAAATTCCGCGAGATGATCGCCTTTCGCGATCAGATGGCGCAGAAGCTAGGCTTCGACCTTTTGGTCCACGTCAACGAGGATGGTGTGCGCGACGGCATCAATCCCTTCGACCATGGTTCCAACACCCACACCCATGTCATGAAGACGGTGGCGCTGCGCCAGGCGCTCGACAAATATGGCTTCGACGCGGCGTTCGGCGGCGCCCGTCGCGACGAGGAGAAGTCGCGCGCCAAGGAGCGCATCTTTTCCTTCCGCAACGCCCAGCATGCGTGGGACCCGAAGAACCAGCGGCCGGAAATGTGGAAGATCTTCAACACCCGCATCGCGCCGGGCGAATCGATCCGCGTCTTTCCGCTGTCCAACTGGACTGAGCTCGATATCTGGCAGTACATCCTGCAGGAGAACATCCCGATCGTGCCGCTCTATTTCGCCAAAGAGCGGCCGGTGGTCGAGCGCGACGGCATGCTCATCATGAAGGATGACGACCGCATGCAACTGCATCCCGGCGAGGCGGTCGAGAACCGCCTGGTGCGCTTCCGCACGCTGGGCTGCTATCCGCTGACCGGCGCGATCGAGTCGGATGCCGACACGCTGGAAGCCATCGTCGGCGAGATGCTGACCGCACGCACCTCCGAGCGCCAGGGCCGCCTTATCGACCGCGACGAGGCCGGCTCCATGGAAAAGAAGAAGCGCGAAGGGTATTTCTGATAATGCGCCACATGATGGCCAAGAGCCTCGCCCCCACCGATTCGATCCGCGACTACATGGCCGCGCAGGAGAAGAAGTCGCTGCTGCGCTTCCTCACCTGCGGCTCGGTCGACGACGGCAAGTCGACGCTGATCGGCCGGCTGCTCTCCGACACCAAGCAGATATTCGAGGACCAGCTCGCCGCGCTCGAAAAGGATTCGCGCAAGCACGGCACCACCGGCGACGACATCGACTTCGCGCTGCTGGTCGACGGGCTGGAGGCTGAGCGCGAGCAAGGCATCACCATCGACGTCGCTTACCGCTTCTTCGCCACGCCGAAGCGCAAGTTCATCGTCGCCGACACGCCCGGCCACGAGCAGTACACGCGCAACATGGCGACGGGCGCCTCGACAGCCGATCTCGCGATCGTGCTGATCGACGCGCGCCAGGGCGTGCTTCGCCAGACCCGGCGTCACTCCATCATCGCCTCGCTGCTCGGCATCCGGCATATCGTGCTTGCGGTCAACAAGATCGACCTCGTCGGCTTCGACAAGACCGTGTTCGACCGGATCGTCGCCGACTACGGCGAATTCGCCAAGGAACTGGGCTTCATGAGCGTCGCGCCGATCCCGATGTCGGCGCGCTTTGGCGACAACGTCACCAGCCGCTCGGAGCGCACGCCCTGGTATTCCGGGCCGTCGCTGATCGAGCATCTGGAAACCGTGTCTGTCGACGAGGCCGCCGTCGAGCTGCCGTTTCGCTTCCCCGTCCAGTATGTGAACCGTCCGAACCTCGATTTCCGCGGCTTTGCCGGCACCATCGCCTCGGGCACCGTCTCTGAAGGAGACGAGGTCGTCGTCGCGAAATCCGGCAAGGCGTCCCGGGTCAAGCGCATCGTCGCGCAAGGCGGCGACCTTGAGCAGGCGGTCGCTGGCCAGGCGATCACGCTCGTCCTCGAGGACGAAGTGGAGGTATCGCGCGGCAACTTGCTGGTGTCGCCGGCCGCGCGTCCGCAGGTCGCCGACCAGTTCGCCGCCAACATCGTCTGGTTCGACGAGCAGGCGCTGCTGCCCGGCCGCTCCTACATCCTGCGCACCGAAACCGACCAGGTGAGCGCGACTGTCACCGACCTGAAATACCGGGTCAACGTCAACGATTTCGCGCACGAGGCGGCGAAGTCGCTCGACATCAACGAGGTCGGCGTCTGCAACCTGTCGACGCGCGCGCCGATCGCTTTCGATCCCTTCGTCGAAAATCGCACCACCGGCGCTTTCATCCTGATCGACCGCATCACCAACGCCACCGTCGGCGCCGGTATGATCCTGCATTCGCTGCGCCGTGCCGAAAACATCCACTGGCAGTCGCTCGATGTCGGCAAGCGAGGCCGCTCCGACCTGAAGAACCAGCGGCCGGCCGTGTTCTGGTTCACCGGGCTTTCCGGTTCAGGCAAGTCGACTATCGCCAATCTGTTCGAGAAGAAGCTGTTCGCGTCCGGCCGTCACACCTACATCCTCGACGGCGACAATGTCCGCCACGGCCTCAACCGCGATCTCGGCTTCACCGACGCCGACCGCGTGGAAAACATCCGCCGCGTCGCCGAGGTGGCCAAGCTGATGGCCGATGCCGGCTTGATCGTAATCGTCTCCTTCATCTCGCCCTTCAGCGCCGAACGGCGCATGGCGCGCGAGCTGATGGCCGAGGGCGAGTTCGTCGAGGTGTTCGTCGACACCCCGTTCGAGGAATGCGCCCGCCGCGATCCAAAGGGTCTCTACGCGCGCGCCTTGAGCGGCGAGATCAAGAATTTCACCGGCGTCGATTCCCCCTATGAGGCGCCGGAGAACCCGGAAATACACCTGAAGACTCTGGGCAGGAGCCCGCAGGAGATGGCGGAAGCCTTGGAACGCTGGCTAACCGAGCGCGACATTGCCGAGGAGCAGTATGACAATGGCGGCGGTATCTGACGAGGCGATGCTCGGCGTCTTCGAGCGCCTGGCGCTGGAAGCGGGGCGCGAGGTGATGCGCGTCTTTCATGAAGGCTGCGCCGTCGACAGCAAGGCCGATTCTTCGCCGGTGACGGAAGCCGACCGCGAAAGCGAGAAGATCATCCTGGCCGGCCTGCGCGCCGCCTATCCGGACATCCCCTGCGTGGCCGAGGAGGAGGTCGCAGCGGGAATTGCAACGCCCGATCTCGACGGCGCCTTCTTCCTGATCGATCCGCTCGACGGCACCAAGGAATTCGTCAACCGCCGCACCGATTTCACCGTCAACATCGCGCTGATCCGCCATGGCGTTCCGGAAGTCGGCGTCGTTTTCGCGCCGTGCACGGGACGCTTTTTCTCCGGGCGACCCGGCAAGGCCGAGGCGCTGGAGGTCGATGCCGACTATCGCATCGCCGGCCGCCGGCCGATCACGGTGCGGGCAGGGGGCACGCCGCTCGCGGTCGTGGCAAGCCGCTCGCACAACACGCCGGAAACCGAGGAATTCATCCGCGATCTAGGCGCCGCGGAGATCGTCTCGATCGGCTCGTCATTGAAATTCTGCCTGCTCGCCGCGGCGGAAGCCGATGTCTATCCGCGCTTCGGCCGCACCATGGAATGGGACACGGCCGCCGGCGACGCAGTGCTGCGCGCCGCCGGTGGCATGACGCGCACGCTGGACGGCCAGCCGCTCGTCTACGGCAAGCGCAACCAGGCCAGCGACAGCGATTTCGCCAACCCGCATTTCATTGCGCGAGGGAAGGGCGCGTAGCCTCGCCGCTTGAGGGGGGAGGGCCGGCAGGTCAGAAGGGGATCGACGCCCAGGTTTGCGTTTCGCTCCGGCGCGATTCGTCGCAAGCTGCCCCTGACGAGGAGGCCTTTCGCAACCTCACAAGAGGTCTGCGTTGCTGATCTTTGGCCCAGTCATCCACGGCGGTGCTGTGGGCACGTCCTCGATGACGCCAACCTTGCGGGCCCAAGTCGTAAAGGCCTTGTGCGCGGCCTCGACTGGTTTCCGACCGTCATAGGCCGAGTAGCACGCCTCGCAGGCCGCCGCGTGAAGCAGGCCGCGTCTCTCCACAGGCCATTCTTCCAAAAACTCAATGGCATCCATCACGCAGTCGATCTTTTGGATGTAGCCATTCTCCCCTACGAAAACTGACTGCTTGAAAGCATCACTTTCCATAGTGACCTCCCTTCAACAACTGACCCCGTTGGTCATTTCCGCAGATGCACCGCTAATATTCGAACACCTGCACGCCCGGCTGGGGACAAGAGAAAAGATTGGAAGCAGCTCTTTTCAGTTCAAGAGGAGCCTGCGAGACATCACCAGCAGCACCTGGATGCTACAGTGAGCATCGATAGCAGGCCCTGCTGTCCCGGTTGCTAAGAGCGAACGACCAGCGGCACTAGGCCCTCGTGCCGCTCGCCGAGATAGCAGACGACCCGGTCACCGACGCGCTGGAAATTGAGGTCGACCTTCGCCTCGCCCACGGTTAAGTGCCGGATGACGATGTTGTCGATGCCTATCGGCAACCGTGGGCGTTCGACATTGATCTCGCGCTTCCAACCATCGATGCGGATCCCCAGGCAGGCCTGCAGCATCATGAACGCGGAACCGGCCGACCATGCCTGCGGCAGACAGGCGACGGGATAGGCGATCGGCGCATCCCCGATCGCCCGCGTAAAGCCGCAGAATAGCTCCGGAAGCCGCATATTGAACCGGACCGCCGCCTCGAACATGCTGCTCATAAGCTTCACGACGCTGGTGCGCTCCTGGTAGCGGGCTAGCCCGGCGGCACAGATCGCCGTGTCATGCGGCCAGATCGAGCCGTTATGATAAGACATCGGATTGAACGGAATCTCATCGTCGGCCAAGGTGCGAACGCCCCAACCGCTGTGCAGATGCCCCGACAGCAACTGCTCGGCAATTGATTTCGCCCGTTCTGCCGAGGGCAGCCCTACATAGAGCAGGTGACCCGCGTTGGAGGCGCGCACCGCGCATTGCCTGCCTTCTCCATCGATTGCCAAAGCGTAGAAATTGCGGTCCGGCATCCAGAACCGGGCCTCCACTGCGCTGCGTATTTTTTCTGCCATGGCGCTCCAGTGCGCCGCCTTTGCGGCGTCTCCGCGTTTGGCTGCCAAGGCGGCCATGCCTTGATAGGCTGCGAAGACGTAGCCTTGCACCTCGACCAGTGCGATCGGACCGCGAGGTATTTTGCCGTCGGCATGGAAGATAGCGTCGGCGCTGTCCTTCCAGCCCTGGTTGAAGAGACCCGTGTCCGCCGCCCTATTATAGGTCACGAAACCGTCGCTGTTGCGGGCACCGACTTCCTCCATCCACGCGATTGCTGCGCACAGCGAATCCCACATGCGATCGACGAACTCGTCATCGCCCGTGCGATCGGCGTAGGACCAAGCCAGGTAGACATAGAGCGGAGTGGTGTCGACGCCGCCATAATAGCGGCCGAACGGCAGCTCGCGCAGTATAGCCATTTCCCCTTTGCGCGTTTCATGCATGATCTTGCCGGGCTCGGCATCGTCGAACACAGAGGTCTCCGTCGATTGATAGCGGCCAAGGAACGCCAGCACGCCGCGGGCAAGCCCGGGGTTGAGCCACAGCATTTGCAAGGCGGAAATGACGCCGTCGCGGCCGAAGGCAGTCGAAAACCAGGGAATACCGGCATACGGATATGGCCCGGTCTCCAGATCGGTGGTCAGCAGGGCGATGTCGGCACGTGTGCGCGTGAGCCAGTCATTGAACACGCGGCCAGAGCTGAAAACAGTGGCGCCCTGTCGACGCTTTGAGCGCATTGCAAATCGCGCTCGCGCCGCGGCGGCGCGGAACCGATCACTGGACGGGATTTCTTCGTTCTGACCGACTTCCAGATACAGCGCCTTTCTGTCGTGCCTCCCCACCAGAATGAGAAACTCTGCATGATGGGGATGGATCTGGTCGGGCCTCATCGAAAACGCGATGACGGATTGGCGCGCCACATTATCGAGGCCCTCGTAGCAAAATGTCACGCCTGACTCGCCGACCAAGGCGTCATGTGCGCGACCGCGCCGGCTGCGCGTAGTGCCGCGCACCTCGAACATGTCACGGAAATCGGCATCGAAGTCGAACCGGACCGGCAGCAACACCTCACGCGCGGAGTAATTCGTGAAAGTGACTCGCTCGTACATGCGGTCGTGCCAGATGAATCTGGTCCGCTCGATGTGCACGACCCCAGGCAGCGTTTCACTGCCGTCGGGCCCGATGGTAGCCAAATTTGTGAGATTGGCGGTGAATAGGATGTTGTCCTGCGACAGCGACGCTCCGAGCAGCGACGGCATGCGGCCGCCTATGAACAGCCGGAAACGCGACAGCACTCGCGTATCATCGCGGAAAAGCCCGTCGCCGCTGCCGCGTATGTCGCCATAGCTGTCCGCGACGACGAAGCAGTCCTCATGCTTCAGCGCAAATTGCCTATGCGGCTCGCGCGGGGCCGATTCATCGAGTGCGGGGAGAGCGACCGCTGGATTAAGCTTGCGTTCTTCGACTTCGATGCTCATCTCAACCCTCCTGTTCAGACGGCCGATGCTGGCGCTCATCGCATATGCCTGCGCCCGACCATCTCCTATCAACAGTATCTCGCATCAATGCTGCGATGCCCATGATCTCGGAGAGCGTCATTGAAATCTTGGCGGATGTTCGGCGAAGCTTCCGCTGTTCGAGTCCGATCGAATGCGGCGGGAACCCGGCGATTCTAACCGCCAACTCGTCTCAAGCGGTGCTGTTAAAAAGTGCTGGCTATTTCAGCCGCGTTTTCGGCGAACCCGTTTCGCGAGCCGAGTGGAAATTGCTCGTCGCGCGCCAGCAGGCGGTAGATCCCCAAATAGTCGGTGCACATGCGCCCGACCGTGAATCGCCTTTCAAAAGTTTTCCGCACACGTGCGCGATCGAGACTGCCTATCCGCCGCACAGCTTCGACGGCTTCGTCAATGCTTTCCACTATCAGTCCGGACACGCCATGATCGATGACCTCCGGAACGGCTCCGCGGTTGAACGCAACCACCGGGGTACCGCAGGCCATCGCCTCGATCGTCACGAGGCCGAACGGCTCCGGCCAATCGATCGGGAACAGCAGCGCCGTCGCATTGCCCAAAAATTCCGCCTTCGCACGCTCATCAATCTCGCCAATGAACTCGACATTCGAATGTCGAAGCACCTGGGGTTCGACCTTACCGCTCCAGAATGATTGGTCCACTGCGTCGATTTTGGCCGCGATCTTGAGCGGCATCCCGACGCGCGCGGCGATTTCTATCGCGGCTTCCGGGCCTTTTTCGGGTGAGATGCGACCGAGGAACGCGAGGTATCCAGAGGCTTTCGGCCGGAATGGGAGGATATCGTTCGGCAGGCCGTGATAGACCGTTCCAAGCCAGTTGACCGGCGGCATGGGCCGGCGCTGGTCATCCGAGATCGAGACCAGTGGAATGTCGTTGAACATCGCGTAAAGCTGCGCCAGGTCCGGAAGGTCGAGTCGGCCATGAAGCGTGGTAACGGTTCGCTGCGCGAACTCTCGAATTATCGGGAAATGGAGAACGTCGACGTGGAAATGCAGCACGTCGAATTCATTCGCCCGTCTGCGAACCTCTTCAAGCATCATGACGTGGTAAGGAATGGGATTCTGTGCTTTCTGATTCAGGCGTAGCGCAACGTCGCAACATGCCACCAGTTCGGCCGAAGTACGTGAATCGCCGCTGGCGAACAAAGTCACGTCATGGCCCCTTCGAACCAACTCTTCCGTTAAATAGGAAACGATGCGCTCGGTCCCGCCATAGAACTTGGGTGGCACGGACTCAGTCAGGGGTGCGATCTGGGCAATCTTCATGTGCAGGGCATCCTGGAACGAAAGTCGGCCTTCAACGAACCGGGGACGGCAGCGGTTACTCCTTCTCCCGGTTCGCCGTTCTCGCGAACTTTCGGACTGCTAATTTGTTCCCGGCATCAATCACTTCGCCGTGGCATCGTATGCAAAAGTGAAAGGGCGGAATGTAAACTGCCGGACGGGCAAGCCCGTTGGCGAACATGGCGGCGATCGAGGCGCCGGTCAGGCTGACAAAGAAAGACCGCAGAGCATGTACGCTGCGGCTGATGCAGTGCGGCCGCATTCAGGCTTGGCCTTGCTAATCAATGAGGAACATCCGCCCGCTTGATCCGCGAGCATCCCCGATTCTGATAGCGCCACATTCGCATCCCGAGATATGCACCGGTACCCCATCTGAGCGTGAAGAAACCGCGGCTGTGAGTCCTATGCGATGGCGACCCTCTGTCGCCTTGAGCGACACTGAGGGAGATCAGGCCGCCGCTACATGCGCCGAGTTCGAGCCGATGTAATTCCTGATCGTCTCGATAATCCGGTCCTGGTCGGCTTCGCTCAAATAGGCATGCATCGGCAGGCAGAGGATCTGCTTCGGCAATTGCTCCGAGACCGCAAGGCCGGTCGGTGTCCGCGGATAGTGCTTGTAGGCGACCTGCTCGTGCAGCGGCTTCACATAATAGATCACCGACGGGATGCCCTTTTCGCCGAGATGGGCCTTGAGCCCGTCGCGCTTCGGCGTCTCGATGGCGTACTGCGCCCAGGCCGAGCGGCCGTGGCCGAGATTGCGTGAGGCCTTGACGATGTCGCCAAGGCCCTTGGCATAGCGGTCCGCGACCACCTGCCTGGCCACCATCTCATCCTCGAGGATGGCGAGCTTTTCGATCAGGATCGCCGCCTGCAGCGTGTCGAGGCGCGAATTGATGCCGACGCGGACATTGTCATATTGCGTCTCGCCCTTGCCGTGGAAGGCGAAGGAACGCAGCTTGTCGGCCAGCGCAGCATCGTTGGTGAACATCGCGCCGCCATCGCCGTAGCAGCCAAGCGGCTTCGCCGGATAAAAGCTGGTCGAGCCGACATGGCCGAAGGCGCCGCACATGGTGCCGTCGGCGGAACCGCCCATCGACTGCGCAGCGTCCTCGATCACCAACAGGTTTTCGCGCTTGGCGATCGCCATGATCGCCTCGTAATTCGCGGAGAGCCCGAACAGATCGACCGGGATGATCGCCTTCGGCTTCAGCCTACCTTCCTTCTTGATCATCTCGATCGCCGCCTCGAGGCTGGCGATGTCGATGTTATAGGTGTCGCGGTCGACGTCGACGAAGACCGGCTCGGCCTTGGCGAGCGCCACCACCTCGGCGGTGGCTGCGAAGGTGAAGCTCGGCACGAACACGGCATCGCCCGGGCCGATGCCGGCGGCAAACAGCGGCAGGAGCAGCGCGTCGGTGCCGTTGGCGCAGGCGACCACATGCTTGACGCCGATATAGGCGGCGAGCTTGTTCTCGAATTCCGTGACCTGCGGCCCGAGGATATAACGGCCGTCCTCGACGACGTGGTCGATCGCGGCCTTCAGCCGGTCGCGGATACGTTCGCGCTGCGCGCCAAGATCGATGAACTGCATGTCGCCCTCGAAACTGCCTGTAAAAACCGGCCCGCTGGTAACAGACTTGAACCGGCTGAGAAAGCCGGTGGCGGCCGGCGCAAATTGCTCAGGTGTCGCAGCCTGTTGCCGATTTTGCCGGCGCAATGCCTGAAAAAGCCGGAAATCCGAGCCGCGAGAGGCGTTTTCCGGCCCCTCTTATCGCGTCGTTCCACCGGTGGGAAACATAAAGTGATCAGCCGCGAAGGACGGTTTCGCGTCCGCTCCCACGCTGGATCAGGCGATTTCGTGCCGCCAGGGCGGGTTGGCGCCGGCCCGCGAAACCGTCACCGCCGCCGCCTTGGCGCCGAGCTCCAGCGCCTGCCGGATCGCATCTTCCGGCAGGTCGCCGATCGCCGCTTTGGTGAGCAGGCCCTGCTCGTGCAGGGAGGCCAGAATGCCGGCGTTGAAGGTGTCGCCTGCGCCGACCGTGTCGATGACCTTCACTTTCTGCGGCATGACGGTGACCTTGTGCGCCTTGCTGTAGCCGACGGCGCCTTCGCTGCCATGGGTGACGACGATCAGCTTCGGCCCGCGCTCCAGCCAGTTGCGCACCACATCCTCATGCGAGCCGGCCTCGTCGAACCATTTGAGATCCTCGTCGGACAGTTTAACGATGTCGGCCATCGCCATCATCTCGCGGATACGCCTCAGATGCTTCGCCTTGTCGGGGATGAAATTCGGCCGGATGTTGGGGTCGAGCATCATCACCCGACTCCGGTGCTCGCGCCGCATGAATTCCTCATAGGCCGATCCCGCCGGCTCGGAGATCAGGCTGATGGCGCCGAACAGCATCGCCTCGATCTCGGGCCCGAGCTTCGGCAGGTCCTCGATGGTCAGCATGCGCCCGGCGGTGTTCTCGTCATAAAAGGTGTAGGTCGCCTGGCCGTTGGTGAGCCGCACGAAGGCGAGTGTCGTCGGACGCGGCGAGGTGTGCGCATAGGTGGAGCTCACCTTGCTTGCGCCGAGCGCCTCGCGGAACTGGCCGCCGAACAGGTCGGAGGAGAGGCCGGAGAAGAAGCCGGCCGGAGCGCCGAGCCGGCCGAGCGCGATCGCCGAGTTGAACACCGCGCCGCCGACATAGGGCGCGAAGGCCGCTTCGCCTTGCGTCGTGGTGCGCGGCAGCATGTCGATCAGGGCTTCGCCACAGCAAAGGATCATGTCGTCTTGGTCTCCGGCGGATGGATCACGCCCTTGCGAATGATGATGTTGGCAAAGAGCCTGGGTTCGCTGGTCGCAACGATGGCGTGCGCCGCCTTGACGCGTGCATAGAAGTCAGGCCCGGCCAGAGCAACCACCTTGTGGCCCGGCGCACGCCTGGCGCAAACCGATTCCATCTCATGATGTACGGCGTCGGCCAGCGCCGGGTCGCCCTTCACCGAGGCACGAAACAATGCCTCCGGCACAGCCTCGTCCACCGGCAGCACACTAAGCACGGCGTCGAGGACGGCTATAACGTGGTGGCCGTCGGCGCGAATCAGCCGCCGCGCCTGTTCCTCGGCCGGATAATTGCCGTCGACGATCGCGATCTCGTCGCCATGGCCCATTGCCCTGAGCGTCGCCAGGAACTGGGGCCCGAGCAGCGACGGGATGCCGATCAGCATGTCAGGCGCCTCCGGACGTGTGAGGCCCGATCAGGAAGCGCTCGGAGAGCGGCAGGCTGGCGCCGCCCATGGCGCGTGCGTGAATGCCGACCGTTCCCTCGCGCACGACAGGCAGTTTCAGTCCTTCGGCATCGACACGGGCGATCGCTTCCGTAACGGCATCGACCAGCCGGCGCCGCACATCGAGCGGCATCCAGCCGTCGATAACCGCCGCTTCGAAATCGATGACCGACGAGGCAGCGACAATGGCATAGGCCAGCGCCCGCGATGCGCTGGCGATCCACTCGTCGAGATCGGCGCCGATCTCGCCCCATTCCTGCGGCGAGGTCCACAGATAGGAGCCGTCGATGCCCTTGGCCGAGAGCGCCTTTTCCAGCATCGCGATCGAGGCGACGTCGATGAGCTGCGTCGGCTTGCCGTCCGGCCCGGGCACCGGCATCGAGCCCAGCGCGCCGGCGTTGCCGTTCGGCCCGCTGTAGAGGCGGCCATTGAGCACGATGCCGCCGCCGGCGAAGGCGCCGATGTAGAAATAGACGAAATCGCGCGCTGCGCCCGCTCGTCCGAAGACGAGCTCCGCGCCGCAAGCCGAAGTCGCGTCGTTCTGCAGATAAACCGGGAACTCGCACTGCCCCTGGATGTCGGCGCGGATGTCGCGATGGCGCCATTCGTCCATGATCTCGCGCGGCGCGCCGGCCGTGTCTGCCCAGTTCCATAGCTCGAACGGCATGGCGATGCCGAGCCCGGCAATGCGCTTGTCCTGCGCCGGCGTCAGTTCGCCGCGCATCGTCTTGATGCCGGCAGTGACGAATTCGACGGTCTCGCGCGGTGCGGGATAGCGGTAGGAATGCTGCAGCATGGCGCGCACATTGCCGAGGAAGTCGATCAGCACGAGCTCGGCCGAGCGCCTGCCGATCTTGAGGCCGATGAAAAAAGCGCCTTCCGGATTGAGCGCCATCGGAATCGAAGGCTGGCCGATCTTGCCGCGCAGCGGCGCCTGGCGCACAAGCAGCTTGTCTTCCTCGAGCTCGCGCATGATCACCGACACCGTCTGGGCCGACAGCCCGGTCATGCGCGCAATGTCGGATTTGGCCAGGCTGCCATGCTGGCGCACCAGGGACAGCACGAGCCGTTCATTATGGTCGCGCATGCCGCTCTGGTTGGTGCCGCGGTGCAGCCGGCTCTCCAAAGCCTCGGGCGAACCGTGCCTCGCAATGCCGGTCTCCACCCTGTTTCCTCCCGTCTGTTTCCCCTCGATGCTTTTCGTTCAGAATGGGTGAACAGCGCAAGGCTGTCAATAATAAATAAGAGTGATTTAATTATTGACAGCCGTTGCGGACTGGTGTCTTTTGATCTGGCGTCCACGCTGGGAGAAATGGTTGGATGCGTTTGAGGCGCCGGGTTGGCCGGCGTCCGGAATGGTTCCACTGGGAGGAAATCGTGACCAAGAAATCGCTGCTGAAATCCACCGTATTCGCGGCGGCCGGGCTGGGCCTGCTCGCGTTCGCCTCGTCCGCGTCGGCCGCGGGCGTCGGCGCCTGCCTCATCACCAAGACCGACACCAATCCCTTCTTCGTCAAGATGAAGGAGGGTGCGACCGCCAAGGCCAAGGAACTCGGCGTTGACCTCAAGACCTATGCCGGCAAGATCGACGGCGACAGCGAGAGCCAGGTCGCGGCGATCGAAAGCTGCATCGCCGACGGCGCCAAGGGTATCCTGATCACGGCTTCCGATACCAAGGGCATCGTGCCGACGGTGAAAAAGGCGCGTGACGCCGGCCTGCTGGTGATCGCTCTCGACACGCCGCTCGATCCGATCGACGCCGCCGACGCCACTTTCGCAACGGACAATCTCGAAGCCGGCAAGCTGATCGGCGCCTGGGCCGCCGCTACGCTTGGCGACAAGGCCAAGGACGCCAAGATCGGCTTCCTCGACCTGACCCCCTCGCAGCCGACCGTCGACGTCCTGCGCGACCAGGGCTTCATGATGGGCTACGGCATCGACGTGAAGGACCCCAACAAGATCGGAGACGAAACCGATCCGCGCATCGTCGGCCATGACGTGACGAACGGCAACGAAGAGGGCGGCCGCAAGGCGATGGAGAACCTTCTGCAGAAGGACAACACCATCAACGTCATCCACACCATCAACGAGCCGGCCGCTGTCGGCGCCTATCAGGCGCTCAAGGCCGTCGGCCTCGAGAAGCAGGTGCTGATCGTCTCGGTCGACGGTGGCTGCCCGGGCGTGAAGTCGGTCACCGAAGGCGTCATCGGCGCCACCTCGCAGCAATATCCGCTGCAGATGGCGGCGCTCGGCATCGAGGCGATCGCCGCCTTCGCCAAGGACGGCACCAAGCCCAAGCCGACCGAAGGCAAGAACTTCTTCGACACTGGCGTCAACCTTGTCACCGACAAGCCGGCCAATGGCGTCAAGTCGATCGACACCAAGGAAGGCCTGGCCAAGTGCTGGGGCTGATGCTCTGAGAGGTCCACGAACCGTGCGGCTGGGGGCTTGATCCCCGGCCGCATCGGGTGGACGATGCGCTTTCGTCAAAGCGCGACAATCCTGGCGACAAGACCGGAATAGGCGTCGACGGCGTGTGCGGCAATGAGAGGCCGTATGCAGACGGGAGGACATATGTCTCAGATACAGGAATTCGAGAAAGTACTTACGGGAAGCGACACCAGCGTCGCCGCCTTCGACGAGCACAAATCGGCCGTCAAGCGCGCCCAGCACTTCCTGCACTCCACGCCGGCGGCGGTGCCGCTGATCGTGCTGGTTCTGTCGGTCATCATCTTCGGCATCGCCATCGGCGGACGTTTCTTTTCGTCCTACACGCTGACGCTGATCCTGCAGCAGATCGCCATCGTCGGCATCCTCGGTGCCGCGCAGACATTGGTCATCCTGACCGCGGGCATCGATCTCTCGATCGGCGTCATCATGGTGATTTCGGCGGTGATCATGGGCAATTGCGCGGTGACCTATGGCATGCCGGCCATTCTCGCCGTGGCGATTGGGCTTGCCGCCGGCGGCGCCTGCGGACTGCTCAATGGCCTCCTGGTCGCCTACATGAAGCTGCCGCCCTTCATCGTCACGCTCGGCACCTGGAACATCGTCATGGCCACGAATTTCATCTATTCGGCCAATGAGACGATCCGCGACACCGACGTCGACGTCCAGGCGCCGCTGCTGCACCTGTTCGCGGTGAGCTTCAGGGTCGGCTCTGCCGTGCTGACGCTTGGCGTCATTGCCATGGTCCTGCTGGTGATCCTTCTGTGGTACGTGCTCAACCACACCGCATGGGGCCGCCATGTCTACGCCGTCGGCGACGATCAGGAGGCTGCGAAACTGTCGGGCATCCAGACCAAGAAAGTGCTGATGACGGTCTATGCCCTTGCCGGGCTGATCGCCGCTTTCGCGGCTTGGGTCTCGATCGGCCGCAACGGCTCGGTCTCGCCGTCGGCCGCTGTCACCGACTACAATCTGCAGGCCATCACCGCGACGGTGATCGGCGGCATCTCGCTGTTCGGCGGGCGCGGCTCGATCCTCGGCACGCTGTTCGGCGCCATGATCGTCGGCGTCGTCTCGATGGGCCTCAACATGCTGGGCGCCGATCCGCAATGGAAGGTGCTGCTCACCGGCGTGCTGATCATCGGCGCCGTGGCGATCGATCAATGGATCAGAAAGGTTTCGGCATAGTCATGACCCAGGAGCCCATTCTCACAGCGCGCGGCCTGATCAAGCGCTATGGCCGCGTTACCGCCCTCGACAATGCCGATTTCGACCTCTATCCGGGCGAAATCCTCGCCGTCATCGGTGACAACGGCGCGGGCAAATCATCGCTGATCAAGGCGATCTCCGGCGCGGCCGTGCCCGACGAAGGCGAAATCCGGCTTGAGGGAAAGCCAGTTGCCTTCAAGTCGCCGATGGAGGCCCGGGAAGCCGGGATCGAAACCGTCTACCAGAACCTCGCCCTGTCGCCGGCGCTGTCGATCGCCGACAACATGTTTCTCGGCCGCGAGATCCGCAAGCCAGGTCCGCTTGGCAGCTGGCTGCGTATGCTCGACCGTCCGGCGATGGAGAAGCGTGCTCGCGACAAGCTCACGGAACTCGGCCTGATGACCATCCAGAACATCAGCCAGGCGGTGGAGACGCTTTCGGGCGGCCAGCGCCAGGGCGTGGCGGTGGCGCGTGCTGCCGCCTTCGGCTCGAAAGTGGTGATCATGGACGAGCCGACGGCCGCCCTTGGCGTGAAGGAAAGCCGCCGCGTGCTTGAGCTGATTCTGGACGTCAAGAAGCGTGGCCTGCCGATCGTTTTGATCTCGCACAACATGCCGCATGTCTTCGAGGTGGCGGACCGCATCCACATCCACCGGCTTGGAAGGCGTCTCTGCGTCGTCGATCCTAAGCAGATTTCCATGTCGGATGCGGTGGCGCTGATGACCGGCGCCAAGAAGCCGCCGGAGGACGCGCTGGCGGCTTGATCCCACGACATGTCCCTGTTGCCGCAGGCGGGCTGATGGGTCGGTTGAGTAAATCGATTGAACCTATGCTGCAACGCACTAAGATGGGCTGGGAGGAACGGTGAAAGCCGCTATGATCAGGCCAGTTGAACGAGAGGCAGCATGACATCCGCCATGACGATCGAAGTCCCTGTTCTCGACAATCCCGACCCCAAGACGCTCGCCGAAGAAGTCTTGATGTCGCTCAAATACCGGGTCGGCAAGGACACAACCGTCGCCACGCCCTATGACTGGCTGACCGCTTCGATCAAGGTGGTGCGCGACCGCATCGTCGATCAATGGATGCAGGCGACCAAGGAGGCTTACGACCAGCAGGAAAAGCGCGTCTATTACCTTTCGCTCGAATTCCTGATCGGGCGCCTGATGCGCGACGCCTTCTCCAATCTCGGCCTGATGGAGAACATGCGCGAGGCGCTGTCCTCGCTCGGCGTCGACCTCGACCTGATCGCGGGGCTCGAGCCGGACGCAGCACTAGGCAATGGCGGCCTCGGCCGTCTTGCCGCCTGCTTCATGGAAAGCATGGCGACCGTCGACATCCCCGCCCATGGCTACGGCATCCGCTACGCCAACGGCATGTTCCGCCAGGAAATCCACGGCGGCTGGCAGGTCGAATTGCCGGAGACCTGGCTCGATCACGGCAATCCCTGGGAGTTCGAACGGCGCGAGCGTTCCTTCGAGGTCGGCTTCGGCGGCTCGGTGGAATCGATCACCTCGAAGGACGGCCGGCTCGAACGCCACGTCTGGAAGCCGACCGAGCATGTGTTGGCCGTCGCCTACGACACGCCGGTGGCCGGCTGGCGCGCCAGGCGCGTCAACACGCTGAGACTCTGGTCCGGCATGCCGATCGACCCGATCCTGCTCGACAAGTTCAATGCGGGCGACCACATCGGCGCGCTGGCCGAGAGCAACAAGGCCGACGCGCTGTCGCGCGTGCTTTATCCTGCCGATTCCCACATGGCCGGCCAGGAGCTCAGGCTGCGGCAGGAGTATTTCTTCTCCACCGCCTCGCTGCAGGACATCGTGCAGCGGCATTTGAGCCAGTATGGCGACCTGAAATCGCTGCCCGACAAGGCGGCGATCCACTTGAACGACACCCATCCCGCGGTCGCCGTGCCGGAGCTGATGCGGCTCCTGATGGACGTCCACGGCATGGACTTCGACCAGGCCTGGGACATCACCAGACGCACCTTCGGCTACACCAACCACACGCTGTTGCCCGAGGCGCTTGAAAGCTGGCCGGTGCCGCTGTTCGAGCGTCTGCTGCCGCGCCACATGCAAATCGTCTACGCAATCAATGCGCAGGTGCTGCTCGAGGCCCGCGCCACCAACCAGTTCTCGGGCGATCAGATCGCCCGCATCTCGCTGATCCAGGAAAATGGCGACCGCCGCGTGCGCATGGGCAATCTGGCCTTTGTCGGCTCGCATTCGATCAACGGTGTCTCGGCGCTGCACACCGAGCTGATGAAGGAGACGGTGTTCGCCGATCTCCACAAGCTCTATCCCGATCGCATCAACAACAAGACCAACGGCATCACGCCCAGGCGCTGGCTGATCCAGTGCAATCCCGGCCTGACCTCGCTTGCCCGCGAGGCGATCGGCGACCGCTTCATGGACGACATCGAGGCGATCAAGGATCTCGATCCGCTCGCCGATGACGCGGCTTTCCGTGAGAAATTCGCCGGTGTGAAGCGGCAGAACAAGGCGCGGCTCGCCAATCTCGTCGCCGACCGGCTCGGCATCAGGATCGATCCGTCGGCGCTGTTCGACATCCAGGTCAAGCGCATCCACGAATACAAGCGCCAGCTGCTCAACATACTGGAAGCGATCGCGCTGTACGATCAGATCCGCTCGCATCCGGAACGGGACTGGATGCCGCGCGTCAAGATCTTCGGCGGCAAGGCGGCGCCCAGCTATCACAACGCCAAGCTGATCATCAAGCTGGCCAACGACGTCGCAAAGGTCATCAATGGCGATCCGTCGGTGCGCGGCCTGCTGAAGGTGGTGTTCGTGCCGAACTACAATGTCAGCCTGGCCGAGGTGCTGATGCCGGCCGCCGATCTCTCCGAGCAGATTTCGACCGCCGGCATGGAAGCTTCGGGCACCGGCAACATGAAGTTCGCGCTGAACGGCGCCTTGACCATCGGCACGCTCGACGGCGCCAACGTCGAGATCAAGGAACATGTCGGCGACGACAACATCTTCATCTTCGGCCTCACCACCGCCGAAGTCGCCGAGCGGCGCAACAATGGCTACAATCCGCGCGGCGTGATCGAGACCTCGTCCGAGCTGTCGCAGGCGGTATCGGCCATTTCCTCCGGCGTCTTCTCACCCGACGATCCCGACCGCTATCGCGACCTGATGAACGGGCTCTACCAAAGCGACTGGTTCATGGTGGCGGCCGACTTCGATTCCTACGCCGCCTGCCAGCGCGAGGTCGACGCGGTGTGGCGCAACAGCCCCGACTGGTACGCGCGCGCCATCCGCAACGTCGCCCGCGTCGGCTGGTTCTCGTCCGATCGCACAATCCGCCAATATGCGAAAGACATCTGGAACGTGCCCGTCTGATATGATTGCATGAGCCACAAAAAATGTGGCCAGATGCATGTCGCCCAAAAGTGCGTAGCGGTTTTGGGACCACGACATGCACCAAGACAAAGAACGGCGCATGCCGGAGCGAGGCATGCGCCAGAACAAGGTGCCCGGGGAGGGCGACCGTTTGATGAGGAAGCCGCGCGCGACCGCTGCGACAAGCGGGCCGGACGGACTGGCGCCAGCCGGCGATGTCGCGGCGATTGTCGCCGGAACGCACGGCGATCCCTTCGCGGTCCTGGGCGTGCATGAAGCCGGCAAGGGCTTCATTGCCCGCTGCTTCGTGCCCAATGCCGAATTCGTCACCGCCTACACGCTGACCGGCAAGGAGGTCGGCGAGCTTTCCCGCAGCGACGATGCCGGCTTCTTCGAGGGCAAGGTCTCGATCCGCAAGCGCCAGCCGCTGCGCTATCACGCCAGGAATGCCGGCGGCGATTGGTGGCTGACTGATCCCTATTCCTTCGGCCCGGTGCTCGGTCCGATGGACGACTATTACATGGCCGAGGGTTCGCACTTACGGCTGTTCGACAAGCTCGGCGCCCACATCGTCGAACATGAGGGCGCCACCGGCGTGCATTTCGCCGTCTGGGCGCCCAATGCGCGGCGCGTCTCCGTGGTCGGTGCCTTCAACGACTGGGATGGTCGCCGGCACACGATGCGCGACCGTAAGGACACGGGCATCTGGGAATTGTTCATTCCCGATATCGGCGCGGGCAAGCCCTACAAGTTCGAGATCATCGGGCCCGACGGCGTGCGCCTGCCGCTGAAGGCCGACCCGTTCGCCTTCGAATCGGAATTGCGCCCGGCGACCGCCTCGGTGACGGCGCCGCCCATAGCGCATCAATGGGGCGATGAGGCGCATCGCAATTATTGGCAGAAAGCCGATCCCCGGCGCGAGGCGATCTCGATCTACGAGGTCCATGCCGGCTCCTGGCAGCTCCGCGACGACGGCACATTCCTCTCCTGGGATGAGCTCGCCGCGCGGCTGATCCCCTACGTGGTCGACACCGGCTTCACCCATATCGAGTTCCTGCCGATCTCGGAGCACCCCTACGACCCATCCTGGGGCTACCAGACCACCGGGCTTTATGCGCCGACAGCCCGCTTCGGCGACCCCGACGGCTTCGCCCGTTTCGTCGATGGCGCGCATCGCGCCGGCGTCGGCGTCATCCTCGACTGGGTGCCGGCGCATTTCCCGGTCGACGAGCACGGGCTGGTGAAATTCGACGGCACGGCGCTCTACGAGCATGCCGATCCGCGCCAGGGCTTCCATCCCGACTGGAACACCGCCATCTACAATTTCGGCCGCCGCGAGGTGGTATCGTTCCTCGTCAACAACGCGCTGTTCTGGGCCGAGAAATACCATGTCGACGGCTTGCGCGTCGACGCGGTCGCCTCGATGCTCTACCTCGATTATTCGCGCAAGGCCGGCGAGTGGATCCCCAACGAGAAGGGCGGGCGCGAGAACCTGCAGGCCGTCAGCTTCCTGCAGAAGATGAACAAGGAGGTCTACGGCCACCACCCCGGCGTGATGACGATCGCCGAGGAATCGACCTCATGGCCGAAAGTGTCGCGTCCCGTGCATGAAGGCGGCCTCGGCTTCGGCTTCAAGTGGAACATGGGCTTCATGCACGACACGCTGGAGTATCTCTCCAAGGAGCCCATCTTCCGCAAGCACCATCACAACGACATCACCTTCGGCCTGGTCTACGCCTTCTCGGAAAATTTCGTGCTGCCGCTTTCGCATGACGAGGTCGTGCACGGCAAAGGCACGCTGCTCCACAAAATGGCAGGCGACGACTGGCAGAAGTTCGCCACGCTGCGCGCCTATTACGCCTTCATGTGGGGCTATCCCGGCAAGAAGCTCTTGTTCATGGGCCAGGAATTCGCCCAGCGCCGCGAGTGGAGCGAGGAACGCGCGCTCGACTGGGACCTGCTCGAATTCGCGCCGCATCGCGGCGTCTGGCAGACGGTGCGCGACCTGAACTATCTCTACCGTTCGCGCCCGGCGCTGCATGCGCGCGACTGCGAGCCGGAGGGCTTCTCCTGGCTGATCGTCGACGACCGCGACAATTCGGTCTTCGCCTGGCTGCGCAGCGCGCCGGACGGCAATTCGATAGCCGTCATCTCCAATTTCACGCCGGTGCCGCGCGAGAACTATCGCGTGCCGCTGCCAAAGGCGGGAAAATGGCGCGAGATCATCAATACGGACGCCGAGGTCTATGGCGGCTCCGGCATGGGCAATAGCGGCATGGTCGAGGCAAGCGGGGAAGGAGGCGGCGTATCGGCGACGATGCTTTTGCCGCCGCTGTCGACGATCATGCTGGAATTCGTCACGGATTGAAGCAGATGATTTCTCATCCTGCTCTTGCAACAGTCCGGGCAGCTTGTTTGGGAGGGTAACAGAATGGCAGAGATCAGAAGAACCCAGCCGCTGGCACGCGATGCCATGGCCTATGTGCTGGCCGGCGGCCGCGGCAGCCGCCTCAGGGAGCTGACAGACCGGCGCGCCAAGCCGGCGGTCTATTTCGGCGGCAAGACGCGCATCATCGATTTCGCCCTCTCCAATGCGCTCAACTCCGGCATCCGCCGCCTCGGCGTCGCCACCCAGTACAAGGCGCACTCGCTGATCCGCCACCTGCAGCGCGGCTGGAACTTCCTGCGGCCCGAGCGAAACGAAAGCTTCGACATCCTGCCTGCATCGCAGCGCGTCTCGGAAACGCAGTGGTATGAAGGCACGGCCGACGCCGTCTACCAGAACATCGACATCATCGAGGCCTACGGTCCCGAATACATGGTCATCCTCGCCGGCGACCACATCTACAAGATGGATTACGAACTGATGCTGCGCCAGCATGTCGACGCCGGCGCCGACGTCACCGTCGGCTGCCTGGAAGTGCCGCGCATGGAGGCGACCGGCTTCGGCGTCATGCATGTCGACAAGAAGGACAACATCATCGCTTTCGTCGAAAAGCCGGCCGATCCGCCCGGCATTCCGGACAAGCCGGAATTCGCCCTGGCGTCGATGGGCATCTATGTCTTCAAGACCAAGTTCCTAATGGAGCAGCTGCGCCGCGACGCCGCCGAGCCCGGCTCCAGCCGGGACTTCGGCAAGGACATCATCCCTTACATCGTCCAGCACGGCAAGGCGATCGCCCACCGCTTCGCAAAATCCTGCGTGCGTTCCTCGCACGAGGCCGAACCCTATTGGCGCGACGTCGGAACGGTGGACGCCTATTGGGAAGCCAATATCGACCTCACCGACATCACGCCCGAGCTCGACCTCTACGACCGCGACTGGCCGATCTGGACCTATGCCGAGTTGAAGCCGCCTGCAAAGTTCGTGCATGACGAGGACGGCCGCCGCGGCGAGGCGATCTCCTCGCTGGTCTCCGGCGACTGCATCGTCTCCGGCGCCTCGCTGCGCCGCAGCCTGATCTTCACCGGCGCGCGCATCAATTCCTATTCCAAGCTCGAGGAAGTGGTGATGCTGCCCGACGTCCAGGTCGGCCGCAACGCGAGCCTCAAACGCGTCGTCATCGATCACGGCGTCCACATCCCGGAAGGACTGGTTGTCGGCGAGGACCCGGCGCTCGACGCCAAGCGTTTTCGCGTATCGGAGAAGGGCATCTGCCTGATCACGCAGGACATGATCAACAAGCTGTCGACCCCGTAGGGTCGATCAGCAAGCTGTCGGCCTGGTGAGGTTGATCGGCTGTCAACCTGACAAGGTTGATCAGCAGGTTGACGAGGTCGATCAGCAGGCTGACGACTGGATCAACAGGTTGTCACTTTGACCTGTCATCTTGAGATCGGAATGTGGAGCGCATGCAGGTTCTGTCGGTCACGCCCGAAATCTTCCCGCTGATCAAGACCGGCGGGCTTGCCGACGTCGCCGGCGCCTTGCCGATCGCGCTTGCCGGCAAGGGCGTGGCGATGCGCACCCTGGTTCCGGGCTATCCCGTGGTGATGGCGGCCTTCGCCAAGAAGAAGGCGGTCTACCAATATCCGCTGCTGCAGGGCGCCAAGGCTTCGATCCATGCCGCCAAGATCGGCGATCTCGATCTCTTCGTTTTGGACGCGCCGCATCTCTTCGATCGCCAGGGCGGCCCTTACGGCACCGCCTCCGGCGCCGACTGGCCGGACAACTGGCGCCGCTTCGCCGCGCTCAGCCAGGCCGGCGGCGACATTGCCGGTGGCGCGATCTCCGGTTACCAGCCCGACATCGTGCATGCCCATGACTGGCAGTCGGCGATGACGCTTGCCTATATGCGCTACGGCAAGGCGGTCGGCGTGCCGTCGCTGATCACCGTGCACAATCTCGCCTTCCAGGGCCAGTTCGGCGCCGGCATCTTCGGCGAGCTCGGCCTGCCGAGCGTGGCGATGCAGCTCGACGGCGTCGAATATTATGGCGGCGTCGGCTTTCTCAAGGCCGGCCTGCAAGCCGCCTGGGCCATCACCACGGTCAGCCCGACCTATGCGCAGGAGATCCGCTCGCCGGAATTTGGCATGGGCCTCGACGGTCTGATCAACATGCGCGCCAGCGACCTCTACGGCATCGTCAACGGCATCGACGTCGACATCTGGAACCCGCAGACCGACAAGCATCTGGTCGCCAATTATTCGGCCGAGACGCTTGCGGCGCGCGGCAAGAACCGCAAGGCGGTCGAAGAGCGCTTCGGCCTGGAAGCGGATGGCAGCCCGATCGTCTGCGTCATCAGCCGGCTGACCTGGCAGAAGGGCATGGACATCCTGGCCGCGGTCGTCGACGGCATCGTCGCCGCCGGCGCGCGGCTGGCGATCCTCGGCTCCGGCGACGCCGGCCTCGAAGGCACGCTGCTTGCCGCCGCCGCCCGGCATCGCGGCCGCGTCGGCGTCGTCGTCGGTTACGACGAAGACCTTTCGCACGTCATGCAAGGCGGCTGCGACGCCATCATCATTCCGTCCCGCTTCGAGCCCTGCGGCCTCACCCAGCTCTATGGCCTGCGCTATGGCTGCGTGCCGGTCGTCGCCAGGACAGGCGGTCTGGCCGACACCATCATCGACGCCAACGAGGCCGCCTTGTCGGCCGGCGTCGCCACCGGCTTCCAGTTCGCGCCCAACAATGGTGCCGCGATGCTCCACGCCATCCAGCGGCTGGTCGAGCAGCATGCGCGGCCCGCGACCTGGGCCTCGATCCAGCGCCAGGGCATGAAGGCCGATGTCTCCTGGGACAAGAGCGCCGAAAAATACGTCGAACTCTATCGCTTGCTGCTTTCAAAAAGGGCTGCCTGAGGCATGATCAAAACCGTCCCCACCACACCCTATACCGACCAGAAGCCAGGCACCTCCGGCCTGCGGAAAAAGGTGCCGGTGTTCCAGCAGGAGCACTACGCCGAGAACTTCATCCAGTCGATCTTCGATGCGCTGGACGGTTTTCAGGGCAAGACGCTGGTGATCGGCGGCGACGGCCGCTTCTACAATCGCGAGGTCATCCAGAAGGCGATCGCGATCGCCGCCGGCAACGGCTTCGGCAAGGTGATGGTCGGGCAGGGCGGGATTCTGTCGACGCCGGCCGCCTCCAATATCATCCGCAAATACAAGACCTTCGGCGGTATCATCCTGTCGGCCAGCCACAATCCGGGCGGCCCGCACGAGGATTTCGGCATCAAGTACAATGCCGGCAATGGCGGCCCGGCGCCGGAAAAGATCACCGACGCGATCTTTGCCAAGTCGAAGGAGATCAAGAGCTTCAAGATCGCCGATATCGGCGCCATCGACATCGACACCATCGGCACCGTCAAGGCCGGCGACATGACGGTCGAGATCTGCGACCCGGTCAAGGACTATGCCGAACTGATGGAAAGCCTGTTCGACTTCAACGCGCTGAGGAAGCTCTTCAAGTCGGGCTTCCGCATGCGCTTCGACGCCATGCATGCGGTAACCGGCCCCTATGCCAAGGAGATCCTCGAACGCCGGCTCGGCGCGCCGGACGGCACCTGCCGCAACTTCAAGCCGCTGCCCGATTTCGGCGGCCACCACCCGGACCCGAACCTGGTGCACGCAAAGCACCTCTATGACGAGATGATGGGGCCCAACGCGCCGGATTTCGGCGCGGCTTCCGACGGCGACGGCGACCGCAACCTGATCATCGGCAGAGGCATCTTCGTCACGCCGTCGGACTCGGTGGCGATGCTTGCCGCCAATGCCAAACTGGCTCCGGGCTACAAGGACGGCCTTAAGGGCATCGCCCGCTCGATGCCGACCAGCGGCGCCGCCGACCGCGTCGCCGAAAAGCTCGGCATCGGCATTTACGAGACGCCGACCGGCTGGAAGTTCTTCGGCAACCTGCTCGATGCCGGCATGGCGACCATCTGCGGCGAGGAAAGCGCCGGCACCGGCTCCAACCATGTGCGCGAGAAGGATGGGCTGTGGGCCGTGCTTCTGTGGCTCAACATCCTCGCTGCGCGCGGCGAGAGCTGCAAGGACATCGTAACCGGACACTGGGAGACCTACGGGCGCAACTATTATTCGCGCCACGACTATGAGGAGGTCGAGAGCGATCGCGCCAACGCGCTGGTCGACGAGCTACGCGCCAAGCTCGGCTCGCTGCCCGGCACGACCGTGCGCGGCCTCAAGATCGCCAAGGCCGACGATTTTGCCTATCGCGATCCGGTCGACGGCTCGGTGAGCGAGCACCAGGGCATCCGGATCCTGTTCGAGGGCGGCTCGCGCGTTGTGCTGCGCCTCTCCGGCACCGGCACGTCAGGGGCGACGCTGCGCCTCTATATCGAGCGCTACGAGCCGGACAAGGCAAGGCACGACCTCGACACGCAGGAAGCGCTCGCCGATCTCATCGCCGCCGCCGACGACATCGCCGGCATCAAGAGCCACACCGGCCGCAACAAGCCGAGCGTGATTACTTGAGGGTGGCGTGGCGCGACTCCCCCTTCTCCCCTTGTGGGAGAAGGTGTCGCCGAAGGCGACGGATGAGGGGTGCTCCAGCTTGGCGCAAACCGGCGCTCGCATCGCCGGCGCCTCATTTCTTCCAACACCCCTCATCCGTCTCGGCGCTGCGCGCCGATCCACCTTCTCCCACAAGGGGAGAAGGGGAGGCGCTCGCATGACCTTCGGCGCCACCATCACCCCCGAAGGCATCCGCTTCGCCGCCTGGTCCTCATCCGCGAGACGTCTTTGGGTCTCGATCTTCGACGACACCGGCGCGCTTGAAACCGATCGGGTGGAGCTCAACCCCGAAGGCGGGGGCGTGCACGCGCTCCTTGTCTCCGGCCTTGGCGACGGCGCGCGTTACGGCTTCCGCGCCGACGGCGACTATGCTCCGGAGCGCGGCCTGTGGTTCGACCCGAACAAGCTTCTCACCGACCCCTATGCCGTCGAGGTCGATCGTCCATACCAATATCATTGGCGGCTTGCCGCCAAACGCAACGAAGGCGCCGACACCGCTCCGCTGATGCCGAAGGCGATCGCGCGTTCGCTGCCCAAACCGGTGCCGCCTCAGCCGCCGCTGTTCCGGCCTGGCGGGCTGATCTACGAGCTCAACGTCCGCTCCTTCACCAAGCTGCATCCGGACATGCCGGAAACCCAGCGCGGCACCATCGCGGCGCTCGGCCATCCGGCTGTCGTCGAGCACCTGAAGCGTCTCGGTGTGTCGGCCGTCGAATTGATGCCGGTCACTGCGTCGATCGACGAGCGGCATCTGCCGCCATTGGGGCTGAGCAACGCCTGGGGCTACAATCCCGTCACCTTCATGGCGCTCGATCCGCGCCTCGCGCCCGGCGGTCTCAAGGAACTGCGCGACACCGCCGCCGTGCTGCGCAAGGCCGGCATCGGCACCATCCTCGACCTCGTCTTCAACCACACCGGCGAAAGCGACCGGCTCGGGCCGACTTTGTCGCTGCGCGGACTGGATGCGATAGGCTACTACCGGCACCAGGCGGACGGCAGGCTGGTCAACGACACCGGCACCGGCAACACCGTCGCCTGCGACCATCCGGTTGTGCGCGAGATGGTGCTCGACACGCTCCGTCACTTCGTCCGCTTCGCCGGCGTCGACGGCTTCCGCTTCGATCTGGCGCCGGTGCTCGGCCGCGTCGACGGCGCCTTCGATCCGGAAGCGCCTCTGCTTCGGGCCATTGCCGGCGATCCCGTGCTCTGCGACCGCGTGCTGATCGCCGAGCCTTGGGATATCGGTCCGAGCGGCTACCAGCTCGGAAATTTCCGGCCGCCATATCTGGAATGGAACGATCGTTATCGCGATGATATCAGGCGCTTCTGGCGCGGCGATGCCGACGCGGTAGGCGTCTTGGCCACAAGGCTTGCAGGTTCCTCCGATGTCTTCGGCAGGGAAGGCCAACCGGCGAGCCGTGCGGTCAATTTCATCGCTGCACATGACGGCATGACGCTGGCCGACATCGTCGCCTATGAGCGCAAGCACAACGACGCCAACGGCGAGCACAATCACGACGGCCACAACGACAATTTGTCATGGAACAACGGCGCCGAGGGCGAGACGGACGACGCGGCGATTGCCAAGGCGCGCTTCGACGACCAGCGCGCGCTGCTGGCGACACTTTTCGCCTCGCGCGGCACCATCATGCTGACCGCCGGCGACGAGTTCGGCCGCACGCAAAAAGGCAACAACAACGCCTATGCGCAGGACAACGCCATCACCTGGCTCGACTGGGCCGGCCGCGATCAGGCGTTGGAGCGATATGCCTCATCGCTCTCTGCGATGCGTCGTGCCTTTCCCGCGCTGTCGGACACGCATTTCCTGACCGGAAAGCCGGCTGATGCTTCGGCCATTCCGGATGTCGAGTGGCTGACGGAGACGGGCGCGCCGCTCGGCGAGACGGAGTGGAACGATCCCGATCGACATCGCCTCGTCATGATGCTCGGCGATAGCGGAGGCAGTCGCCTTGCCGTCATGGTCAATGGCGACCGCCGCCAATGCGTCTTCACCTTGCCGGTCCGGGACGGCTACGAGTGGCGCCCGGCGATCGAGGCGCAGCCGGTCGATCTTGCGCGGCCGCTGCCCGGCCGCAGCGTCAATTTCATGATCGAGCGGCGTGCCGCTCAATCGCGCAACGGGAAGGGCTTGTGATGGCTGCCGAAAATTCCGGGCAAGGGAGCGAATGGTGGCGCGGCTGCGTCATCTATCAGGTCTATCCGCGCTCCTTCCAGGACACGACCGGCGACGGCAGCGGCGACCTCAAGGGCATCACCGCGCGGCTCGCCCATGTCGCGTCGCTCGGCGTCGATGCCGTCTGGCTCTCGCCCTTCTTCAAGTCGCCGATGGCCGACATGGGCTACGATGTGTCCGACTATCGCGACGTCGATCCGATGTTCGGCACATTGGAAGATTTCGACGCGCTGGTCGCCGAGGCTCACCGGCTCGGCCTGAAACTCATCATCGACCAGGTGATCTCGCATTCTTCCGACAAGCATGAATGGTTCGTCGAGAGCCGCGCCAGCCGCGACAATGCCAAGGCGGACTGGTACGTCTGGGCTGACGCCAGGCCGGATGGCAGCGCGCCCAACAACTGGCAATCGCTGTTCGGCGGACCGGCCTGGGAATGGGACGCTACCCGCCGGCAATACTACATGCACAATTTCCTCGCCGCTCAGCCGGATCTGAACTTCCACAATCCGGACGTTCAGGACGCGCTTTTGGACACCGTGCGCTTCTGGCTGGAGCGCGGCGTCGACGGCTTCCGGCTGGACACCGTCAACTACTATGTCCACGACCGCTGGCTGCGCGACAACCCGCCCTTGGCCGCGAGCGTCGCCGGCACCAATGGCGCCACCAGCACCTACGCCTTCCAGGAGCATCTTTTCGACAAGACGCGGCCCGAAAACCTCGACTTCTTGAAACGTTTCCGCGCGCTGCTCGACGAATATCCAGACCGCGCCGCGGTCGGCGAGGTGGGTGACGAGGAGCGCTCCTTGCAGACACTCGCCGCCTACGTATCGGGCGGCGACAAATTGCAGATGTGCTATACGTTCGACTTGCTCAGCCCGCAATTTTCCGCCGCCCATGTGCGCGGCTGCGTGGAGGCGTTCGAGACGACTGCCCCGGACGGCTGGGTCTGCTGGGCCTTTTCCAACCATGATGTCGTGCGCCATGTCAGCCGCTGGACGCGGCAAGGCGAGAACCCGGACGCGGTGGCGAAGTTCTCGATCGCGCTGCTTGCCTGCCTGCGCGGCTCAATCTGCCTCTATCAGGGCGAGGAACTCGGCTTCGAGGAGGCGGAGCTAGCCTATGAGGATCTGCGCGATCCCGTCGGCATCCGCTTCTGGCCCGGCGTGAAGGGCAGGGACGGTTGCCGCACCCCGATGGTCTGGCAGGCGGAGGCGGACAATGCCGGCTTCTCCACGGCCAAGCCCTGGCTGCCGGTGCCGCAGGCGCATCGCGCCCGGGCGGCCGACGTCCAGAATGGCGAGGAACGGTCGGTGCTTGCCGCCTATCGCTCGATCCTTGCCTTGCGTAAGAGCCATCCGGCACTGATTGCCGGCTCGATCCGCTTTCTCGAGGCCGAGGGCGATGTGCTTGCTTTCCTCCGTGAGTGTGATGGCGAAAGGCTGCTTTGCGTTTTCAATTTCTCGACCGAGGCAACAGGCTGGGCGCTGCCCACCGAGATCGGCGAGGCCGAGATAACGGCATTTGACGTTGACGCCGCCGGCGTTCTTACCGGTGTGGTCGAGGACAGCGTGCTGGCGCTGCCGCCTCTGGGCAGTTTCGTCGGCAGGATTGGCTGACGGTTGTCTTACTGCACCAGCACCGAGCGTCCGCAGGTCGCGCCGGTCACGCGCACATCGGCCTCGCCGACATGGACGCCCAGGGCTCCAAGCACGTTGTAGACGAGCTCGTCCACCGGCGCGGTCACGCCGTTGAGCAGCGTCGTCACCGCCGGCTTCACTGTGCCGAGCAGGGCGGTCACGTCGAGGCCGAGCCCCAGCGCGTTGATCGAGAGCGACAGGTTGTTGACCAGCGATGTCGTCAGCGACTGCGTCAGGTTCTTCGTCGACACCGTCTTGATCGCCTTGTTTGCGATGTCGGTGGCGTTGTAGGTCAGGTTGGTCGGCGTCATGTTGGTGACCGAGAAGGCCGACGAGCCTGTCACCTGCAGCAGCGGGACGAGCAACAGCTTCAGATCCGCGATATCGGCGTCGGAGAAGGACTGCGGCTTGGTGAAATCCGCGAAGCCGCTGGCATTGCTGTTGGCGAGATGGGCTGAGACCACGCCCGGCTGCGCGGCGATCGAAACCTTGATACTGGAGGGACCCGTCGGGCAAGTGATGTCGGTCAGCTTCGCTTCGGCATAGGCCACTTCGACGTTGAGCGGCAGGTGGACGGCGACAAGACTGGTGCCGCCGCCGAGATTGGAATTGCCGAGTGTCACGCTGGCGTTGAGCTTGATGCGGGTCTGCGCCGTGCGCACCACGGTGCCTGCCTCGCCCACCGCCAGCCAGGCCGAGTTCTGCATCGGCTCGCCGATGGCGATCGCAAGCGTCGTCGATGCCAGCCCCGGTATGGTGGCGCCGAGATTGACCGCGACCTGATTCGTGCCATTGGCCAGAGCGGCAGCCGCGGTGAACATGCTGAGCGCGCTGGCTGTCACGTTAAGGCCGGCCGGCTTTTGCCCGATGCCGAGATCGCCGACGGAGCCGAGATCGATGAGGGTGCTGAGCGGAATCCTGACCGTATTGGTGGCGCTGGAGGCCATGGTCTGCAGAGCGAGTTTGGCTGTGCGGTCGAGCCCCGGCACATTGGCCATTGCCGTGGCGATCTGGCCGATCGTTGCTTTGGAAGCAAGCACGTCGTTGTAGGAGACGCCGGTCAGATGCAGTTGCGTCGCCAGCGCATCGGTGAACGAAAGAACGTCGACATCGGCCGACACCAGTGAATTGTAGTCCATCACGCTGAGCGAGATGTTGCCGCCGAGAAGGCCGCCGAGAAGCGCGTTGAGAACGCCGCCATTGAGGCTGGCGAGCCGTGAGCCGACCGAAAAAGCCGCTTGCGGCTGCGCGCTGGCGATAGCGGTCGTGCCGAGAGTGGGCGGCGCCATGATCGAGCCGGCGAAATAAAGCGTACCCTGCTTCTTGAGCGTAACCTGGACCGCATTGTAGGGCAGCTTGCCCGCCTCGAACCGGCTGCCGGCGGCAATGGTGCTGACGCCCGTGTAGCGCCCCGGCACGACCTGGACGACGGCCTTGCTGGCGGTCGGCGCCACGGTCGCGCCTTGTTGCTGCACGGCGACCGAGGTGATGCCGTTGTCGCTGAGCGCGGTCAGCACCGCCTGCTGGGCGTTGGTGATGTTCGAGGCCGCGGTGATGGCGGCAAGGTCGACGATCGACTGCGCGGCGCGGCGCTCGTTGTAAAGGGAACCTTCGTCGATCGCAAAGGCGGTCAGCGCCAGCGCCACCGGCGTGCACAGCGCGGTCATGACGGCGAAATTCGCGCTCCGGTCGGCGAGCAGCCGTCGCGTCGCCGCCATGAAAGCAATCCCAGGAAAAGTGCGAAGCGGTTGAGTTCGGCGACCTCGCCGTAGCCTTCCGTCCGGAATTGCGTCACTGAAAACAGATGGAGCGGTCTGGCCATTTCGGGAAACGATAAGCCGCTCCAGCCCCCCCTTGATGGGCATCATATGCCTCCGACGCGGATCGTCGATTGACGTTGGATCGTCGTGCCCGGCAGCGGCAGCGTCCGGAACAGGTTCCAGATCGGCAGGTTGCGCGCATCGTAGGTGACCGAGACGACGAACTGGCTGCCGTCGACGGCGCTGTCCTGCGCGTTGACGGTCAGCTTGTTGGCGTCGACGAACGGATAGCCCGAGACATCGTGAGTGATGAAATCGGTAACCAGCGCCTGCCGCTCGGTCTGGTTGAGGCCGGCAATCGCGGTGCGCGCCGCGTCGGCGGCGATCTGCTGCACCGAATGGCTGGCGCCGAAATAAATCCCATATGCAACCATGCCGAGCAGAAGCAGGATGAAGACCGGCGCCAGCATGGCAAATTCGATTGCCGACGTGCCCGTGGCGTCAGCCCGGAAACGAGACCACGGAACAAGCAATTTTCGGTTCTTCAGCATGGCGCGGAGAATGCCAAAGGCCGCCTGCAAAAACAGAAAACAGCTGGAACAACCGGCAGGTGTGCCAAGTTGAAAGCAAGCTCTAAGCTTTAGGTTTCGCTGTTTTAGCGTTACGGCGCTCACTTTGCGTCAAGCAGGCAATGGTTGAAATAAGATTTCGCTCTGTCTAGTCTCCTGCCACCAGCCGCCGGAAGGAACCGGCGGCACGCCTGAAACGGGGCCGTTTCAACGGTTCCGAGGTGTCAAAACTTAAGAAGGCGCGGCTGAGGGGCTGCGCCGACAGGGAGAAACTTCATGCTGAAAGACATGCTGAAGGCGACGGTGTTCGCCACCACATTGGCCTTGGCCAGCGGCACGTTCTACACGCCTGCCTTCGCCGAAACCGTCTACAACCGCGGCGCCGCCGCCGAGGCGGAGACGGTCGATCCGCACAAGACGTCGACTGTCTACGAAGCCGATATCATACGCGACCTGTTCCAGGGCCTCGTCATGCACGACCAGAAGACGAATCTCATACCGGGCGCCGCCGAAAGCTGGACGGTGTCGGATGACGGCACCGTCTACACCTTCAAGCTGCGCAAGGACGGGCTCTGGTCGGACGGCACCCCGGTGACGGCGGACGACTTCGTCTATTCGTTCCATCGACTGGAAGATCCGGCGACCGCTGCAGAATACGCCTCGATGCTCTATCCGGTGAAGGGCGCCGAGGACTTCAACACCAAGAAAGGCAAGGCCGAGGATATGGGCGTGAAGGCGATCGACGCCAACACGCTTGAAGTCACGCTGAAGGCTCCGACGCCCTATTTCTTGGAGATGCTGACCCACCAGGCGACCTATCCGGTCAACAAGGCTTCCATGGACAAGCTCGGCGCCGACTGGATCAAGCCGGGCAAGCTGGTCTCCAATGGCGCCTATACGCTGGCGGAGTGGATTCCCAACGACCATATGAAATTGGTCAAGAACCCGAAATTCTGGGACGCCGCGAGCGTCAAGCTCGACGTGGTCAACTACATCCCGACCGAGGATCGCTCGTCGGCGATGAAGCGTTTCGAGGCGGGCGAGCTGGACAGCTATGGCGACCTGCCGACCGAGCAGCTCGCCGATCTCAAAACCAAATTCGGCGACCAGGTCCGTGTCGGGCCGTATCTCGGCACTTATTATTACGCGGTCAAGACCGACAAGGCGCCTTGGGACAATGTCGAGTTGCGCAACGCCATCTCGATGGCGATCGACCGCGACTTCCTCGCCGAGAAGGTCTGGCAGAACTCAATGCTGCCCGGATATTCGATGGTGCCCCCGGGTATCGAGGGCTACACGCCGGCACTGGCCAAATACGCCGACATGCCGCAGATCGACCGGGAGGATGCGGCCAAGAAAATCCTGGAAAAGCTAGGCTATACACCCGAGCATCCGTTGAAGATGGAGATCCGCTACAACACCTCGGAGAACCATAAGAACACGGCGGTCGCCATCCAGGAACAGCTGAAGCCGCTCGGCGTCGAGGTGACGCTGCTCAACACCGACACCAAGACCCATTACAGCTTCCTCGAGCAGAAGGGCAACTACGACGTCGCCCGTGCCGCCTGGATCGCCGACTACAAGGATCCCGAGACCTTCCTCGGCATCTCGCGCAAGGCGAGCGGCAACAACTACTCGAACTACAACAGCCCTGCCTATGAAGCCGCCATGGACAAGGCGGCTGCCGCAGGCGGCAAGCCCGAGGAGCGCATGAAGGACCTCGCCGCAGCTGAGCGCATCCTCGTCGACGACGTCGGCGAGATACCACTTCTCTACTACAGCTACCACGACATCGTTTCCTCGAAGCTGCATGGCTTCGACGACAATGTGATGGACATCCATCCGTCCCGCTTCATCTCCAAGGACTGACAAGAAACCTTGGCCGTGCCGCCGCTCTCTTTTTGGGAGCGGCGGTCGCGGTCTGTCGTCGTGCCGGGCCGAAAGTCGGATTGGATTTTCGGGCTGCCCGGTGCGAAGATCAGAGATGCCGGCGCGCCACGGTCTCGTCTGGAGAGCTGTCGCCCTGGCTGAAGCGGGGCGCCGATGCTGCGTTATGTCTTCCGGCGGCTGTTGACCGCCATCCCCACGCTGTTCGTCATTGTGACGGTGGCGTTTTTCCTGATCCGCGTCGCACCAGGCGGCCCGTTCAACCAGGAGCGGGGCTTGAGTCCCGAGATCAGGGCCAATCTCGAAGCCCAGTTCGGCCTCAACGATCCGCTCTGGCTGCAATATGTCCACTATCTCGGCAATCTTTTGCGCGGCAGTTTCGGCCCGAGCTACAATTTGCCGGATTTCACCGTCACCGAACTCTTCGCCAAGGGCCTGCCGATCTCGGTACAGATCGGCACCTCGGCGCTGGTGCTGGCGCTGCTGTTGGGCTCGATCCTTGGCACGATCGCGGCGCTGAATCAGAATAAGCTTGCCGACTATTCGGTGATCGCTTTGGCCACCGCCGGCAGCACCATCCCCACCTTCGTCACCGCGCCGTTAATCCAACTCCTCTTCGGGCTGTCCTGGAAGCTATTGCCGATCGGCGGCTGGGGCGACGGCGCCTTGATCAACAAGGTCGGGCCGGTGCTGACGCTCGCCCTGCCGCAGATCGCCATCGTCGCCCGCCTGATGCGCGGCTCGATGATCGAGAGCCTGCGCTCGCATCATATCCGCACCGCCCGCGCGCTCGGCCTGTCCGATTGGTCGGTGGTGGTCAAGCATGCGCTTCGCGGCGCCGTGCTGCCGATCGTCTCCTTCACCGGCCCGGCGGCGGCGGCGCTGCTCACCGGCTCGATCATCGTTGAGACCATCTTCTCCATTCCAGGCGTCGGCCGCTATTTCGTCGATGCGGCGCTCAACCGCGACTACACGCTGGTCATGGGAACCGTGGTGGTGATCGCGCTCTTCACCATCGTCTTCAACCTGATCGTCGACCTGCTCTATGCGGTGGTCGATCCGAGGGTGCGCTATGACTGACCTTGCCGTCGCCGTGCCCGAGCCGATCATCGGCCGCTCGCTCTGGGGCAATGCCTGGGCGCGGCTCAAGCGCAACCGCGCCGCCATGTTCAGCCTCTATTATCTGGCGTTCATCGCCGTCATCAGCGTGTTCGGCCCGATGATTGTGCCGCATGAATACACCACCATCTATGGCGACTATGTGCGCACGCCGCCGAGCCTTTCGGCCTATCCGAAGCCCGACATGATCCAGGGTGCGCTCACTGACGCCATCAAGCGCATGCGCGTCGACATCAAGGAGTGGCATCAGGATGGCAGCCGCGTGGTCGTGACCGTCACGTCCAAGAAGCCGGTCGACGACCGCAACATCCGCTATCTCGACCGCTCCGACGCTTTCGACGACACCAGGATCGAAAGCAAATCGCCCGACGGCCTCGAAATGACGATGAGTTCCGCCATCAAGCAGCAATATTTCATCTTCGGCACCGACAACACCGGGCGCGACCTGCTTTCGCGCACGCTGATGGCCGGGCGCATATCCTTGGCGATCGGGCTGCTCGCCGGCGTCGTCGCCGGCGTAATCGGCGTCATCTACGGCGCGACCGCGGGCTTCTCCGGTGGCAAGGTCGACGAGGTGATGATGCGCATTGTCGACGTGCTCTATTCGCTGCCGTTCATCTTCTTCGTCATCATGCTGGTGGTGTTTTTCGGCCGCAACTTCGTGCTGATGTTCCTGGCCGTCGGCGCTGTGTTGTGGCTCGACATGGCGCGCATCGTGCGCGGCCAGGCGCTGTCGATCCGCAGGCAGGAATACGTCCAGGCGGCGGAGGCCATGGGCGTCGGCCAGCGCGGCATCCTGTTGCGCCATGTCATCCCCAACCTGCTTGGCCCGGTGGTCATCTACATGACGCTCTTGGTGCCGCAGGTTATCATCCTGGAGAGCTTCCTGTCCTTCCTCGGTTTAGGCGTGCAGGAGCCGATGACCAGCTGGGGCGTGCTGATCTCGGTCGGCGCCAAGAACATCGGCTACGCCAACTGGCTGCTTTTGTTCCCGGCCTTCTTCCTCGTCTCGACGCTGTTTGCCCTGAATTTCGTCGGCGACGGCCTGCGCGACGCGCTCGATCCCAAGGACCGCTGAGATGACTGGTTCCGAAACGATCCTCAGCGTCAAGGACCTGCGGGTCCGCTTCCAGACCCTCGACGGCACGGTCGAGGCCGTGAAGGGCATCAACATCAAGGTCAACGCCGGCGAGACGGTCGCCGTCGTCGGCGAATCCGGCTCCGGCAAAAGCCAGACGATGATGGCGGCGATGAGCCTGCTTTCCTCCAATGGCGAGGCGACCGGTCAGGTCGACTACCGCGGTCGCAATCTCCTGACGATGTCAAAGAGCGAGCTGAACCAAGTGCGCGGCCGCAAGATCAGCATGATCTTCCAGGAGCCGATGACCTCGCTCGACCCGCTCTACACAATCGGCAACCAGCTGATCGAGCCGATCCGCCGGCATCGCGGGCTTTCCGCGGCGGCCGCGCGGGAAGAGGCGCTGAAATTGCTCAGGCTGGTGCATATTCCCGATCCCGAACGGCGGATGAAATCCTATCCGCACGAGATGTCGGGCGGCCAGCGCCAGCGCGTCATGATCGCCATGGCCTTGGCCAACGATCCGGACATCCTCATCGCCGACGAACCGACGACGGCTCTCGACGTCACCATCCAGGCGCAGATTCTGATGCTGCTGGCCGAACTGCAGCGCAAGCTCGGCATGGCCATCGTCTTCATCACCCACGACCTCGGCATCGTGCGCCGCTTCGCCGACCGCGTCTATGTCATGCGCCTGGGCGAGGTGGTGGAGGAGGGCGATGCGGAAGCGCTCTTCGCCAATCCGCAGCATGCCTACACCAAGATGCTGCTCGCGGCCGAGCCGACGGGCACCAAGGTGGCGCCGCCCGCCAGTGCGCCGGTGCTGCTCGAAGGCCGCAATGTCGAAGTCGTCTTCAAGATCGGCGGCGGCTTCCTTGGCGGCGAGCCACTGATGCTGCGCGCGGTGGACAGGATCTCGATCCGGCTGAAGCGCAACCAGACGATCGGCATCGTCGGCGAGTCCGGTTCAGGCAAGTCGACGCTGGGCCGCGCGCTGCTCAGGCTCTTGCCCAGCGACGGCGTGATCCGCTTTGGCGACCGCGACATTTCGGACGCGGACCGCCAGGCGATGCGGCCGCTCAGGCGCGAATTGCAGTTGGTCTTCCAGGATCCGTTCGGCTCGCTTTCGCCGCGCATGACCGTCGGCCAGGTGATCACCGAGGGCCTTTTGGTGCACGAGCCCTCGCTGACCGGCAAGCAGCGCGACCAGCGCGCCGTCGAGGCGCTGCGCGAGGTCGGCCTCGACCCCAATGCGCGCAACCGCTACCCGCATGAATTCTCCGGCGGTCAGCGCCAGCGCATCGCCATTGCCCGCGCCATGATCCTGAAGCCGAAAGTGGTGGTGCTCGACGAGCCGACCTCGGCGCTCGACCGTTCCGTGCAGAAGCAGATCGTCGAGCTGTTGCGCAAGCTTCAGGCCGACCATGAGCTGTCCTACCTCTTCATCAGCCACGACCTCGCGGTGGTCCGCGCCATGGCCGACTACATCATCGTCATGAAGCAGGGAAAGATCGTCGAGGAAGGGCCGACGCAAGAAATCTTCGACAATCCGCGCGAAGCCTACACCCAGACGCTGATGAACGCCGCCATCGATACGGCACGGTTCAGGATGAGTGCTTGAAGCCGGGGCAAGCTTAATCTCGCTCGGCTTACGGCGAGGACGGGCACCTCCGGTTCCGCGTCGCGACGATCACCTGCTGCTGTTGCTGCAGCCGTTCGATCCGGGCGGTTTCGCGATTGGCTATCGCCGTCTTCACGCGCTCGCCGCCCAGCAACCATGTCGGCACGCTGGTGTTGGCGACCTTGCCGCGAGCGATTGCGGTGCGTGAAATATCGGTCGCGGTGTCGCCGACCGCATTGTTGAGCTCGGGGCAGTTCATTTTGTCGTAGTTCGCCGGGCTGATCGACGCGGTGGTCGATGAGCAGCCCGCCGCGAACAAGAGGACCGCAATTGTCGGTAGAATGGCCGTCGGCGTGAACTTCATACTCTCAACCCTGGTTCGCCGTCCTGCGGTCCCGCGCATCCAGGAGCATGGCGGGTTGCCATTAGGCCAAAGTGAGAAACCGTTGTCGAGCGTTGTCGCACGATTCTGTTTTCGAAGATCAGACATCGTTCGAGCGACGGTATTGGCATAATATGCCATCCCCCTATATCATGCCTGTTGAACTGGAGCTGATACCGCGATGCCGACCCGCAATGTTGTCCTGACGGAACACCTCGAAGAGGTGATCGATCGGCTGGTGAAAACCGGGCGTTATCAGAACGCCAGCGAGGTATTGCGTGACGGCTTGCGGCTGATCGAGCAGCGCGAGGCGAGGGAGTCGGCAAAGCTGGCCGCGCTCAGGGAGGCAGCCAGCATCGGTTTCCACGACATCGAGCAAGGCCGTTTCGAGGATATTGCTGGAGACAGTCTCGAAAAATTTATGAATGGCCTGGGGCGGCAGGCAAGCTTACGCGCGAAAAAACCAGGCTTGTAACGCCATGGTCCTGTACCGGCTTTCAGCAGCCGCGAAGGAAGACATCGTTCAAATACTCGCCTACACGGAAGTCAATTTCGGCGAGATCGCGCGTGTCCGTTACGAAGGGTTGCTGATTGCGGCGCTGCGCGACATTGCTGCCGACCCCGAACGGGTGGGCAGCATCGCCCGCGCGGACCTGGGAAACAATATCCGCAGCTATCACTTGCGCTATAGTCGGGATCGAGCACGGACCGAACACGGCATTGTTCTGCGACCACGCCATTTCCTGCTCTACCGGATGACGCTTGAGGTCGTCGGAATTGGCCGCGTTCTCCACGACGCGATGGAACTCCGGCGCCATCTGCCGGAGAGCTACGGCGACGATTGACGGCAGTCCGGATTTCAGACGGATGGCGATTTCGGGAAAGGCCAAGTGCTTGTTTTTTCTGGTCGGAGTGGCAGGATTTGAACCTGCGACCCCCTCGTCCCGAACGAGGTGCGCTACCAGACTGCGCTACACTCCGTGACCAGACCGCGGGCTTATAGCTGCCGCTTTCTGATCCTGCAAGCGGCAATGGCAGTCCTTCTGTCGCATTTCCTTTCTTTCGCGAAGCTTGGCCCAATGGCATAGCATTTGGTTGTGAGGTAAAGGTGGGCTTAAAGGCTTTTGTCGTAAGTCCGACCCATGGGAGCCGGACTTTTGACAGGGTCGTTCATGAGCCAGCGCATCGTCAGTTTCGTCATGAGCGGCGGCGTCGGGTCGCGGCTGTGGCCGCTATCGCGCGAGGACAACCCCAAGCAGTTCCACGACTTCTCCGGCGATGGCTCGATGCTGGCCAAGACCGTGCGCCGGCTGGCGGCGCGCACGCAAGGCGAGACGCCGATTTTCTTGATCGCCTCAGAGCGTCACGCCGACCGCGTCCATGCCGACCTTGCCGGCATCGATCTGGCCGGTGGCGGACCACTGTTCGAGCCGACGGGCCGCAACACGGCCGCGGCCGTGGCGCTGGCCAGCCTGCGCACGCTCTCCGAATATGGCGACGAATTGGTTCTGGTGGTGCCGTCCGATCATGAGATATCGACGCCTGGCCAGTTCTGGCAAAGCATCGAGGCGGGCGCTGCCGCGGCAAATGCCGGCCGGCTCGTGGTGTTCGGCCTGAAACCGACACAGCCCGAGACCGGCTACGGCTATATCGAGGTCGGGGCAGGCCAGGACGGCGTCTTCGACGTCTCGCGCTTCGTCGAGAAGCCGGATCTTGCCACCGCGCAGGCCTACGTCGACGCCGGCAGCTTCTACTGGAACACCGGCATCTTCCTGTTTCGCGCCGGCGCAATGCGCGACGCCTTCGCGGCCCATGAACCGAAAATCTGGCAGGCGACGGAGGCCGCCTACGAGGCTGCGACCAGCGATCTGTCCGGCCTCTATATGCCGCTGGACCTTTATTCCGCGATCCCGTCGACCTCGATCGACTACGCCATCATGGAGCAGGCGAAAGATATCGCCATGGTGCCCGCCGGCTTCCGCTGGAACGATCTCGGCTCCTGGCAGTCGCTGCTCGATGTCGGCCCGTCCGACAAGGGCGGCAACGTCATCGTTGGAGACGTCGTCGCCATCGATTGCGAGAATTCCTATATCCGCAGCGAGGGTCGGCTGCTGTCGGCCATCGGCATGAAGGACGTGGCGATCGTCTCCACGGCCGATGCGACGTTCGTCGCGCCGGTCAGCCACAGCCAGCACGTCAAGAAGATCGTCGAGCAACTGGAGAAATCCGGCCGGCTCGAAACAAGGTTCACGCCAGCGCATGACCGCGTCATCGAGAGCGGCGCCTGGCGGCGGCGCGTGCGCCACTGGCTGTTCGAGGAGACGCTGCCGCTATGGTCGACGCTCGGCGTCGACGAACGCCATGGCGGCTTCCACGAGGCGCTGGGCTTCGACGCCGCGCCGCTGATGAAACCCAAGCGCATGCGCACCCAGGCGCGTCAGGTCTATGCTTTCGCGGTCGCCAAGGAGCGCGGCTGGGACGGCCCGGCCGACCGGCTGATCGCGCACGGCATCGACTTCATGGCGGGGCAGGGCCGCACCGATCGCGGCGGCTGGGTGCGCACGCTCAACATCGACGGCTCGGTCGCCGATCCGGTCGAGGATGCCTACGACCATTCCTGCGTGCTTCTGGCGCTCGCCCACGCCCATATGTCGGGCCATCCCGACGCGTTGCGGCTCGCAGAGGAGACATTCGCCTTCCTCGACGCGCATCTGGAGGATGCCCGCCTGACCGGCTTTCTGGAAACCTCCGACGGCGCGGAGGAACGGCGCTCCAATCCGCACATGCATCTGCTCGAGGCCTTCCTCGCCTGGCACAAGGCGACGGGCGAGCGCGCCTATCTGCGCCGCGCGGCACGCATCATCGATCTTTTCCGCAGCCATTTCTTCGATGCCGAAAGCTGGACACTGGGTGAATATTTCGACGACGGCTGGAAGCCTGCGGCGGGCGAGAAGCGGAGCTGGACCGAGCCTGGCCATCACTTCGAATGGGCCTCGCTGCTGGTCGATTTCGCCGCTCGCAGCGGCCAGGGCGAACTCACCGCTTTTGCGCGCAAGCTCTATGCCTCGGCCGTTGCCAACGGCCTCAACCGCGCCACCGGCCTCGCCTATGGCGCCGTCTCGCGCCAGGGACTGCCGCTCGACACGGTCTCGCGAAGCTGGCCGCAGGCCGAGGCGATCAAAGCGGCAATCGCGCTGGACGGCTCGGGCGGACCGGACCTCAAGCCCGAGATCGAGGCGCGCGTCGGCCGCCTGTTCCGCTGGCACATAGATCCGGCGCCGCTCGGCCTGTGGATCGACCGCATCGACGAGCGTGGCCGTTCGCTGGCGACCGACGTGCCGGCCAGCATCTTCTACCACCTAGTCTGTGCGCTGACGCAGTATCTGGACGGAACGACGGAGAAGGGGTGAAAGGTTGGAAGAGGCGGACGCCGGCGACTTTGTAGACCTTCCGGGCGATACAACCCTTTGGAAGACCCAGGGCATTCCGCCGACAAGGATTAAACTCCCAATAGAAGCCCGCAGCCGCTTTCCTTGGTACTTGCCCATCTTCGGCATAGCCTCGGTGTGGGCACTATCTTCTTCAGTGGGCTTCTACTCCACTGCGGTCCAAAACTGGGAAGCAGGAAATTCACTCGACCGGCTAGGGTGGCTTGCTGGGATCCTCGGCTGTCTTCTTGTCGGCGCACTGTTCGCGGGAACGCTAGCAAGGGCGGCAATGGACGCGGCGAGTTCACGCCCATCGCTCATTCTCACGAGAGAAACCCTATGGGATAGGCGGCAGCTGGATGGCCCGATGCCTTGGAGCAACGTCCAGCGCGTAAGCTTTATATCCAGTAGGGCTTCGTTGGCGGCTCATCTGAAACTTACCCGACCAGTGTATGTCAGGAGCGGGCTGTTCCGGTTCGGTGGGGCAGTCACGAGCAGGCTCAGATCAAATGTGGTCGTCTTGATTTCGGACCTTGACGTGGACGAGGGAGTGATCAAGAAGATCATCATGGCCCTTCCTAAGAATGTGCGCCCGTAACTATTCAGTAGGGCGCTGCCACGTCCCCCGTCTCGACATAAACCGCCTTCAGCTGCGAATAATGCGCCAGCGCGGCCAGCGAATTCTCGCGGCCGATCCCGGACTGCTTGACGCCGCCGAAAGGCATTTCCACCGGCGTGAGATTGTAGGCGTTGATCCAGCAGGTGCCGGCCTGCAGCTCGGCGATGACGCGATGCGCGCGCGGCAGGTCGCGCGTGAACACGCCCGCCGCCAGCCCGAATTCGGTATCGTTGGCGCGCTCGATCACCTCGTCCTCGTTGTCGAATTTGAGCACGCTCATCACCGGTCCGAAAATCTCCTCGCGCGCGAGCCGCATGGTGTCGGCGACATTGGTGAACACCGTAGGCTCGATGAAAAAACCGCCTTCGAAACCCTGCAGTGACGGCAAATTGCCGCCGCAGGCTAGGCTGGCGCCATCCTGCTTGCCGGCTTCGATATAGGAAACGACCTTGTCCTGCTGCGCCTTGTTGACCAGCGGACCCATCTGCGTTTCCGGATCGAGCGGGTCGCCGATGCGGATTTTCTTGGTGCGCTCGACAAGCCGCTCGACGAAGCGGTCGTGCAGGCCCTTCTGCACGAAGACGCGCGTGCCGTTCGAGCAGATCTGGCCGGTGGAATAAAAGTTGCCGAGCATGGCGCCGCCGATGGCGTTCTCGAGATCGGCGTCGTCGAAGATGATCAGCGGCGACTTGCCGCCGAGCTCCATCGTCGCGTGCTTCATCTTCGAGCCGGCAAGCGACAGCACCTTGCGGCCGGTCGGCACCGAGCCGGTCACCGAAACTTTTGCCACGACATCATGGCCGACGAGACCTGCGCCGACATCGCCATAACCCTGCACGACGTTGAACAATCCGTCGGGCAGCCCCGCTTCGCTGTATATTTCGGCCAGCGCCAGAGCCGAAAGCGGCGTGTTCTCCGACGGCTTGAACACCATGGCATTGCCCATGGCCAAAGCCGGCGCCGACTTCCAGCCGGCAATCTGGATGGGATAGTTCCAGGCGCCGATGCCGACGCAAACGCCGAGCGGCTCGCGTCGCGTGTAGGCGAAGGGTCCGCCGAGATCGATCATCTCGCCATTGAAGGCGGCGACCGCTCCGGCGAAATATTCCAGGCAGTCGGCTGCCGAAGGGGCGTCGGCCACCAGCGTCTCTTGGATAGCCTTGCCGGTGTCCAGCGTCTCGATGCGGGCCAGATCGGCATTGCGTGCGCGCAGGATGTCGGCTGCGCGGCGCAGGATGCGGCCGCGTTCGACAGGCTTCAACCGTGCCCAGGCCGGCTGCGCGGCCCGGGCGGCTTCGATGGCGAGTTCCAGAACGTTCGGTGTCGCTGAATGCAGCGTTGCGATGGTCTCGCCCGTCGCCGGATAGATCACCGGCAGCGGCGCGCCGCCTTCGTCCTCGATGTAGCGGCCGTTGACATAATGCGATGCCGTTGGCTGGGCGCGCATGGCTTTCTCCAGAACTGTTGGCCGATCGGGCGGTCTGCCCGACAATGCCCTATCGGTCCGCCACCTGCCAGCGCGGATTGATCCACGGTTCCTGGTTGGATGGCGCCAGCGGCGTTCGGCCAAGGATGTGGTCGGACGCCTTCTCGCCGGTCATGATCGAGGGCGCATTGAGGTTGCCATTGGTCACCCGCGGGAAGATCGAGGAGTCGGCGACGCGCAGCCCCTCGACGCCGATCACCCGGCATTCCGGATCGACGACACTGGTCAGGTCGTCGGCGCGGCCCATCCTGCAGGTCCCGCAAGGATGGTAGGCGCTCTCGGCATGGTCGCGGATGAAGGCGTCGAGTTCGTCGTCCGACTGCACATGGCTGCCCGGTGAAATCTCTTTGCCGCGAAAGCCATCGAAGGCTTTCTGGCCGAAAATCTCGCGCGTAAGCCGGATGCAGTGGCGGAACTCGCTCCAGTCGTCCGGATGCGACATATAGTTGAAGCGGATCACCGGCTTGGCCTTCGGATCGGGCGAGCGCAAGCTCACCGAGCCGCGGGACTTCGAGCGCATCGGGCCGACATGCGCCTGGAAGCCGTGCGACTTCGCCGCCGACTTGCCGTCATAGCGCACGGCCGCCGGGATGAAGTGGTACTGGATATCGGGATAGTCGATGCCGGCCTGCGAACGCACGAATGCTGCCGCCTCGAAATGATTGGTAGCGCCAAGGCCGGTCTTGAAGAACAGCCATTGCGCGCCGATCAGCGCCTTGGAGAAGGGATTGAGCACCGAGTTCAGCGTGATCGGCTTGGTCGATTCCTGCTGGATATAAAGCTCCAGGTGGTCCTGCAGATTGGCGCCGACGCCCGGCCGGTCGGCAACCACCTGGATGCCGTTTTCCTGGAGATGCGCACCCGGGCCGATGCCTGACAGCATCAAGATCTTCGGCGAATTGATCGACGACGCCGCGACGATCACCTCACGCCGCGCCTTAACGACCTGAATCTTTTTGTTAGCTTCGATCTCGACGCCGATCGCGCGTTGATTCTCGATTACCACGCGCCGGGCGAAGCCCTTGAGCAGTCTGACATTTCCGCGTCTGAGAGCCGGCTTGAGATAGGCGTTCGCCGCCGACCAGCGGCGGCCGCCCAGAATGGTCTGTTCCATCGGCCCGAAACCTTCCTGCTTGGAGCCGTTATAGTCGTCGGTGAGCTCGAACCCGGCCTGGCGGCCTGCCTCGACAAAGGCGCCGTAGAGCGGATTTTTCCGAGTGCCGCGCTGCACATGCAATGGTCCGCCTTTGCCCCGCCAGCCGTCCTCGCCGCCGTCGCAATCCTCCATGCGCTTGAAATAGGGAAGCACGTCGGCGAACGCCCAGCCTGCGGCGCCCTGTTCGGCCCAATGGTCGAAGTCATGCGCATGTCCGCGCACATAGACCATGCCGTTGATCGAGGACGAGCCGCCGAGCACCTTGCCGCGCGGGGTGGCAAGCACGCGCCCGCCGAGATGCGGCTCCGGCTCGCTGGCGAAACCCCAGTCGTAAAGGCTCATATTCAGCGGGATCGACAGCGCGGACGGCATCTGGATCAGCGGCCCCATATCGGTGCCGCCGAACTCGATGACGATCACCGAGTGCTTGCCGTCTTCCGACAGCCGGTAGGCCATGGCCGAGCCGGCGGAGCCGGAGCCGATGATGACGAAATCCGCTTCAAGCATTGTTCATGTGCGCCATAAAGTCGGCGAGCGAGACATTGCCGCCGGTTGCAACCACAAGGACGGTCTTGTCCTTCACATCCACCTTGCCGCCGAGCAGCGCCGCGAGCGATGCCGCGCCCGAAGGTTCGAGCACCAGCTTCATCCGCTCGAACGCGATCTTCATCGCCCGCCGCACCGAGGCGTCGTCGACGGTGACACCGCGCACCCCGGCAGCGCTCACCGCCGCGAAGGGCGCGTCGCCGGGCTTGCGCGCCATCAGCCCGTCGCAGATCGATTTCGGCCCGATCGGCATGGTCTCGATCGCGCCATGCGCCAGCGACGAGCCCATGCCGTTGAAACCTTCCGGCTCGACGGCGATGATCTCGGTCTTGGGCGACAGATAGTGGAAGGCCAGCGAAACACCGCCGATCAGTCCGCCGCCGCCGACCGAGCAGAACGCCAGGTCGGCCTGCGCCTTCTTCATTGCCAGCTGGTCGAGCGCTTCAAGCCCCGCGCCGGCCTGGCCGGCCACGATCTCAGGATCGTCGAAGGGATGCAGCAAGGTGAGGTGCTCGCTCTCGGCGATCTCGCGCGCCTTTGCAGCCGCAACTTCCTCGCGGGCTCGCTCGCCATGGTCGGTCAGCACCACGCGCGCGCCATAACCGGCGGTCGCGTCGCGCTTGGCGGCGGGCGCGTCGATCGGCATGACGATGGTGACGGGAATGCCCAGCGCCTGGCCGGCCGCCGCCAGCCCTTGCGCGAAATTGCCGGAGGAATAGGCGACGACCCCCTTTTTCGCTTCATCCGGCGAAAGCCGGTTCAACCGCCAATAGGCGCCGCGCACCTTGAAGGAGCCGGCCCATTGCAGCGACTCCGGCTTGACGAAGATCCGCGCTGCACCTGTCTCTTTTGCGAGCGCCGCCGACTCCAGAAGCGGCGTCACCTGCGTGGCCGTCGAGGTGATGGCATAGGCCCGTTTCAGATGGTCGAGGGTGGGAACGAGAACGTCAGCCATTATTCGCCTCTCGGATAGCGTTTGCTCTCTTCGAGATTGTCGAGGTTCATGTGGTTGCGCATGTAGCGTTCCGACGCCTTCTGCAGCGGCTGGAAATCCCACGGGTAGTAGGCGCCGTTGCGCAGCGCCGGATAGACGACCCAGCGGCGCGCCTGGCTTTCGCGGACAGCGGCGTCGAAGGCGGCCATGTCCCAGCGGGCCCTGACCTTGTCCATGAACGCCGCCACCAGGGCTGCGTTTGCCAGATCCTCGGCGAGGTTGTCACGCTCGAGCGGATCGGTATCGAGATCGAACAGTTGCGGCGCGTCGAGCTCGCAATGGACGAATTTGTATTTGCCGTCGCGCATTGCGACCAGCGGCGCGTAGGAGCCTTCGGCCGCATACTCCATCAGCACCGGCCCGCTTCGCGCTTTGCCGTCGAGCAGCGGCAGCAGCGACTGGCCGTCGGTCCACGGCGCGATTGCGGCGATGTCTATACCGGCGAGGTCGCAGAGCGTCGGCGTCACGTCGAGATTGGAAACCGGTGCCTTGATCAGCCCGTCCGGAACGCCCTTGCCGGCAATCATCAGCGGCACGCGGGCAGATCCCTCGAAAAAGCTCATCTTGAACCACAGGCCGCGCTCGCCCAGCATGTCGCCGTGATCCGAGCAGAACAGGACAGTGGTGTCGTCGAGCATGCGGGTACGCTTGAGGACGTCCAGAATCTCGCCGAGCTTGTCGTCGACATAGGAAATGTTGGCGAAATAGCCGCGCCGCGAACGGCGCACCTGTTCCGGCGTGATCTCGAAGGCCTGATAGTCGCTGGCGCGGTAGAGCCGTTGCGAATGGGTGTCCTGCTCGTCAAGCGGTATGAACGGCGTTTCAGGATCGAGCGCCTGGCAGTTCTCGTAGAGATCCCAATACTGCTTGCGCGCCACATAGGGGTCGTGCGGATGCGACAGCGAAACGGTAAGGCACCAGGGGCGGTGACCCGCATCGTCCTGCTCGCGCGACAGCTGGTAGAGCTTTTGCGTGGCCAGGAACACGACCTCGTCGTCATATTCCATTTGGTTGGTGATCTCGGCGACGCCGGCACCGGTGACCGAACCCAGATTGTGATACCACCAGTCGATCCGCTCGCCGGGCTTGCGGTAGTCCGGCGTCCAGCCGAAATCGGCGGGATAGATGTCGGTGGTCAGACGATCCTCGAAGCCGTGCAACTGGTCGGGCCCAACGAAGTGCATCTTGCCGGACAGGCAGGTATAATAGCCGGCGGCGCGCAGATGGTGGGCGAAGGTCGGAATGGAAGACGTGAACTCGGCGGCGTTGTCATAGACCCCGGTGCGCGACGGCAACTGCCCGCTCATGAATGACGCGCGGCCAGGCGCGCAGAGCGGCGAGGCGGTGTAATTGTTGGCGAAACGCGCCGAGCGCGCGGCAAGCGCCTTCAGGTGCGGCGCGTGCAGGAAGTCCGCCGGGCCGTCCGGAAAGAACGTGCCGTTGAGCTGATCGACCATGACGATCAGGAAATTGGGTCGCCGGGTGGTCAAGGCAGGCTCCGTCCGTTGAGCTTGGTTTCGAGATAGTCTTCCACGAGCGCGATCGCGGTCTGCGCGTCGGGCACGCCGTCTTTCAGCGCGCGGCGGATGTAGAGCCCGTCGATCAGTGCCGCGGTCGCTTCCGCCACACGGTCGGCCTCGGTCCGAGGCAGGATGCCGGTCAGCCCGCTCATCAGGTTCGAATTGAGCCGGCGCGCATAGATGCGCAGCAGCCGCCGCAGCTCCATCGATTTCTGTGCCTCGACATAGAAGGCGAGCCAGGCGGCGATGATCTGTGGCTGGAACTGGTCGTCGGAAAAGCTGACGGCGACGACGGCCGAGACGCGCTGGCGCGGCGTGGCGGCGAGGCCGAACGCGCGTCTTGTGTCGGTGTTGAGCTCGGCCAGGATGTGCCGCATCGTTGCGAAGAGCAGTTCGTGCTTGGCGCCGAAATAGTGATGCGCCAGCGCCGACGAGACACCGGCGCGGCCGGCGATCTCCGACATTGTCACGTCCAGCGATCCGCGCTCGCCGATCGCCGAGATCGTCGCGTCGATCAGCGCCTTGCGGCGCACTGGCTCCATTCCGATTTTCGGCATTTTGGAATCCGGTTCTGCAGTTAGATTATTTTTTATTGACGGATCAATCAATAAAAAATCAACGTGGGATCAACCTTTCATCTCGATCTGGCCCATGCCTGGGGCTGGAAAACGGTTCACTATTGAACAATATTGAATCACGTGCCGCGCGCGATCGTGCTAGGCTGCGGCGCAAATGGAGGCTGCCATGACCGCATGCATCGTCGGCTGGGCGCATTCGCGCTTTGGCAAGCTCGAAGGCGAGACGCTGGAGGGCCTGATCACCAAGGTCGCCGTCGAAGCGCTCGACCACGCCGGCATCGGCCCGGACGATGTCGACGAGATCGTGCTTGGCCATTTCAACGCCGGCTTCTCGCCGCAGGATTTCACCGCAAGCCTCGTGCTCCAGGCCGATGACCGGCTGCGCTTCAAGCCGGCGACGCGCGTCGAGAACGCCTGCGCCACTGGCTCCGCGGCCGTCCGGCAAGGCATCCGCGCCATCGACGCCAACGCCGCTCGCATCGTGCTGGTGGTCGGCGCCGAGCAGATGACGACCACGCCCGGACCCGAGATCGGCAAGAACCTGCTCAAGGCCTCCTACCTGCCGGAAGATGGCGACACGCCGGCAGGCTTCGCCGGCGTCTTCGGCAAGATCGCGCAGGCCTATTTTCAGCGCTATGGCGACCAATCGGACGCGCTTGCCATGATCGCCGCCAAGAACCACAAGAATGGCGTCGACAATCCCTACGCCCAGATGCGCAAGGATTTCGGCTACGAGTTCTGCCGCCAGGAAAGCGAGAAGAACCCGTTCGTCGCCGGTCCGCTGAAGCGCACCGATTGCTCGCTGGTCTCCGACGGCGCCGCGGCGCTCGTTCTCACCGACACGGCGACGGCGCTGAAGATGCGCCGCGCCGTAACTTTCCGCGCCAACGAACATGTGCAGGACTTCCTGCCGATGTCGAAGCGCGACATCCTCTCCTTCGAGGGTTGCGAGCGCGCCTGGGAGCAGGCGCTGAAGAAGGCTGGCGTCACGCTCGACGACCTCTCCTTCGTCGAGACGCATGACTGCTTCACCATTGCCGAGCTGATCGAATACGAAGCGATGGGGCTCGCCAAGCCAGGCGAGGGCGCCAGGCTGGCGCTGGATGGCACGACCGCAAAGGACGGTCGGCTGCCGGTCAACCCGTCCGGCGGCCTGAAGGCCAAGGGCCACCCGATCGGCGCTACCGGTGTCTCGATGCATGTGCTGACAGCCATGCAGCTCACCGGCGAAGCCGGCGGCATCCAGGTGCCGGGCGCAAAACTCGGCGGCATCTTCAACATGGGTGGCGCGGCGGTCGCCAACTACGTTTCCATCCTCGACCGGATCAGGTAGAAGCGGCCCGCATCAAAGCGCGCCCTCCGGGAGGCAACATGACAAATCCGGTTCTGGTCGAGGTCACGCGCGGCGCTGTGGTCGAAAGCGCGCACCGTGGCGCGGTCTCCGTCTTCGACGCCGACGGCAAGCCCGTCTGGGAAATCGGCGACACGGACCGCCCCGTGTTCCCGCGCTCGGCGGTAAAAGCAATCCAGGCGTTGCCGCTGGTGGAATCGGGTGCCGCCGATGCCTACGGCTTCGGGAACCGCCAGCTGGCGCTGGCCTGCGCCTCGCATTCGGGCGAGCCGGCCCATGTCGAATTGGCCAACGCGATGCTCGCCAGGGCAGGCCTCGACAGGACGGCGCTGGAATGCGGTGCGCACTGGCCCTCGAGCCACGACGCCACCATTGCGCTCGCTCGCGCCGGCAACGTGCCGAACGCCTTGCACAACAACTGCTCCGGCAAGCATTCCGGCTTCCTCTGCACCTGCGTGCATGCCGGCATTTCCCACGCCGGCTATGTCAAAGCCGGCCACGCTTTGCAGGAGATGGTCCGCGACGCCATGCAGTCCGTGACCGGCGCGGCGCATGACGTCGACCATTGCGGCATCGACGGCTGCTCGATCCCGACCTACGCCGTGCCGTTGAAGAATTTTGCTCAGGGCTTTGCCCGCATGGCGACGGGCAGCGGCTTTGCGCCCGAGCGCGCCAAGGCGGCGAAGCGGCTGCTTTCGGCCTGCATGGCCGAGCCGTTCCTGGTCGCGGGCACCGGCAGGGCCGACGTCGCGCTGATGCAGGCGGCACCCGGTCGCATCTTCGTCAAGACCGGCGCCGAAGGCGTCTATTGCGCGGCATTGCCCGAACTTGGCCTCGGCATTGCCTTGAAATGCGATGATGGCGCAGGCAGGGGAGCCGAAGTGATGATCGCCGCCGTGCTGGCGAAGCTGCTGAACGGCGATGAAGCGGTTGCGGCAAGGCTCACCGAGCTTGCCGATCCTCCGGTCGAAAGCCGCGTCGGCGCCAAGGTCGGCTTGCTGCGGCCGACGGCGGCGCTCAACTAGCTGTCTTCAGCGACAGCACCAAAGTCATCGGATTTTTTGGGGAAGCCTGGAAGCCATAGCGCTCATAAAACGTCTTGGCTCCATCCGATATGGCATGAACCAGGAGACCGCGAATGCCGAGAATAGCTGCCGCTTGGCCCGTCCGCAGCACCGCGTCCTGCAGCAGAGCAACACCCAGACCCTTGCCTTGCCAGTTCGCATCGACAGCCAAACGGCCAAGCACAGCCATGGGCACGGGATCGGGCATATTGCGCCGGATCGAACCGGGCGCATCCGTCAGGTCAAGTCCGCCCGATGAAAGGCAGTAGTAACCGACGACGCGCGTATCTTCCGCAATCACATAGGTTCTGGACGCACCGCTGACTTGATTGGCGCGCGCCCGCCGTCGAAGCCATTGATCCAGGCTGTCGGTCCCGCTTTGAAAAAGGTCGAGTTCGTGCGCATCGGCTAAAAGACCTGGCGCCGAAAGCATCAGTCCCGCCAAGGCTTGGGCGCATTCATCAGGCGGGCGAATCCCTCGCCGCTCGGCGGCTGGTCGAGGATATCGAGATAGTGCCGATAGCTCTCGGCATCGACCTTGACGAGCGTCTGGTCGAGCAGCGTGTCTTCGGCTGCACGGTAGGCGGCGTCGATCATGAAGTCGGAGCGGGTTTTTCCCCGTATCTTCGCGGCGCGGTCGATCAGGATGCGGATATCCTCGCGGATGCGCAGATTGACGGGCCTAGCGTGGGTGTCCTGGTTTTTGGTGGCCATGGCGATGTATCCTTCCATCGCCGATATAGCATTTTGCATACACAATGTGTATCTAAATCTGAGATTGCCAATTTCATTGCTGGCGACCTGGACTGCGCCGGTTCTACGCAAAACCGAACAGCAGCGAGTTCATGTTTCTGCTAGTCTCCCTTACCATCAATTGATGCTGGGCGCTGGCTATGCTGGAAGCGGACAAGGTGTTTGCCGGGTCAATCCCGGAAAATTACGATCGCCATATGGTGCCGTTGATTTTCGAGGGCTATGCCGCGGAGGCCGCGCAACGGGCGGCATCCTTCTCACCCTTGGCCATTTTGGACCGCCGCGGGCACCGGAGCCGTCACCCGTGCCTTGGCGCCGAAACTCTCTCCTGGTGTCAGCTACACCGTAACCGACCTCAACCAGCCGATGCTCGATTATGCGGCTTCGCGCCAGGGGCCTGACAGCCGCATTACCTGGCGCCAGGCGGATGCCCTGAAGCTGCCTTTCGAGGATGCGGCCTTCGACCTCGTCTGTTGTCAGTTCGGCGCCATGTTCTTTCCCGACCGTTCCGCTGCCTATCGCGAGGCAAAGCGGGTGCTGAAGCCCGGCGGACATTTCCTCTTCAGCGTCTGGGATCGCATCGAGGAGAATATATTCGCCGATGACGTGACTAATGCTCTCGCCAAGATATTTCCGCATGATCCGCCGCGCTTCCTGGCGCGCACGCCGCATGGCTATCACGACAAGGACCTGATCCGCAGCGACCTCGAAGCCGCGGGATTCTCTGATGTGACGATCGACACCAGGGCCGAGCAGAGCCGCGCATCCTCGCCACGCGTTCCCGCCATCGCCTACTGTCAGGGCACCGTGCTTCGCAATGAGATCGAGGCCAGGGAGGCCGGAAGATTGGAGTCGGCAACTGACTACGCCGAAGCCGCAATAGCCGACAGACATGGTAGCGGCGAAATTGCCGCCAAGATCCAGGCGCATATCATCGTGGCCGTGGCCTAACTCACCTTGTTGCGCTCCACGGTGAGATGCGCGTAGCCCGTATCGGTTGACTGCGTGAGGTCCCCGGTCACTGGATCGGCCCAGCGCTGGCCGACAATGGCGCCGTTTTTCGCGCCGTCGATGACATTGTCCGAGATAACGGCGCTGCCGGAACCTTCGACCACCGAAACGACGATGCCGGTGCCCGCCTTGCGGATGATGTTGCCTGTCGCCACGACATTGCGCAGATAAGGACCCCAGCCGAGCTGCATGCCATAGAGCGGCGCGTTCTCGACGACGTTGCCGGACACCGTCGTGTCGGCCTCGGCGCTGATGCCGACGCCGAAACCGGGCGGATCGGCGGTGTAGGGGCCGGTGGTCGAGAGGTTGCGCACGATATTGTTCGAGCAGACGGCCATCCGCCCGCCTTCGTTGAAATTGACGATCGAGATGCCGTTGGCGGCGCCGTCGACCAGATTGTTGCTGATGATTGCGCCTTCGAAGGAGAATTCCGAATAGATCCCGGTTTCGCCCGAGCGCGAGCAGGTGTTGCCGGTGATCTGCAAATTGCTTGAGCTGTTGGCGCGGACCGCGGTGAAAGCACAGTCGGAGACGACGTTGCCGGAGATGATGACGTTGTCGGCGCGGAAGGCATTGATGCCGTTGCCGTTCTGCCCGGTGCCGCCGCTGCGCGCGCCGATCCTCTGCACGCGGTTGCCGCTGACGATGGTGCCGTCTTCCGCGGCCTGCCAGCGATGCACCAGTATGCCGCCATTGGCGCAGTCCGAAACGCTATTGCCCGAAATCTCCAGCCCGCCGGCCTCGACTGAATAGATGCCGGCATCTGCAGCACCCGAAATATCCGAGCGACCGACGCGACCGACGGCATGCTCGAGCGCCAGCCCGTTCTTGCCGCTGCCGGTCACCTGGCAATTGTCGATGACGAGATGGGCGACACGGCGCAGGTCGAGCAGCCCCTGCGTGTAGTCGGCTAGCCAGCGGTTGGCGCCGTCGAGCACCAGCCCGCTGAGCTCGATATGCTCGGCTTGTTCGGCCATCATCAGATGGCCGTTGCCGCCATAGACGATACGCGTCGCGCCTGGCACGCCCGACAGGCGCACGCGTGCGGGCAGCTTCAGGTTTGAGACGAGATAGCTGCCCGGCGGCAGGAATACCGGCTGGTCGCGGTCGCTGGCCTCGGCCAGCATCCTGGCAAAAACCTTGCTCTGGTCGTCGACCGCGCCCGGCTGCACGCCGATCTCCGTGGCGTTGATCGAGCCGCGCATCGCGGCCATCTCGATGCCCGGCAGCGACTTGGCCGATGCCTTGCCGGCAAAGACGCCAGCGACGGCGAAGCCGGCGGTCCGGGCAAGCAGCGTTCGTCTGTTCAACATCGGCACAGGTCCTGGCGTTTCGCCCTGTCTGTCGCAGGAATCGTGCCAAGGCGGGCTCATCGGCAAACCGCTTGTGCAGTCGCCTCGCCAAGCCTAAGTTCACCGCATGAGCAGAGCTTTCACGCGCGAAGAAGACAGCGAGAACGCCATTGCCGGCGTCGGCGAACGGCCGGTCAGCACGCACCGCAACCTGGTGACGGAGCGCGGCCTGGCGATGATCGAGGACAACCTCGCCGAGCTGCGCGACCTGATGGCCAAGGCTGAAAGGCGCGGCGACCGCGAACGCCTCGCTGTCGTATCGCGCGACCTGCGCTACTGGACCGCGCGGCGCGAAAGCGCGGAGCTTTCGGTGCCGGAGCCGGGCAGCGACGTGGTGCGCTTCGGCATGGGCGTCACCCTGGAAGGTGATGACGGCAGGAAGGTGCATTGGCGCATCGTCGGCGAGGACGAGGCCAATCCGTCGAAGGGCAGCATTTCCCATGTCTCGCCGATGGCCGTGGCTCTGTTCGGCAAGAAGATCGGCGAGGTCGTGACCGTCAACGGCAAGGAATGGGAAATCGTCAAGCTCTCGGACAAGGTCGAGAACTAGCAGCCAAGCCTAATTGCCAGCTGCTGTAACAACCCAGCTTCGTATTTGTCCACGACATCGCGAGCAGCGTTCATTTCCCGTTTGTAGTTGTCGTGGCGGATTGGCCTTAGAATGACGCCGTCGTCGGTTTCGACGATCTGGAGCTCATCGCCGACCTTGGAGGTTCAAGCTGTCAAGCATTTCGCGTGGCAGTAGCAAGGCCCCCGATCCGTCCTCAAGCCTGTGGATGACTGTCTGAACATCATCGCGCCATGGTTGCATCTATTTCCATAGAACAACCTTTTGGCCAAATCAGCAAGCGTTCACTGATCGGAGCAACCGATCCATCAGCCGGTTGGCCGCCTCCGGTATGACGGTTCCCGGCGGGAAGATCTCCGCCGCGCCCGCCGCCAGCACCGCGTCGTAGTCTTGCGGCGGGATGACGCCGCCGGCGACGATCAGCATGTCGCCATGGCCGAGTTTCTTCAGCGCATCCTTGAGTTCTGGGATCAGCGTCAGGTGCCCGGCGGCTAAGGAGGAGGCGCCGATAATGTCGACATCGTGCTGCACCGCGAGCTTCGCGATCTCGTCCGGCGTCTGGAACATCGGCCCGACGGTCACGTCGAAGCCCAGATCGGCGAATGCGCTGGCGATCACCTTCTGGCCGCGGTCATGACCGTCCTGGCCCATCTTGGCGACCAGGATACGCGGCTTGCTGCCGGATTTCTTTTCGAACGCCTGGATCTTCTCCTGCAGCCGCTCAAGCGCCGGGTTGTCGCCGAGCGCCTCGCGATAGACGCCGGAGATCGTCTGCACCGCCGCCGTGTGGCGGCCGAATACTTTCTCCAGCGCCAGCGAAATCTCGCCGACGGTAGCGTTGGCGCGGGCCGCGCGGACCGCGAATTCGAGCAGGTTCTCGTCGCCCTCGGCGGCACGGGTCAGCGCCGCCAGCGCATCCTCCAGCGCCGCGACGTCGCGTGTGCCTTTCAGCCGCTGCAGCTTCGCCAATTGCCTGGCCTTCACCTCGGCATTGTCGATCTTCAGCACATCCACTTCGATATCCGTCTGCGGCCGGTGCGCGTTGACGCCGACCAGCACCTGTTCGCCGGAATCGATGCGCGCCTGCGTGCGCGCCGCCGCCTCCTCGATGCGCAGCTTCGGGATGCCTTTCTCGATCGCCGCCGCCATGCCGCCGAGGCTTTCCACCTCCTCGATATGGGCGAGCGCGCGCTCCGCCAGATCATGCGTCAGCCGCTCGACATAGGCCGAGCCGCCCCAAGGATCGATCATGCGCGTGGTGCCGGATTCCTTCTGCAGGATGAGCTGCGTGTTGCGCGCGATCCGCGCCGAATGGTCGGTCGGCAGCGCCATTGCTTCGTCGAAGGAATTGGTGTGCAGCGACTGGGTGTGCCCCTGCGTCGCCGCCATCGCCTCGATCATCGTGCGGGTGATGTTGTTGTAGGGATCCTGCGCCGTCAGCGACCAGCCCGAGGTCTGGCAATGGGTGCGCAGCGACAGCGAGCGCTCGTCCTTTGGCGCAAAATTCTTCTTCATCAGGTTCGACCACAGCAGCCTTGCGGCCCTGAGCTTGGCGACCTCCATGAAGAAGTTCATGCCGATCGCCCAGAAGAAGGACAGGCGCGGCGCGAAACGGTCGATGTCGAGGCCGGCGGCGACGCCGGCGCGGGCATATTCGATGCCGTCGGCGATGGTGTAGGCAAGCTCCAGATCGGCCGTCGCGCCGGCTTCCTGCATGTGGTAGCCGGAAATCGAGATCGAGTTGAACTTCGGCATATGCCTGGAGGTGTAGGCGAAGATGTCCGACACGATCCGCATCGAAGGTTTCGGCGGATAGATGTAGGTGTTGCGGACCATGAACTCCTTCAGAATGTCGTTCTGAATGGTCCCGGCGAGATCGTTCTGGGCGACGCCCTGTTCCTCCGCCGCCACGATGTACAGCGCCATGATCGGCAGCACGGCGCCGTTCATGGTCATCGAGACCGTCATCTCGTTGAGCGGAATGCCGTCGAACAGCTGGCGCATGTCGAGGATGGAATCGATCGCCACGCCCGCCATGCCGACATCGCCGGCGACGCGCGGATGGTCGCTGTCATAGCCGCGATGCGTGGCGAGATCGAAGGCGACCGACAAGCCTTTCTGGCCGGCCGCAAGGTTGCGCCGGTAGAAGGCGTTGGATTCCTCGGCCGTCGAGAAGCCGGCATATTGACGGATCGTCCAGGGCTGCTGGACATACATGGTCGGGTAGGGGCCGCGCATGAAGGGCGGCAGGCCTGGATAGGTGTCGAGATTGGCAAGCCCCTTGAGGTCGCCTTCCGTGTAGAGATGTTTTACGGCGATGCCTTCCGGCGTCATCCGCTGGCCCTTGATCTCGACCGGCGCGCGACGCGGCTCCGACCAGCCGATCTGGCTAAAATCCGGGATCATGATCCGGCTCCGATCGACTGATCGATGCGCACCGGAAACAGCGGCTCGCAGGTCGCCACGCCTTCGGTCAGCGCTGGACGCCGTTCCCGCGGCAGCGTCTCGACCGGACGCTCCACCGGCGCGCGGTAAAGCGTCGTGCCGACAATGCCGCGCTCGCCCGATCGGTAGGCGCCGTTGCGCTTGGCGGCGGCCGTCTGCACTCGGTTCTGGATATAGCCCTGCTGCAGGCTGGCGAGCACGCCGCCCTCGGCCTCGATGCGCTGGAATTCTTCCCAGGCCGCGGCGCAGAGATCGTTGGTCAGCGCCTCGACCGAACCGGAGCCGCAGGCCGGATCGGCGACACGGCCGATGTGGCTTTCCTCGGCCATGATCAGCTGCGCGTTGCGGGCGACGCGGCGGGCAAAGCCGGCCGGCAGCCCATGCGTGATGGTATGCGGCAGGATCGAGATCGAATCTGCGCCGCCGGTTGCCGCCGCGAAGGCCGCGATCGCCGTACGCAAGATGTTGGTCTCCGGGTCGGCCATCGTCATCATGCGATAGGAGGTCTCGGCATGGATGCTGGCGGTCGAGGCCGGGATCGAGCAGGCTTCCTGGACGCGCGCCCAGAGCTTGCGCAACGCCCGCACCTTGGCCATCGACAGGAACTGGTCCTGGTCCACGCTGAGCGCGAAGCCGATATAGGGCGCCGCATAGACCAGCGGCTGGCGCGCCTTCTCGAACATTCTGAGATAGGACACAACCGATGCCATCATCGTGCCAAGCTCCTGCGCCTCGGTGGCGCCGGCATTGTGGAAGACGCGGCCGTCGGCCTCGAGCAGCACGCCCGGCACGCCCATCGAGAAGAAATGCGCCAGCGACTGCGGCATCGATTCCTGCAGCGCCTCGATCGAGGTGCGCAGCCGCCCGGTTCCGGCGAAGATCGCTGCCGGGTCGATGCCGAAGGAAAGGTTGAGCTTGGCCGGATCGGAGCGGCGGCGGCTCAGGAAAGCCAGCAGCCAGTCGGCCACGGCGCGACTCCAGGGGTGCGCGTCGATGCGCACCTGAACGCGGTTGAGCGGCACGCCGTCGAGCACCCTTTCCAGCGCCTCCGCGGTGCGCGGCAAGCCGTAGCCGAAGGCATTCGGCGCACCTTCGAAGACAAGCGACAGGCCAGTGGCACCTTGGGCGATGTCTTCCAGGGCTTGCGCGCTGGCCCGGGCGACATCCGGGTCGTCGACGCGCTGACTGACGATCCAGGGCGCGGTCGGATTTGTACGCGGCAACGGCTCGGCGGTCGTCGAGCGTTGGCTGAGCGGCTCGATGCGGATGCCGTCATCGGTGTGGGAGACGAGCTTTTCCTCGAAGGAACCGCCGGCAAGCGCCTTTTCCGCCAGCGCCTGCCAACGCTTGGCGTCCGGGTTCGGAAGGTCGACATCCCTGGTCAAGGCGCCGGCGCCCATCGCTCTCCTCGCTTCTCGGTCGCATCAGCCGGTCAAGCCAATCTAAGGTCAGGAACCGGATATCACAATGCATCATCCGGCCGGGTTCTCTCGGCCAGCCAATCGATTGCCAAACATGCACCGAATCCGCAAGCGCCAAAGGCCAAATTCGCTGCTCCCCAAAATCGAGACTGGGCATTGCCGCATGCGACCGGCGTTACTATACCTCGGGAGAGGCCTTTGAGCGGAACAGATTGCGGAGACCGGACATGGTTGACGAGACCAGTATCTTCATCGGCGCCAGCCGCAAGCCCGACGATTCCTATCAGCGCGCCGAAGAGCTGCTACTGCGCTACGGCAACCGCCACGGCCTCGTTACCGGGGCCACGGGCACCGGCAAGACCGTCAGCCTGCAGGTCCTGGCCGAGGGCTTTTCCAACGCCGGCGTGCCTGTCTTCTGCGCCGATATCAAGGGCGACCTTTCCGGCATATCCATGATGGGCGAGGCCAAGGATTTCCTGGTCAAGCGCGCCGAGCAGGTGAAGCTCGATCCTTATCAATTCCAGGAATTCCCTGTCATCTTCTGGGATCTGTTCGGCGAGCAGGGCCATCCGATCCGCGCCACCATTTCGGAGATGGGCCCGCTGCTTTTGTCGCGGCTGATGAACCTCACGGAAGCTCAGGAAGGCGTCATGAACATCGCCTTCCGCATCGCCGACGAGGAAGGCCTGCTGCTGCTCGATCTCAAGGACCTGCAGGCGCTGCTCGCCAACATCGCCGAGCGCGCCGACGAACTCAGCGCACGCTACGGCAATGTCACCAAGCCGTCGGTCGGCGCCATCCAGCGCACGCTGCTGGTGCTGGAGAGCCAAGGTGCCGCCAACTTCTTCGGCGAGCCGGCGCTGCGCATCGCCGACATCATGCGCACCACCCGTGACGGGCGCGGCGCGATCAGCGTTCTGGCGGCCGACAAATTGATGATGAATCCCAGGCTCTACGCCACCTTCCTGCTTTGGCTGATGTCGGAGCTGTTCGAGGAATTGCCCGAGGTCGGTGATCTCGACCGGCCAAAGCTGGTGTTCTTCTTCGACGAGGCGCATCTCCTGTTCGAGGACGCGCCGAAGGTGCTGATCGACCGCGTCGAGCAGGTGGTGCGGCTGATCCGCTCCAAGGGCGTCGGCGTCTATTTCGTCACCCAGAACCCGCTGGACATTCCGGAAAAGGTGCTGGCCCAGCTCGGCAACCGCGTCCAGCACGCGCTGCGCGCCTATACGCCGCGCGAGCAGCAGGCGGTGCGCACGGCCGCCGAAACCTTCCGGCCCAATCCCGATTTCGACTGCGCCACCGCCATCACCCAGCTCGCCACCGGCGAGGCGCTGGTGTCGATGCTGGAGGACAAGGGCGTGCCGGCCATGGTCCAGCGCACGCTGATCCGGCCGCCGTCATCGCGGCTCGGACCGATCACGCCCGACGAGCGCCGCAAGATCATCGCTGAGAGCCCGGTCGCCGGCCAGTATGACGAGACCGTCGATCGCGAATCGGCCTTCGAAATGCTGCAGAAAAAGGCCAAGGAGGCGCAGGACGCCGAGGCGCAGGCACAGCAGCAGAACAGCGGCGGTTCGCGCTGGACCATTCCGGGCTTCGATGATGTCCTTGGGACAGGCAACCGGCGGTCTTCCAACCGCCAGACCGTTGCCGAAGCCGCCATCAAGTCGGTGGTGCGCTCGGTCGGCTCGTCCGTCGGCCGCGCCATCGTGCGCGGGATTTTGGGCAGCCTGGCGAGAGGCCGCTGAAGCGGAGAGGCGGCACCGCGCTCGGCGCGACGCGAATCATGCACCGCAACCTTTGATATCGGGCGAGATCCGCTTGCCGTCGCGCGAATCCGTCACGGAAATGCGCCGCCCCTGAGAGTCGTCCTCGTTACCTAGCGACGATCAAATCTTACTCGTCGACGGGCGAGCCGCATCAGCGGCAGCTAAAACTTTTCGCAAGGGAACTTTTCCCAGCAGAACCGCAATTTCATGAAATACCGGACGCGCCAAATCATGGCCTTTGACGTGCTGTTGCCGGGGGGCAAACTGGATAGCGCCGACAGCACGTGCGATCACGAATTATTGTGGCCAGGGAACCGAAAGCGCCCGCTAAGGTTGGGCCAAGACTGCGGAGGGCTGAGCATCAGGAGTCCAAGTTGCGGCGCGATGACGATCTGCAAGCTTGGTATTCGGAAATCCCTCCTGAAAGGCGGCCGGTGCTGAACGCGAAAGGTGGGCTGTCGCTCGGCCACGCTCGCCTCGTGGCGCAATTCCTGAGCGAAAACTTTTCGCGCAAGCTTTCGCTCGCCGAAATGGCCGCTGTGTGCGGGCTGTCGCCTTACCATTTCGCCCGTGCTTTCTCCAAGACGTTCGGCGTGACGCCGCATCAATATGTTCTTGCCCTTCGCCTTGACTTTGCCGAGAAGCTGCTGGCCGACAGGCGCATGTCGATCACGGACATCGCCTATCTGAGCGGCTTCTCGAGCCAGAGCCATCTCACCACCACGATGAAGAAATACCGCGACGTAACTCCAATGCAGGTGCGAGAGAGGCTGGTTCAATCGGGGGCCGGCAGGCAGGGCTAATTCCCGCGCAGTTATCTATGGATCGGCTTATAAAAGGTATTACTAAAGTAATTTTGCGTTAACCCATGGAAGACCTACGGTATATTTTCAGATAAACAGCAATTTGTTGGAATACGAGCCCCGGAAAACCTGTCTTTCTGCAGCAAATCCGGTATTCGGATTCTAAGCTGGCCGAGGGGACATGAGCGACGACACGGCGGTTCGCCGGAGCCTTTCCGAGGAGATCGGTTACTGGCTGGAGTCGGCATCGAGGACGCTTGAGAAGCGCTATGGAGATGGCGTGCCCCTGGCCAAGCAGGACATGCTGCTGGCCCATTATCTCTACGGCCTCACGACCGTCGTTCACGCGCATGACGCACCTGCCGTCCATCTGGCGGCGGTGCGGTCCTATCTCGAGCGGCTGATCCCGCCGGAGCGGGTTGCCGCGGCGCTTCAGGCTGTGCCCGAGGCGGGTGACGCCTGGCTTGAAAACACGCTCGATCGCGTCGAGGCGATCGGGGAAAAACAGGGCCACGCGCTGCTCGCGCGCGGCGCCGATGTGATCATCCCATTTTCGAGCAGACACGCTTTGGCGGCAGGGTCGGCGGAACCTGCCGTTATCGAGCGCGACCCACCAAAGGAGGCATTCTCGCAATGAACTTCAGGCAAGAACGTATCGCTCGGCGCGGGTCGGCCCGATTTGCTGGAAACTGGGTCTCCGGCGCTCCCGAGAGCCGTTCGCTGCGCCGCCGCCTGATGGCGACGCTGCGCAACGCGCATCGCGTGCTCGGCATGCGACGCAAGGGACGTGGGCTCGGCAAGCTCGGCGTCGGCGCAAGCCTTGGGTATATTGCATCGGCCGCCGCTTTGTTCCTGTTCGCGGCGCCGGCGCAAGCGCAATATGCCGCAGGCGGCGGGTCCGCGACCGCTCCCGAGACCATAGCGATCGGAAATGGCTCAACCGCCAGCCTCAACTGGGCCATAGCGCTCGGCTTCCAGGCTCAATCGACAGCGCAATACTCTGTCGCTATCGGCCGAACCGCGTCGGCCACCGGCCCCGGCGGCGCGGTGGCGCTGGGCTCCGGCACAATTTCGAACAACGTCAATACGGTAGCGATCGGCGTCAGCTCCAGTGCAACCGCCGCGGGCGCCAGCGCCCTGGGAACCTTCTCCGTTGCTTCGGGTGGCAACGCCACAGCCGTCGGCGTCAGTTCCTTGGCCAGCGGCGCCACCTCCTTCGCCGGCGGCTGGGGGACCCAAGCCACCGGGCTGCGCAGTACCGCGATTGGCAATTCATCTGTTGCGTCGGGAATAGATGCCTTTGCTCAAGGTACTTCCGCCACCGCAAGCAACCAGAATGCCATCGCGATCGGCTTCCAGTCGGTCGCTACACAGATCAACTCCATCAATATCGGCGGGCGCACTCTTGCGGGAGCGGGCGCTACTGCGCAGGGCGCCATCGCTCTTGGCACCGATGTGACGGCGTCTCAGCAAAACACCGTTGCCATAGGCATCCTGACCAAGGCAACGGGAACGAGCGCCACGGCTATGGGCAACACAGCCAGCGCCTGGGGCAACCAGTCCATCGCGCTCGGCTTGGGAGCGCAGGCGGGCGTTCAGGCCAATACGGCCCTGCCCAACAGCATCGCGATCGGCACCAATTCGCTCTCTTCGGGCGCTTTCGCCACGGCCATGGGTGCTACTTCAATTGCGAGCGGCTCCGCCAGCACGGCGGTTGGCAACACGGCCGTTGCCAGCGGCCAAAACGCGTCCTCGTTTGGGTCCGGAGCGAATGCGACGGGAGACAATTCGCTTGCTGCCGGCGTGAGCGCCAACGCGGCCGGCGCACAGTCCGTGGCACTCGGCATCGGGACCGTAGCCAGCGCCGACAATTCCACCGCCGTCGGACGTGACACCCGCGCCACTGGACTCAACAGTACCGCGCTCGGCCGCGGCGCCCAAAGCAGCGCCGTGAACTCCATCTCTCTCGGCGCAGGGACGAGGGCGTCCGGGATAGGCGCCGTCTATGTCGGCTCGAGCACTTTTGCAACGAGCGCCAGTGGAGACAACGCCATCGGCATCGGCACGGACGTGACGGCATCTGCGGGCGACGCCCTTGCGATGGGACGCGAGAGCCAGGCGACTGCAGCCAACGCCGTCGCGGTCGGTCTGCAGTCCGCTGCGCTCTCCGCCGACTCCATCGCCATCGGAACGGGCGCGACTACCGATGGCGGCAAGGCCGTGGCCATCGGCGCCGGCAACACCGCCTATGGCGACGGCGCGGTGGCCATCGGCGATCCGAGCTACGCCAGCGGTACCGGCGCCTTCACCGGCGGCGCCAACAACATCGCCAACAGCGACGGCACGGCGACCGCTACCGCCGCCAATATGGCCAACGGCGCCGTTGCCATCGGCAACAGCAACAAGGCGATCGGGCAAGGCTCCGTGGCGCTGGGCAACGGCTCTACCGCGGGCGCCGCCGGTCTCGCCGGCAATGTCGCCCTGGGCGACGGCGCTACTGCGGCGGCAAGCTCCGGCGACGTGGCGCTCGGCTCCGGCTCGGTAACCGCCGCAGCAGTCGGCACCAGCGGCACGACGATCGGCACCACGACCTACGCCTTCGCCGGCACGACGCCGACCTCGACCGTCAGCATCGGCGCTCCAGGCGCGGAGCGGACCCTCACCAATCTCGCCGCGGGCCGGCTCAGCAACGCCTCGACCGACGCCATCAACGGTTCGCAGCTTTTCGCCACCAATCAGCAGGTGACGCAGAACACGACCGATATCGCCAACATCGGGAATACGATCACCAACATCAACACGGGTGCCGGCATCAAGTATTTCCACGCCAATTCGACGCTGCCCGACTCCCAGGCTCTGGGGACGGATTCGGTCGCGATTGGCCCCAATGCTGTGGCCAACAACGCCGGCGACGTGGCAATCGGCCTGAACTCCGTATCCGGCACCACGACGGTGGTCGGCGGCACGACGATCGGCGGTGTGAACTACGCCTTCGCCGGCGGAACCCCGGCGGGCGCATTCTCGGTCGGCTCGGTGGGCGCGGAGCGCCAGATCCAGAACGTCGCGGCCGGGCGGTTGAGCAACTCCTCGACCGACGCGATCAACGGCTCGCAACTGTTCGCCACCAACCAGCAGGTAACCCAGAACACGACCGATATCGCGGCCAACACCGCCGACATCACCACTCTCGGCAATACGATCAACAACATCAATACCGGCGGCGGCATCAAGTATTTCCATGCCAATTCGACGCTTGCCGACTCCCAGGCTCTGGGGACCGATTCCGTCGCGATTGGCCCGAATGCCGTCGCCAACAATGCCGGCGACGTGGCGATCGGCCTGAATTCGGTGTCCGGAACCACGACCAATGTCGGCGGCACGACGATCGGCGGCGTCAACTACACCTTCGCCGGCGGAACGCCGGCCGGCGCGTTCTCGGTCGGTTCGGTGGGCGCGGAGCGCCAGATCCAGAACGTCGCGGCCGGGCAGTTGAGCAACTCCTCGACCGATGCGGTCAACGGCTCGCAGCTCTTCGCGACCAACCAGCAGGTGACGCAGAATACGACCGATATCGCCGCCAACACCGCCGACATCACCACGCTCGGCAACACGATCAACAATTTTGCCGGCGACACCTCGACTGCATACACGGACGCCAATGGCGACGGCATCCGCTACGTGCGCACCAACGACACCACGCTGCCGATTACCGACGCCTTCGCGCAAGGGGTTGGCTCCTCGGCGCTCGGCTATCAGGCGACCGCATCCGCCGCCAATTCCCTGGCCCTCGGCCGCGGCACCGCGGTCACCATCGCCGACGGCGTGGCGCTGGGCTCCGGCTCGGTTTCGGATCGCGCGGTCGCGCCCACGTCGGGATCGATCCTCTCCGGCACCGGCCTCATTCCCTACAACACCGCGGATATGAGCCTGCTCGGCGCCGTCTCGGTGGGAACCTCCACCGCTTATCGCCAGATCATCAACGTGGCCGACGGCACGCAGGACCAGGATGCGGTCACGCTTCGCCAGTTGAAAGGCGCGCTGAGCTCCTTCGCTGTGACGGGGAGCATGTACTTCCACGCCAATTCGACCGCGCCGGACTCGCTGGCAGTCGGCGCCGAGTCGGTCGCGATCGGTCCGCGCACCACCGTCAACGGCGACAACGGTATCGGCATGGGCAACGGCGCCATCGTCCAACAGACGGCGCCGGGCGGTATCGCGATCGGCCAGAACGCGACCTCCAACCAGGCTGACAGCATCGCCTTTGGCACCAACTCGACCGCCAACGGCGCCCAGTCCATGGCGCTCGGCGCCGGCGCCACGGCCAATGAGCCGGGCAGCGTCGCGCTCGGCGCCGGCTCGACGACCGCCGCGGCAGTCGCCACCACCGGCACGACAATCAACGGCGTCAACTACACCTTCGCCGGAACCGCTCCGACGAGCACGGTTAGCGTCGGCAGCGTCGGCAACGAGCGCACCGTCACCAACGTGGCGGCGGGGCGGATCAGTGCCTCCTCCACCGACGCCATCAACGGCAGCCAGCTCTACGCGACCAACCAGGCTGTCGAAGCAGTGCAGGGAAGTGTCGGCAATCTGAATGAGTTCGCCGTCCAGTATGACAAGAACCCGGACGGCACCAAGTCCAATTCGCTGACGCTCGTCGGCGGCGACGTGAATGCGCCCGTCGTCATCCACAATGTCGGTGCCGGTACCGCCGACACCGACGCGGTCAACGTCCTACAGTTCAATAACGGGCTGGCGACAACGTTCGACAACTCCAAGGCCTACACCAACCAGGTGGCGGCCACCACGCTGCAGCAGGCCAATGCCTACACCGACTCCAAGCTCAGCCAGCTCAACATGGATATGGGCGAGGCTCGGGGCGAGGCGCGCCAGGCCGCCGCGATCGGCCTTGCGGCCGCCTCGCTGCGCTATGACGACCGTCCGGGCAAGTTGAGCGTGGCGGCCGGCGGCGGCTACTGGCGCGGCGAAGGCGCCGTGGCGTTCGGCGCCGGTTACACCAGCGAGGACGGCCGGGCGAGAGCGAACGTCTCGGGCACGACGGCGGGCGGGCACTGGGGTGTCGGCGCGGGCGTCAGCTTTACCCTGAACTGAGCTCGTTGATGACCAGGCAGACGGCCCTTGCCGTGATATCCGGGACTTGCCTCCTTCTGTCCGGCCCGCACGCGGCCGGGCAGGAGGCGGCCCAGCCTGCCTATCGGATAAAACCTTCCGACGTCGCGGTGCCCGCGGGCGTGAAGCTTGGCGACTATCAGCGCACCACTCGTCCGTTCGAGAACTGGACGCTGATCTGCGACGAGAACCTGCAGGCCAGGAAGAAGGTTTGCAATATCGGCCAGTCTTTCATCGACCAAAGCCAGGCGTTGGTCTTCAGCTGGTCGCTCGCGGCCGACGAGAAAGGCAAACCCTTTATGATATTGCGGACTCCGAGCGCGGCAGGTAAGGGCAGCAAGCTTTCGCTGAGACTCGCCGGCCGCAAACAGCCGGTCGACGTTCAACTGCAGGGTTGCGATGCGTCGGTTTGCGTCGGCTATGTGCCCGTTGGCCCGGTGCTTCGCGAGCAGATCGGCAAAGAGACCACGGTCCAGGTTTCCTATTCCCTGCCGTCGGGGGCGACCGTCAACCTTGATGCCCCGTTCAAGGGACTCAAGACCGCGCTGTCGGCCATCAACTAGAAAGACTTCGAGATGACACGCCAATCCATCGAGGACAGAATCCTGACGCAGCCGGTCGCGCTGCCGGAGCCGCCGGCAAGTCCGCCGCCACAGCGTTCGCCAGGCCGGCGCCTGGTGCGAAACACGGCGCTGCTCGGCGCGTTCGCCATCCTGGTCGCGGCGGCGGTGGTCCTGTCGTTCCGCCTCTATCCCGCGCTTGGAACATTCGTCGCGGGCACGGCCTCCGCGCAGGCGCAGGCACCCATGCAGGGCAAGCCGGCGGAAGCCGTGCCCGCGACGGCCGACGCCTCGGCAAACAAGAATCCCTTTCAGGCGCATGTCGCGCAGGCAGGCGTCCGCACCTGCGCCAATCTCTTTGCCACGATGGGGCAGGCTCTGACTGCCGGGTCGACCTATGCGATCCAGACGCAATGGGACAACACTTCGCCCGACACCCACGCCGTGCAGGCCGTCGCCGGGATGAGCTACAACCTGCCGAACTACAAGACACAAGCCGCGGGCGTCGTTTTTGCCTCGCCTCTCGGCCAGAGCTGCGAGGGCGGCTTCGTGCGCGTGGCGCCGTTCACGCGCTCTTGCCAGGAAGTCGCCGGAACGCTCCCGAAGGGCAGCCTGCTGGCGGACAATCTTTCGAACTCGATGCTTTTCAACCTGGCCGACAATGCCGGCCAGGCGCTGCTGGTCCCGACCGGCAACGCTTGCATCGTCGTCTCGGTCGCGCGCATGGGCGGCTAGAGCCGGGCATGACAGTCGACTGCTGAATAGCTGCAACTGGAGCACGAAGATGCTGATCAATCCCCGCCTTTCGATCCCGCTGCTTGCGGCGCTCGCCGGGCTTACGATTGCGAGCAACGCGGCTGACCTGATCGCCCCGTCACCGCCGGCGCAGACCGGCGAGGAAAAAGGCATCTGGGGCGCGATCGCCTATTCGCCGGGCGACGGCCGTCACGGCTTCTTCTGGGGCGCCGACAAGCGGCAAGAGGCGGAAGACATCGCGCTCAAGCATTGCGAGAATGCAGATGGCAAGGGCTGCCGGGTGGTCGAAGTGTTCCGCAACCATCGCCATTGGGACGATGATGACGGCACCGGCTTTCCCTATGAGCACTGCGCGGCGCTTTCGGTAGGCAAGAGCCGTGGCGAGGCGACGCCGTTCTGGAGTGCAGCATCAGCCGCGACCCGCCGCGAAGCCGAGGAGAAGGCGACAGCCCAGTGCGGAGGCGAGAGCAAGGAGTGCAAGATCCGCGAGTGGGTCTGCACCTGACTTGCTGCGGAACTCAAGCAGCCGCGGCGGTTGGCCGATATCGCGCCGTTCACACTGGAATGAGCGGCGCGACCTCGCGGTCTGAAGGCCGGTCGCTGGATGAGAGGCCGGACACGATACCGGCGCGATCGGCGGCGTTGCGGTTCTGGCTCATCTTGCGCTTGCCTTCGACCTTTGTAATCGGCATGCGCAGGCCGACAATGCCCTTCAGCTGCGATTGGATGAAATCCGCCGGCGCGTCCGACACCGCCCAGGGCGCGGCGCGCTCGCCTTCATGCAGGTTGGTCAGGCGGGTCACGACCTCGAGCAGCCTGTCGGCATCCTCGAAGAATTCGATCGGCCCATGGGCGTGGACGGCGACATAGTTCCAGGTCGGGACGACCTTCCCGGTCTCCTGCTTGGTCTGGTACCAGGCCGGCGTCACATAGGCATCCGGGCCCATGAATATCGCCAGGCCGTTGCCCAGCGGCGGCACGCGCCACTGCGGGTTTGCCTTTGCGACGTGGCCGTAGATCACGCCGTGCTCACCCTCGTTCTCGTCGAGCAAAAGCGGCAGATGCGTCGCCAGCGGCCCATCGGCCGTGGCGGTCACCAGAATTGCCAGCCGCGCCGCGCGGGTCGTGGCCATCAGGCTCTCTTGATCGTCGTCGCGGAAGGCAGGTGGTGTGTACATGATGAAATTCCTTGCGTTGCACAGCAAGATGCCGGAAGCTGGCTTGCTTGGAACATCCAGTTTTGAAGGTTTTTGGTGGTCCAGTTGGAGCAGGACGGCGTCGCGCGCCGCATCATCGCGGCCATCAAGACGCGGATCCACAGCGGCGCCTACAGGCCCGGTGATCGCTTGCCGTCGACGCGGGCCTTTGCCGCCGAATGGGGCGCGTCGCGGACCACGGTGACCGCCGCCTACAGCCAGCTCGATGCCGAGGGCTATCTGATCATCCGGCAAGGGGCGCGCGCTATCGTTGCTCCGGGGCTGGAGAAGGCGTCGGGAGAAGCGCCCGTCGCGGCCGCTTCGCCACGGCACCTGTCGGCATTCGCGCGACGGTTGCTGACCCTATCTCCAGCGGCGTTGGCGCAGCCGGCCAAGATTGCGGATTTTCGCTATGGCGACCTGTCCGGAGCGGACTTTCCCGTGCTGGCTTGGCGGCGGGCGTCGAACAAGGCAATCGTCAACCGCGCCGCGCGGCTGCGCTATGGCGACCCGCAGGGCTCTTCCGGTCTGCGTAATGCGCTTCAGGCTTATCTCTGGCGGGCTCGCGGCATCAATTGCACGCCGGACCAGATCGTCATCGTCAACGGCTCGCAGCAGGGGCTCGACCTCTGCGCGCGACTGCTGCTCGACCCCGGTGACCCCTTTGTGATCGAGAACCCGGGCTATCTGCTGGCACGCCACGCCTTCGTGGCGGCGGGAGGCATTGCCGTGCCCGTTCCTGTCGATGCGGATGGGCTACAGACGGAAAAGCTGCCGCCGGCCCGTCTCGCCTATGTGACGCCCTCGCATCAGTTTCCGCTCGGCGGCGTGCTTTCGGCGACGCGGCGGCGTTCGCTGCTGGCCTGGGCCGTCGGCACGAGGGCCTATATTGTGGAAGACGATTATGACGGCGAATACCGTCACGACATCAGCCCCATTCCGCCGCTGCAGGCGCTGGACGCGGACACGGTCATCTATGTCGGCACGTTGTCCAAGACGCTCTCGCCGACCTTGAGGCTCGGCTATCTCGTCGTCCCCGTCAGCCTGCGCCGGGCGTTCGGCGAGGCCAAGCGTCTGACCGACCGGCATGCTCCGATGCTGGAACAGGACGTGTTGGCCGAGCTGCTGGCGAGCGGAGCCTATGAGCGCCACGTGCGCAGCATCCGCAGGAAGAACGCCGAACGCAGACAGGTCCTGCTGAAGGCTTTGACTGACCATCTGGGGCCGCGGGTCACTGTCTCCGGAGCGGACACCGGCCTGCATGTCGTCGCCTGGATGAACGGCATCGATGCCGGACGCGAACCGGCGATCATCGCCGCGGCGCGCGCTGCCGGCATCGGCCTCTATCCCGTGTCGCCCCTTTATGATCCGAGCAGGCCTAGGCCGGAAACGGCCGGCTTCATCCTGGGCTACGCCGGGCTCGACGCGGAGGCATTGCGACGCGGCGTTGCGGTGCTGGCCGCCATTTTGGCCGAGCACCGCTGACCGATTGGGGTCTTAGAAAATCTCGTTGGTGAGCCGCTTCACCGGGCCGAGCAGGATCGAGCCCGTCGGCACGCCATTGTCGATCGGGATCGCCTTGCGCTCCGGCATGTCCTCTTCAGGCGCGCCGATATTGGCCGTCACGATGACCGGCGTCTTGGTCGGCACGCGGTCGTAGAGGTCGATGATGTCCTGGTTGATCAGACGCACGCAGCCCGACGATACCGACTTGCCGATCGACCACCATTCGGGCGAGCCGTGCAAGCGGTAGAGCGTGTCCTGATTGCCTTGGAAGAGATAGAGCGCGCGCGCCCCGAGTGGGTTCTTCAGGCCGCCTGGCATGCCGCCATTCTTGGCGCTGAATTGCGTCAGTTCCGGCTGGCGGGCCACCATCTCGTCCGGCGGCGTCCATTTCGGCCATTTCTGCTTCCACTGCACGACCGCGTCACCCGACCATTCGAAGCCGGCGCGGCCGAGGCCGACGCCGTAGCGGATCGCCTGGCCGCCCTCGCGCACCAGATAGAGGAAGTGACCGGTGGTATCGACGACGATGGTGCCCGGACGCTGTCCGGTCGGATCGGGGACGATCTGGCGCAAGAATCTGTGATCGATCTTGTTGACCGGGATGGCCGGCAGGTCGAAGCCATTGTCCGACATCGCACCATACATCGTCTCATAATCGCCGAGCGGCGGCTCGACATAGGCGGGCGGCGGCGGCTGGACGGGGGCTGGTGCAGGACCGGTGGTGGTGCAGGCGGACACGGCGGCCGAGGCAGCGCCGAGGGCTGTGAAATTGAGGAAGCCACGGCGGCTGATGCGGAAGGAAGCGTCTGACATGGTTGCCTTTTCTAGGTCTTAATTCGCAAGAAAGCATGAACCCGCGGGCACGTCGCGGCGGCATTCATAACAGTCGGCGGCGATAGGCGGTTCCAATTCTGGCCTGAGGGTGGACAGAAAAAGGCGAAGCTGTGACTGCGCCACAGCTGTTGCCCTGGAGCAACAGCGGCGTTAGGTCTCTGCCAGGAGACCTTCGAGCGAAGGCAGGATCAGCCCCGGCGGGAGGTCGCGATACTCGTCCGGCTGGTTGGTCCGGTTGATCCATACCGTGCGAAAACCGAATCTCGTCGCGCCGGCGATGTCCCAACGGTTCGACGACTGGAACGAAACCGCGCCGGGGTAAAGCCGCCAGCCGGTGACCACCATGTCGTAGACCGAGGGGTCGGTCTTGAAGCGTTTGACCTCGTCGACCGAAAACACGTCGTCGAGGATCTGGTCGAGCGCCGCGGATTGGACCGCCGCGTCGAGCATTTCAGGCGAGCCGTTGGATAAAATAGCGAGCTTCGCGCCCGACGCCTTGAGCGCCTTCAGCACTGCCGGCACTTCCGGATAGCAGTCGAGTCGCCAATAGGCTTCGAGCAGTTTCGTCCGCAGCGCCGGATCGGCCGAGGGCACCTTGCGCAAAGCGAAATCCAGCGCCTGTTCGGTCAGTTTCCAGAAGTCGGCGTATGATCCCATCAGCGTCCGCACCCAGGAATATTCGAGCTGCTTGGCGCGCCAGATTTCGGAGAGAAGCTGGCCGTCCGGGCCGATCTCGCCGGCATGACGGCGCACGGCGGCATGCACGTCGAACAACGTGCCATAGGCGTCGAAGACATAAGCCGCATGATGCATGTCTCAAGTTTTGCGGCGCGCAGGCTTGCCGCGCAAGCATTGATTGCGGCCAAGTGCCTCTGGCCTCAACGATTTTTCCCGATGTCAATTGACGCCAACCGTCAAAGCATCGTCCTATGGCGGACTGAAATCACTCAATTGGACGGCGACCATGACACTGGCGGCGGCGGCGCATACCGCGACTTGGACCTATGTGGACGGCGACTGGTACGAGGGCAACGTCGCCATTCTCGGGCCGCGCAGCCACGCCATGTGGCTCGGCACCAGCGTCTTTGACGGCGGTCGCTGGTTCGAGGGCGTCGCGCCCGACCTCGAACTGCACTCCGCTCGCGTCAACGCCTCCGCGATCGCGCTTGGCCTGAAGCCTTCGATGACGACCGAAGAGATCGTCTGCCTGACTTGGGACGGCCTCAAGAAATTCGACGGCAAGACGGCGGTCTATATAAGGCCGATGTATTGGGCCGAGCATGGCGGCTATATGGGCGTGCCGGCCGACCCGGCCTCGACCCGGTTCTGCCTCTGCCTCTATGAATCGCCGATGATCCCGCCATCCGGCTTTTCGATCGGCGTCTCGCCGTTCCGGCGCCCGACCATCGAGACCATGCCCACCAACGCCAAGGCCGGCTGCCTCTACCCCAACAATGGCCGTGCCATTCTGGAGGCCAAGAACCGCGGCTTCGACAACGCTTTGGTGCTCGACATGCTGGGCAATGTTGCTGAGACCGGGACCTCCAACATCTTCCTGGTCAAGGACGGTCATGTGATGACTCCGGCCCCGAACGGCACGTTTCTCTCGGGCATCACCCGCTCGCGCACCATCAGCCTGCTCGGCGACTACGGTTTCAGGACCACCGAGAAGACGCTGTCGGTCCGCGATTTCCTCGAAGCCGACGAGATATTCTCGACCGGCAACCACTCAAAAGTGGTGCCCGTCACGCGCATCGAAAACCGCGATCTGCAGCCCGGTCCGGTAGCCAAGAAGGCGCGCGAGCTCTATTGGGAATGGGCGCATTCAACGTCCGCCGCCTGACCCGCTGGAGCGTTTCACCGTTTCAGGGAAACGGCGACACGCTCCATCTTCCTGTTTTGCGCAATTCCGCACGGAAAACCGTTTCGCACTTTTCCTGGAATTGCTCTAAAAAGTCGCTCGGCGCTCCATTCCGGAGTTGCCCCGATCCATTCCAGACCTATCTTAGCCCGGTAGTATCACCGGACTTTTTTCCTCGAGGGAGTACCATCCATGGCTTTTGAGTTGCCCGCCTTGCCCTATGACTACGAGGCCTTGCAGCCTTACATGTCGAAGGAGACGCTGGAGTATCACCACGACAAGCACCACAAGGCCTATGTCGACAACGGCAACAAGCTGGCGGCCGAGGCCGGAATGGGCGACCTGTCCGTCGAAGAGGCCGTGAAGCAGTCCTTCGGCAAGAATGCCGGGCTCTTCAACAACGCCGCCCAGCACTACAACCACATCCATTTCTGGAAATGGATGAAGAAGGGCGGCGGCGGCAACAAGCTGCCGGGCGCGCTGCAGAAGGCCTTCGACAGCGATCTCGGCGGCTACGACAAGTTCAAGGCGGATTTCATCGCCGCTGGCACCACCCAGTTCGGCTCCGGCTGGGCCTGGGTCTCGGTCAAGAACGGCAAGCTGGAAATCTCCAAGACCCCGAACGGCGAGAACCCGCTGGTCCATGGCGGCTCGCCGATCCTCGGCGTCGACGTATGGGAGCACTCCTATTACATCGACTACCGCAACGCGCGGCCGAAATACCTCGAGGCCTTTGTCGACAGCCTGATCAACTGGGACTACGTCCTGGAGCTTTACGAGAAGGCCAAAGCCTGAGTGATTTTGACGAAAAGCCCCGGTTTGCCGGGGCTTTTCTTTTTCGGGCAGTGGAAACGGCAAGCCAGCCGGCAAAATCGTCACGGCGAAGGGGAATAATCCCGTTGTGACGTCCGTTAACGTTCAGTCGCGTACCCTCTTTCCTCACCATGGAGCCAATTGAATGAGAAAGCTTGTTCTCGCCATTTCTATGCTCGCTTTTGCCGGTTCGGTCGCCTTTGCCGATCCGATAAAGGATCGCCAGGCCTTGATGAAGGAGCGCGGCAAGCTTGCCGGTCAATTGTCTAAAGTCGTCAAGGGGGAGGAGGATTTCGACGCCGCCGCTGTGCTGACGACGCTGAAGGCCCTGCAGGCCAATGCTGAGAAATGGGATGCCGAGAAACTGTTCCCAGCCGGCAGCGACAAGGGCGACACCACGGCGGCGCCGAAGATCTGGGAAGACAAGGCCGGCTTCAATGCGGCAGAAGACAAGCTGCTGGCCGATGTCAAGGCCGCGGTGGCTTCGCCGCCGGCCGACGTCGACGCGCTGAAGGCGCAACTCAACACGATCGGCGGCGATTGCGGCACCTGCCACCAGACCTACCGGATCAAGAAGAGCTGATCGCCCGGCGATGGCCTGGCTGAGGAAGCTTGTCGGCGCCGCCGTCGTGCTTGGCGGCGCCGCGGCCGCTGCCGGCTGGGTCCTGTCGGCGCCCGCCAGGCTGGACGCCGGCACCGTCGCGCAACTCGGCCCCGGTGACGCCGCCAAAGGCAAGCGCATCTTCTATGCGGGGGGCTGCACCTCCTGCCATGCGAAACCGGGCGCGCAGGGCGACGCCCGGCTGCAATTGGTCGGCGGTTTGGAACTCAAGACGCCGTTCGGCACCTTCGTCCCACCCAACATCTCGCAAGACCGGAAGGACGGCATCGGCGCCTGGAGCGAGGCGGACTTCGCCAATGCCATGCTGAAAGGCGTCTCTCCTTCCGGCGAGCATTTCTATCCGGCCTTTCCCTATGCCTCCTACGCGCGCATGAAGCCGGCCGACATCGCCGATCTCTACGCCTTCATGAAGACGCTGCCGGCGATTGCCGGCAAGGCGCCGGATCACAGGCTTTCCTTCCCCTTCACCATCCGTCGCGGCATTGGCCTCTGGAAGCTTGTCTATCTCAGCCCCGAACCGGTGATCGCGCTGCCAGAGGGCGCGCCGGACAAGGTTCTCGCCGGCCGCTATCTGGTCGAGGGTCCGGGCCATTGCGGCGAATGCCACACGCCGCGCGATTTCGCCGGCGGCGTCAAGAAGGCCGAGTGGCTGGCGGGCGCCGTGGCCGCCGAAGGCTCGGGCGTTGTGCCCAATATCACCCCGCAGGGCGGCACCAAGGACTGGTCCGAGGCCGACATCGCCAATTACCTCGAAACCGGCTTCACACCCGATTTCGATTCGGTCGGCGGCTCCATGGTCGACGTGCAGCGCAACATCGCGCAACTGACCGCCGACGACCGCGCGGCGATTGCCGCCTACCTCAAGGCCGTCCCGCCGCACCCCAACGGCTATCCGGCGCGCAAGCCGGCGAGTTAACCTGCGCACGCGGCGTCAAACCCGCGACCACACATGATGGCGTAAAGCGGTTTGGCATGCCAATCGGTCGCGAATTAGTTGACTTGAATACTCATGTATTATAGGCGCTTCGGGCCAATTCCCCGAGGACCGAAGCTTGCCCACGCCCTCCATCGACCTTGTGTCCGAATTCACCCATGACGAGCAGCGCGTGGCGCTTGTCCTCGCCGGCGGACGCATGCTGTCCTACAGGGAACTCGGCGGTCTCGCGCTAGACTTCGCGTCGCAGTTGGGACGAAGACAAAAGCGGCTCGTGGCGATTGCGGCGGAAGCTTCCGAGCACGCAGTCGCCGCCTATATCGGAGCCCTGCAGGCTGGGCACGCAGCGGCCATGCTGCCGCCGTGCGACAATAGGCTTTGGGACGATTTCCAGGCAGCCTTCCAGCCGGATTTCACCTACAGGCCAATTGACGGCCGCTGGCGTCTCGTTGAGGAAGCTCGATCCGCTGGAGATGCGGAGCCGCTGCATCCCGATCTCGCGCTGCTGCTGATGACATCCGGCAGCTCGGGCGCTGCCAAGGCGGTCAGGCTTTCCTACGGCAATCTCGAATCCAATGCGCGCTCGATCGCGGCCTATCTCGAGCTCTCTTCCTTCGACCGGGCCGCTCTCGTGCTGCCTCTCCACTATTCCTATGGGCTGTCGGTCCTCAATTCGCATCTGATTGCGGGCGCTAGCGTCCTCTTCACCGGCATGTCGGTCATGGACAGCGACTTCGTCAGCACGATAGACCACGGCGGCTGCACGAATCTGTCTGGTGTCCCGTATTCTTACGAGCTTCTGGAACGGGTGCGTTTCCGCGACGCCGAGCTCAAGGCGTTGCGCATGATGACGGTGGCGGGCGGAGCGCTTGGCCCGGACCTCATCCGCCTTTATCGGAACCACATGGTCGCCAGGGGCGGCGGCTTCTTCGTCATGTATGGCCAGACCGAGGCGACGGCCCGCATGGCTTTCGTGCCGCCGGAGAGCCTTTCCGACAAGGAGGATCGGATCGGCGTGGCGATTCCGGGCGGCAGCCTCGGTATCGTCGACGCTGCAGGCGAGCCGATCAGCCAACCAGGCATTCCCGGAGAGCTCGTCTATCGCGGTCCGAACGTAATGATGGGTTACGGCACGCGGCGCCTCGACCTCGCGCGCGGCGCAGAGCTCGAGACCCTGAACACTGGCGACATTGCCGTACGGGACCAACATGGTTTCTTCCGCATCGTCGGGCGCAGAAGCCGCTTCGCCAAGATCGCAGGCCTCAGGATCGGCTTCGATACGATGGAGCAGGCGCTGAAGCGCGCCGGCATTGCCGCCGCGGTGGTTGGCGACGATCGGGGATTGCAGGCCTATGTGATAGGCGCCGACCAGACCGGGAGAGCACGGCGCATTCTTGCCGAGATCAGCCACCTGCCAGCCAATCTGGTTCGGGTTGCGACGCGCGAGGATTTTCCCAGACTTGCCTCTGGCAAGATCGATTATGCCTGCCTCCAGCAGGAGATGTTGGAAGGGCGGACGGAAATCCGCTGTGGGCGGGGTGGCCTGCTCGGTGCCTACGCCCGCGTATTCTATCCCCTCGCGGTCGGCCGCAATGACAGCTTTGTCTCTCTTGGCGGGGACTCCCTTCGATTCCTGCAATTGGCTCTGGAACTCGAGCGTCTCGGCATGAACCTGCCGGACGGATGGGAACGCTTGAGCATTGCCGAGCTGGCAAACCGCCAGGCGGCGGGACTTCCCGAACACCGGCACGCAAGCGAGATGCCGACCGATTTAGTGCTGAGGGTTATCGGAATCCTGCTGGTGGTCGTGCATCACGAAACGCTATGGCCTATCCCCGGCGGCTCCGGCGTCATGATGCTGCTGGCCGGCTACAGCCTTGCTCGTTTCCAGTCGGCCCATTTCCTTGCCGGTCGAATTGGGCACGCGCTCAAACCAGCGATCGACGTCCTGATCCCGTATTTTCTCATTGTCGCCGCTTACGCTGCAGCCTGGCGGACGATCCCCTGGGCTTCGATGACGCTTACTGGGAATTTCGGCTATGCCGAACCGGAGCGTCACGAGATGATTCCGTACCTTTACTGGTTCATCGAGGCCTATTCGCAGACGCTCCTGCTCTTCGCTCTGATCTTTGCCATTCCTGCAGTCCGCAAGCTTGCCCGGGCTCACCCCTTCGTTTTCTCGCTCGGCCTTTTGGGGGTTGCCGCTGTCGCGCGCTTTTCGTCCCCATCGCTCGTCGACCTAGGCAACCGCCAGATATTCACGATCTATTGGGTTTTCCATTTGGCCGTATTCGGTTGGTGTGCCTGTTTCGCCGACACTCCGGCGAGAAAGCTGGCTCTGACTGCGCTTGCCGCCGCTATGCTGGGTTATTTGGCCTTCTGGGAGTCGGTCTGGTTCGGGACGACGGTCAAATATCTGATGATCTTCGCGGCGCTTTTGGTCCTTCTTTACCTGCCGCGCGTTCGCCTGCCGGCCGGGATAGGGCGGGTGGTTGCCCAGGTCGCCGTCGCGGCGTTTCCGATCTACCTTTTCCACCGTTTCGTCCCGGAAATATTGATGGCGCCCGCCGCGGGCAAGCTGCCGGTCCCGATCTTCCAGCTGCTCGCGATCGTCGGTGGCATTGCCTTAGGCATCGTTTCCGGCAAGGCCTTGGCAGGCATCCGAAACCTGCGTGGCAGATTGACCCTGGGACGCCAGCCGGAATTGCTCTCCGCCTGATCCACGCTCGTGCCGCTCTAAATCAAAGTGATGGAGCATGACGTCGTCCGAAAACCGCTCCACACTTTTCGGCATCATGCTCTACGGGTGGCGGTCGCCCAGGAAGTCGAAGCCGTTCTCGAAAAAGTGGTTGTAGTCGCAGGTCAGTTCCTCGCCGGGAGCGATGTCGCGCAACGCATAGGCCTCTTCCGGAGAGGAGATATCGCAGTTCGGGTCGTCCGCGTGGTTCATATAGCGGGCGTCGTCCGCCTCGAAGACGATGAAGTTGGGATCGCGCCGGTCCGGATAGGAATAGCGGTCGAGATAGGACTTCACCGGGCCGGATTCGCCCTCATAGGTCTCCACGGGAATGCGTCGATCGAACCTTGGATCGAGCTTCCAGATCAATGTGCCCCGCGCAATGCGGTGTTTGGCGAAGACGCCGATGCCCTGGATGGGCGATTTGTCGAGATAGACGTCGACGAGCAGCATAGCGAACCTTGCGAATGTATCTGGACGCGGCCCCGAAATGGCCACAACCGAAAACGACGGCGCATTGCCTAGCGCGCGAGCCGTGCGATTGCGAGTAGAAAATCAAGCCTTGCCTGTCACTTTCAAGGCAAAGGCGTAAATATAGGCGATCTCCTCCAGCCGCGAGAAGCGACCCGAGGCGCCGGCATGGCCGGACTCCATGTTGATCTTGAACAGGACCGGGTTGCCGCCTGCCTTGCGTTCGCGCAGCCGCGCCACCCATTTCGCCGGCTCCCAATAGGTGACGCGCGGATCGGTCAGGCCCGCCAGCGCCAGGATCGGCGGATAGTCGAGCGCCGCCACATTGTCATAGGGCGAATAGGCCGCGATCGTCGCGTAGTCGGCGGCGGACGCGATCGGATTGCCCCATTCCGGCCATTCCGGCGGCGTGAGCGGCAAGCTGGCGTCGAGCATGGTGGTGAGCACGTCTACGAACGGCACCTCGGCGACGATGCCGCCGAAGCTTTCCGGGGCCAGGTTGGCGATCGCCCCCATCAGCATGCCGCCGGCGGAGCCTCCCTGCGCCACGATGCGGTCGTGCTGTGTGTAGCGCTCGGCAACGAGATGGCGGGCGCAGGCGATGAAATCGGTGAACGTGTTCATCTTCCTTGCCCGCTTGCCGCCCTCGTACCAACCGTATCCCTTGTCCTTGCCGCCGCGCACATGCGCGATGGCATAGACGAAGCCGCGGTCGACCAGCGACAGGCAATTGGTATTGAAGGCGGAAGGCACCGTGATTCCGTACGAGCCGTAGCCGTAAAGCAGGCAGGGCGCCGAACCGTCGAGGGGCGTGTCGCGATGATATAGCAGCGAGATCGGCACTAACTCGCCGTCGTCTGCCGGCGCCATCAGCCTGCGCGTGACATAGTGCGCAGGATCGTGGCCGGAGGGCACTTCCTGCGTCTTCAAAAGCACGCGTTCGCGGCTGCGCATGTTGTAGTCGAACACCTGCGCCGGCGTCGTCATCGACGAATAGGTGAAGCGCATCACGTCGGTGTCATATTCGTAGGAGCCGGAGAGACCGAGCGAAAAAGCTTCCTCGTCGAAAGTGATGAAATGCTCCTCGCCGCTGGCGCGCTCGCGCACGACGATGCGCGGCAGGCCTTCCTTGCGCTCGAGCCGGACCATGTGATGCTTGAAGCCGAGCACCGACAGGATCAGCCGGCCGGGCTCGTGCGGCACCAGTTCCTGCCAGTTGGCGCGCCCGGGATTGTCGACCGGCGCGGTCATGATCTTGAAGTCCTTGGCGCCGTCGGCATTGGTGAGGACGAAGAAGACGTCGCCGCCTTCTTCCAGATCGTATTGCAGGCCGGTCTCGCGCACCGCCACAAGCTTCGGCTCTGCGGTTGGATCATCGGCGGGCAGCAGGCGGTATTCCGACGTTTCATGATCGTTGATGCCGATCATGATCCAGTCGTTGGCGCGCGTGCCGCCGACATCCATGAAGAAGCCCGGATCGGTCTCCTCATAGATCAACCGGTCGTTTTCAGACCTGTCGCCCAGCGCGTGGAAGAACACTTTCGACGGACGATGGTTGTCGTCGAGACGGGTATAGAAGAAGCCGCCGTCGCCGGCGTCCCAGACCCCGCCGCCGCCCGTATCCGGGATCTGGTCGGCAAGTTCTTTGCCGCTCGCAAGATCGCGCACGCGCAGCGTGAAGAACTCCGAACCCTTGTCGTCGAAGCCCCACAGCAGCTTCCCGTGGTCGGCCGAATGGTCGACGCCGCCAAGCCGGAAATAGGGCTTGCCCTCGGCTTCCGCGTCGCCGTCGAGCAGGATCTCCTCAGTGCCGCCGTCGCACGGCGTGCGGAAATAGCGCGGCTGCTCGCCGCCCTGCCGGAACGACGATCCGTAGGCATAGCGGCCGTCCTTCATGGGGACCGTCGAGTCATCCTCCTTGATGCGCCCCTTCATCTCGGCAAACAGCCTGGCGCGCAGGTCCGCGGTGCCGGCCATGAGCGCGGCCTGATAGGCGTTCTCGGCATTGAGATGGGCGCGGATGCGGCCGTCGAGCAGGGAAGGGTCGCGGAACACGGCCTGCCAGTTGTCGGCCCGCATCCAGGCATAGTCGTCGCTGCGGGTGATGCCGTGATGCGTGTCCGAAACCGGGTGTTTCTCAGGGGTCGGCGGGCTGGCGGCCGGGAAGGCGGAAGTCAAGGCGGAAGCTCTGGTCATTACGTCTCGCTGCGGAATTTGCTTGAATGACGAATGAACACGCCGCTCAGCGGCGGTTCAACGGGCGCGGTTCAAGGTGGTACAGAAGCTAAGTCGAAGGGGGAAAGATGAAATCCTGTGTTTCTACCGCAATGTCAGTTGCCGTCGTAGCGGCAGGTCTGGCTTTTTCCAGCCAGTCTCATGCAACCGTCTTTGCCGCCTGGCAAGTGGCGGGCGTGCCGTTCGGTGATACGCTCAATGCTCGAAAATATCCGTCCAATACATCGCAGAAACAGGCCGCCTATCCGAACGGCACCGTGCTGCAGATGACCGGCCGCTGCACCGGAGGTGTAAACCTGCTCGATATCGGCCGGCAGCCACAATGGAAGCAGCGCCAGGCGATCCGCTATCGCTGGTGCGAGATCTGGCACGATCCGGCGCAGAATGGTCATTTCGTCACCGGCTGGGTCTACGGCAAATACATCGCGCCTTACTGATGAATCCCGTCGCGTCGCCTTGTCGGGTCCAGCCGCCAAGGCGGTATCCTTGCGCTTCGCTGTGCCGCACGATTCGTTGTGCAGGTGAAAGGGCACCCAAGCATTAGTCAAGCATTGAACGTGGTGTCGAGTGGCGATCGGATGTCTAACATGCGGATGCCGCAACGTCATGCCATGCTGGTCTGACCAGAAAAATCTCGCGAAGTTACACGGCGCACGAATTTTTGAAGCTGAATCGGCAATAGTTGATGAATATCGACCAATATAAGTCAATATGCGAATTGACTTACTTTCAATGCGGCGTCATTAAGATAACCGACGCGAATCTCAGAGCCTTTCCTGAACGAAATCCGCGCGATGCCCGATCCACAAAAAAGGGCGCAGTTTTAGAAACAACTCTCGTTGGGGCCTTAGCACTATGGAAATCGTCGAAACACCTTCGAAAAACGGTGACGCGCTGATCGAGCTGACCGCCGATGTCGTCGCCGCCTATGTCAGCAACAATCCGGTGCCGGTTGGGGAACTGCCGAACCTTATCGCCGACGTCCATGCCGCGTTGGGCCGCGTCGGGGGCTCGTCGGAGCAGCCGTCGGCTGAGAAGCAGAAGCCGGCCGTCAATCCGAAGCGCTCGGTCCATGACGACTACATCGTCTGTCTCGAGGACGGCAAGAAGTTCAAGTCGCTGAAGCGGCATCTGATGACCCACTACAATCTCACGCCGGAAGAGTATCGTGAGAAGTGGGGCCTGGACGCCAACTATCCGATGGTCGCCCCCAATTACGCTGCCGCCCGCTCGCAGCTCGCCAAGAAGATGGGTCTGGGCCGCAAGCGCAAGGGCCGTTGATAGGTCCCAGCTCGTCAAGCAATTCGACGGCGCCCTTACGGCGCCGTTTTGCTTTCCTGATGGGAGCGATATCGGCCGGATCAGGCCGTCTGCTTCAGCGCCGCTTCCGCATCGCGCTTGATGCGCTTGACCATCGAACGGAGGCCGTTGGCGCGCTGCGGCGACAGATGTTCGTCAAGGCCGAGCTCCTTCAGGGTCGCTTCGGCGTCCGTGTTCTGGATTTCGCTTGCCCGCCGGCCCGAAAACAGCGCCAGCATGATGGCGACGAGGCCGCGCACGATATGGGCGTCCGAATCGCCCTGGAAGCCGATCACCGGATCGGCGCCCGCTCCCTGCTTGGTGGTGAGCCACACCTGGCTCACACAGCCAGGCACCTTGTTCGCAGCCGTGCGCTCCTCCTCAGGGAAAGGCGGCAGGCTCTCGCCGAGCTCGATCACATAGCGATAACGGTCCTCCCACTCGTCGAGCAGGGAAAAGTCGTCGCGAATGGTCTGAATCGAGGTGGCCATTGCCCGCATATAGTGGCCCGACACGGCCGCGTCACGGAAAAAGAAAGACGCCGCGGGCGTCGAGAGGTCGGACGGGGCCCGCGGCGTTAGAGCAATTCTGGGGAACGTGCGTAGGCGGTTTTGCGCCAGGAATTGCGCTAAAATTAAAGTGCCGAGCGAACGGCCGGAAAGAACTCAGTTCTTGGCCGTCAACATCACCGGAATGTTGACCTTGGTCGGCAACACGATGTCCTCGGCGACGCTGCCGGTGGTCGTGACGGAGCCATCCGCGACCTTCGTTTCGGGCGTGCCTGCCTGCCCGGACTGCCCGGACTGCTTGTCGTCGATCATGGCCGCGGCGATCTTGGCCGTTTCCTTGGCGCGAACGGTGATGGTGTACATGGCCGATTTGCCGGTCTCGCAGACATCGGGCTTGCGCTCGCAGAGCCCTGCAATGTCGCCGACCGCCTCGCGCGCCGCAAACAGCGCCTGGATCGGTCCGACGCTCTGCTGGCCGTTCTCGCCCGGGCCGACGCCGAGCGGCAGCGCCAGCAGCACCAGCGAAAACCAGAAAGCCATCCTGATCAGAAAGCCCATCTTACTTGCCTCTCATCGGGGATGGAATGATGCATCCATCCGTGACGGATCACGCATCCATCGGCATGACCTCTTTTATGGGCACGATAGTGGCACGGTCACGCAAAGGACGGCTTGCATCGAAGCCGCGAATTTTCCTCAAATTTTAGGCAAATTCGAAAGGATCGGTTTTGACATGGGCTTGTGTCGAATCTCATCGGCTTCGTTAACTTTACGATAACCATGTATCGCATTGTTATTAAACGATTTTACTCCAGGCAGAACTTAGTCGGTTCAAGTTCCGGCCCGTTTTGGCACAGGCCTTGCGGCTAACCCGCCGTTTACCATGGCGCCAAGTCGGCATGCTTTGCCGGGCTGGCATCACAATATTTGCCTTGGCGCGGTCGCCGGCTTCGCCAGCCTTATCCATTCCTTAAACGCTGGATGCGAGTTTCAAGCCAATTGATGAGTCACCTGCCAGGCAGGCGTTTTTCACGACCGGGTACGCGTGCGTTGAGTTCTATTTCAGCCAGATACGTTCAATTGCCTGGCGCGGTTTCCGCCGGCTGCGAACGCATGGTTCACCCGACCGTGACGGGTGAGGCGGAGCGCCTGCGCCAGCGCCGCTTCATCGGTGTCATGCTCGCCGCGCCCTTCCTTGCCGCGGGCGCCGCGGTCACGCTGGTCACTTCAAGTGTCGGCGCTGCCGTCACGATAGCCGCGATCTTTGCCGCTTTCGGCCTGTGCTGGTTCGCGGCGCTTCTGGTGGCGGCCACCGGCCATATGGCGCTTGCCGGCCGCATGGCGGTCGTGTTGGGTGGGCTTGCCCTAGCCGGCGCTATCGCTGCGGCGGGCGGATTGGCCTCGCCGGCGGCACTCCTTGCTGTCGCATTGCCGGTTGAAAGCTGGTGGGTCTCAGGGTCGCGGCGCGCCGCGCTGACGGGCGCGCTGGCGGCGCTTGCCGCTATCGTGCTGCAGCCCTTTGCCGGGCAGTTGCTGCCGTTCGGCGAGACCGCCGCCTGGCATTGGCTGCTGCCGCTCGCCTGGGCGCTGACGCTGTTGCCGCGGGCCGCCGCCTTCGCCAGCCCGGCCGGCTTAGGGTCGGCGGAGCCTGCCGGCGATCGTCTCGAGGACGTCATCGACGCCGTCGTGCTCCGCCTCGGGCGCCAGGGCGAAGTGGTCGACGCGTCCGCCAAGACGCGTTCGATCCTGAAATTGGCGCCCGAGCTTCTGCTCGGCACCGGCCTGTTCGACCGCATCCATCTTTCCGACCGCGTCGCTTATCTCACCGCTCTGGCCGACATGCGCGAGGGCGCGCCGAAGCGCCAGCTTGATCTGCGCATCCGCTTGCCGCGCGAGGGTTCTGGCGCGGTCGACAATTTCCGCCCGTTCAGCCTCGAGCTGCTGCGCGGCGCGGTCGACCGCGACGTCTTCATCCTGGTTCTGCGCGAAAATGACGATGTCGCAGCACTTCGCGAGGAGCTTGCGCAGGCGAGGGAAGCCGCTGCGGCTGCCGACGTGGCCAAGGGCCGCTTCCTGGCCGTGGTCAGCCACGAGCTGCGCACGCCGCTCAATGCGATCCTCGGCTTTTCCGACATGCTCCTGCATGAGATGTTCGGGCCCTTCAAGGATCCGCGTCAGAAGGAATATGTCGGCCTGGTCAGGGAGTCCGGCCAGCATCTGCTGTCCGTCGTCACCTCGATCCTCGATGTTTCGCGCATCGAGGCGGGCGCCTATGCGACCGAGCTGGAGCCGTTCCGCTTTGTCGAGGCCGTCGACATGTGCCGCTCGATGATGCGACCGCTGGCCGATGCCAAGAGCATAGTTCTTGCCACGCAGATTGCCCCGGATGCGGGCGAGATCAATGCCGACCGCCGGGCGGTCCAGCAGATTCTGATTAATCTCGCCTCGAACGCGGTGAAGTTCACGCCCGATGGCGGCAGCGTGGTGATCGGGGCCAAGCGCGTCGGCTCGCACCTGCATTTCTGGGTGAGCGATACCGGTATCGGCATCGCCGAGGAGGACATGGCCAATCTCGGCAAGCCGTTCATGCAGATCCAGAACGACTACACGCGTCGTTTCGAGGGAACCGGACTCGGCCTGTCGCTGGTCAAGGGCCTGGTGGCGCTGCACGAGGGTACGATGTCGATCGAGAGCGCGCCGGGTGAGGGCACCACGGTGACGATCGGCCTGCCGGTGAACGGGCCGAAGCGGCGATCCGGTGCGCCATCCGGCGTGCTGGCCATGCCGGCGGCCAAGCCGAAGGGGGACGCAAATGGGGAGAGGAATGGCTCGCTCCGCAAAACGGCCTAAGGTGGTCGAACCCGAGCGCGGCGTTCTTGCCGAGGGCGCGGTTGCCGTCGGTCAACTGATCGCCAGCAATCCGGTTCTGGTCGGCGGCTCGACCGCTTTTCTGGTGACGCTGTTCTACGTCTCGGCCAATGCGCTCTGGTATCAGCCTTTTCCGCATACCGGAGCCTTCTTCGCCACGCGAAGCATCGAGAACTTCCCGCATACCGTCTCCGACGAACCGGAGACCACTATCAACATCGTGCGCCAGGCGCCGGCGCAGCCGACGGTCAAGCCGGACCCGGTCGTCCAGCAGGTGCAGGGCATCCTGAAGGACCTCAACTTCTACGACGGCACGGTCGACGGCCTCACCGGACCGGCCACGCGCAAGGCGATCCAGACCTACCAGCTGAAAGTCGGGCTGCCGGGGTCGGGCGAGATTGACGGCGCGCTGCTCGACCAGCTTGGCGCCCGCCAGACGACGGCGGCCATTCCCCACCCGGCGCCGCGGCCGGCCGATGGCGCAGTCGCCGCGTCTGCCAAACCGCAGGTGATCCAGGTCTCCGCTCCGGCCGATGGCGCCACGCAGCCGCCCGACGCCCGCATCGTCAAGATCCAGGCCGGCCTCAAGGCGTTCGGCAATGGCGACATGCAGCTCGACGGCAAGGTCGGCGCCCGCACCAAGGCCGCGATCAAGGAATTCCAGGCCTTGTTCGGACTGCCCGAGACCGGCGAGCCGGACGAGGCCGTTTATGTCAAAATGCGCGAGATCGGCCTGACGAACTGAGCGGCAGCGATCGTTTCGGTTCTTTGATCCTTGCTGTAAGAAACCGCGCATGACATCCGGAACCTTCCCATGCGCGTGACCACCGATCTCTGGGTCTCGGCCCTTGTGCGCCGCGTGTTCGGCGCCGGCGGCTTCGCCGCCGTCGTCAAGCGCGGCGCGACCGAGGCTGGCGCCGTCTTCGTGTTGTCGCGCGGGCGTCTGGGAGAGGTGACCTTCTACGGGCCGGCGCCGCAGACCAGCTACGATTCGGCCAAGCCCGATGAGCGCTTTTTCGCCGTGCTCGGCACGAGCGACGACAGCTCGGCCTTCGATGCGCGGCTGGAGCGGGAGAAAAAATTCGATCCCGACATCTGGGTGGTCGAGATCGAGGGCGGGACCGTTCCCATCGAAGAGCTTCTTTCGGTGAAGGCCGACTAGGGCGTTTTACCGTCTACGGGAATCACCATGAGAGCACGAGCGCCGGCCGCGGGCCAACGAAGCGCAGAAGGTTCATCACGCCGCTTCCCCGTTCTGGACGGGAAACCGTGCGGCGAAGACTTCTTTGGCCGCAAACAATCCGTTGAGCGCCGCGGGAAACCCGGCATAGACCGTCATCTGGATGATAGTTTCGACGATTTCGTCCTTGGTCAACCCGACATTGAGCCCCGCCTCGATATGGACTTTCAGTTGCGGGGTAGCGGTTCCCATCGCTGTCAGCGCCGCGATGGTCGCGATCTCACGGGCGCGCAGATCGAGACCGGGGCGGCTGTAGATGTCGCCAAACGAGAACTCGAACACGTAGTTCGCGAAGTCGGGGGCAATGTCAGCAAGAGCGGCAATGACTTTGTGGCCGGCTTCGCCGTCGATTTCAGCGAGCGCCCGCTTGCCGCGTTCCAGCCGGCTTTCGCCGATGTTCGGGGATTGATGCGTCATAGTCCTTCATCCTCTGTTTCACGCCGGCATATCCGGCGATCTTGGTGTCGAGGACGAGAAGGCAGGCTTGCAGTTTGGCCACATGCGCACGGACACGCTCACGGTGCTGCTTGAGCAGCGCGCCGCGCTCCGCTTCGGTGTCGGCGCCGCGCTCCCGCAAGGCCGCGTAGCGCAGCATTTCCCGAATAGGCATCCCGGTCGTTTTGAGCCGGTCGAGAAATTCTATCCAGGTCAGGATTGATGCGTCGTAGTCACGTTGGCCCGATTGGTCCCTGTCGGCATGGGGAAGCAGCCCGATCCGCTCATAGTAACGGATTGTGTAGGCAGACAGTCCCGAACGCTTCGCCAGCTCGCCAATCTTCATCAATGCCATTCTTTCGTCACGACGCCCAGAAAGCTACGAGTTAGAGCGCACTCTAAGTCAAGAGGCGTTGTCACTTTGTCGTGTCGCGGAAATGCCCGGTCTCGCGACGAACATCGGCTCGTTGATTTTAAAATAAAAAACAAACGCTTAAAGGCGTCGCCACCGGGTTCCTTCAGCGCGAGGCGCTTTAAACCGATCAGGATGCCTTGACGCTGGCACTCGCCGCGCCGCTGTTCGAAGCCTGATGCGCGACGCCGGACGCGTCGGGCGCACCGCCGCGGATCGCCCGCGAAAGGGTCTCCGTCTTCCAGGCGCGTACCTTATCGAGCGCCGTCTCGCGGTGCAGCAGCCGATAGCTGTCGAGGAACAGGCGGATCGCCTGCGGATGCGGGAACTCGCCGGGATAGACCGCGACGGCGATCAGGAAGGCCCTGTCTTCGCTGAGGTCGAGGGCACGCAGCGCCGCAAGCAGCGCGACATAGCCCGATTGCCCGGTCACCGAGCGGGCCGTCGCGAAGTCGATCTCCAGCACATCGGCCAGCGCGGTCTGGAAGAATGCCAGGTTCCCCGTCAGCGCCGTCTCGCGCAATTTCACATAGGCCGGCTGGCCAAGGAAGGTGTTGACGTCCGCAGCGTCGCCGGTCGGGCGCATCATCGCCCGCAGGCGGCGCCGCGCGTGCTCCGCGGCTTCGCCTGGCGCGGGACGGTCGGTATCCGCCTTGGCCGCCGGCTCGGGTTTCGGCGCAAGCCTGGTGACCGTCTCGGGCGGCCGTGCCTTGACCAGCGTCGGCCTTTCCAGCACGCGGATCAGGTCGGCGATCGTCGGGTTGAGCTCCTTGCGGCGCGCAATGGCGCGCGCATGCGGTAGGCCGTGCCGGCCGATCAGCGCGATGAGGTCGATATCGCTCAGCGCGTTGGAGCGGGTGAGCAGGGGGGCTGCGATCTCGACCGGCTCTTCAGCCAGCCGCCTGACCAGCGCGGTCGGCGCGTAGTCGCATTCGGAAAGGGCGGCAGCGACGTAGCGGCGCGACTCGACCGAGACTTCGTCGAACAGCGGCAGTGTCAGGTCTTCGAGCTGGGCGATCTCTCGGCGCGAGGGACGCGTCAGCGAGCAGAAGGCCGACACGGCGGCGCGGAACAGCCTTTCGGCCTTTCCTGCTTCGGTCCGGATAGCGATTTGCCTGAAATCGGAAGATGACACGGAGGATACGCCCGATACTCGACACAATCCCGAACCGCGCAATCCGGCCGGGCCGGTTTCGCACCTTCAGGAAAACAAACGTCAAATTAGCCGCTATCCGTTAGCGCTCCGTTAACCCTCTAAGCCCCTTAATCAACTTTGGAGGCGTTGCGTTGTGCTCCGGTCAAACCGAGAGGAATGCGCGAACCATGGGCATGGTCCTGTCTTTTGTGCCGCGAGCGGCACCAGTAAATCGAGCAAGTCACGACACCACGACGGCGGCGGCGGTCATCATTTTCCCCGGCGTCCGTTACGAGTTGCATCCGCAGGCCGGTGAGGCACGGCCCGGCGACAGCAGCTCCGACAGGCCGGGCTCTCCGCCTCCTGCCAAGCCGCATCACTGATCGGGCGCCTTTCTCAGTAGTCCTGCAATTCGCAGGCGCCCTGATCGAGGAAGCGTGACACGATCGGCTTCCAGCTCCCGTCCGGCACAAAGGCGCGGACGACGAAAATGCCTTCCTCGATCGGCGCCTCGACGAAGATCGCGCCCTGCAGATCCTCCGGAAGGTCGCGCCGCACGTCGATCATCTGCGCCGGCGTCAACACCACCGCGTCGAGCTTCTCGCCATTGGCGTTGTGGTCGTTGAAGGAATAGATGTTGTGGCCGTTGCGGTCGTAGACCGAGGCCGACCAGAACGGCACGTCGCCCGGCGCCCTGATCCTGACCAGCCCGTCGGCAAGGTTGAAACGGCAGGCGGCCGCATAAAACAATGGATCCACCGATTTCACCACCGGCGCGCCGCCGGCCTCGGCGTCTAGCCGCGTCATCTTGTAGAAGTCGGATGCCATCGCCAGGCGCGACCAGGCATCGCGTTCGGAAAATTCCGGCACCAGGAACAGCACAACGATGTGCACGATGCCGGCGCCGAGCAGGCCGAGGATCAGGGCATGCAGCAGTCTACGCATTGCAGCCCGCCTTCAGGATGCGCGGCAGTGTCACGTCCGAGAGGCCGGTGCTCGAGGCGATCGGCGTGTCGTAAAAGGTCAGCACGAAATACATCTTGCCGGAGCCGCCGGTCAGCAGCCAGTTTCCGGGCGCCGGCCGGCTGCCGACGGAGATGACGACGGAATTGTCGGGCTGGCGCAGCACTTCGTAGGATTGCAGCGCCGACTGCCTCGGCTTGCCTGTGTCGATCGCGCCAAGCGACTGGTCGGCGGCATAGAGCGTCCAGAAGCGGGCGGTCGGATAACCGCCTTCGATCGTATAGGTGCATTCGCGTTTCAGCGGCTCGCCGGCATCGTCGCGCTCGGCAACGAAGGCAAGTCCCTCGGCCTGGCCGAGCGCCAGCACGCCCTCGCGTGCAACGCGCGCCTTGGAATAAGGGTCGGCGGCCAGTGTCCCGACCTCCGGGAAAGCGGTCCATTGGCCGATGCGGATCGCGCCCACGCCGTCCTGCGCGTTGAGCGCATACCAGACGCTGTAGCCGCCTAGCCCGATGGCTATGGCAAGCGAAAGCAGCGTCAGGATGGCGTTCTTGAGCATGAGAGCCGCAAACAGAGGAGGTTGCCCGGGATATCGCGGCGCGGGGTGCCGTGGCAAGCCGGCTTCACGCCAGGGCCGTCCTAAAGCGCCGAAAGCGTCTCCGGCATGGTGGGCGCAACGAGCGCCGGCGCGGCCTGGAACGCCTTGGTCATGTCCCGTAACGTTTGGCTGGTGCGGCTGGAAAGCACCGGCGGGCGTTCGGCCTCGGCTTGCGCCGCCGCCGCATCGGCTTCCTTCTTGGCCGCTTCCTCTGCTTTGGCCGCGACCTCCGGATCGACCCAAGGATGATCGAGACCGGGGATCGGCTTCAGATCGATGTTCTGATGCGCGTAGACCATCAGCCGCTGCCAGACCATCGCCGGCAGCGAGCCGCCTGTCATCTTGTTGGTCGCCGTGAAGTCGTCATTGCCGAGCCAGACGGCGGCTGTGTAATTGCCGGTGAAGCCGACGAACCAGGCGTCGCGGTAGGATTGCGTCGTCCCGGTCTTGCCGGCAACGACGATGTTCGGAAGCTGGGCGCGTCTCGCGGTGCCGATAACCGGCACCGCCGCCAGCATGGTGTTCATGTATTTCAGCGCCTTTTCCGACAGCACCCGATGTGGTGGCGGCGCGTCCTTGGCCCAGTCATAGACCACGTCGCCGGTGCGGGTGACGAGCTGGGTGATGCCGTGGCGCGAGCCGACGAAACCGTTCTGCGCAAAGACGCTGTAGCCCGTCGCCTGGTCCATCACCGTCATGCCGGATGTGCCGAGCACCATGGTCTTGTGCGATTCCAGTGGCGATTCCACGCCCATCGATTCGGCCATCGCCTTGATCGGCCCGATGCCGAGGTAATCCTTGGCGAGCCGCACCGGCACCGTGTTGATCGACTTGGCGATCGCCGTGAGCAGCGTCACGTTGCCGGCCGATCCGCCGCTGTAATTATGCGGCGACCAGCTGCCCCAGCTGATCGCGCCGCCGGAAACCACCGAGTCCGGCGTGAACCCGTGCTCCATCGCTGTGGCGTAGACATACGGTTTGAAGGATGAACCGGTCTGGCGCAGAGCCTTGGTGGCGCGGTTGAACTGGCTGGTGCCATAATCCCGGCCGCCGACGATGGCGCGCACCGCGCCGTTGGTCTCGATCACCACCACCGCGCCTTCGGTGACATTGTATTCCTTGCCGAACTGGCGAAGATGGAACTCGACCGACTCCTCGGCCGCCTTCTGGATGTTGGCGTCGAAAGTGGTGTGGGCGACCAGCGAGTGCTGGCCAGGCTTGGCGATCTTCTTGACCTCGTCGAAGGCCCAGTCGAGGAAATAATCCGGGCTCTTCTGCTCGCCGCGATCGACGACGTCGGCCGGATGCAGGCGCGCCTGCAGCACCTGGCCCTCGGTCATGAAACCCGCATCGACCAGGTTTGACAGCACCACATTGGCGCGGGCACGGGCCGCCGGCAGGTTGATGTGCGGGGCGTATTTGGTCGGCGCCTTGAACAGGCCGGCCAGCATCGCCGCTTCGGCGAGGCTCAAATCCTTCACGCTCTTGCCGAAATAGAAATCCGCCGCCGCCTCGATGCCGAACGTGCCGCCGCCCATATAGGCGCGGTCGAGATAGAGCTGCAGGATCTCTTTCTTGGACAGGTTTGCTTCCAGCCATAGCGACAGGAAGGCTTCCTTGATCTTGCGCTCCAATGTGCGCTCGTTGGAGAGAAACAGGTTCTTGGCGAGCTGCTGCGTGATGCTGGAGCCGCCCTGGACCACGGAATTGGCGCGCACATTCTCGAAGATCGCGCGCGACAGGCCGAGGACATCGATGCCGTAATGGTCGAAGAAACGCCGGTCCTCGGTCGCCAGCACCGCCTTGATGACGATGTCGGGCATCTCGTCGACCGGCACGGAATCGCGCTGGATGATACCGCGCTGGCCGATCTCGTTGCCGTAGCGATCCAGGAAGGTCACGGCGAAATCGCCCTGGCTGCGCCAGTCGCCGGTGGTGATGTCGAAGGCGGGCATGGCGAGCGCGAGCAGCACCACGAAGCCGCCGGCGCCCATGGTGAACCCTTCGCTCAGCACCTCGATGACCGTGCGGCGCCAGCCATGCACCCGGAAACGGCGGGAAAAGATAGTCGCCGCTTCCCAGAATTCGCGGGCCTTGAAGCCGATCTCGTAGAGCGAGCTATCGAACCAAGCGTCGACGCCGAGCAGCGCCGAAGCGATGCGGCCTCTTCTCCTCTTGCGTGGTTTCGAAGGACTTGCCATTCCGACTTCCGCCCCAACGCCCTTTCGCCCGAAAACAGCATGCGGGCAGTTTCAGGGTGGCACCCTGTCAAACTATTTGACCATTTTATCACCGCTCACAAGGGCAGCGAAGCCACAGCACCAGCTTTGTTGATCGGAGGTGTGCTGGCCGTCAACGGCCGATCGAAATCACCGCGCTGCGATGAATCGCATACGATGCACCGCATCCGCCTCGGTCGGTTCCTGGCCGATGAAGGAGCGCAGATAGGCGGCGAGATGGCTGACGCGCGCCTTGCCCCATCGAGGTGTCTGTCACGCGAGGTTGGCCCATTCTTGCCGCGCGAATTCATAGACTTGCACGATTATGCTCCGGGGTGCTCTCGACCCGTTCATCTGAACGGCCGGCGCCACGGGAGGCAGCTGTGGTGCTTGGGAACCGCACGTCCAGCATATGTTCGACAGCATTCCATCTAGCCTCTTGGTATCGACGAAGGGCGAAGACGCTGACGGCGAATACCAACATGCCAATTCCGGTTGCTGGAACGATACCCAGGACTGCGACGGCTTTCGCCAGCACGCCGGCGAAGACACCTGCAATGACACTGGCGACGACGCTCACCATCCCCGCTGTGCTCATGAATGACTGCCAGTGCGAGGAATGAAGGGCTTTGCTGACGATCAATGCCTCGTCGTCGTCGTGACGGGAGTGGATCAAGTATTTCTCCACGCCTGGAGCCGTCTCCACGAAATAGTGCCGGATGCGAGCCATGCCACGTGCGAGGACCATGTCCTCGATTGCGACTTGGACCGCCCGAACGAAGGTGACGATACCGATGAAATACAGGCAGGGAAGCAGGATCAGACTGAAAAAAACGAATGGCTGCCCCATGCGCGTTACTTGAGCGACGAATGCCAGCGCGACGGTCGCGCTGGAAACGGCGGTCAGGAAAAGGTCTGCGCGCGAATTGGCTTCCTGGATGGTGGCCGACCGCGCCGTCTGCAACACGAAATGTTCGGTCGTGAGGCATTGCAGGGTTTGATCGCTGGTTTTGTCCTCGCCCGTCGTCATTGGATGCCGTCAACTCGCTGCCTTGAAATGACGCGGCTTTGTGATGGACCTTGAACTGAAACAATCTTTAATTGTTCCAAAATGCATCCGATTCTTCGGAAGGTCGCGAGACGTGGGTGTCCAACGGTCGTCGGCTTGAACGAACAGATAGGAACCTCCGCGCCGGCAGGGTGCGTTGCTACAGGCTCGCTAAGAGCGTCGCCTTGGCGTTGCTCGATGACGGTTTCGCCGGGGAGGGGACCGAGCTTTCCGTACACATTGTCGGGGTCGAACGGCCGGCGCGCGCCATCGCCGCCTCGCCCTGCGACGTCGAAGGCAAGGCGATGCGGCAATGAGGAGGAACCGCCATGATTGAGGAAGCCGCACGCGATCTCAGGCGCGAGCGCCGCCGGGGACGCACCGGGGAGGCCGGCAGCGAGTCGAGCCGCCATCCGAATTACTGGTCGCTGAAGAACCCGTTCCTGCCGCAGCCGATCTTTTCCGACGACCAGGTCGCGGCCATCCACGCTACCGCGCTGCGCGTGCTGGAGGAGCTAGGCATCAAGGTGCTGCTACCCGAGGCGCGGACGATCTACGGCAAGGCCGGTGCATTGGTCGACGAAGACGGCCAGATGGTCAGGATCGGTCGCGACATGGTCGAAGCCGCGCTCGCCTCGGCGCCGCGCACGATTCCGGCACTCGGCGGCGACCGCTCCCGCGACCTGACGCTCGAGCTCGGCTCGATGACCTTCCTTGCCGGCTCCGGAGCCCCTAATGTCACCGATCTCGAGCGCGGCCGCCGGCCGGGCACGCTCCAGGCCTTCGAGGAATTCATCAAGCTGGTCCAGCATTTCGACGTGCTGCATATGCTCGGGCCTTGCGTCGAGCCACAGGAACTCGACAATCGCTTCCGCCATTATGCCGTCAACCGGGCGCAGCTGACGCTGTCGGACAAGTTCCCCTTCGTCTTCGCGCGCGGCACGTCGCAGGTGGAGGACGGCTTCGAGATGATCTGCCTGGCGCGCGGCCTCTCGCAGGACGAGTTCCGCGCCGGTGCCTATTGCTACACCGTCATCAACACCAACTCGCCGCGCCAGCTGGATATCCCGATGGCGCAAGGCATCGTCGACTTCGCCAAGGCCGGCCAGGTGCTGGTCATCACGCCTTTCTGCCTGGCGGGCGCGATGGCGCCGATCACGGTCGCCGGCGCGCTGACCTTGCAGCATGCCGAGGCGCTCGCCGGATTGACGCTGGCCCAGATCGTGCGGCCTGGCGCGCCGGTGGTCTATGGCTCCTTCTCGTCCAATGTCGACATGAAGTCCGGCGCTCCGGCCTTCGGCACGCCGGAGCACGTCAAGGCGACGCTTGGGGCGGGGCAGCTAGCTCGCCACATCGGCCTGCCCTGGCGCTCCGGCGGCGGCAGCGCCGCCAATGTCTCCGACGCGCAGGCCGCGCACGAGACCCAGTTCGCGCTGTGGGGCTCGGTGCTGGCCGGCGCCACCGTCTGCATCCACGCCGCCGGCTGGCTGGAAGGCGGTCTCAGCGTCTCGCTGGAGAAGCTGATCACCGACGTCGAGGCGCTGCAGACGGTCGCCGAGCTTTGCGCCACGACGCCGGGCGACGAGGATGCAATTGGCTTCGAAGCGATTGCCGAAGTGCAGCCCGGAGGTCATTTCTTCTCGGCCACCCACACCATGACGCGCTACCGCAGCGCCTTCTACGAGCCGCTGGTGGCCGACTGGTCGAACTTCGGCAATTGGACGCAAGCCGGCGGCAAGAGAGCCACGGAGCGCGCGACCGGCATCTGGAAGCGGATTGTCGCCGACTTCCAGCCGCCGGCCACCGCTGCCGCCGCCGCGGGAGTGCTCGACGAGTTCATTGCCAGGCGCACCGAAGAAGGCGGTGCGGCTCCGGTCTCATGATTTGACTAAAACATAATAAATTCTAGACCTTCGCCCTTCACGCTATACTCAAATCGATTTGCGATCTGGCATCGGATCGCGAGCGCGGCTACGCTGCCGGAATTGGCTGCGGCGCGGAGACATGTTGGCGATGGACTGTAGATGACGGCGCCTGGCGATTTGATGCAGGCCTTGTTCCTGAGGCTGAAGACCGATGAGTCGCTGTCGGCGCTGCTTGGCGGCGCGGGCCTGCTCGAGCAGGCGAGCGACAAGGCCGCCTTTCCGCACGTCACATACGGCCGCACCAGCGCCTTCGACCTCGAGACCGGCGTCGACAACGACAATGACCAGCTGGTCACCTTGCACGTCTGGTCGAAAGCCCAGGGCGAGGCCGAGACACGCCTCATCATGGACAGCATCAAGGCGAGCCTCGATGGCGCGGCGCTGTCCATTGGCCCGCGCGGCCAGACGCGCCTGTCCCTGGAATTCGCGGAGGCGCGCTATGACGAGGATCTTGCAGTCTATCATGGATTGCTGCGCTTCCGCGCGCTGACCCAGGAAAGTGCATAAGGTGTGTTGAGATTCAGGTCAGGCCGAGTCGGAGTCGAAGACGGGCGCGAAGCGACCAAACTGGGTGGCTTCCGAGAACCGGCCTACGCCGGCCGTAGCCTTCATAGAGCGCATACACTTATGAGGGCTTCGGCCGGCGAAGGCCGGCGCGGAGCGTACTTAAAGTACGTGAGCACCGGAGCGCAGGAAGCCGGCATTTGCAGGCAGCCTCACCTGAACATCAACACACCCTAAAGCTGCGCCTGGATCGCGGCCTTGTCGATGACCGACCAGACCTCCCTTATGCGGCTGTCGTGGAATTCGTAGAACACGTTCTCGGCGAAAGAAACCCGCCTGCCGTGGACCGGCAGGCCGAACAGCACGCCTTTGGGATGGCAGTCGAAATGCAGGCGCGCCGCCACGCGCGGCGGCTCCGAGATAAGAAGCTCGATGTTGAAACGCAGGTCGGGAATGGCCTCGAAATCGCCTTCCAGCATGCGCCGATACCCCGACAGCCCGATCGTCTCGCCATTATACTGCACCTCCTCGCCGACGAACCGGCCGAGATTGCCCCAGTCCTGCTCGTTAAGGCAGGCGATGTAGCCCCGGTAGAGATGGGCAATATCCTCACGCGTCATCGCATCCTCCCATGGCCGTCCGGCGTTTCTACACTAGGTAGCGCGGGGCACGGAATCGGCAGGCCGAAAAGCGTAGCGGACCGACTTATTTTCCGGCTATGAATTTGCACCCGGGCTTGAGGGAGCGTTGGCGTCCATAGGGGGCATGGCGGGCATGGATTTTCGATCGTTCACCGTTCATTTCACGTTCAGCCCATATGCGTTAGAACCGTGATCATGAAAAAGTTTGGCCCTCATCTCCGCAAAGCAGTGCTGGCGCTTGCCGCAGCCGGCCTCTTTGCGTCGCAGGCGATTGCCCTGCCGGTCACCGAGCCGTCGGTCGATCGGCCGGTGGTGCTCGCCGCCAGCGATTGCTACGCCATCGGCCAGCAGGTCGCCGCGCAGAATGGCGGCACGCTGGCCAAGGCCTCGCAGGCGACGCGGGGCGGCCAGCAGGTCTGCGTGATTGTCGTTCTGGTTCCCGGCAAGGAAGGCCAGCGTCCGCGCCGCTCGGAAATCGTCGTTCCGATGGGCTGACCCTGTCGTTTCCCAGGCTGGCGGAATCGGCCTATAGGTCTACCCAACAACAGGCTTCAATCCCATGCGCGTGCTCGTCGTCGAGGATGACAAGGATCTCAACCGGCAACTGGCCGACGCGCTGGTCGATGCCGGCTATGTGGTCGACCGCGCTTATGACGGCGAGGAGGGGCACTTCCTCGGCGACACTGAGCCTTACGATGCCGTCGTCCTCGATATTGGCCTGCCGCAGATGGACGGCATCAGCGTCGTCGAGCGCTGGCGCCGCGGCGGCCGCAAGATGCCGGTGCTGATCCTGACCGCGCGGGACCGCTGGAGCGACAAGGTGGCCGGCATCGACGCCGGCGCCGACGATTATGTGACCAAACCCTTCCACATCGAGGAGGTGCTGGCGCGGGTGCGGGCGCTGATCCGCCGCGCGGCCGGCCATGCCTCGTCGGAACTCACCTGCGGGCCGTTGCGCCTGGACACCAAGGCGTCCAAGGCCGATGTCAACGGCGTGCCGCTCAAGCTCACCTCGCACGAGTTCCGGCTGCTCGCCTATCTGATGCATCATATGGGCGAGGTGGTGTCGCGCACCGAGCTGGTCGAGCATCTCTACGATCAGGATTTCGATCGCGATTCCAACACGATAGAAGTGTTTGTCGGCCGGCTTCGCAAGAAGATGGGCATCGACATGATCGAAACCGTGCGTGGCATGGGCTATCGCATGCGTGAGCCGGAGGCGTGACGCGGAACCGCTGAAGCCAACCATGGAAACGCGGCTTTCGAAGCTGCGGCTCTGGCCGCGCTCGCTGACCTTCCGCGTCATCGCCTTTTCCACCATCTGGGCGATCCTGACTCTGGTTGTCATCTTCACCCTCATCACCACGCTTTACCGCCAGGCCAGCGAGCGCGGCTTCGACAGCCTGCTTTCGGCGCATTTGTTCAACCTGATCGGCTCCGTCGGCATTTCCGACAACGGCGCGCTGACCGGCTCGCCCGACCTCGGCGACCTGCGCTTTTCCGAGCCGAATTCCGGCTGGTACTGGTCGGTGGAGCCTGCCTCCGAAGGCGTGCATGGCGAAATCCATTCCTCCTCGATGACGACCTCGCTCCTGTCGCCGAGCGTCGCGGAGGTCCCGTTCAATGCGAACTTCCAGCGCAGCTACTCGATGGAGGGCATCAAGGGCGAGCGGCTCGAAGTGTTCGAGAGCGAGTTCGTGCTCGACGCCAAGAACCGCGCCGCGCGCTTCCGCGTCATGGGCAACCACAGCGAGCTCGAGCAGGAGATTGCGAGCTTCCAGCGTCGCCTGCTCACCTATCTCTCGCTGTTCGGCGTCGGCATGATCGCCATCAATGCCATCGCCATCCTGCTGGGTCTCCAGCCTTTGCGCCGGGTCCGCAATGCGCTCGCCATGGTGCGCGAGGGCACCGCGCAGCGGCTCGACGGCAGCTTCCCAGCCGAGATCGAGCCGCTGGCCAGCGAGACCAATGCGCTGATCGAGAACAACCGGCGCATCGTCGAGCGCTCGCGCACCCAGGTCGGCAACCTTGCCCATTCGCTGAAGACGCCCTTAGCTGTGCTGATCAATGAAGGCCGCGCGCTCGGCGGCGCCAAGGGCCAGTTGATCGCCGAACAGGCCACCTCCATGCAGAAACAGGTCGACCACTATCTGCAGCGCGCGCGTGTCGCCGCGCAACGCGACAGCGTCGTTTTCCGCACGCCGGTTTCACCGCTGGTCGAGCGCATGGTGCGCGTGTTGCGGAAACTCAATCCGCAAACCAGGCTGACGCTGTCGCTGCCGCCGGCGGAGATCGTCTTTGCCGGCGAGCGCGAGGATCTGGAGGAATTGCTCGGCAACCTGCTCGACAATGCGATGAAATGGGCAAAGAGCGCCGTTGCCGTTTCGGTCGCGCTTGCACCGGGAATGAGCAACATGTTCGAAATCGTTATAGAGGATGATGGCCCGGGCATTCCCGAGGACAGCGCGCGGGACGTTTTGAAACGTGGCAAGAGACTCGACGAGACGAAGCCGGGAACAGGGCTCGGGCTGGCCATTGTCGCCGACCTCGTCAACGAGTATGGAGGCTCGCTGGCGCTGGAACGGTCCGGCATGGGCGGCTTGAGGGCGGTGGTGGGATTGCGGAGCCTTCAATGATGTTTTTTATCGATTTGCGAGCAGCGGCCGACGGCCAAATTTCCGACAAATATCAACACTATGGCCATGAAAACGTCCTGATGGCGCGCCCCCAGTCCATCCAGTTCCATCCCGCTGAAGAGAACCGGTTGTCGGCATGAAGATCCGCGTCGCGCTCGTTTCCGCCCTGCTCGCCGTTTCCGGCTGCACGACCCTGGGCAAGGGTGGTCCGACCTCTCCCGTCACGCCTGTTTCCACGCCGCCGACCGGCGGCAAGGTGTCGACCGGCATCGTTTCGGCCATGAATGGCGGGCTTATCGGCGGGTCGATCGGTTCGGGCCTCAGCGATGCCGAAAAGCGCAAGGGCCTGGAAGCGGAATACAAGGCGCTGGAATACAACACCAGCGGCCAGAAGGTGACGTGGAAGAGCGACAACTCCTCGCATTATGGCGAGGTCGTCGCCGCCCAGCCTTACAGGGTCGGCTCGCAGGATTGCCGCCAGTACACCCATACCGTCTATACGAGCGGCGCGGGTGTCACCGCACGCGGCACCGCCTGCCGCAATGCCGACGGCAGCTGGACGCCGCTGACCTAGAAAGAAACCCGGCCGGCCCCGTTATTCGGTCGGATTGACCTCGATCAAGGTCGGACGGCGCGTTTGCCGTCAAAGCGTCGCAGTACGTCCGTGTTGGCAGGGCAGGGCTCTGCCTTTATTGGAAGGACCATGCTGTTCTGGGTCATAGCCGCAATCCTCACGCTGGGCGCCAGCCTGGCCGTGCTGTTGCCGCTTACCGGCGGCATGAAAGGCGCGTCGCCGGCCGGCGATCACGATCTCGAAGTCTATCGCGACCAGCTGTCCGAGCTCGACCGCGACATGGCGCGCGGCCTGATCCAGCCCGGGGAGGCCGAGGAGGCGCGTGCCGAGATCGGCCGCCGCATCCTCCGTCTGGGCGCGGCCGTGCAGCCGGACGCGGCAATACTCAAGCCCTCGCGCAGCGCCAGATGGGTCGCCAGCGTGGCCGTGCTTGCGGTTCCCCTGCTGAGCTGGGGGCTCTACGGAATGCTCGGCTCTCCCGATCTGCCTTCGCAGCCGCTGGCCGAACGTCTGGCCAAGAACCCGGCCGATGCCTCGGTCGACGAGCTGGTCGCCCGCGCCGAAGCCCATCTCGCCGCCAATCCGTCGGACGGCAAGGGCTGGGACGTGCTGGCGCCGATCTATCTTCGGCTGCAGCGCTTTCCCGAGGCCGTGACCGCCTATCGCAACGCCATCCGCCTCGACGGCGACAGCGCCGTGCGCCAGTCGGGTCTCGGCGAAGCGATCGCCAGCGCTGCCGGCGGCATCGTTTCGGCAGACGCCCAAATAGCCTTCGAGGCGGCCCTGAAGCTCGATCCGTCCAACGCCAAGGCGAATTTCTACCTGGCGGTGGGCCTGGCACAGGAAGGCAAGAAGGCCGATGCCGTCGCCGCCTGGCAAAAGATGCTCGGCCAGCTCGCGCCGGATTCGCCCTGGCGCAGCGCCGTCCGGCACGCGCTTGCCGAGGCCGGCGAGCCCGCTGTCGCCGGTGCCGCGCCGGCCAACGGCCCGGACGCGCAGCAGGCGGAAGCCGCGCAGCAGATGTCGCCGCAGGACCGGAAGGCGATGATCGAGACCATGGTCGCCGGTCTCGACGACAAATTGAAGCAGAATCCCCGCGACGAGGAAGGATGGATGCGGCTCATCCGTTCCTATGTCGTGCTTGGCAAGGCCGACCAGGCGCGCGACGCGCTCGGCCGCGCTGTCGCCGCCTTTGGTGCCGACAGTGAACAGGCCAAGAAATTCACCGCCTTCGCCGCCTCGCTCGGCGTGACGGCGACGGAGTAAGGCAATGACGCGCAAGCAGAAGCGGATGTCGGTGATCCTGGCGGGGCTGGCTTTCCTCGGCGCCGCTGCCGGGCTCACCTTCTATGCGCTGGGACAGAAGGCCTCCTATTTCTACATGCCGGCCGACCTCGCCACGGCAAGCGTGCCGCCCGGACAGCGGATCCGGCTCGGCGGTCTTGTCGAGAAGGGCACCATCATGCGCGGGCAAGGCGCCACCGTCGCCTTCTCGGTCACCGACAAGCAGAAATCGGTCAAGGTCACCTATACCGGCATCCTGCCCGATCTGTTCCGTGAGGAGCAGGGCGTCATCACCGAGGGCGCTTTCGGCCCGGACGGCGTCTTCGTCGCCGACAGTGTGCTGGCCAAGCACGACGAGCGCTACATGCCCAAGGAAGTCGCCGACGGCCTGAAGGCCAAGGGCGTCTGGCAGGAAAGCACGAACTGATGAGCAGGTTGCGCAAAAGTGCCATGCGGTTTTGCGATCAGAACCTGCGGGAGAACAGGTAACCAATGGTCGAGACCGGACATTTCGCGCTTGTGCTCGCCTTCGCGCTGTCGCTGGTGCAGATGCTGGTGCCGCTGGTCGGCGCCCGCACCGGCAACCAGCGCCTGATGGCGGTTGGCGGTCCGGTCACGGTCACCGGCTTCGCATTGACCGCGTTGTCCTTCGCCGCCCTTGCCAGCGCCTACGCCGGCTCGGATTTCTCGGTAGCGAGCGTTTGGGAGAACTCCCATTCGCTGCAGCCGATGATCTACAAGATCACCGGCACCTGGGGGAACCACGAAGGCTCGATGCTGCTTTGGGTGCTGATCCTGACCTTCTTCGGCGCGCTCGTCGCCGTCTTCGGCAACAATCTGCCCTCGACGCTCAAGGCCAATGTGCTGGCCGTGCAAGGCATGATCGGCGCCGCCTTCTTCCTGTTCATCCTGGCGACATCCAACCCGTTCATCCGCCTCAATCCGGCGCCGATTGAGGGCCGCGACCTCAATCCGATCCTGCAGGATCTCGGCCTCGCCATCCACCCGCCGATGCTTTATCTCGGCTATGTCGGCTTCTCGATCTGCTTCTCTTTCTCGGTCGCGGCGCTGATCGAGGGGCGCATCGACGCCTCCTGGGCACGCTGGGTGCGGCCCTGGACGCTGGTCGCCTGGATGTTTTTGACCGGCGGCATCGCCATGGGTTCCTACTGGGCTTATTACGAGCTCGGCTGGGGTGGCTTCTGGTTCTGGGACCCGGTCGAGAACGCTTCCTTCATGCCCTGGCTCGCCGGCACCGCGCTGCTCCATTCGGCCATCGTCATGGAGAAGCGCTCGGCGCTGAAGATCTGGACACTGCTCTTGGCCATCCTGACCTTCTCGCTGTCGCTGCTCGGCACCTTCCTGGTGCGTTCCGGCGTGCTGACCTCCGTGCACGCCTTCGCCACCGACCCGGCGCGCGGCGTCTTCATCCTGTGCATCCTGACGCTGTTCATCGGCGGCTCGCTGGCGCTGTTTGCGCTGCGCGCCTCGCGGCTGACGGCGGGCGGCCTGTTCCATCCGATCTCGCGCGAGGGCGCGCTGGTGCTGAACAATCTCTTTCTCACCACCGCCACGGCAACGGTGCTGGTCGGCACGCTCTACCCGCTGGCGCTGGAGGCGCTGACCGGAGGCAAGATCTCGGTCGGCGCGCCGTTCTTCGATCTGACCTTCGGACCGCTAATGCTGCCGCTATTGGCGATCGTCCCGTTCGGCCCCTTGCTCGCCTGGAAGCGCGGCGACGTCATTGCCGCCTCGCAGCGGCTGATGGCGGCCTTCGCTTTGGCGATCGCCGCGATGCTGGTCACCGGCCTGTTCATCGACGGCGCCTCGGTCTTCGCAGCGCTTGGCGTCGGTCTTGCCGTCTGGCTGGTCGTCGGCGCACTGACCGATCTTGCCGTCAAATCCGGTTTCGGCGCCGTGCCGCCGGCAATCATGCTGCGGCGCTTCGCCGGCCTGCCGCGGTCGGTCTTTGGCACGGCGTTTGCCCATCTCGGCCTCGGGCTGACCTTGCTCGGCATCGTCGGCACGCTCTGCTTCGGCACGGAGAAAATCCTCAGCATGCATCCCGGCGAGACGGTGGAACTCTCCGGCCACACGCTGCGCTTCGAAGGGCTCTCCCCGCGGAAAGGTCCGAACTTCACCGAGGATCGCGGTCGCTTCCTGCTGATGGGCGCCGACGGCAACGCCGATGGCATGATTACCTCCGCAAAACGCTTCTATCCGGTGCGCCAGACGGTGACGACGGAGTCCGGCATCAGGACGATCGGCTTGAGCCAGCTGTATCTGTCGCTCGGCGACGAGAACAATGACGGCTCCGTCGTCGTGCGCCTCTGGTGGAAGCCGCTGGTCACGCTGATCTGGGGCGGCGGGCTGGTGATGATGGCGGGCGCAGCCATGTCGCTGCTCGACCGTCGCCTGCGCATCGGCGCGCCGGCAAAGCGGCGCAAGCCTGCGACAGCGGCAGCGGCCTCGCCATGAAGGCAAGATTTTCGCTCGCCTCGCTGGTCCTGCTGCTGGCGCTGTTCTTCGCCGGCGCCGCTCAGGCGGTGAAGCCTGACGAGGTGCTGCAGGATCCCGCATTGGAGGTGAGGGCGCGGGCGCTCTCGGAAGGCCTGCGCTGCATGGTCTGCCAGAACCAGTCGATCGACGAATCCGACGCCGATCTTGCTCGCGACCTGCGCATCCTCGTGCGCCAGCGCCTCGTCGCCGGCGACACCGACCAGCAGGTGATGGACTATATCGTCTCGCGCTATGGCGAGTTCGTGCTCTTGAAGCCGCGCTTCAGCCTGCGCAACGCGCTTTTGTGGGGCACGCCGGTGTTTCTGCTTCTGGCCGGCGGCCTGTTCATCGTGCTCAGCGCCCGCTCGCGCCGAACTATGCCGGACAGCACCCTGAGCGCCGAGGAACAGGCGGCGCTGGATAAGATGCTAAGCGACTAACATGAATTGCGGACCTCGGAGATTGGCCGAGACCCCTGTGTCGTCGTCATCCACGGGCGAAGCAAGGAGCGAAGCGACGCGCGCAGACCCGAGGATCCATTCCGTGACTTCAAAGGCGTCGCGGCCGTCCAGAATTTCTGCTCTGCTGCAACCCTCGCGCGAGGTAACGGCATGGATTCCAGGGTCTCCGCGACGGAGCTTCGCTCCTGCTTCGCCCTGGAATGACGAAGTCTCGGGTGCTTCCGCAAGCCTTCCAAGCGCGGCATGCCTGTGGTCATCGTCGCCAATCCTCAACATTACAAAACTTTCATGTACCGGAAATGGCCCCGTAATGTGCGGCTCTCTAATCCTCTTGCCCGAGGATGCTTCGCCTGAGTGCATCCACGTCGATAGAGGATAGGAAACCCCATGAATAATGCCCCCAATTCATTTGCCTCCACCCGCAAGCGCCTGATGGCGGCTGCAGCGTCCCTGGCCGTTATCGGTGCGGTCGGCGCGGGCGCGCTTGCCACCGGCACCGCCCCCGTGCTGGCCGATGCCGTGCGCGTCGAAGCCCCGCAGGTGCCGAGCTTCGCCGATGTCGTTGAGCATGTCTCGCCGGCGGTCGTCAGCGTCAAGGTCAAGGCCAAGATCCAGCCGACGGCCGACGATGGTTCCGACGACCAGGACGGTTTCGACAACCTGCCGGACAATCCGCAGCTGCGCCGCTTCTTCAAGGAATTCCGTGGCTTCGGTGACCAGGGTGGCCAGTTCGGCATGCGCCGCTTCGACCACCGCGACCATGGCAATGGCCAGCCGCGTCCGATCGCTCAGGGCTCGGGCTTCTTCATCTCCGAGGATGGCTATCTCGTCACCAACAACCACGTCGTCTCGGAAGGCTCGGATTTCAGCGTCGTCACCAATGATGGCAAGGAGCTCGACGCCAAGCTGATCGGCACCGATCCGCGCACCGATCTCGCCGTGCTCAAGGTCGATGGCGGCGGCAACAAGTTCACCTATGTCGACTTCGCCGACGATTCCAAGGTCCGCATCGGCGACTGGGTGGTCGCCGTCGGCAATCCGTTCGGCCTGGGCGGCACTGTCACCGCGGGCATCGTCTCGGCCCGCGGCCGCGACATCGGCGCCGGCCCTTATGACGACTTCATCCAGATCGACGCTTCGGTCAACCGCGGCAATTCGGGCGGTCCGACCTTCAACCTCAACGGCCAGGTGATCGGCATCAACACCGCCATCTTCTCGCCGTCGGGCGGCAGCGTCGGCATTGCCTTCGACATCCCGGCCTCGACCGCCAAGCAGGTGGTCCAGGACCTGATGAAGAGCGGCTCGGTCCAGCGCGGCTGGCTCGGCGTCGAGATCCAGCCGGTCACCTCCGACATCGCCGAGTCGCTCGGCCTGAAGTCGGACAAGGGCGCGCTGGTCTCGAGCGCCCAGGACGGCGGGCCGGGCAAGAAGGCGGGCATCGTCGCCGGCGACGTCATCACCAAGGTCGACGGCAAGGACGTTGCCTCGCCGAAGGAACTCGCCCGCATGATCGGCGCATTCGCCCCGGGCAAACCGGTCGACGTCACCGTCTGGCGCAACGGCAAGGACGAGACGGTCAAGGTCGATCTCGGCACGCTGCCGGCAAGCGACAAGCAGGCTTCGAACGATGACAGCAACAAGCAGTCGGCGCCGGCGGCCAAGGCCGACACGCTGGCCGATCTCGGCCTGACCGTCACCAAGGCGGAAAAAGGCAAGGGCCTCGTGGTCACCGACGTCGATCCCGACAGCGACGCGGCCGACCGCGGCATCCAGCCCGGCGACGTCATCACCTCGATCAATTCGAACGACGTGAACACCACCGACGACGTGTCCAAGGCGATGACGGATGCCGCCAAGGCCGGCCGCAAGGCCGTGCTGATGCAGATCACCCGTGACGACTCGAACCGCTTCGTGGCGCTGCCGGTCGGCAAGGGCTGACATCGACTTTCAGCTTCCCCATGGCGGTATCAACACCCCCGAGCCGCCATGGGGAAACATGGGGCCGAGCACGTAAGTCAGTCACCGTGTTTCGCTCCTGGCGGCAGCGGGTTTCCCATCACCCGCTGCCGTTTTAACTTGAAGGCAAGACGATATGACTGCCCCTCAACCTTCCAATGAAATCGCGTATAACGGCTCCATGAAGATTCTCGTCATGGAAGACGATCGCGAGGCGGCGGACTACTTGCAGAAAGCCTTCGCCGAGGCGGGCCACACCGCCCATGTCGCCGGCGACGGCGAGACCGGCTTCGCGCTCGCCGATGCCGGCGACTATGACGTGATGGTGGTCGACCGCCTGATGCCGCGCCGTGACGGCCTGTCGGTGATCGCCGCGCTTCGCTCGCGCGGCAACACCACGCCGGTGCTGATCCTTTCGGCGCTTGGCGAGGTCGACGACCGGGTCACCGGATTGCGCGCCGGCGGCGACGATTACCTCACCAAACCCTACGCCTTTTCCGAATTGCTCGCCCGCGTCGAGGTGCTGAACCGCCGCGCCAGCGCGCGCGAGTCCGAGACGGTCTACCGCGTTGGAGATCTCGAGCTCGACCGGCTGTCGCATTCGGTCAAGCGCGCCGGCCGCGAGATCACGCTGCAGCCGCGCGAGTTCCGCCTGCTCGAATATCTGATGCGCCATGCCGGCCAGGTGGTGACGCGCACCATGCTTCTGGAAAATGTCTGGGACTATCATTTCGATCCGCAGACCAACGTCATCGATGTCCACGTCTCGCGCCTACGCGGCAAGATCGAAAAAGGCTTCGACAAGCCGATCCTGCACACGATCCGCGGCGCCGGCTACATGCTGAAAGGCGGCTAGAACCCGTTATGGCATTGTCCCTGCCGGCCATCATGAAGACGACGGCGGCCCGGCTTTCGGCGCTTTATCTTCTGCTTTTCGCGCTCTGCGCGGTGCTGCTCGTCCTCTACATGACGTCGCTGTCGGCGCGCATGCTGACCGCGCAGACGCAGGAGACCATCAACGACGAGGTGCTGGGCCTGGCCCGCGCCTATCAGCGCGGCGGCCTGCCGGTGCTGGTGCGCGTCGTCGAGGCCCGCTCGCGCCAGCCCGGCGCCAATCTCTATCTGATCGCCGACGCCAACGGCCAGATCTTGACCGGCAATGTGCAGAGCCTGGAGCCCGGGGTCATCGAGACCGAGGGCTGGACGACGGACCCGTTTTCCTACCAGCGCTTCGGCGAAGGCGAGCTCGATCGGCTGCGCAGCGGCGGTTCGGACCAAGCCACGCCTCCGGCCAACGAGGGCAACACTCCACAATCGACAGGTGAGAAGGGGCACAACGCCATCGCGCTGGTGCTGAGACTGCCCAACCAGATGATCATGCTGGTCGGCCGCGATCTTGGCGAGCCCGAGCGCTTCCGCGCCGTCATCAGCCGCGCGTTGACCCTGGCGCTTGGCATGATGGGTTTGGGCGGCATCCTGATCTGGTTCTTCGTCGGGCGCGCCGCGCTAAAGCGCATCGACAGCGTCTCGGACGCCAGCCGCCGCATCATGGGCGGCGATTTGTCCGGACGGCTGCCGGTCACCGGCGCCGGCGACGAATTCGACCGCCTGTCCGAAAACCTCAATTCGATGCTGGCCAGGATCGCCATGTTGAACGAGGGGCTGAAGCAGGTCTCCGACAACATCGCCCATGATCTGAAGACGCCGCTGACCAGGCTGCGCAACCGCGCCGAGGCGACGCTCGCCGGCAGGCACAAGACGGAGGAGTACCGCCAGGCGCTTGAAGGCACGATCGCGGAGTCCGACCAGCTCATCAAGACGTTCAACGCCATCCTGATGATCTCGCGCCTGGAGGCCGGCTACTCCTCGGAACAGACCGGTCCCGTCGATCTCGCCGCCACGGTGAGCGATGTCGTCGAGCTTTACGAGCCGGTGGCGGAGGAGGCGGGGGTTGCGCTGGAAACGATCGTGTCCGAGGCCTTCACGATCAACGGCAATCGCGAGCTGATCGGCCAGGCGTTGTCCAACATCGTCGACAACGCCATCAAATACTCGACCGACGCTGCCGAGGCGCCGAAAGTACGGGTGGTGCTGGAGCGCGCCGGCAACGAGATCAAGCTTGCCGTCACCGACAATGGCCACGGCATCCCGGACGACGCCGATCGCGCCCGCGCCACCGAGCGCTTCGTGCGCCTGGAAAAGAGCCGCTCGCAACCGGGCTCGGGCCTCGGCCTCAGCCTCGCCAAGGCAATCATGACTTTCCACAACGGAAGGCTTGATCTTTTGCCCGCCAATCCGGGATTGTCCGTGGTCATGAGTTTCCCGTTGCGGGAGACGCATTGACAGCGCGGATAAATGGCGAAGAAGATAATCGAATCCGAATTCCGGCATAGCCCGACACTGGCGCTCCACCCCTTGGACGCGGGCCATGCCCGGCGCGAATTGTCAGAAATCGCCGATGCCGCCGAGGAGGAGGGGCTTTCCCGCCTTGCTGCGTTCCTGGCGGGCGAGGGGCCGCTGCAGGACCTGCTAGCGGCCGTCTTTGACCTCTCGCCCTTCTTGCGCGATGTCGCGCGCCGGCGGCCGGCAATTCTCGACACGCTGTTCGACCGGAAAATCGAAGCGCGGCTCGGCGCCATCGGCGAGGCGATCGGCGGCGCGGCCAGCGGGGATGATGCCTCGGAATCGAGCCTGATGATGGCGCTGCGGCAATGGAAGACCGAAGCGCATTTCCTGATCGCGCTGGCCGATCTTTCGGGTGAAGCGGAGACCTCGGTGACGGTGCGCCGTCTCAGCGATCTCGCGGATGCCTGCACAAAAGCCGCCGTCGATTTCCTGCTGCTCGACGCGCACCGGCAAGGCAAGCTCAAGCTGCCGAATCCGGCGGAACCGGCGAAGGGTTCGGGCTGGATCCTGCTCGGCATGGGCAAGCTCGGCGCGCATGAGCTGAATTTTTCCTCCGACATCGATCTCGTCGTCTTCTTCGATCCGGAGGCGCCGGCCGTCATCGATCCGCTCGACGCCACCGAGCTGTTCTCACGCCTCACCCGCCGGCTCGTGCGCATCCTGCAGGACCGCACCGAGCACGGCTATGTGTTTCGCACCGATCTGAGGCTCCGCCCTGATCCCGGCTCGACGCCGCTGGCGATCCCCGTCGAGGCCGCACTTCGCTATTACGAGGCGCGCGGCCAGAACTGGGAGCGGGCGGCCATGATCAAGGCGCGGCCGGTTGCCGGCGACCTTGCCGCGGGCGCGGCCTTCCTCAAGGAATTGCAGCCCTATGTCTGGCGCAAATACATGGACTATGCGGCGATCGCCGACGTCCATTCGATCAAGCGCCAGATCCATGCCCACAAGGGCCATGGCGAGATCGCGGTGAAGGGCCATAACGTCAAGCTCGGCCGCGGCGGCATCCGCGAGATCGAGTTCTTCGTCCAGACCCAGCAACTCATCGCCGGCGGCCGCTTCCCGGAGCTGCGCGGCCGCGAAACCGTGCCGATGCTCGCAGCGCTCGCCGCGCGCGGCTGGATCACCGCCGACGCACGCGACGCGCTCACGCGACAATACTGGTTCCTGCGCCGCGTCGAGCATGCCATCCAGATGGTGGCGGACGAGCAGACGCATATCCTGCCGGAAGAAGACGAGGAGCTGAAGCGCATCGCGCTGATGCTGGGTTTTGTCGGCGAGGCGGAATTCACCCAGACCTTCCGCGCCTCGCTGCAGCAGGTCGAGCGCCATTATGCGGCGCTGTTCGAAACTGCTCCCGAGCTTTCGGCCGGCGTCGGCAATCTGGTCTTCACCGGCGATGTCGACGATCCCGACACGCTGCAGACGCTCGATCGCCTGGGCTTCCAGCGGCCTAGTGACATCTGCCGTGTCATCCGCGGCTGGCATTTCGGCCGCTACCGCGTCACCCAGTCGGCCGAGGCGCGCGAGCGGCTGACCGAATTGGCGCCGGCGCTGCTCAAAGCCTTCGGCCAGACGCGGCGCGCCGACGAGGCGCTGATGCGCTTCGACGAGTTCCTCGCCGGCCTGCCCGCCGGTATCCAGCTTTTCTCGCTGCTGCAGTCGAACCCGGCGCTGCTCAAGCTGATGGCGACCATCATGGGCGCCGCGCCTCGGCTGGCGGCGATCATCACGCGTCGTCCGCATGTCTTCGACGGACTGCTCGATCCGGCATTGCTCACCGAACTGCCGGATCGCGCCTATCTCTCGGCCCGGCTTGCCGCCTTTATCGAAGGCGACCGCGCCTATGAGGATGTGCTCGACCGGCTGCGCATCTTCGCTTCCGAGCAGAAATTCCTGATCGGCGTTCGCCTGCTTGCCGGCTCTATCGATCCGGCGCGGGCGGGGCGCGCCTTCTCGGATCTCGCCGATCTCACCATCGAAGCGGCGCTCGACGCCGTGATCGCCGAATTCGCGCTGCGCCACGGCAGCATCGCGGGCGGCAGGGTGGCGCTGCTCGGCATGGGCAAGCTGGGCAGCCGCGAGCTTACGGCGGGTTCGGATGTCGATCTCATCCTGCTCTATGACCATGACACCGACGCCGAGGACTCCGACGGCGAGAAGCCGCTGGCGCCTTCGCATTACTATACCCGCATGACGCAGCGCCTGATCGCGGCCGTCTCGGCGCCGACGGCCGAAGGTGTGCTCTACGAACTGGATCTGCGCCTGCGTCCATCAGGCAACAAGGGGCCGGTCGCCACGCATATCGACGCGTTCAAGAAATATCAGCGCCAGGATGCGTGGACCTGGGAACACTTGGCGCTGGCACGGGCCCGCGCCATCGGCGGCGACGCCGAACTCTGCGCCGAGCTCGAGACGGAAGTGGCGGCGGTACTGGCGCAGCCGCGCGACGCGGCCAAGGTCAAAGCCGAGGCCTCGGACATGCGTGCGCTGATCGAGAAGGAGAAGGCGCCGCGCGATCTCTGGGACATCAAGCTGATCCCGGGCGGGCTCATCGACCTGGAATTCATCGCGCAGGTCGCGGTCATTACCGGCGCGATCGAACCTGGCCGCCGGGTCACGGCGACTGCCGACATTCTGGCCCGGCTTTCTCCGGACTTCGCCGCAGCCGATATGCGTGAAGAGCTTGGCGAGGCCTATCGGCTCTATCTGGCGCTGACCCAGATGATCAGGCTTTGCCTCACCGGCGAGTTCCAGCGCGACGATGTCCCGCCGGGACTCTCGGATCTGCTGCTCGCGGTCACCGACCTGCCGGATTTCGCTGTGCTGGAAGCACATCTCAAGGAGATGTCGCGGAAGGTCAGGAGAGATTTCGACCGTCTGCTTCGTGCGGGAGCGTCGCCATCAACCGCATCGTTGCGATGAGATTCCCCAGGTGGCACATTAGCCACAGTTAATATTAATCGGCGATCCGGTCTTGCGCCAGTGGCAGAGGTGTCCCGTAATGGGTCAATAGGTCTGGCACCGCAATTGCACTGTCAGCAATGCCGGGGTCAACCATCACCCCGACGATGGGGGGCCCCGCCGCTTCGCAAATGGAGCGGCGGGTTCTTAACGGCTGATTTGAAAGCCGCCTAAATCGCCATGCATTGGGGCGCTGGGCAATTATGGATCTTCCGAAATTTTTGGTAGGCATGTTCACGACGTCATTCATCGTGGCGATCTGGGCTTACAACGAAACTGGTTCTGTCTGGGCGGTGCTTGGATGGGCAATCCTGGCCATGATCATTCTGCAGGTCGGATATATCGGTCTGGTCATCAGCTTGATCTATAGACGGGCGTCGAAAGGCGCCGATGCAAGTCCGGCATCTGCAGCAGCAAATGATTTAAACCTTACCGGTCCAGTTTAGCGACCCGACAGTCCGTTGGGTTTGACTGATTGCCGCCCTGACCGGCCCGGGGCAAGCCGGAAGTGAGATGTCCAGCAGGACGGAGGGGGGTGTCCGCCGGAGCCTTTGGAAATTCCGCATTCTGAACTAGAGCAATTCCAGGAAAAGTGTGTGCGGTTTTCCGTTCGGAATTGCGTAAAAACAAAGAGCTAGAGCGGTTCGCCGTTTTCATGAAACGGTGAAACGCTCTAAGCCGCCGCCTTCACCGCGGACGGCGCCTTCTTCAGCGGAATGCGTACCGACACGATAGTGCCGACACCCTCGGTCGAACGGATCTTCAGCGCGCCGCCCTGCAATTCGGCCAGCGAGCGCGAGATGGCGAGCCCGAGGCCCGAGCCTGTGTGGTTCTTGGAGAACTGGTTCTGCACCTGCTCGAACGGCCGGCCGAGCTTGCTCAGCGCCTGCTTGGGAATGCCGCAGCCATTGTCCTCGATGGTGAGCAGCAGCGCGCCCGACGTGTTGCGCGCTCTGACCGTGATCTTGCCGCCTTGTCCGGTGAATTTCACCGCATTGGAAAGAAGGTTGATGGCGATCTGCTTGATCGCGCGGCGGTCGGCATAGAGCCGCATCGTATCGGCGATGCGCGTCTCGACATTGATCGACTTCTCCGCTGCCTGCAGCGAGATCACCCGCACCGTTTCCTTGATCAGCGGGCAGAGGTCGATCTCCTCGTGGTCGAGCGAGAACTGGCCCGCTTCGATCTTCGACATATCGAGGATGTCGTTGATGACGCCGAGCAGGTATTTGCCGCTGCCGTTGATGTCGGTCGCGTATTCCTCATAGCGCTCCGAGCCGAGCGGTCCGAACAGGCCCTGCTGCATCAATTCGGAGAAGCCGATGATGGCGTTGAGCGGCGTGCGCAATTCATGCGACATGTTGGCGAGGAATTCCGACTTGGCGCGATTGGCCGCCTCGGCGCGCTCGGTTTCCTTCATGTATTTGCGGTTGAGCTCTACCAGTTCGCTGGCGCGTTCCTCCTCGGCGCGCCGCGCGAGGCTGAGATCGTGGATCGTCGCCATCAGCCGGCGCTCGCTGTCGACCAGCTTTTCCTGATGCAGCTTTATCTGGGTGATGTCGGAGCCGACCGAGACGACACCGCCGTCGCGGGTCCTGAGCTCGTTGACCTGCAGCCAGCGGCCGTCGGCGAGCTGGCGCTCGAGTGTGATGCCGCCATGCGGCCCGTTGGCATTGGCCAACCTGCGCTCCGAGGCGAAGGCCAGCATGCGCTGCTCCAGCATATCGCGCGTCGCGCCCGGCACCACGTCGCGATCCGACAGCCCATTGTCCTTCTGGAACTTCGAATTGCACATGATCAGCCGTTCGGCGGCATCCCACAGAACGAAGGATTCGTTGATGTTCTCGATCGCTGTCCTGAGCCGCATGTCGGCCGCTTCCGAACGCAGCGCCAGATGCCGCTGCTCGGTGACGTCGACGGCGATGCCGATCAGCTGAATCTCCGGCGCCTCCGGGTCGATCACCTGGGCGCGGGCTCGCATCCAAACCCATTGTCCGTCGGCGTGGCGCATGCGAAAGACCTGGTCGATATGGTCGATCTCGCGTTCGATGATGCGGTTGGCGAGCTCGAACAGGTCGCCGTCTTCCGGGTGGACGATCTCGTCGACCTCGCCGAAGGAGAGCATCGTGTCGCAGGGCTCATAGCCCAGCATGTCGTACATCGAGCGCGACCAGTACATCTTGCCGCGCACCATATCCCAGTCCCACAACCCACAGCGGCCGCGCACCAGCGCCATGTCGATGCGCTGATGCGCTTCGAGATAGATGCGGTCCGCCGCCTGGGCGCGCGCCGCCTGGCCGAAATAGGCGTAGAGGATGACGATCAGCACGCCCGCCGTCAGCACGAACAGCGTGACGTTGAGCGACATAGACTTGCGCCAGCTGTCGAACACCGCTTCCTTCGGCACCAGCACTGCGGCCGCGTGTTTGCGGTCGCCGCTGAGGCTGACAGCGGCAAACCAATCCTGTCCGCCGGTGCTGACATCCATCACCCCGGCTCGGTCGCCGAACATGAAAAGCGGCTGGCCGCCAAGGACCAAACTGTCGAGCATGCGGCCCTGCCAGCCCGTCGACAACGGCGAAACGGCGATGACCTTGAAGTTGGCGTCGGTGATGGCAAGCACATGGGCGCGGCTCATGGCGCCCTGGCGGCTGACGTTCTCCAGGAGGCTTGTGGCATTGACGCCGGCCACGCTGGGGTCCGCGGTGATCGCCTGCGCCATCTGGCCGGCGGCGAGCGCCAGCACTGCCTTGGCGTCGCGCTCGATCTCGTCATGCTCGTTCATCAGCGACAGGAAGCGCAATGCCGCGATGACGATGAGGAAAACGACGATCAGCGCCGGGATCGACCGGCGCAGCAGCGGCTCGGCGGCCAGGAGCCGCTGATAGGTGGGTTCGGCGATCAGGCGCGCATTGCCGGCAAGTCCGTCGCTCCTTGCCTTGCGACGCGCAAAAGCCTTCCCTCCGGGCGCGCCCCACGCGTCCGCCTTGGCCATAAATGGCACTCCCCGATTTGCCGCATACTTGGATGATCCGGCTACGCCGCACGCCCCGAATCGCCATTAAAGAATCAAAGCCGATTCGCCTTGTCCAGAGGCGCGGGCGAAAAAGATTAAAAGTTGATTGAAATTCGTCGCAACTGCTGATCTCTCCCCCACGAGGGGGGAGATTGCTAATCACGCCAGCGTCCGCTCGACGATATCGCGCAGATCCGCCGACAGGTTCTCAACCTTCGCCATGTCGAGCAGCGCCTGCCTGGCCTTGGCCTGGCGTCCAGGCTCCAGCGAGCGCCAGGAGCGTAGCGCCGTGGCCAGCCGCGCCGCCACTTGCGGGTTGCGCTTCTCCACTTCCAGCACCGTCTCGGCGAAGAAACGGTAACCTTCGCCGTCGGGGCGGTGGAAGCCGGTCTGGTTGGCGCTGGAGAAGGTGCCGATCAGAGAACGCACCCGGTTCGGGTTGGCGATCGAGAAAGCCGGATGCTGCGTGAGCTCGCGCACTTTCTCGACGGTCCTTGCTCCGGGCACGCCAGCCTGGATCTGGAACCATTTGTCGAGCACCAGCGCGTCGCCGCGATAGCGGACCTCGAAAGCGGCCAGCGCTTCTTCGGCCTCGGCCGTGCCTGAATGGCGATGCGCCAGCACGGCGAGCGCCGCGGCGCGGTCGGTCATATTGGTGGCGGCAGTGAAGTGTCGCGCGGCGAGGCCCGCGCCGCCCGGCAGCAGCGAAAGATAGTCGAGCAGGGTGTTGCGCAGGGCCCGGCGTCCGGCGCTCGCCGCGTCCGGACTGAAAGGCCCGTTGTCGGCAAGCCGGTCATGGAGCGTCGCGAAGGTCTCGCGGTTTGCCTCGGCGATCGCCCGCGCCAGCGCCTCGCGCGCGGCAAAGACGGCGTCTGGATCGATGCCCTTGCCGATGTCGCGGGCGATGTCGGCTTCGCCGGGCAGCGACAGCGCCAGTGCCCGGTAGGCCGGCTCCAGCGCCTCGTCGCCGGCGATCCTGCCGGCAAGCTCGGCGAGCCGTGCCGCGAAGGCCGGCTCCCTGCCGCCGAGGATCTGGCGGAAGGCGACGATCAGCGCGTCGGTCAGCAGCGTGTTGAACGCCTGCCAGCGCGCGAAGGCATCGCTGTCATGCGCCGCGAGGAAGAACTGGTCGTCGGCCTTCTGCTGCACGGAAAGCGTGATCGGCGCCGAGAAGCCGCGGTTGAGCGACACCGAAGGCCGTTGCGAAATACCCGAGAAGCGCACCGTGTGCCGGCGCTTGCGGATATGGATGACACCATCGTCCACCGTTGCGCCCTCGACGGCCGTCCAGGTGACGGGCTTGCCGTTGGCGCCGACCAGGCCGAAGGCCAAGGGGATATGCATCAGCCGCTTGCGGCTTTCCGACGGCGTCGGCGGCACCGACTGCTCGATCTCCAGGGTGAACTCCTTCGCCGCCGCATTGTGCGTGGAACTCACCGTCAGGTTCGGGGTGCCGGCCTGGTGGTACCAGAGCGCGAATTGCGCAAGGTCTCTGCCGGAGACGTCCTCGAACACTTTGAGGAAATCCTCGATGGTCGCCGCCTCGCCGTCATGCCGCTCGAAATAGAGGTCCATGCCGGCACGGAAGGTCTCTGCGCCGAGGATGGTGCGGATCATGCGCACCACTTCCGAGCCCTTCTCGTAGACGGTCGCCGTGTAGAAGTTGTTGATCTCGCGGTAGCGGCGCGGCCTGACCGGATGCGCCAGCGGCCCCTGGTCTTCCGGGAACTGGTGCGCGCGCAGCGTGCGCACCTCGGCGATGCGCTTCACCGCCCGCGAGCGTTGGTCGGCGGAGAACTCGTGGTCGCGGTAGACCGTCAGCCCTTCCTTCAGGCAGAGCTGGAACCAGTCGCGGCAAGTGATTCTGTTGCCGGTCCAATTGTGGAAATACTCATGCGCGATGATCGCCTCGATATTGGCGAAGTCGGCATCAGTCGCAGTCTCCTCGTCGGCCAGCACATATTTGTCGTTGAAGACGTTGAGGCCCTTGTTCTCCATGGCGCCCATGTTGAAGTCGGATACGGCGACGATGTTGAAGACGTCGAGGTCGTATTCGCGGCCGAAGGCTTCCTCGTCCCATTTCATCGAGCGTTTCAGCGCGTCCATCGCGTAGCCGGCAAGCCGTTCCTTGCCGGGTTCGACATAGATGCCGAGCTCGACCTCGCGGCCGGACATGGTGGTGAAGCTGCCAGCCACCTTGCCAAGCGCGCCCGCCACCAGTGCAAAAAGGTAGGAGGGTTTGGGGAAGGGGTCGTGCCAGACCGCATAATGGCGTCCGTCGGCGAGCGCGCCGCGTTCGACGGGATTGCCGTTTGAAAGCAAAAGCGGCGCCTCGTTGTGCGGCGCTTCGATGCGCACAGTGTAGACCGACAGGATATCGGGACGGTCGAGAAAATAGGTGATGCGGCGAAAGCCTTCGGCCTCGCATTGCGTGCAATAGACGTTGCTGGAGCGGTACAAGCCCATAAGCGCCTCGTTGCGCGAAGGTGCGATCTCCGTCTCCAGGCGGAGCTCGAAACGTTGCGCCGCCGGCGGCTTCAGAATCGTCAGCCGGTCCGGCGTCGCCTCATAGTCGCCGGCTGCGAGCGCGTGCCCATCGATGGCGACGCCGAGCAGTGTCAGCCCGTCGCCGTCGAGCACCAGCGGCGCCGAGGCGGCGACGCCCTCGCGTCGCTCGATGGTGAGCAGCGCGGTCACATGGGTCGCGTCCGGCGACAGGCGAAAGTCGAGGCTGGTCCTCGGGATGAGATAGTCGCAGGGGCGATAATCTTCGAGCTTGAAGACATGGCCGGTATCTGTGCGCATTCCTTGAGCTTTTCCTGTCGAGGCGGCCAGCCGGCCTGGCTGGTCCAAGAATTTTGAGGGTGCGCGCTCTTTACACGAAACGGCCACTCGACAAAACTGCGGCATAGGTTGTGTTTCGCAATTCCGGACGGAAAACCGTTACACACTTTTCCTGGAATTGCTCTTGGCCTATTTCGCGGCTTCGTTTCCCGACCATCAATACGAGGCAAGATGACCGTCGATCATGCCGTCGGCCACAACACGCTGCGCGGCATTACGCTGAAGATCGTCTCGGTGACGGTCTTCGTTGGCATGCAGACCTGCATCAAGGCGGCCGGCGACGTGCCCGCCGGACAGATCGTCTTCTTCCGCTCCTTCTTCGCCATCTTCCCGATCGTCGCTTTCCTGGCCTTCAAGGGTGAGCTCGCCACCGCGTTCACGACCAGGCGGCCGTTCAACCATATCGCGCGTGGCGTCGTCGGCGTCGGTGCCATGGGGCTCGGCTTCTTCGCGCTGACCAGGCTGCCGCTGCCGGAGGCCATCACGCTAAACTACGCCCAGCCGCTACTGGTCGTGGTGTTCTCCTCTGTCTTCCTGGGCGAGACGATCCGCGTCTACCGCTGGAGCGCGGTTGCGGTCGGTCTTGCCGGCGTGCTGATCATCTCCTGGCCCGAGCTGACGCTGCTCAATTCCGGTGAAGGCCTCGACGACCAGGAGCTGCTGGGCGTCATGGCCGCGCTGATCGCCGCCGCGATTTCGGCGGTCGCCATGCTTCTGGTGCGCAATCTCGTGCAGACGGAGAAGACGGCGACCATCGTGCTGTGGTTCTCCTCGACGGCTTCGGTGTTGTCGCTCTTCACGCTGCCCTTCGGCTGGCAGGCCCTGATGCCGATGCAGGCCGCGCTCCTCGTCTTCGCGGGCTTCTGCGGCGGGCTCGGCCAGATCCTGATGACGGCGGCCTACCGCCACGCCGAAGCCTCGGTCGTGGCGCCGTTCGAATACACCTCGATGATCCTCGGCGTCGTCGTCGGCTATTTCGTCTTCGGCGACGTCACCTCGCTCAACACGCTAATCGGCGGCGTGATCGTGGTCGCCGCCGGCATTTTCATCATATGGCGCGAGCGGCAGCTCGGCCTGGAGCGCACGCGCACCAGGACGGCCGCGCCGCCGCAAGGATAGTTCCGCTGGGTGAATCTCATGCGCCGAGTTCCTTCACACCCCCCTCTTGCCGGCAGGACAGAGGCGGGTGCTGTCCCGCCAGCATTGCCGGTTTAGTCCGCACCCCGCTCCTTCGCCAGCCGCACCAGCACCGCCCGGGTCTGCTCATCCGCAGGGAAGAAGGACTCGATCGCCAGCTCCGACAGCGTGACGTCGAGCGGCGTGCCGAAGACTGTGATCGTGCTGATGAAGGACAGCACGGCGTCGCCATGCGCGAGCTTGAGCGGATGGACGATGCCACTCGGCTCGACCGGTGCGGGCCGGCTGCTTCTCAGGCCCGACGGATAGGCGCGCAACTCTCGCTCCAGCTCAATCAGCACCGGGTCGCCGGTGGCGTCGTTCTGGTGCTTGAGCCGCTCCAGCAGATGCGCGCGCCACTCCGCCAGGTTGACGATGCGCGGTGCCACGCCGTCCGGGTGCAGGCTGAGCCTCAGTACGTTGACCGGCGGCGTAAGCAGGGACGGTTCGGAAATATCAGCAAGGAACGGGGCGATCGCGCCATTGGCAGAAATAAGGTTCCAGTGCCGGTCCACCGCCAGTGCCGGAAAGGGCTCGTGGCCCTTGAGCACGGTCTCGACGGCGGCAAGCGCCGGCGCCAGCGTCGCATCGGTCAGCGGCTTTTCGCTGAAGCTCGGCGCGAAGCCGGCGGCAAGCAACAGTTGATTGCGTTGGCGCAGTGGAATCGACAGCTGCTCGGCCAGATGCAGAACCATGTCGCGCGACGGCTGGGCCCGGCCGCTTTCGACGAAGGAGAGATGCCGCTGCGAGATATCGGCCTCCATGGCGAGGTCGAGCTGGCTCATGCGCCGCCGCGTGCGCCATTCGCGGATCAGGCTGCCGGCGGAAGGTTCGGATGTGGTCATGGGAGAGGAGTAGGGCGGCGAGGGAGGCAGTTCAATTACCTGGGAGGTCATAGCTCCACCTTCTCCCCTTGTGGGAGAAGGTGGATCGGCGCGCAGCGCCGAGACGGATGAGGGGTGTTCCAGCGGACTGAGACGCTGGCATTCCCTGGAGCACCCCTCATCCGCCCTTCGGGCACCTTCTCCCACAAGGGGAGAAGGAAAAAGTGCTCACGCCAACCCCCTCAACTTCGCCTTGACCTCGAGAAAATCCCGCCACGCCAGTTTCTTGTGCGCCGGCGTCCTGAGCAGATAGGCCGGGTGCAGCGTCGGCATCGCCGGGATGGCAACCCCGGAAGCGGTCGTGTGCACACGCCAATTGCCACGCAGGCGCAGGATGCCCTCGGTCGTGTTGAGCAGCGTCTTGGCTGACGGGCCGCCGAGATTGATCAGCACCTTGGGATTGACCAGTTCGATCTGCCTTTCGATGAAGGGCCGGCAGATTTCGGTCTCGTGCGGCGTCGGCGTGCGGTTGCCCGGCGGCCGCCACGGAATGACGTTGGCGATATAGGCCGAGTTGCGGTCGAGGCCGATCGCGGCGAGCATGCGGTCGAGCAGCCGGCCGGAGCGGCCCACGAAAGGCAACCCCTCAAGATCCTCGTCTCTGCCCGGCGCCTCGCCGACCAGCATCAGCTCGGCGTTCGGATTGCCGTCGGCGAAGACCAGGTTCTTGGCCGTGAATTTGAGATTGCAGCCGTCGAAGGCAGCCATGTGCTGGCGCAGTTCCTCGAGCGTCGAGGCGCTTGCGGCCAGTTGCCGGGCAAGCAGCGCCTGCGCCTCGTCGGGGACGGTGGCGGCCGGCATTCGCGCCGGAGCGTCCGGAATATCGCGCGCGTCGAGGCCGGATGATGGCGTTGCCGGCACGGGCGCCTGGGGCCGCTCCGGGACCTGCGCAGATGCCGGGCGGACCTCGGGTCTTGCGTCGCGAGGCGGCGCGGCTGGCGTCCGCTCGGCAGGCCTGCGTTCGGCCGACTTCGCCGCCGCTTCGGCAAACCGGTTGACCGGCGCGTCTTCAAGCGCGTCGTCGACGCCGGCGCTGGCATAGAAGGCGAGCAGTTCGGCGATCTCGGCAGGTGTGCTGGGGGAGGCGGCAGTCATGGCACCACCATTGTCCGCGTGGCGCCGATTTGCAAGGTTAAGCCACGTTCGCCTGTATTGGAGCATGTCGAGATTCAGGTCAGGCCGAGTCGAAAATGGTGGTTTCCGAGAACCGGAGCGGAGCGTACTTTTCGTACGTGAGCACCGGAAGCGCAGGAAACCGCCATTTGCAGGCCGGCATCACCTGAATATCGATATGCTTTCACCCAGTGGGTATGCGGGGATCCTGCACGATGTAAAACGTCCAGCGCGGCGTGTAGTCGGTGACCAGGAAATCGAAGGTCGCGGTCTTCAGCGGGTCGATCTTGCCATCGCGGAACAGCAGCCGGTCATAGGGTTCGAACCGGCGGTCGAAATCGGCGAAATTGCTCGACCAGATGTTGTCGGGCGTCTTGTTGCGCTGGTCGAAGGACAGGCCGTCGCCGAACACGCTCGGCTGGTCGAGGATTTCCTGCAGCTCGAACTGGAACTCCACCCAGGGCAGCGCGCTGTTGTTGAGCACGTCGATGCGCATGTACATCACGCCGTTGGCGACCTCGCCGGCCTTGCCGAAGGGCTCGATCGGCTTGGTCGCACGGATCGTCAGCGTTACCGGCGTCGCCGTGTTCAATTCCTCCCTGATGACCAGCGGGTCTTCCTTGGTGCCGATGCCAGACGCCCCCGTGATGCGGAAGCCACCCAACTCGTCGGAGAAGGAATAAGCGCCGGTCGCCCAGACCTTCACCGGATCGGCTTCCGCCGGAAGGGTCAAAAGGAGGAGCGGAAGAACCGCGCGCCAGGCCATACCTGGCGTGAAGAGTAGGCGCTTCGATGGAAAGCCGGCTGGCTCTGGACTGCGCATGACGCGAAGTATCGCCGATAACCAAGCCGTCGAACAATTAAAAACATGCCGTCGCCGCCTGGCCTGTCAACCAAGTGGCGCTGGCCTATGCTTGGCCATGGCCTGCGCGGCGACCGTTTCGTAGGGAAAACCGCGACTTTTTGTCGAAATCGGCATTGTCACGTCAGCGCCGGTTTCGCGTCGCGAATTGATGCGCTATGCAGCGCATGAGCCAGCACAATGCGAGAACATGGCGAGCCAGTGAGGGGCCGATGAGCGAAATCGAACGCGAGAGCATGGAATTCGACGTGGTGATCGTCGGCGCCGGTCCCGCCGGCCTTGCCGCCGCGATCCGTCTGAAGCAGCTCAACCCGGACCTTTCCGTCGTCGTCCTGGAGAAGGGCGGCGAGGTTGGCGCCCATATCCTCTCCGGCGCCGTCGTCGACCCGATCGGCATCAACCGGCTGCTGCCCGGCTGGCGCGAAGAGGAGGGCCATCCGTTCAAAACACCGGTGACGGACGACCATTTCCTGGTGCTCGGGCCCGCCGGTTCCTTCCGCCTGCCGAACTTCCTGATGCCGCCGCTGATGAACAACCACGGCAATTACATCGTCTCGCTGGGCAATGTCTGCCGCTGGCTCGCGACCAAGGCCGAGGCGCTGGGCGTCGAGATCTATCCGGGTTTTGCCGCGGCAAGCCTCGTCTACAACGAGGCCGGCGCCGTCACCGGCGTCATCACCGGCGACATGGGCGTCGAGAAGGACGGCACGCATGGCCCGGCCTACGCGCCAGGCATGGCGCTGATGGGCAAATATGTGCTGATCGGCGAAGGTGCGCGGGGCTCTTTGGCCAAGCAGCTCATCGCCAAATACAAGCTTTCCGAAGGCCGCGAGCCCGGCAAATATGGTATCGGCCTCAAGGAGCTGTGGCAGGTCAAGCCCGAGAACCACAAGCCTGGTCTCGTGCAGCATTCCTTCGGCTGGCCGCTAGACATGAAGACCGGTGGCGGCTCCTTCCTCTACCATCTCGAGGACAACCAGGTGGCGGTCGGCTTCGTCGTCCACCTGAACTACAAGAACCCGTATCTGTCGCCCTTCGAGGAATTCCAGCGCTTCAAGACCCATCCGGCGATCGCCGGCACCTTCGAGGGGGCCAAGCGCATCGGCTACGGCGCACGCGCCATCACCGAGGGCGGCTGGCAGTCGGTGCCGAAGCTTTCCTTCCCCGGCGGCGTGCTGGTGGGTTGCGCGGCAGGCTTCGTCAACGTGCCGCGCATCAAGGGCTCGCACAATGCGGTGCTCTCCGGCATGCTGGCGGCCGAGCATGTGGCCGGGGCGATTGCCGGCGGCCGCGCCAATGACGAGCTCGCTTCCTACGAGGAAGCCTGGCGCGGCACCGATATCGGCAAGGACCTGAAGAAGGTGCGCAACGTCAAGCCGCTCTGGTCGCGCTTCGGCACCATTGTCGGCGTCGGCATCGGCGGTCTCGACATGTGGCTGAACACGCTGTTCGGCTTCTCGCCTTTCGGTACGCTGAAGCATGGCAAGGCCGACTATGCGACGCTCGAACCCGCCGCCCAGCATCAGAAGATCGCCTATCCGAAGCCGGATGGCGTGCTGACCTTCGACCGGCTGTCCTCGGTGTTCCTGTCGAATACCAACCACGAGGAAAACGAGCCGGTGCACCTGATCGTCGGCGACATGGCGCTGCAGCAGCGTTCCGAGCACGATGTCTTTGCCGGTCCCTCGACTCGCTATTGCCCGGCCGGCGTTTATGAATGGGTGGACAAGGACGGCAACGCCGCCGCCGATCCTTCGGCCAAGGACGTGCGCTTCGTCATCAACGCGCAGAACTGCGTCCACTGCAAGACCTGCGACATCAAGGATCCGAACCGGAACATCAACTGGGTGCCGCCACAAGGCGGCGAAGGCCCGGTTTACCAGGGCATGTGAGCCGCTCCGACCGGGCCGTCTCGACTGCCGCTCCAACAGGCCCGGCGAAGGTCGGGTAGCCGCGCCTTATCGGCAGAGACCGTTGAAGCCGGGCGCCGAGTATGGTCTGCTTCGCGTCAAACGAGGAGGCGGACATGCGGCGCATCAGCCTGGCGATTTTAGCTGCTGCCGGCATGCTTTCTTGCGCGCCTGCCTTCGCCGGCACCAAGCTGACCGTGCATGTGCGCAGCTACGACGTCACCGGCAGGACCGGGGCTGAACTGATCGAGGCGATGGATGGCCTCGGGCCGAGGCACGGCCATGCCACGCGCGCCATCGCCGAGACCGGCTATACCGTGCATTGGAACCTCGACGTGAAACGGGACAACGGCATCTGTCGGCTGCGTCAGGCCACCGGCATGATCGACCTGACCTACACCTTTCCGCGCCTCACATCGCCGTCCGGCCCGGTCCTGCGCGAGCGCTGGGACCGTTTCATGGCCGGCGTGCGCCAGCATGAGCATACCCATGGCCGCATCGCCAAGCAGATGATGCGGGCAACCGAGACGGCGCTTGCCGGGCTCGAGCGGCAGGACAACTGGTTCTGCACCGGTCTTCGCTGGGACGCCAGGCATCGCATCGACACGATCTATGCCGACTACGAGGCCAGGCAGAATGCCTTCGACGCGCGCGAGCACCGCGACGGCGGCCATGTCGAGAAACTGGTCAATGCATTGATGGGGAAGAACTGAAACTCCAGCGCGTTCGCCTACCGAGCGGACGTCAGCTGCGCGGCTTGTCCGGCGCGTCGTTCGCCGCCAGCGCCGATTTGTGCTCGTCCTCGGGCGCGTTGCTGTCGGTCGGCAGCGTGAATTCAACCAGCACCGGCAGATGGTCGGAGCCGGTATCCTCCAGCCGGGCCGATGACAGGATCGTCACCCCGCCCTTGCTGAACACCTGGTCGATCGGCAGGCCCGCATAGCGGCGCAGAAAGTCAGGCAGCGTGCGGTGGATCCAGGTCGGACCGGCCGAAGGCATCAGAGTCATACCGCTCATTCGCGCCACCCGCCGCACCGCCGCGCTCCACGGCACGGCATTGCAGTCGCCTGCCATGATGGCGGTCTCGCCGAGCGCGGCCAGCGGTTGCGCCAGTTCGCCGATCTGCCAGGATTGCTCCTTCGGCCAGGGCCAGCTGAGATGGATCGCGGCGACATTGACCGGAATGCCGCCGAAATCGATCATGGCGGTAGCCATCGCGCCGCGCGGCTCGCAACGCGGCGCGGTGCCGGTGGCGAAGGGACGGCGCGAGAGCAGCGCGACGCCGAAAATGCCGTTGGGGTAGTCGCATAGGATACGATAGGGGTAGGCGCCGGCGATATAGCTGAGCTCCTTCGCCCACATGCCGGACACTTCGTCGAGCGTGATGACGTCCGGGTTGGTCCTGCCGATCAGCGACAGCACCTTCTTCGGCGTCGGGTTGTTGAAGCGCAGGTTCATCTGCAACAGGCTGTAGGTGATGCGGTCGGCCGGCTTTGCGACCGCCTGCTGCGCCGACAATCTGGGCAGTGCGCCCGCCGTCGTAGCGAAGCAGGCGATGGCGAAGACCAGCACGGCGACGGCCTGCAGCCGGTAGGGACCGGCCAGCAGGGCCAGCGCGAGCAAGGCCGTCAGCAGGCTCAGATGCATGCGGAAATGCGAGAAGGAATCGAAGGCCGGATGCAGCGCGCCGAAGAACCCGGCCAAGAGCGCAGCCGAGCATGCCATCATCGCCAGGACTATCAGCTGAGCCATCATGCTCAAGCGCGCACCGCCCGTTGTCATGTTCTCCGAAGCCCCAGTCTTCCGTTCGGACCGGTTATCGGCCAAATTGCGGCCCAAGCAAGACGACCGATTGCCTCGCCGGTCGCTGGCAGGCGTGCGGTTATTGGAATGCCGTTTCGGAAAAGCTTCTGAGCTTGCGCGAATGCAGCCGCTCCATCGGCATTTCGGCCAGCTTCTCCATCGCCTTGATGCCGATGGTCAGATGCTGCGCCACCTGTCGCTTGTAGAACTCGGTCGCCATGCCGGGCAGCTTGAGCTCGCCATGCAGCGGCTTGTCGGAAACGCACAGCAGCGTCCCGTAAGGCACGCGGAAGCGGAAGCCGTTGGCGGCGATGGTGGCCGATTCCATATCGAGTGCGATGGCCCGGGACTGCGACAGGCGCTGCACCGGTCCGCGCTGGTCGCGCAGCTCCCAGTTGCGGTTGTCGATGGTGGCGACGGTGCCGGTGCGCATGATGCGCTTGAGGTCGTAGCCCGACAGGCCGGTCACTTCGGCGACCGCCTCCTGCAGCGCCACCTGGATTTCGGCCAGCGGCGGGATCGGCACCCAGACCGGCAGGTCGTCGTCGAGCACATGGTCCTCGCGGACATAGGCATGCGCCAGCACATAGTCGCCCAACGCCTGCGTGTTGCGCAGCCCGGCGCAGTGGCCAAGCATCACCCAGGCATGCGGCCTCAGCACCGCTATATGGTCGGTGATGGTCTTGGCGTTGGACGGGCCGACGCCGATATTGACCATGCTGATGCCGCCATGGCCCGGCTTCTTCAGGTGGTAGGCCGGCATTTGCGGCAGGCGGTGCGGCAGCGTTCCTTCCGGGACCGTCTCCCCGTTCCTGGTCACGACATTGCCGGGTTCGACGAACTCGACATAGCCGCTGTCGCCATTGGCCATCAACTCGCGGGCGCGCGCCACGAATTCGTCGATGTAGAACTGGTAATTGGTGAACAGCACGAAGTTCTGGAAGTGCTGCGGACTGGTCGCCGTGTAGTGCGTCATGCGGTGCAGCGAATAATCGATGCGCTGCGCGGTGAAAGGCGCCAGCGGCCGCGGCTCGCCGAACGCCACCTCGAAGGTGCCGTTGGCGATCTGGTCGTCGGTGCCGTCGAGATCGGGCACGTCGAACAGGTCGCGGATCGGCCGCTTGATGCGCTCGGCGGCGGCGCCGTCGACATAGGTGCCTTCCAGGAAGGCGAAATGCAGCGGGATGGGTGTCGTCGATTCCGAGACCGTCACCGTCACGCCGTGATTGCGCATGATGAGCCGAAGCTGCTCGATGAGATAGTTCTCGAACAGTTGCGGCTGCGTGATCGTGGTGGCGAAATGGCCGGGCGTCGGCATATGGCCATAGGCCTGGCGCGAGTCGACCTGGCTGAACGAGGTCGTGGTGACGCCGATCTGCGGATAGAAGGCCCGGTAGCGCTTGCTTTCATCTCCGCCCGCGGCAAGGGCTGAGAAAGAATCGCGCAGGAATTTGGTGTTGCGGTCGTAGAGCGTCTGCAGCGCCGCGACGGCCTTTCTGGCATCGTGGAAGTCCTGCTTGCCGAAGGGCTCCGGCATGACGACCGAGTCGATGGCTTGGGGGTAGATTCGCTTTTCCATGGCTCAATATAGAGATTTGGAAGAGCGGTTGGGAGGGGTGAGCGGACAGGAACCGCAACCCAGCTGGAGATTTTTTGTTATCGCTCCGATTCAAGGTGTGACGCGATTCAGGTCAGGCCGAGTCGAGAAAAGTGGATTCCGAGAACCGGAGCGGAGCGTACTTGAGCTACGCGAGCACCGGAAGCGCAGGAAGCCGCTTTTCGCAGGCCGGCCTGAACTGAATATCGTCACACCTACCCCCGCTGCAGGCTGATCAGCAACACGAAGCCTACGCTGGTGTTCTTGTGCGGCGGCGCCTCGATCCTATGGCTTGTATCGGCCCGCATCATCGGCACCGCCAGCACCGGGGCTGCCAGCAGCATCAGGATAAGCATCGCCCGCGGCAGCAGCCGGAGGATCTTCGTTGCATTGTCGGCGATGCGGTTCATTTCGGTGGTATCCCGGTTTCCAGCTTGGTCGATTTTAAGCTTTGTCGTTTCAGCGCTCGATTTGGTTCACGAGGCCGACAATGCGGGCACCGGCCGTTCCCAAGGGCGGGCCGAATGACCGGCCTCCGCCACCAGGATGGCGAAGAGCATGCCGAACAGGCTCATCAGCAGGCAAACGATGGTAAAGCGACGGGCAAGCATTTCTCTCTCCTTCAATGCGGGAGAAAATGCCTGACGGCCTCTGAACCGGTTCTGAGACCGGTATTCATCTGCGGTTCAAATTGATTGACGAGGGTCTTGCACCGTGCCGGTGCCAGAGCGCGGCGGAGCGCTGTCGCTGCAAAAGAAAACGGGGCCGCGTAGAGCAATTCCAGGAAAAGTGTGAGCGGTTTTCCGTCTGGGATTGCGTCAAACAAAGACGCAATTCCAGGAAAAGTGTGAGCGGTTCTCCGCCCGGGATTGCGTCAACAAAGAAATAGGGCGTTTCACCGTTCCGCAAAAACGGTGAAACGCCCTTGGCCGTCTCGTATGGTCTGGAGTTTGGCGCTCAGAGCTTGTGCCAGGTCTGGCTCTTGCAGATCAGGCCGCCGAGCACGCAGCCGCTCATCTTGAGCGCGGTGCCCGAGAGCGTCGCCTTGCCGGAATAGGTCTTGTCGTTTGCCGGGTCGGTGATGCTGCCGGCATATTTGTTGTCGCCGGCCGCCTTCAGCGAGCCGATCGTCTTGCCGGCGTATTTGCCGGTCTTGAGCGTGATCGAGAAAGAACCGCTCCCGCCGATCGCCGCGGTGTCGCCGGCCTGCGTCTTCCAGTTGCCTTCGATCGGGTCGGCGCATGCGGCGCCCGCCATGATCAAGGTGGCCGCAAGGGCCACAGTCAGCTTTCGAAACATCGTGTCCACCTCCCTATAGGGTTGCGGCGGGCTCCAGTCCGCCTACCTGCCCCTTACGCAAAGGTAAAGCTAATCCAGCCGCCGCCAAAACGAAAGCGGTGCCGCGACGGAAGGTTGCAAGGATTTTCGCCGCGCGGCCGACTGAAAATAAACGCGATCGAAAAACGCTTCGGTTTCCGTGGTTAGCGAAGTCTTGATTCCGCCGCCGGCAATTTTCGTCGAATTTGACGCAAAATGGCTGAAACGCTGGATTCCCATGCTTAACGGTTTTCCGCGTTTACCTCTTGTTTTAGCTTTGTTTTCCTCAAATTAAGCAAGCCATTTAACGACGGATTCAAGGCCAGCCGTCATCCTCGAAAGCATCGAAAGAGCGGCTCGCCCCGAGGAATACCAAGGGAAAAGGAGGCAGCTCTCGGGAGCCAGACAGGGGATTGAAATGGCACGCTTTGAAATGCTTGAAGACGGCTTCGGCGCCATGGGGGCAACTGCCCAGGCCGACATTCTTTTCGAACTGGGCATGATGTATGCGACGGGCCGCGATTGCGAGACCGATGTCGTTGCCGCCCACAAATGGTTCAACATCGCCGCGATCAAGGGCTCGGCCCGCGCCGCCGAGCTGCGCTCGGAACTGTCGGCCACCATGTCGAAAGTCGAGATCGCCACGGCGCTGCGCGAAGCCCGCGAATGGATGACGATGCACTGATCCTCAGCGCGTAGCGCTCAGAGCTCATCGGGACAAGGCCGCGAAAAGACGGCCGGTCAAGAAGAACGAGAACGTGGCGGGTTGAGACAACCGAAGCCACGCAAAAAACAGGGAAGCGAGCGAGTTTCAGGCGCGGGGGCGTCTGGGGAGCTCGACTGCAAAAGCCGTGACCGACCGAAACAAGGTCGGCGCGGCTTTTTGCATTACACTTGGCAATCAGGCGCGTGGCCCAAGAAATCCTCGTCGGAATGAACCAAAGCCGGCCTCACTGTCCTCTCGACAGTTTCGGCGAAGGGTGAAATTGTCCCGGCTCTGTGGAAGAAGCGCGGCCGGATCGGCACGCGCAAGTGGAGGAGTTCTTATAGTCATGAAAAAATTGGGTATTTTGAGCGCGGCCGCTTTTGGCCTGATGATGAGCGCCCCGGTTGCCTTCGCCGACGACATCACCATTTCGGTGGTCGGCCCCATGACCGGCCAGCTCGCCACCATCGGTGACCAGTTCAAGCAGGGCGCGCAGGCCGCCGCCGACGCGATCAATGCGGCTGGCGGCGTCAACGGCTCCCAGATAAAGCTCGACATCGAGGACGACCAGTGCGATCCCAAGCAGGCGGTCTCGGTCGCCAACCGCATCGTCGCCAACGGCGTCAAGTTCGTCGATGGCCATGCCTGCTCGGGCTCCAGCATTCCGGCCTCGGCCGTCTATGCCGAAGCCGGCACGCTGATGATGAGCCCCGCCTCGTCCAATCCGGTGCTGACCGACGCCGCCGCCAAGGCCGGCTGGCCGACCATCATGCGCCTCTACACGCGTGACGACGCGCAGGGCGCCTTCATCGGCCCATGGATCGCCAAGAAATACGCCGGCAAGAATGTCGTCGTCCTGCACGACAAGAGCGCCTACGGCCAGGGCGTTGCCGACGCCGTGAAGGCGACGATGAATGCCGGCGGTCTCAAGGAAGTCGACTATGAAGGCATAAATGCCGGCGAGAAGGATTATTCGGCCCTCGTCACCAAGCTGAAGGAACTGAAGGCCGACGTCGTCTATTTCGGCGGCTATCACCCCGAGGCGGGTCTGATCCTGCGTCAGGCGGCCGAGCAGAACGTCAAGTTCCAGCTGATCATGCCGGATTCGATCGCTTCGCCGGAATTCTGGCAGGTTGCCGGCCCGGCCGGTGAAGGTACCATGTTTGTCTTCCCGTCGGACCCGCAGGCCAAGCCCGAAGCGAAGGACGCGGTCGCCAAGATCAAGGCCGGCGGCTTCACGCCCGAAGGCTTCACGCTGTTCTCCTATGCCGTGATCCAGGCTGTGGCCGAAGGCGTCAAGCGCGCCGGCACCGACGATCCGGCCAAGGTCGCGGAGGCGCTCAAGGACGGCAAACCGATCAGCACCGTGGTCGGCGACGTCATCTTCGACGAGAAGGGCGATCTAAAGAACGCCAGCTACGACATCAACCAATGGCACGACGGCAAATACGCGCCGATCAAGCCGTAATCGGTTCTGCAAGAATCAAGGGAATGGCCGGGACGAGCCCGGCCATTTCCGTTTGTGCTGCGGCATTGACGTGCAGGGGAGGTTGTCCCGCCATACCTAATTATTTTGTCTCGTTAACGAGACAATTCGAACAGCCGCCTCAGCCCTGCCCATTCTCCGCAAACCGCACCAGCACCGTGCCGTCGCTGACCTGCGCGCCCTCTGCCGCGATCTCGGCGATCACGCCGTCATGTGGGGCGGCGATCATGTGCTCCATCTTCATCGCTTCGAGGATCAAAAGCGGCTGGCCCTTGATCACGGCATCGCCCGCCGCGGCGCGCACCAGCTTGACCAGCCCCGGCATCGGCGCGCGCAGGCTGCTTGAGGTGGCTCCCGCCTCGTCGGCCTTGGCGAGCGGATCGGGGACCGTGAACGTATAGCCGACCGCGCCCTCGAAGACGGTGACATGGCCGGGCCAGCGGGCGGCATGCGGCATGGTCCTCAAATCATGCGTGTTCACCGCATCGTGCGGCGCCTCCAGCGCCACCTGGAAGCGGCCGTCCGAGCGTGCCGAAACGCGCGCCAGGATGTTCTCCTCGCCATAGCGCAAGCGGGTGCGGCGCGAGAGCGGGTGGAAATGGGCATAGCTGGAAAGCGTGGACCAGGGATCGGCGGCGGAAGCGGGCACGGCGGTATCCGCCGCCGCCAGCGCCGCGGCAGCGATCGTCTCGTCGCTCGGCGGGGCAATGGCGGTGAGCGCCGCCTGGTGCCGGCCGATCAGCCCGGTATCGAGATCGCCGACAGCGAAATCGGCGTCGGCAGCGAGCGCCGCCAGGAAGGCGGTGTTGACGGTCGAGCCGGCCACTTCCGTCCGCGCCAGCATCTCGCGCAGCGTGCCGAGCGCCGACGCCCGATCCTTGCCGTGCGCTACCAGCTTCGCGATCATCGGATCATAGAAGGGAGAGATCGCATCCCCGGCGCGCACGCCGGTCTCGATGCGTATCGCGGCGCCTTCCGGCGCCGCGTCGGGGAATTTGAGATGATGCAGCGTGCCGGTCGCCGGCAGGAACCCTCTCACGGCGTCCTCGGCATAGAGGCGGGCCTCGAAAGCGTGGCCGAACAAAGCGATCTCATTCTGCATCTTCGGCAGCGTTTCGCCGGACGCGACGCGAAGCTGCCATTCGACGAGATCGACGCCGGTGACCATCTCGGTGACGGGATGCTCGACCTGCAGTCGGGTGTTCATCTCCATGAACCAGAAGCGGTCGGCCTTGAGCCCCTGAGAGGCGTCGACGATGAACTCGATCGTGCCGGCGCCCGAATAATTGATCGCCTTGGCGGCCTTCACGGCCGCCTCCGTCATCGCCTTGCGCAGCGCTGGCGTCATGCCGGGGGCGGGCGCTTCCTCGATCACTTTCTGGTGGCGGCGCTGCGCCGAGCAGTCGCGTTCGTAAAGATGCACAACGTTGCCGAAATTGTCGCCGAACACCTGCACTTCGATGTGGCGCGGCTTATCGACATATTTTTCCACCAGCACGCGATCGTCGCCGAACGCCGCCTTCGCCTCGCGACGCGCGCTGGAAAGCGCCTCCGAGAAATCGTCGGGATGGTCGACGCGCCGCATGCCCTTGCCGCCGCCGCCGGCGCGCGCCTTGATCAGCACCGGGTAGCCGATCTCGCGCGCCTTGGACGCAAGCAGGACGATTTCCTGTGCTTCGCCGTGATAACCCGGCACCACCGGCACGCCGGCCTTTTCCATCAGCCGCTTGGCGGCGTCCTTCAATCCCATGGCGCGGATCGAGGCGGCGGAAGGACCGATGAAGACAAGGCCTGCCGCCGTCGCCTGATCGACGAAATCGGGGTTTTCCGACAGGAAGCCGTAGCCGGGATGGATGGCCTCGGCGCCGGTGGCGAGCGCCGCCGCCACGATCCTGTCGCCGCGCAGATAGCTTTCGCCGACGGGCGAGGGGCCGATATGCACGGCCTCATCGGCCATCTCGACATGGAGCGCGCGGGCATCCGCGTCCGAATAGACGGCGACGGTGCGCACACCGAGCCTGCGGGCGGTTCGGATGACGCGACAGGCGATCTCGCCGCGATTGGCGATCAGGATCTTGCCGAACATGGAGCCTCCGCAGCCAGGGTGTGTCTCGGGCGACGACGGCATACCTTCGCGCCCCCCTCTGTCCTGCCGGACATCTCCCCCTCTCGGGGGGAGATTGGCAGCTTTGGCGCAGCCGCTCTCTTTTCAACGATAACGATTGGCGAAAGCCGTCGTGACGTCCGATTTCCCCCCAAGAGGGGGAGATGTCCGGCAGGACAGAGGGGGGCGCTGTCCCGCCAGCCTCTCCAGCTGATCATCTGAATTTGCCTGTACTGAGCCTTTTGCTCCAAGGTCAGTTCTCCCCAATGGCCG
>NZ_JAIUHQ010000030.1:0-32782 GCF_020165215.1 Mesorhizobium sp. CA15
CGAAAGGACGACCAGGATTCATTCGGTCTCCTTCCCACTTCAACCATACACCAGAACCAACACACAGGATTCTAGGGTCTGCGCGCGTCGCTTCGCTCCTTGCTCCGCCCGAAGAACAGATGGGACGGCGCGTCCCCTTCCGGACATCTCCCCACTTGGACCTCACCGCGCTGCCCGAAAATGCTTGGAGAGCTTCAAGCCCTGCGCCTGATAGTTCGAGCCGAGTTCGGTGCCGTAAAGCGCCTGCGGGCGTTTCAGCATATGTTCGTAGACGAGACGGCCGACGATCTGGCCGTGGTCGAGGATAAAAGGCACCTCGTGGCTGCGCACTTCAAGCACCGCGCGGCTGCCGCTGCCGCCGGCGGCGGAGTGGCCGAAGCCCGGATCGAAGAAGCCGGCATAGTGGACGCGGAACTCGCCGACCAGCGGATCGAAGGGTGTCATCTCGGCGGCATAGAGCGGCGGCACGTGCACGGCTTCTCGGCTGACCAAGATATAGAATTCGTCCGGATCGAGCACCAGTTCGCCGGCGCCGCTCTTGTAGATCGGCTCCCAGAAATCGACGACATCCTGGGCGGCGCGCTTGTCGACGTCGACCAGTCCGGTGTGGTGCTTGCCGCGGTAGCCGACAAGGCCGTCCTTGTCGCCGTCGAGATCGATGGAGAGCGCGATGCCGCCGCCTGAAATATTGGGCGGCTCGGTGGCGACCAGCATCTCGGCGCGGTGAAGGTCGCGCAGCTCATTCTCCGAGAGCACCGCGTTGCCGGTGCGGAAGCGGATCTGCGACAGCCGCGAGCCGGCGCGCACGACGATCGGGAAGGTGCGCGGGCTGACCTCGAGATAGAGCGGCCCGCGGTAGCCGGCGGCAATCTTGTCGAACTCATGGCCGCGATCGGTCATGACGCGCGTGAATATGTCGAGACGGCCGGTCGAGCTCTTCGGATTGGCCGAGGCGGATACGTTCGCCGGCAGCGTCAGGCTCTCGAGCAGCGGCACGATATAGACGCAGCCGGTTTCCAGCACCGCGCCCTCTGCAAGGCTGATCTCGTGCAGCTTCAGCCGCTCGAGCTTGTCGACGACCCGATGATCTGGACCCGGCAGGAACGAGGCACGCACGCGAAACGCCTTGTCGCCGAGCCTTAGATCGAGGCTGGCCGGCTGGATCTGGTCGGCGTCCAGCGCGCGCGGCGACTTCAGCGCCTTCGCCTCGAACAGCGCTGCGATGTCCTGATCCGGAAGAATGCCTGTTTGCCGCAAAGGCTGGCTCCGTTCACAAGGCCGGGCGAGGATCTAAGCGGGCTCTTGCCGCCCGGCTGGTACAAACCTCTTAATGAAGCCGGCAATTGACGCAAGCGCGGCGCGGGTCTAAAGGGTCGTTATCCCGTGGTGATTTGGCCGGTCGGCTTGCAGCCACGTTAAATAAGTCGCTAAAGGACCGTCGAGCCGCAAGGCTATATGGACCGGTTGCGACTTCGCGGCCGGTTTTTTTGTGTCTGAAAGCAGGGCTATGAGCACCAAGAAGCGCAACTGGAAACCTCAGACAGCACTCGTGCATGGCGGAACGTTGCGTTCCGGTTTCGGCGAGACATCCGAGGCGATGTATCTCACCCAAGGCTATGTCTACGAGACGGCGCAAGCGGCGGAAGCCCGCTTCAAGGGCGAGGAGCCGGGCTTCATCTATTCGCGCTACGCCAACCCGACCGTCGACATGTTCGAAAAGCGCATGTGCGCGCTCGAAGGCGCCGAGGATGCCCGCGCCACCGCTTCCGGCATGGCCGCAGTAACCGCCGCGCTGCTCTGCAGCGCCAAGGCCGGAGATCATATCGTCGCGGCGCGCGCCCTGTTCGGCTCCTGCCGCTGGGTGGTCGAGACGCTGGCGCCGCGCTACGGCATCGAGGCGACGCTGGTCGACGGCACCGACATCGCCAATTGGGAAAAGGCGATAAGGCCGAACACCAAGCTGTTCTTCCTGGAAAGCCCGACCAACCCGACGCTGGAGGTGGTCGATATCGCCGCCGTCGCCAGGCTCGCCAATTCGATCGGCGCGCGCTTGATCGTCGACAATGTCTTCGCCACGCCGCTGCAGCAGAAGCCCTTGCTGCTCGGCGCCCATATCGTCGTCTATTCGGCGACCAAGCACATAGACGGCCAGGGCCGCTGCCTCGGCGGCGTCATCCTGTCGGACAAGAAGTGGATCGACGAGAACCTGCACGACTATTTCCGGCACACCGGTCCCAGCCTGTCGCCCTTCAACGCCTGGACGCTGCTCAAAGGCCTGGAGACGCTGCCGCTGCGTGTGCGCCAGCAGACCGAGAGCGCCGGCAAGATCGCCGATTTCCTGGCCGAGCGGCCGGAGATCGCCCGTGTCATCTATCCGGGCCGCGCCGATCATCCGCAAGCGGATATCGTCAAGAAGCAGATGTCGGGAGGCTCGACGCTGATCTGCCTCGACGTCAAGGGCGGCAAGCAGGCGGCCTTTGCCTTCCAGAACGCGCTCGACATCGTGCTGATCTCCAACAATCTCGGTGACGCCAAGAGCCTGATCACCCATCCGGCGACGACGACGCACAAGAACCTGAGCGACGAGGCCCGCGCCGAGCTCGGCATCGGGCCAGGCACGCTGAGGCTCTCCGTTGGCCTGGAGGACAGCGACGATCTGCTGGAAGACGTGGAACAGGCCCTGAAGGCGGCAAAATAGAAGGCTGAGAACGCCGCGGCCCGAGCCTTCCAGAGCCGCAATTCCGGACGGAAACCGTTTCACACTTTTCCTGGAATTGCTCTAGGCGAGCTCCTCCAGCTCGGTCATCGCCTTGGTGCGGATGGTCATGGCGTTGCCGCGCCATTCGACGGCGCCGCCGAACCAGGCGCGCGCCCAGATGGCCGGCAGCAGGGCATCGCGCACGATCATCGCGGTTATGCTGCGCGGCGACAGGTACCAGCCCTTCGCAAAGGCCAGCAGCCATTCCGGCAGGTAGGCGATCGCCAGCACGCCCAAGGCCGTCGTGGGCAGGCTGACGCCGGCGCTTGCCGCCGCAATCAGCGCCAGCAGCAGCGGCACCGCAGCGCCAGTCAGGATCTCCGGCGCGAAGAACAGCGGAAAGGTAACCCGCCGCAGCCGCGCCCAGCGCGTCTGGCGCGACCAGACCTCGGCGAGCCTGCGCTGGCCGAGCGGCTGCTCGAATGGCGAGGCGACGAGGTTGACATTGAGCCCCAAGCCGTTGACCAGCTTGGTGGCCGCCGCGTCCTCGGCGACTTCGGCGGCCAAGGCCTGAATACCGCCATTGGCATCGAGCATCGGCTTGTTCCACAGCATGCTCTTGCCCTGGGCGAAGCCAAGGCCAAGCGCCTCGCCGGCATACTGCCAGCGCGCCTGCAGCGTGTTGAGGAAGGCGCATTCGACTTCGGCCCAAAACCCGTCCGGCCGCGAGCCGATCGGCGTCGAGCAGACGAGGCCGGTATCCGGCCGCCATGCCGCCATCAGGTGCTGGACATAGTCTCTCGGCATCAGCACGTTGGAATCGGCGAGGATCACCCAATCGTGTCTCGCCGCCTGCCAGCCCTTGACGCAGTTGTTGAGCTTGGGATTGGCGCTGACGCGATCGTCGCCGATCAGCAGCCGCGCAGGAATTTTGGGGTGGCGCGCGATCGCCGCATCGATCAGCTTGACCACCGGGTCTTCGGCATGCGCGACGCAGAAGATCAGCTCGTAGCGCGGCCAATCGAGCGAGAAGGCGCGCTGCAAGGTCTCCGGCGTGAACGGCTCGACGCCACGCGACGGCACGATGATGGAGACCGGCGGCCGCGCGCTGGAGGGCGGCGCGATGACATGCCGCCGCTTCAGCCGCGACGAGGCGAGCAGGATGCTGGCGAGATTGAAGGAAAGAAGCGCTGACGAAGCCAGGCCGGCTGCGATAGTCAGTTCCATCGAGATCTGGTCACCCCCGATAGAGAGTTTCACCGTTTCACGCAAACGGCGACCCACTCCATCTCCTTGTTTTCACGCAATTCCGGACGGAAGGCTACGGCGAAGGCGCCGAGCCTAACCGCTCGCGCTTTCCTGGAATTGCTTTAGGCCGCACGCGGCCGTTTCAACTGTTACAGAGCGCCCGAGTCGCCCGGCACGGTTTGTGCACACCAACATTGTCATGTGTCACCTAAATGACATTGTTTTTCGGCACCTGCACTTACAAGGCTGGCAGGATGGTCGGCGCTGCGTTTATCAAGAGCGGAGCGTGACATATTTTCCGCGGCGGCAACCGGAGTGGCCCATGTATCGCGCAGTGACGCGCAACATCGAAGTGCTGGTCAGGCCCTTCTATCTGGAGGACCGCTCCGATCCGTCCGAGAACCGCTATGTCTGGGGCTATCAGGTGACGATCGACAACCGCTCCGACGAGTTCGTGCAGCTTGTGTCGCGCTACTGGCACATCACCGACGGTCAGGGCCGGGTCGAGGAGGTGCGCGGCGCCGGCGTCGTCGGCGACCAGCCGGAACTCAATCCCGGCGACAGTTACCAGTACACCTCGGGCTGCCCGCTCTCGACGCCGTCAGGCATCATGGTCGGCCACTACACGATGCGCAACGGCCGCGGCGAGACGTTCGATATCGCCATTCCGGCTTTCTCGCTCGACATGCCAGGGACAAGGCGCACGGTGAATTAGACGTCGGCGACAGCCTCTTTCTCCCCGTTTCACGGGGAGAAATGCCCGGCAGGGCAATGACGGGCGGCGCCGGCCTTCTGAGATTTTCCTTGAGGCGGACGACCGCGTCGCCAGCGTGTCGCTATGATCGCCAACGTTGGCGCCGCCCTCATCCGCCCTTCGGGCACCTTCTCCCCGTGGAACGGGGAGAAGGAAGAGAGATCACTTCGCGAATTCAGCCGGGTCGAAGTCGTATTGGGTCGAGCAGAACTCGCAGGCGACATGGATGCCGCCCTCCTCGGTCGATTCCTTGATCTCCTCAGCCGAAAAGCCTTCGAGAATGCCGCGGATCTTGTCGCGCGAGCAGGAGCACTGGTCGGCGACAGGGACGCCGCGGAAAACGCGCACGCCGTGTTCGTGGAACAGCCGGTAGAGCAACCGCTCGGCGCCCACCGTCGGGTCGATCAACTCGGTCGGCTCGATCGTGCCGAGCAGCGCCAGCAACTCCTGCCAGGAATTGTCGGCCGGCTGGTCCGCAACGTCACGCGGATCGCCGTCGCCGCCGGAAATATCGGGAACGCGCATGCGTTCCGGCGACTGCGGCAGGAATTGCGCCAGGATACCGCCGGCGCGCCACTGCTCGCGCGCGCCGGCCGGGCCGGGCGTGACCAGCTTGGCGACCGACATCTTGATATCGGTCGGGATCTGCTCCGACTGCCGGAAATAGGTGCGCGCGGCATCCTCGAGCGAGGTGCCGTCGAGCTGGACGATGCCCTGGTAGCGCTGCGTATGCGCGCCCTGGTCGATGGTCAAGGCCAGGACGCCGTCGCCGAGCAGCGTCTGCTGCGAGGTCTCGCCGGCGGCGGTCAGCGCCTGCAGCCGGTCGGCATCGAAGCGCGCATAGGCGCGCAGCGCATGCGGCGTGGTGAAATCGGCCACCAGCATGTCGACCGGACCGTCGGTGCGGGTCTGCAGGATGAACTTGCCTTCGAACTTCAGCGAAGTGCCGAGCAGCACGGTGAGCACGCAGGCTTCCGCCAGCAGGCGGGCGACCGGCTCAGGGTAATCGTGGCGGCTCAGAATAGCATCGAGCATCGGCCCGAGCTGCACGGTGCGGCCGCGCACATCGAGCGGCGCGACCTCATAAGGCACGACATGATCGTCGCCGGCGAAGCCGAATTCACCGAGTTGGGGTTTATGCTCAGCCAAGGTCTGGGTTTCCAACATGACAATACTCCGGGGCGCAGCCATGCCGCCCGGTGAGCCGCATGCGTCGAAGCGCGTTCAATTTACGTGATGGCCCGCAAATAGGCATCACATGTCCCCAGATCAAGTTGAGCCCGATCGGGCCGGAAGCGGTCAGGTCCAGCCCTTCTCACGCGCCCAGACACCAGGCCAGCACCGCCTTCTGGGCGTGCAGCCGGTTCTCGGCCTCGTCGAAGACCACCGAATGCGGCCCGTCGATCACCTCGTCGGTGACCTCCTCGCCGCGATGCGCCGGTAGGCAGTGCATGAACAATGCATCGGGCTTGGCTTTTGCCATCAGCGCCGCATTGACCTGATAGGGCAGGAAGACGTTGTGGCCGCGGGCGCGATGCTCCTGGCCCATGGAGACCCAGCTATCGGTGACGACGCAGTCGGCCTGGTCGACGGCTTCCTCGGCGGACCTGGAAAACCGGACCTTACCGCCATTGGCTTTCGACCAGTCGACATATTTCTCGAAAGGCTCGCTGCCTTCCGGCACCGCGATATTGAGGTTGAAGCTAAACCGCGCCGAGGCCTCCAGGAGCGAATGCAGCACATTGTTGCCGTCGCCGGTCCAGGCGAAGGTCTTGCCGGACACCGGGCCGCGATGCTCCTCAAAGGTCATGATGTCGGCCATGAGCTGGCAGGGATGCGTGTCGTCGGTCAGCCCGTTGATGACCGGAACGGTGGCGTTCTCGGTGAGCTCCAGCAGCCGGTCGTGCGAGGTGGTGCGGATCATGATGGCGTCGACATAGCGCGACAGCACTTTCGCCGTGTCGGCGATTGTCTCCGAACGGCCGAGCTGCATCTCGGTGCCGGTCAACATGATAGTCTCGCCGCCGAGCTGGCGCATGCCGACATCGAAGGACACGCGAGTGCGCGTCGACGGCTTGTCGAAGATCATGGCCAGCACCTTGCCATCGAGCGGTTTTGAACGCTCACCTGCCTTGAGCCTGGTCTTTCGCGCCACCGCGTCGTCCAGCATGATGCGCAGGTCGCCCGCGGAAACGGCGGACAGATCGGTGAAGTGGCGAACACTCATCGGCAGGTTCCAGAAATTATTTGGCGGCTTCGGCGGCAATCGCGTCGGTCAGGCGCTTGGCGCCGCCGCGAATGCGCTCCAGCGCCACGCCGATCTCCTCGTCGGTGACGGTGAGCGGCGGCAGGAGGCGGATGACGTTGTCGCCCGCCGGCACGGCAAGCAGGTGCTGGTCGCGCAGCGCCATGTTCACCTTGGCGTTGGGCATGGCGCATTTCAGGCCGAGCATAAGGCCGGTTCCCCTGATGCCCTCGATGACGTCGGGGAATTCATCGGCCACCGCCGCAAGGCCCTGCTTCAGAAGCAGCGCCTTGCGCTGCACGTCCTCGAGGAAGCCGTCGGCCAGCACCACGTCGAGCACGGCGTTGCCGACGGCCATCGCCAGCGGATTGCCGCCGAAGGTGGTGCCGTGCACGCCGGCCGTCATGCCGGTCGCCGCCTCGTCGGTGGCAAGGCAGGCACCCATCGGAAAGCCGCCGCCGATGCCCTTGGCGATCGCCATCAGATCGGGCGTGACGCCTGACCATTCATGCGCGAACAGCTTGCCGGTGCGGCCAATGCCGCACTGGACCTCGTCGAAGATCAAAAGCAGGCCGTGCTTGTCGCAGAGTTGCCGCAGCCGCTTCAGCGATTGCGTCGGCACCGGGCGTATGCCGCCCTCGCCTTGCACCGGCTCGATCAGGATCGCCGCGGTTTCCGGCGTGATCGCCTTTTCAGCGGCGTCGATGTCGTCGAAAGCGACCTGGTCGAATCCCTCGACCTTCGGGCCGAAGCCTTCGAGGTATTTGTATTGGCCGCCGGCGGCGATCGTCGCCAGCGTGCGGCCGTGAAAGGCACCCTCGAAGGTGATGATGCGGAAGCGCTCGGGATGGCCCTTGACGAATTGATAGCGCCTGGCCGTCTTGATGGCGCATTCCAGTGCCTCGGCACCGGAATTGGTGAAGAACACCTTGTCTGCAAAGGTCGCCTCAGTCAGCCGCTCGCCCAGCCGGCGCTGTTCCGGGATCTCATAGAGGTTGGAGACGTGCCACAGCTTGGCGGCCTGCTCGGTGAGCGCCGCGACCAGATGCGGATGGCCGTGGCCCAGCGAATTCACCGCGATGCCGCCGGCGAAGTCGAGATATCGCTCGCCCTTGTCGGTGACCAGCCAGGTCCCCTCCCCGCGGTCGAAAGCCAGGGGTGCGCGGGCAAAGGTCTCGTAAAGCGCCGAACCGCTCATTATATGCGTCTCCGGAACCGGAAATCAAAAAAGCCGCCAATGCGGCGGCCTTTGCGGCTTATCATGTTTTTCGGCCATGAAGTCAACGAAAACGTCACGCAGAAGCGCGTGGCAAGCCCCTGACGCCACGCCGGCTCATAAGTAGGCCGGCAAGTTGGGGAAAACCGAAAAAACCGAATCGTGTTGCCCTGGGGACTCTTGTCACCGAGTCAGCGCATAAGGTATTTGTAGTCGAGAAATAACTAGATTTCGTGCGGCGGACCTAATCACCCGGTATATGTGGTGTTGTTTGCCCGGCGAGAGCCGGGGGCGGGAAAGGATTCTGACTGTCGTACGCCTCAGCAGGAGCGCGGTCTCATGAACTGGACTGACGAGCGGGTCGAACTTCTCAGGAAATTGTGGTCGGAGGGTCTGAGCGCCAGCCAGATCGCCGCACAGCTCGGCGGGGTGAGCCGCAACGCCGTCATCGGCAAGGTGCATCGCCTGAAGCTGTCGGGCCGCGGCCGCGCAACGGCCGCTCCGGCGCGCCAGAAGAAGGCGACGCAAGGCGCCTCGATGCAGAAATCGGTGACCCGCGCCGCGAGTGCCACACGTCACGTGACCACCACCATCGGCGCCACCGCGCTACAGGTGCAGTTCGACGCCGAGCCGGTCGCGCGCCACTATATCCGACCGGTCGAGAACGTGGTCGTGCCGATCTCGCGGCATCTGCAGCTCGTCGAGCTGACCGAACGCACCTGCAAATGGCCGAACGGCGATCCGCTGTCGGAAGACTTCAACTTCTGCGGCAACGACGCCGCCGAAACGGGACCCTATTGCAAGTATCATTCGCGGGTGGCGTTCCAGCCGGCGGGCGAGCGGCGCAGGGCGCGCTGAGCGAATAGAGAATAGCGAATAGCGAATAGCGAATAGCGAATAGCGAATAGCGAATAGCGAATAGCGAATAGCGAATAGCGAATAGAACTGGATAGAGTTTCGCGAAAAGGGCAACTTATTTCGCCTACTCGCTACTCCCTATTCGCTACTCGCTCTCTATTCCCTTAGTGCCCTACTTCCCTATTTCACAGCCATCCATTCCTCTTGAACCGCCAGTACAGGAACGCGCAGATGAGCGCGATCGCCACCAGGACGGCCGGATAGCCGTATTCCATCTTCAGTTCCGGCATGTCGGAGAAGTTCATGCCGTAGATGCCGGCGAAGGCCGTGGGCACCGCCAGAATGGCGGCCCATGAGGCGAGCTTCTTGGATATTGCGGTTTCCTGGCTCTGCCCGACCAGCAGACTGGCTTCGAAGGCGAAGGCCAGAACCTCGCGCAGGGAGTCGATCTTTTCCTGCACGGTGCGAATGTGGTCCGTCACATCGCGAAACAGCGGATGCATGGCGGCATGTATCTGCGGCAGGTCGGCGCTGGTCAGCCGACGGCAGACCTCGACCAGCGGCAGCGCCGCATTGCGCAGCCGCAGCAGATCGCGGCGCAGCATGTAAAGCCGCTCGATATCGGAACCGGTCATCGGCTTCAGAAGCACCTTGTCCTCGATCGCCTCGACCTCGTCCTCGATCTGCTCCAGCACCGGCATGTAGTTGTCGACGATGAAGTCGAGGATGGCGTAGAGGACGAAATCCTCGCCTTTGGCGAGCGAATGCGGGCAGCTCTCCCAGTGCTGGCGCACGGCGGCGTAGGAGGTCGACGGGCCGTGCCGGACGCTGACAATATAGCCGGCGCCGACGAACAGATGCGTCTCGCCGAAAGTGACACGGCCGTCGATCAATTGCGCGGTGCGGGCAACGATGAAGAGGGCGTCGCCATATTGCTCGATCTTCGGGCGCGCATGCGGATGCTCGGCATCCTCGATCGCCAAATCATGCAAGTGGAATTGCGCCTGCACCCGGAGCAGCAGGTTGCGATCGGGCTCGAGCAGGCCGATCCAGACGACATGGCCGGGTTTTGCCGCCCATTCGCCGGCCTGTTCGATGGCGATGTCGGCGATGCGCTTGCCGCCCGAATAGACGCTGGATGCAATGATGCCCGACGTTGGGGCCGGGGTCAGGTTTCGAACTTGTTCCATCGCAAACCTCCCGAGACTGCGACTGACAAAATCGCTGTCCCTGGAGGAGCTTATCCTAAATCAGGAAGCCATTCGAGAGGCGGCGGTTCACTTGGCCGGCACCGGGCCGGGAAGCACGACCTTGTCGGTCTTGTCGCCTTTCGGCCGGTCGGCTGGCATCTGGTCGCCCGTGACGATGTAATAGATCGTCTCGGCGATATTGGTCGCGTGGTCGCCGATGCGCTCGATGTTCTTGGCGCAGAACAGAAGATGCGTGCACGGTGTGATGTTGCGCGGATCTTCCATCATGTAGGTCAAGAGCTCGCGGAACAGCGAGGTGTACATGGCGTCGATCTGGTCGTCCCGGTCGCGCACGAGGCCAATCCTCTCGACCGAGCGCGAGGCGTAGACGTCGAGCACTTCCTTGAGCTGCGTCAGCGCCAGATTGGCAAGCGCCTCGATACCGCGGAAAAGGCTATTCGGCTGGCGGCCGTCCACCGAGGCCACCCGCTTGGCGACGTTCTTGCCCAAGTCGCCGACACGCTCGATATCGGCCGAGATACGGATCGCGCCGACGATCTCGCGAAGATCCGTCGCCATCGGCTGGCGCCTGGCGATGATGATGATGGCCTTGTCGTCGATCTCGCGCTGTCCTTCGTCGAGGACGAGATCGTCCTGGATGACCTTCTGCGCGAGGCCATGGTCGACATTCACCAGAGCCGCGACCGCCTGTTCGACCATGCGCTCGGCATGGCCGCCCATCGCGGCGATGCGCTTCGACAGGAATTTCAGCTCTTCATCATAGGCACTGGCGATATGAACGGACTGCATGGATATGCCTTCCCGGCTTGTGCCGGCTGGTGCGTTCCCTCAATCCGTCGCTGATACGTGAACCGCATGACAGAAAGAAGAAAATCCCGGTTGGTAACCGATATACGATCAGCGAGCCGGCAAATGAACCGTGAACGCCGCGCCCTTGCCGACTTCCGACTTGATGGACAATCTTGCGTTATGACGGGTCAATATATGCTTGACGATCGAAAGGCCAAGCCCGGTGCCTTTCTGGGCGCGGCTGTTTTCAACATCGACGCGGTAGAAGCGCTCGGTGATGCGCGGGATGTGCTCTTCGGCAATGCCCGGACCATAATCCCTTATCGTGACGTCGAAGCCCGGCTGCTGGCCATCCTCGCCGCCGGCGACCGATACGGTGACGCGCCCGCCTGACTGGCCGTATTTGCAGGCATTCTCGAGGAGATTCTCGAAGACCTGGAACAACTCGTCGCGATCACCGGGGACGACAAGCGGCGCGTTGGCGAACTCCCGCTCGATGACGACGCCGTTCTCACTGGCCAGCGGCCCCAGCGAATCGATCACGCTGTCGATCGTCTGGCGAAGATCGACTTCCGTGCCCGGTCCCAGATAGGGTTTCATCTCCAACCGCGACAGTGAGAGCAGATCGTCGATCAGGCGGGCCATCCGGCCGGTCTGGTTCTGCATGATCTGCAGGAACTGGTCGCGCGCCGCCGGATCGTTGCGGGCCGGCCCGCGCAGCGTCTCGATGAAGCCGGCGATCGAGGCAAGCGGCGTGCGCAGCTCATGGCTGGCATTGGCGATGAAGTCGGCGCGCATGCGATCGATGCGACGCGTCTCGCTTTGATCCTTGAACACCAGCACGTAAAGGCCTGTGGCATGACCGACCGTGGACGCGCTGACCCGATATGTGCGTTCCACCGGCAGCTTTTCGGTGTAGTCGACCGCATCGGAAGCGACTTCCCCGGCAAGGATGCCGTCGAGCAGCGCCTGCATCTCCGGGGCGCGGAACTTGAGCGACAGCGACATACCGGGCGCCAGTCCGCCAAAGGCGGCGAAGGCGGCAGCGTTGGCGTGAACGATGGTGGCGGAATGGTCGAAGATGATCAGCGGGTCGGCGACCGCGGCGGCCAGGTATTCGCCGGAGAGCCTCTGCAGCCCGCTGGCCTCGATCGCTGCCCCCGCATCGGCCGGCTGGCGTTCGGCATCTGCGGGCAGCATCGCCGCGGCCGCCAGCGCGGCCAGGGCCAGCAGCAGCACATAGGCGGATGAGCCGGCGAAAAAATAAACGGCAAGGACCGCGAGAACGCCTGCGCCAAGCAGCCAGCGGTTGCGCGCCAGCCGTCCGGCCAAGGCTCGCCCCTTGTTGTCTTGTCCCGCGCCCGTCTCTGCCATAGGCCCGCGCCACCCCGCATCCCGTTCGACCGGTCAGCCGGCTCGCTGGACCGGCCTGACGCATGGGACCCTGGAAATCAGGATCGATTTTCGCGAAGGTTCATGCGCAAGATCAAAATGCTGCAGCGTCTTTGCGCTGCACAGGCTCCATAGCATGAGTCCGCAAACTGGAAAGGTTCGTCCGGATGAAAAAAGCCAAGGAAACGGCTGAAGCGGTGCCGGCCACGGCACCGATCAAGATCAAGATCGGCGGCAAGGAGCGCGAGTTCGACATCGACAATCCGGTGCTGCCTGACTGGATCGAGGACAACAAGCTTACCGCCGGCGGCTATCCTTACGACAAGAAGATGAAAAGCGAGGACTACGAAAAGGAGCTCGAGGAGCTGCAGATCGAACTGGTCAAGGCGCAGGCCTGGCTACAGGCCACCGGCAAGCGGGTGATGGCGCTTTTCGAGGGCAGGGACGCGGCCGGCAAGGGAGGCACGATCTTCGTGCTGCGGCAATATATGAACCCGCGCACGGCCCGCAACGTCGCGCTGCCCAAGCCGACGCCGACCGAGGCGGGGCAATGGTATTACCAGCGCTATGTCGACCATTTCCCGACTTCGGGCGAATTCGTCACCTTCGACCGCTCCTGGTACAACCGCGCCGGTGTCGAGCCGGTCATGGGGTTCTGCACGCCGGAGCAGCATGAGAAATTCCTCGACGAGACGCCGCATTTCGAGCGGATGATCTGCAACGAAGGTATGCATTTCTTCAAATTCTGGCTGAATATCGGCCGCGAAACGCAGCTCGAACGGTTCCATGACCGCCGCTGGTCGCCGCTGAAGAACTGGAAGTTCTCGCCGATCGACATCGCCGGAGTCGGCAAGTGGGACGACTACACCAGGGCGCGCGACCAGATGATCGAGCGCACACATAAGGAGTTCTCGCCCTGGGTCGTCGTGCGGGCCAATGACAAACGACGCGCCCGGCTTGCGGTGATCCAGCGTATCCTGCTTTCCCTGCCCTATGACGGAAGGGACCTCGACGCCGTCGGCAAGCCCGACAAGAAGATCATCGGCGAGGGGCCGGAATTCCTTAAAGACTAGTTGTTGTTCTTCGTCTGGAACCGCTGGCCTGCCCTACCCGCGGGGTAACGCGGTTCCGGACGAGTTACAGCGCCGCGCGCCTTTCGGCTCGCGCGGCGCTGAGGTTTCATGCCGGGAGCTCAGGCGGCCAGGCGAGCAATCCGCTGCAGCCGCTTCAGCGTGGTGTCATCCTGAAGCGCCTGCTGGAACAGCGTGATCTCGTGGTCGATGCGGTCGCACAACACGTCCGTATCTCCCTTGAGCAGGCTGCGCGTCTGCAGCAATGCCGCAACAGGCTTCTTGGCCAGCTGTTTGGCCCTCGCCAGCGTTGCTTCCTCGGCGCTGCCTTGCGTCACGATCTCGCCGACCAGGCCCAGCGCCTTGGCGTCTTCGACGCCCAGCGTATCGCCCAGGCAGAAGAAGCGGAACGCACCGGCATAGCCGAGCTTCTGGGGCGCCAGAATGCTGGTCGCGGCGTCCGGCACCAGGCCAAAATCGACGAACGGCACCCTGAAGGTGCTGCCCCTGGAAGCGATCACCATGTCGCAATGGAACAGGATGGTGCAGCCGACGCCGACGGCATCGCCGTCGACGCAGGCAAGGACCGGCTTGGGGAAGGTCGCCAACATGCGGAACATGTCGGTGACGGCGGCGATCAGCTCTCGGTGCTTGGTGGCGTCGAGGAACTCCGAGAAGTCCCCTCCAAGGCAGAAGCACCCAGCAAGGCCGCGCAGCATGACGACGCGGACCTCGTCGTTGACCGCCGCATCGCGCAAGGTCCTGGCAAGGCTCGCATAGGCGTGCCTGTCGAGCACTGGCCGGCCGTCATGCGAGGACACGGTGACGACCAGCGTATGGCCGCGCAGTTCCGGTTCGGGATGGAAACTCATGACCGCCTCCATCACGAAGCCTGCTTGAGGCCGAGCAGACCGGGATAGCCCCGGTTCAGCACCGGCAGATGGTGGTTGCGGCGGGCCCGCACGACATCGAGCGTATGCTCGGTGAAGGTGAGCAGCGTCGCCACGACCTGCTGGTTGCCATAGGTGCGCTGGTAACCGAGCGGCGTCGCCAGGAAGTGCAGTTGCAGGGCGCGCAGCACCCACATCGGCTCGAACTCGATGATGACCTGGTTGACGTTGCGCTTCAGGCCCCATTCGACGAAGCCGGCGATCAGCTCGGTGCCGACTGTCGAGACGCCGCGTTTGCCGTCGCGAAAACCCGGAGCCACCGCGTAGCGGGTCAGTTCCCAGACATTCGGCCCCGAAGGGGACGGTCCTTCGCAGAGATCCGACAGAACATCCGTCAGAAGATGCGGCCGTGTGGTCGGCAGCATGCGCTGGTAACCCGCCAGTTCGCCGTTGCGGATGACGAGGTGGTGTTCGGCCTCGTCATGATCGAACTGGTCGATCTCGAGCTGGTCCGGACGGTCGAGATCGGTCCAACCCATCTCCTCGACGAAGATCTTGTAGCGCAAGCGATGGACCGCCTCCCAAAGGTCGGGGCGTTCCATCAGTTCCTGAGTGGTAAGGGCAAAGAGCATTAGCCGTCTCCTGGGCTTAAGAGGAAGATACGGCCGTGATGTCCCTTAAAATATTGCGCGAAGGCGCAGGCAAGAATTTCCAGGTCGGCACGGCCGACCTAGCTAATATAACCGCGCCTAATCGCCTCCGCGACCGCCTGTACCCGGTTGGCTGCCCCGAGTTTGCTCTTGGCGTTAAGAAGGTGTTTCTCGGAAGTGTGTTCCGAGATGCCGAGGATTTGCGAGATCTCCCATTCGGACTTGCCGACGGCGGCCCATTGCAGGCACTCCCGCTCACGCGCCGTCAATTCTATGTGATCGATGACGCTGTCGGCCTTGGTGTGCAGTTGCATGGCGCGGCCGATCGCATAGGTCGACGCGAGCGAGACCATTCCGAATTCCGCATCCGACAGTTCAACGGATTCGCCGCCCAGCGAGACCATCACGATCTGGCCGTCGAGCGTGACCAGCGGAAACGCCAGGCCGTCGCGCAGCTTGAACTCGCGGGCGTCGCCCATGACTTCGTCGCTGTTCTTGTCGATCAGGGCGTTCTTGGAAGCGTCCCGCCATTGGAACGGCGCCTGAAGCTGCTTCATGTGACTGACGACCGGGTCGTGATCGACATAATTGCGCGCCACATAGCGCTCCAGCCATTCGCCGGGCCAATCGCAAAGCATCACATGCTGTTTCTGCCGGCCGCGCGGCGTGCCCGGCTGCGGCACGGTTCCAGCCATTAGTGCGGTCAGGCCGAAGCTCGAGGTGATACCGAGCAGCCTCTCGCAGACCGCGGCCGCGGTGCCAGCATGCTGCAACTGGTCTATGTATTCCAGCGTTCTGTCGAACAGGCCCATCGCAACATCTACCCCATGTTGCTTCTGCTTTTTCATTACCGACGGTAGATGCCCGAACCCCCCTTCGTCATCAACCCCCGCGTCGCAATCTCCTCAGCAAAACCGGCAGTTCCCCCCTTCCGGCACGCAAGGTCACTTGCACACGTGCTAAAGCATACGCTCAATTTGGCGGCTTGAAATCAAAAACCGTTGTGCCTGCCCCCCTTTTCATACGAAAAGCCAAGAAAGCTGTCTGGGCGGAGCCTTATCGTGAAATTGCGGTGGATTTTTCTGGCCCTGATATCGGCACTGACCGGCGCGCTGCCCCTTGCCGGACCGACTCAGGCGGCGGAGCCGCAGGTGCCGGTGCTGTGGGACGCCAAGGAACGGCTGCCGAAGCCCGATCTTTCCGCGCTGCCGCGGCTCAGATTCCTCACCACCACCGATTTTCCGCCGTTCAACTTCCTCGACGGCGCCGGCCGCCTATCGGGTTTCCACATCGATCTGGCGCGGGCGATCTGCGCGGAACTGGGCGTCGCCGAAAAATGCCAGGTCCAGGCTTTGCCGTGGAACGAACTGGACGATGCTCTGCAGAAAGGCGAAGGCGAGGCGATCATCGCCGGCATCGCCGCGACGCCGGACAGCCGCGAGAAATACGCCTTCTCGCGCTCCTACATGCAATTCCCGGCGCGCTTCATCATGCCCAAGGCGAAGGCCTTCGGCGAGCCGATCCTCGACAAGCTGCGCAGCAAGCGGGTCGGCGTCGTCGCCGGCTCGGCGCATGAGAAAATGCTGCGGGACTACTTTAACACCGTGCAGGTGGTGACCTTCGACACACCGGAAGACCTCTATGCCGACCTCAAGGCCGGCAAGGTCGACGCCGCCTTCGGCGATGGCATGCGCTTTGCTTTCTGGCTGGGCGGCTCGGACGCCGCCGGCTGCTGCCGCTTCGCCGGCGGTCCGTATCTGGCGCCGGAATATCTGGGCTCGGGCATGGCGATCGCCACCCGCAAGAACGACACAGCGCTTGCCGCCGCCTTCGACTACGCGCTGCAGGAAATCTCGATCAAGGGCACCTTCGCCGAGTTTTACCTGCGCTATTTCCCGGTGAGTTTTTTCTAACCGGTTATTCAGCAATTCCGAACAGAAGGCGCGGCGAAGTCGCCGAGCCTAAGGCTCAGACTTTTCCTTGGATTGCTTCATGTCAGCGAGCGCAAGCGCGCCTTGGCCGCGCGGGCGATCGCGGCGACGGTCAGCGTGTCGAGGTCGAGCTTGAGGCGGATGAGCTGGAGGACGCGCACTTCCTCCATGCGCATTTCGAGATCGACGGCGGCAACCTCGAAAGCAGCCGCATAAGCGGTGTCGCGCAGCCGCTCCGGCAGCGCCTCGGCGACGCGCGCCAGCACGCCTTCCAGCCCGTCCTTCTCATGCAGCGCCTTCTGACACGCCTGCGCCACTGCAACCAGCCTGTCCTGGTTGAAGTCGACGAACACCGGCCAGGAGCGGACGACGTCGCCGATCCGCTGCAGCTCGACATCGGTCATGTCGCGATCGGAGGCCGATGTGATGACCATCAGGTGGATCAGGGCTTCGTGCGGCGTCAATGAAGGCATTCAAAACTCCTGAAGGCGGCGCGCATGTCATCTTTCCAAAACCGTGACACACGTTTGGATGACATGCACTGGATGATGGGCCCGAACGTAGGAGCGCTATCGCGGCGTCGCAAGGAAAAGCGCCGCAAATCGTTGACGCTCCAGCCTGTCACGCCTAGAGACCGGTCGACAAAACCTTATCCGCCGCGAAGACGGCCATGACTGGAACTTTGACATGACGGGATCAAACATCATCGATCTCACTCCCGAGATGCTTGCCGCGGCGGCCGAGAGCAAGGCCTGGCCGTTCGAGGAAGCGAAAAAAGTCATCGCCCGCTACAAGGGCAAGGACTTTCCCGAGACCGTCCTGTTCGAGACCGGCTATGGCCCGTCCGGCCTGCCGCATATCGGCACCTTCGGCGAGGTGGCGCGCACGACCATGGTGCGGCATGCCTTCCGGGTGCTAACGCAAGATAAGGTCAAGACCAAGCTTCTGTGCTTCTCCGACGACATGGACGGCATGCGCAAGATCCCGGAGAGCGTGCCGGACCGCGCCGCGCTTGAGCCCTATCTGCATATGCCGCTTACCTCGGTGCCCAATCCGTTCGGCGGCGACTATGCGAGCTTCGCCGACCACAATAATGCGATGCTGTGCCGCTTCCTCGACACGTTCGGCTTCGACTACGAATTCGCCAGCGCAACGCAGTACTACAAGGCCGGCCGTTTCGACGAGGTGCTGCGGCGCGCCGCCGAACGCTATGACGAGATCATGGGCGTGATGCTGCCGACGCTCGGGCCGGAGCGCCAGGCGACCTACAGCCCGTTTCTGCCGATCTCGCCGAAGAGCGGCCGCGTGCTCTACGTGCCGATGATAAATGTCGACGCCAAGGCCGGCACCATCACCTTCGACGACGAAGGCACCGAGACGACGCTGCCTGTCACCGGTGGCCGTGTGAAGCTGCAGTGGAAGCCGGATTTCGGCATGCGCTGGGCGGCGCTCGGCGTCGATTTCGAGATGTTCGGCAAGGACCACCAGACCAACGCGGCGATCTACGACCGCATCTGCAACATCCTCGGCGGACGCCCGCCGGAGCATTTCGTCTACGAGCTGTTCCTCGACGAGGAAGGCCAGAAGATTTCGAAGTCGAAGGGGAACGGCCTGACCATCGACGAATGGCTGACCTACGCGCCGACGGAGAGCCTCGGTCTCTATATGTACCAGCGGCCGCGGCAGGCGAAGAAGCTCTATTTCGACGTCATCCCGAAGGCGGTGGACGAATATTACGCATTCCTTGGCGCCTATCCGCGCCAGGACTGGAAGGAGCGGCTCGGCAATCCGGTCTGGCACATGCATGACGGCAGCCCGCCGGCCATCGACCTGCCGGTGCCCTTCGCGCTGCTGCTCAACCTGGTCAGCGCCTCCAATGCGCATGACAAGGCGGTGCTGTGGGGCTTCATCTCGCGGCATGCGCCGGGCGTGACGCCGAAGACGCATCCGGAGCTCGACCGCCTGACCGGCTACGCGATCCGCTATTTCGACGACTTCGTGAAGCCGACCAAGGTCTACCGCGCCGCCGACGAGGTGGAGCGCGAGGCGCTGGCCAAGCTCTCCGACGCGCTCGGCGCGCTGCCGCAGGGCGCCGACGGCGAGGCGATCCAGAACGCCGCGCTCAATGTCGCGCGTAAGATCGAGCGCTACCAGGATCATTCCAAGCAGAGCCCGGAAGGCGGACCCGGCGTGTCGGTCGCCTTCTTCCAGATGATCTACCAGGTGCTGATCGGCCAGGAACGCGGGCCGCGCTTCGGTTCCTTCGCGGCGCTTTACGGCATCGCCGAGACGCGCGCGCTCATTGAGCGGGCGCTGGCTGGTCAACTGGCGGCGTAACCGCGCCCCCATCAGCCGGCAGGATCGAATCCGGCGCGACCGGCGCCGGCCCTGACGCGGCCGGCAGCGCCGGTAGGCCGTCAAGCTTCGGCGCCGGGCCGAAAATACCTTTCCTTGCGGCGCGGGCCTTGTCCCCGGCCTCGACATAGGGACCGCCTTGCGCCGCGCGCGCCCAGCCATTCTCGACCAACCACTGGCCGATGTCCTGGTTGCCGATATGGCATTCGGCGGTAATGATGTCGCGGCCGCCGTCCGGCGGCACCGTGCAGGCGACCGCACGGCCACGCAGGAAGGCGCGGAAGGCTGTTCTGGCGCGGGTGCCGCAGGCCCAGCTCTTGCCCGCGTCGCTACAGGTTTCGTCGGCCTTGACGACGTCCACGCCGGACACGGCGACCGCGTAGCCCTTCGACTCGATGAGCCCGGCGGCGGTGGCGACCGGCTGGAACAATTTTGTGCCGTTCCAATCGCCTGGCATCTTCGTTTTGGGCGGCTTGGGCGGCCCGGCCAGCGCCAGATCACTGAGCGGCGCGCGCGGTTCCACCCGTTCGAGTTCCTGGTCAGACAGGTCCGGCGGCGCCACGACGTCGGGATCGATGGCCCTCGAATGAGCGGCAGGCTTCGTTGGGCGCGGAGCGGCCGGCGCGAGAATGGCCGAGGTCGCGGGCTCTCGCTCCGTATCGGAACCGGAAAGGGTATCGCCGCCGGTGGGAAGCGCATCGGCGATGGGATCGATCTGATCGACCGTGATGCCGCTTTCGTGGCCCTTGACCGTGCGTCCGCCGGCAAGAACGAGAGCCGCCATCACGGGGATTGCCAGAACCGCCAGGGCCGTTTGAAGAAGCCGCACCGGCCCGGGGCCCTACTGGCTCGCCCAGACGATGCGCGCCATCCATTCGATGTCGCGCGTCGGAATGTCACGGTCCGGATGGGCGGGGTTGAGCGAAACCAGCACGATCGATTTCACCGTTTGCCGGTCGAGCACCTTGGCCATCACCTCGCCAGCGGTGGTCTTGACGACGACACGGTCGCCCTTGCGCGTCGGCGCGCCCGGTTCGACGATCAGCACATCGCCATTGCGGTAGAGCGGCAGCATGGAATCGCCCTGCACCTGCAGCGCGTAGGACGTCTCGGTCGCCCGCGCCGGAAGCTCGACCAGATCCCAGCCCTGCCCTGCCGGATAGCCGGCATCGTCGAAGAAGCCTCCCGCGCCGGCCTGGGCGAAACCAAGCAACGGAACGGCGCTGCGCTGTTGGGCTATGGCGGCGCCGCCGCGCCCTTCGACCAGTCCAGTGAATTCCTCGAGCGACGCACCGGTGGCCTCGATGATCTTGGCCAGCGATTCGGTCGAGGGCCAGCGCGGCCGGCCGTCGGAAGACAGGCGCTTCGACTTGTTGAAGGCCGTCGAATCGAGGCCCGCGCGCCGGGCAAGACCGGAAGCCGATAGCGAATAGCGCTCGGCGAGAGCGTCAATGGCGGCCCATACGCGGTCGTGTGAGAGCACGCGCGCACTCCTTCAAACAGGAAAAAATGCCTCAAGCCTGTCTAGCGCGCGACCACACCATTGTCCACCGGTAGCGGTGGACCGGGATGGAAAGTGATACGCAGGCACGGATGTGCCTGGTTCCGCACACTAATCGAGCCGGCTTTCGTCGCCGACCCTGTAGGGGCCACGGCTGGACGCCGTGGCCATGGTGCGGGCCATTCGCCCCCAGACATACATCTTGGGTTGATCAGGCCGCCTCTCGGACCTCGCCCTTCCGGTAAGGGTCGAAGCGCTCGTAGAAGGTCTCGCCCTTCTCGGCCATGTCGAGCAGAAGCTTCGGCGCCTTGAACTCGGCGCCATACTTCTTCTGCAGCCCCTTGGCGATCTTGACGAAACGCTTGGCGCCGATGCCATCGATGTAGGACAGCGCGCCGCCGGTGAAGGGCGCGAAGCCGAAGGCAAGGATCGAGCCGACATCGGCCTCGCGCGGATCGGTGACGATGCCCTCTTCCATCACCCGCGCCGCTTCCAGCGCGATGGTGACCAGCAGGCGCTGCTTCAGCTCCTCATAGTCGACTTTTTCGGCCTTCAGTTGCGGATAGAGGTCCTTCAGGCCCGGCCACAGCTTCTTCTTGGCGGGCTTTGCCGGATAGTCGTAGAAACCCTTGCCGTTCTTGCGGCCGAAGCGGCCGTGCGTGTCGACCATGGTGTTGATCAGCGCCATCTGTCTGGGGTCGACAGCCTTCTCGCCCAGATCCCTGATGGTCTGCTTCATGATTTTCTGGGCAAGGTCGACGGCCGTCTCATCGGTCAGCGCCAGCGGGCCAACTGGCATGCCGGCAGCCTTGGCGGCGTTCTCGATCATCGGTGCAGGCACACCTTCGATCAGCATCTTATAGGCTTCCGACATGTAGCGCAGCACGCAGCGGTTGACGTAGAAGCCGCGCGTGTCGTTGACGACGATCGGCGTCTTCTTGATGGCGCGCACGAAGTCGAAGGCGACGGCCAACGCCTTGTCGCCCGTCTTCTTGCCGAGGATGATCTCGACCAGCATCATCTTGTCGACCGGCGAGAAGAAGTGGATGCCAATGAAGTTCTTCGGCCGCGCCGAATTCTTCGCCAGGGCGGTGATCGGTATGGTGGACGTGTTGGACGCGAAGATTGCCGACGATTTCAGCACCGCTTCGGCCTTCTCCGTGGCTTCCTTCTTGACGCTCGAATCCTCGAAGACCGCCTCGACGACCAGATCGCAGCCGGCAAGGTCGGCATAGTCCGCCGTCGGGGTGATCAACGACAGAAGCTTGTCCTTGTCCTCGGGTTTGGCGCGGCCCTTCTTGACCTGATCGGCCATCAGGCTGTCGGAATGCGCCTTGCCCTTCTCGGCCGACGGCAGATCGCGGTCGAGCAGCACCACGGGAATGCCGGCTCGTGCGGTGACATAGGCGATGCCGGCGCCCATGAAGCCGGCGCCGAGAATGCCGATCTTCTTGAATTTGGTCTCCGGCAGGCCGGCCGGCCGGCGCGCGCCCTTGTTCAGTTCCTGCAGCGAGACGAACAGCGAGCGGATCATCGCCGCCGCTTCCTTCGACTGCATGATTTCGGTGAAATAGCGCTGCTCGATCCTGAGCGCCGTGTCGAAGGGCACCAGCAGGCCTTCATAGACGCATTTCAGGATCGCGGCCGCGGCAGGATAATTGCCGTAGGTTTCGCGACGCAGGATGGCGATCGCCGGCGGCCAGAGATTGGCGCCGGCCGCCGAATAGATCGGACCGCCCGGCAGCTTGAAGCCCTTCTCGTCCCACGGCGCCACCGGCTTCAGGCCGTTCTTGATCATCGCCTTGGCGGCCTCGATGAGTTTCGAGGGCTCGGCGATCTCGTGGATCAGGCCCATCGCCTTTGCCTTCTGCGGCGACAGGTTCTGCCCGGTGGTCAGCATCTGTAGCGCCTGCTGCTGGTCGGTCAGCCGCGGCACGCGCTGGGTGCCGCCGGCACCGGGGAAGATGCCGATCTTCACCTCGGGCAGCGCCATCTTCACCTTGTCGGAATCGGCGGCGACGCGGCCGTGGCAGGCGAGCGACATCTCGAAGGCACCGCCCATGCAGGTGCCGTTGATCGCCGACACCCAAGGCTTGCCGCAGGTCTCGATCTTGCGGAAAAGACCGGTCATATAGCCGGCATTGTCGAACAGCGCCTTGGTCGCCTTCTCAAGGTCATTCTCCTTGTCGACGGCAAAGGTCGCCAGCATCTTCTGCAGCATGGTGATGTCGGCGCCGCCGGAGAAGCTGTCCTTGCCCGAGGTGATGACGACTCCCTTGATGGCGGCATCGGCGGTCACATGATCGACTATGGCGTTCAGCTCGCGCATCACCTCCTCGGTGAAGACGTTCATCGAGCGGTCCGGCATGTCCCAGGTGACCAGCGCAATGCCGTCGGCGTCCACGTCGAGGGTGAAATTGGTGTAGCTCATCTCTTCTCTCCCCGTCAGACGCGTTCGATAATGGTTGCGGTGCCCATGCCGGCGCCGATGCAGAGCGTGACCAGCGCGGTGTTGAGGTCGCGGCGCTCCAGCTCGTCCAGCACCGTGCCCAGGATCATGGCGCCGGTGGCGCCGAGCGGGTGGCCCATGGCGATCGCCCCGCCATTGACGTTGATCTGGTCGTGCGGGATGTCGAAGGCCTGCATGTAGCGCAGCACGACCGAGGCGAAGGCCTCGTTGAGCTCGAACAGGTCGATGTCCGTCTGCTTCATCTTGGCGCGCTTCAGGAGCTTCTCGGTGACGTCGACCGGACCGGTCAGCATCAGCACCGGTTCCGAGCCGATATTGGCGAAGGCGCGGATGCGCGCGCGCGGCTTCAGTCCCATCGCCTTGCCGGCCTTCTTGGAACCGAGCAGAACGGCGGCGGCGCCATCGACGATGCCCGAGGAATTGCCGGCATGGTGGACGTGGTTGACCTCCTCTACCTCGGGATGCTTCTGCACGGCGACCGCGTCGAAGCCGCCCATCTCGCCGGGCATGACGAAGGACGGGTTGAGCGAAGCCAGCGACTGCATGTCGGTCGTGGGCCGCATGTGCTCGTCATGATCGAGGATGGTGAGACCGTTCTGGTCCTTGATCGGGATCACCGAATTCTTGAAACGGCCCTCGCCCCAGGCCTTGGCCGCGCGCTTCTGGCTCTCGACCGCATAGGCGTCGACGTCGTCGCGGGAAAAATCGTATTTGGTGGCGATCAGGTCGGCCGAGATGCCCTGCGGCACGAACCAGCCGGGCAGGCCGACGGAAGGGTCCATGAACCAGGCGCCGCCCGACATGCCCATGCCGACGCGCGACATGGATTCGACGCCGCCGGCAATCACGATCTCATCCGCCCCTTGCGCGATCTTGGCGGCGCCAAAATTGATGGCGTCGAGACCCGAGGCGCAGAAGCGCGAGATCTGCATGCCGGGTGCCTTGGTGTCGTAGCCGGCCTCGAAGGCGGCGGCGCGCGGAATGACGGAGCCCGCCTCGCCGACCGGATCGACACAGCCGAAGATGATGTCGTCGACATTGCCGGTGTCGAGCCCGTTGCGGTCGCGCAGCGCCTCAAGCGTCCTTGCGGCGAGCCGCACCGCCGGCACCTCGTGCAGCGAGCCATCGTTCTTGCCCTTGCCACGCGGCGTGCGCACGGCGTCATAGACGTAAGCCTCAGTCATTTTCGTGCTCCTTGGCTTTGCCGGCCGCCGCGCTCACAGAGAGCGCCCGATCAGCAATTTCATGATTTCGTTGGTGCCGCCATAGATGCGCTGGACGCGGGCGTCGCGGTACATGCGGGCGATCGGATATTCATTCATGTAGCCATAGCCGCCATGCAGTTGAAGGCATTCGTCGACGACTTTGCCTTGCAGGTCGCTGAGCCAGTATTTGGCCATCGAGGCGGTGACCGGATCCAGGCCGCCGTCGATATGGCGGGCGACGCAATCATTGTAGAAGACGCGGCCGATCGTGGCCTCGGTCTTCAACTCGGCCAGTTTGAACTGGGTGTTCTGGAAATCGATGACGGCCTTGCCGAAGGCTTTGCGTTCCTTGACGTAGTCGATGGTCAGCGCCAGCGCCCGCTCGATCATGGCGATCGCCCCGGTGCCGATCTGCAGCCGCTCCTGCGGCAATTGCTGCATCAGCTGGACGAAGCCCTTGCCTTCCTCGTGGCCGAGCAGATTGGAGGTCGGCACGCGCACGTCATTGAAGAACAGCTCGGACGTGTCGTTCGACTTCAGCCCGATCTTATCGAGGTTGCGGCCGCGCTCGAAGCCCTCCACCTCATCGGTCTCGACGACGATCAGCGACGTGCCCTTGGCGCCCTTGTCCGGATCTGTCTTGGTGACGACGATGATCAGGTTGGCGAGCTGGCCATTGGTGATGAAGGTTTTCGAGCCGCTGATCTTGTAATGGTTGCCGTCCTTCTCGGCGCGGGTCTTGACGCCCTGCAGATCGGAACCGGCGCCGGGCTCCGTCATGGCGATGGCGCCGATCAGCTCGCCGGTCGCGAGCTTGGGTAACCATTTCTGTTTCTGCTCTTCGGAACCGTAATGCAGGATGTAGGGTGCTACGATCGAATTGTGCAGGCCGATGCCGAAGCCGTCGACGCCGACATGGCCGATCGCCTCGATGATGGCGCTCTCATGCGCGAAGGTGCCACCCGAGCCGCCGTATTGCTCCGGCATGGAAGCGCAGAGCAGGCCCGCCGCTCCCGCCTTCAGCCAGCTCTCGCGGTCGAACATCTCGTTCTTCTCGAACTCGTCGTAACGCGGCGCGATCTCCTCGGCCATGAAGCGCGATGCCATATCGTAGAGCATGCCGACCTCGTCCGCCGCCCAGGCGGGCTTTGGAAGACCAAGAATTTCGGCTGGATTTGTCGCCACGATTTCCTCCGCGTTCCGACACTTGTGGGCCGGCGGTGCCGGCCCGCCAAACCTAGAACGCTTCCGCCGGCAGCGCCATTAGCGTGTCCGCGCCACTCGCTATGCGGGCGAGACGCGCCGCCGTTTCCGGCATGACGCGCTCCATGAAGAAGCGCGCAGTCGTGAGCTTGGCGTCGTAGAACGCGCCAGCGCCGTTGGCGCCGTCCGCGAGCTTCGCCTCAGCGGATTTCGCCATCTGCGCCCACATGTAGCCCAGCGCCACCAGGCCGAAGAGATGCATGTAGTCGCTCGAGGCCGCACCGGCATTGTCGGGCTTGGCCATGGCGTTCTGCACCAGCCACATGGTGGCCGCCTGCAGGTCGTTGAGCCCCTTCTTCAGCGCCTTGGTGAAGGGCGCCATCTTCTCATCAGTGCGGTTTTCCTCGCAGAACTCGCCGACTTCCTTGAAGAAGGCCTGCACGGCGCGACCGCCATTCTGCGCCAGCTTGCGGCCGACGAGGTCGAGCGCCTGGATGCCGTTGGCGCCTTCATAGATCATGGCGATGCGGGCGTCGCGCACGAACTGGCTCATGCCGTGTTCTTCGATGTAGCCGTGGCCGCCGAACACCTGCTGCGCCATGACCGCGTGGTCGAAACCCTTGTCGGTGAGCACGCCCTTGACCACCGGGGTCATCAGGCCGGTGTAGTCGTCGGCCGCCTGGCGGTCCTTGTCGTCACCGGAGCGATGCGCGACGTCGGACTTGATCGCCGTCCACAGCGCCAGCGCGCGGCCGGCCTCGTTGAAGGCCTTCATGGTCATCAGCGAGCGGCGGATGTCGGGATGGACGATGATCGGGTCGGCCTTTTTGTCCGGCGCCTTGGCGCCCGACAGCGAGCGGCCCTGCAGGCGGTCCTTGGCGTAGGAGACGGCGTTCTGGTAGGCGATTTCGGCGACCGAAAGCCCCTGCAGGCCGACGCCGAGACGGGCCTCGTTCATCATCGTGAACATGGCCTTCAAGCCGCCGTTCAATTCGCCGAGCAGCGTGCCCTCCGCCTCGTCATAATTCATGACGCAGGTCGAGTTGCCGTGGATGCCCATCTTCTCCTCGATCGAGCCGCAGGAGACGGTGTTCCTCTCACCGGGATTGCCCGAGGCATCGAGCTTGAATTTCGGCACAATGAACAGCGAGATGCCCTTGACGCCTTCCGGCGCGCCTTCGGCGCGGGCAAGCACCAGGTGGACGATGTTGTCCGCCATGTCGTGCTCGCCGGCGGAGATGAAGATCTTCTGGCCGGAGATTCTGTAGCTGCCGTCGCCGTTGGGAATGGCCTTGGTGCGCAGCAGGCCAAGGTCGGTGCCGCAATGCGGCTCGGTCAGGTTCATGGTGCCGGTCCAGGTGCCCTCGATCAGCCTGGGCAGCCATGTCGCCTTCTGCTCGTCGGTGCCGTGGGTGACGATGGCCGCGATCGCGCCTTGCGTCAGGCCGGGATACATCATCAGCGCCATGTTGGCGGAAACCATATATTCGGAAACAGCCTGGTGCACCGTGTAGGGCAGGCCTTGGCCGCCGAACTCGACGGGTGCCGCAAGCCCCATCCAGCCGCCTTCGCGATACTGGTCGTAGGCGTCCTTGAAGCCCTTCGGCGTCGTTACCGAGCCGTCGTCATGGCGCACGCAGCCTTCCATGTCGCCGACGCGGTTCAGCGGATGCATGACGTTTTCGGCCAGCTTGGCACCCTCGGCGAGGATCGCCTCGAGCACGTCGGGCGTCGCATCCGAGAAGCCCGGAAGATTGGAATAGCGCTGATAGCCAAGCACATCGTTGAGCACGAACAGCGTGTCCTGGATCGGCGCCCTGTAGATCGTCATGCCTTCCTCCGCCCTTACGGTCCCGGCCCGACCAGCAAGTCGCCTGTCCACATCCTGGACAGGAGGCCGGGCAAATGTCGATGCTGCGATAGCAAATATTGACGTTTGCGTAAACGTCAACTTCGTCGCAGTCAAAAATTTTGTGAGTGGTCAGGCATCCTGGCGACAAAAAAGCCGCGCGGCTATGGCCACGCGGCTTTCAGTTTTGGATTGTCGCCGTTGAACGCGTGCGTTCACCCGGCGGCGCTGGCCTGCGGCGCCGCGGTGCGCTCGACGAGCATCTGGCGCACGACGGACATCGAGTTGCTCAACTCGCCGATGGCGTCGTCGATCAGCGCGCGCTGCTTCTGCAGGCGGGCGAGTTGCTTCTCCGACTTGTCGAGGGCCAGCCGCAACTGCCTGGTGTTGGTGCCGGTCGGATCGTAGAGATCCATCATCTGCTTGACATCGCGCAGCGAGAACCCGACCTTGCGGCCGAGCAGGATCAGCTTCAGGCGAGCCTTGTCGCGGCGCGTATAGAGACGGGTCGAGCCGTCGCGATGCGGATTGAGCAGGCCCTTGTCTTCATAGAAACGCAGCGTGCGCAGCGTCACACCGTATTTCTTGGCCATCTCGCCGATGCGGACGAATTCCTCGCCGGCTTCGACCGGGATCTCATTGGTATTGGCCGCGGCTTCGCCGGGCGAAACAAGTTTCATGGTCACTGGCTTTCCCCTGGCGGCGTCGCGGTCGCGGACCAAGCGTCGCCTGAGTGGAAGCGGGGGCGTGCTTCCAATCGTGGTTGCAACAAAACAATCGCAAGAGGCACGGTTCGCACCTTTTACGTTTACGTCAATCCTATATCGACAGCCGCAAGGTGACGCAAGGGCGTTGTCAAAACGGAGCTTTATGCCGCACCAGTCAGGCGGCTCACGATTGTGCGCGGCTTCTTAAGCTTGGTTAACGCCTTGTTTACCACGTTGGGCGAAATGTGCGCATGTCGGTCACCCGTGTTTATCCTGTAGAGAATTTTTCACGGTTTTCGAAGCGTGGGTGAAAACCCGGGAAGCCCGTCTTCCTCCGCAGCAAAACCGCTCGGCTCGCTTCGTTTCCGACAGGCTAATGGGAGACCGGCCTCCGGCCGGCCATTCTGAACACGGGCGCATCGATGAACAGCAAGCGGTCCTATCTCGATACACTCAATGCCGGCAGGCAACGCCGGCCGCACGCCTCGCTCGAAGAACTGAACCGCTCGCTCGAAACCCTGGAGCAGCGGCTGGACCGCACGCGCGCCGACATGCCCGATCGCCCCGACCTGCGGCGGCCGCCAGTCGAGCCGCGTTATCCAAGCACGCAGCCTTACGGCCAGCCGCGCTGGTACGAAGACACCTATGCCGCGCAAAGACCCCTGGACCGGCCGCAGCAGAACCCGGCGGCGCAGAATCCTGGCTCACAGTATCAGCGGCCGCAACCGCGCGCGCCGCAAAATCCGGCGCCCGCCGCGCCCGCCTTCGACCAGGGCTATCAGGCGATCGCGCGTGACATCGACCGGGTGCGCGGCCAGGAAGACAGCGTCGCCATGGTCGGCAAGATCGCCGTCGAATTGCGCGGGCTGCGCGAGGAATTGCGCCACCAGATGACCGCCGGCCTGCAGCGCGAATTCGAGGCGTTTCGCCAGGACATCGACCGCGCTATGCAGCGCGGCGCCAACGGCCTGCCGGATAAGAGCAGCGCCGAGCTCGGCCTCGAATTCGAGCGGCTTTCGGGCGCCATCCAGACACTGGCCGAAAAGAGCGACGACCGCAGCGTCAACCTGCTGCGGCTGGAGCTGGAACAGGTGAAGGGCGCGCTGGACACGCTGGCACGCGAGGAAAGCGTGCAGAAGGTCGACCGTCGCTGGGACGATTTCGACCGTCGCTGGAGCGCCTTCGAAGACCGCGTCGACGCCGACCAGCGCAAGCGCGCGGAAGGCCCGAGCCTGTCGGTGCTGACCGACCGGCTCGAACAGATCAGCAGCGCCGTCAACAACCTGCCGGAATCGCTTTCGCTGCGCTCGCTGGAGGAAAAGGTGCGCACGCTTGCCGGCGCGGTCGACCGTTTCGCGGGCCAGCAGACCATGCGCGGCGGCGAGACGCTGGCCATGATCGACGAGCGGCTGGACGAGATTTCCCGCGCTATCGTCGCCTCGACGGTGGCCGCGCAGGCCAATGCCTTCGACCCCGAAACCTTCGGCCGGATCGAGAAGCGCATGGCCTCCCTGGCGGCGCAGATCGAAGAGGTTGCGCAGTCCCGGCCCGGTGCGGAAGTCATCGATCACCTCAACCTTCTCAGCAGCCGTGTGGACCAGTTGGCCGGCAGGGCGGACCTGCCCGAGCAGGCCATGGAGCGGCTCGGCAAGCAGATCGCCTTGATCACCGACAAGATGGACCGCGCGCAGGCCATGCCCGACGCCGATCATATCTTCCAAGGCCTGGAACAGCGCTTCGAGGCGCTGTCCATGCTAATCGAGCGCCGCCAGGGCGATGCGATGGAACAGGGCAATATCCTGTTTCGCGATCTCGAGCGTCGGCTGGACGAGGTCGCGGACAGGCTCGATCAGCGCATGCGCCAGGACGAGAGCGCCGGCATCATGGAAGCGATCGACGCCCGCTTCACCGCTTTGGCCAAACGTATCGAGACGCGCGCGACCGATCCCGCCAACGAGATGGCGATCCGTGGGCTGGAAAGCCGGCTCGAGGACATTTCCAGCCGGTTGGAATCGTCGGCGCAGCAGGTCGCCGGAATCGATCCGGCGCTGATCCGCAGCCTGGAAGCGCAGGTCGCCGGCCTGTCGGCGCATCTCTCCAAGCCCGGCACGCCACTGCCCGAATTCGAGGACATCAGCCCGCGTCTCAACGAGATCGAGAAGTCGCTGGCCGGCACGCGCGACTCGATCCTGAGCGTGGCGCGCGAGGCGGCCGAGAGCGCCGTCAAATCGCTTGCCGAGTCGACGTCCAGCACGGCGCAGGCCAACGCGACCGCGGTGGCCGGCCTCGCCCAGGACCTGAAGACGCTCGAAGCGCTCACCCGTCGCTCCGACGAGCGCAATTCGCGCACCTTCGAGGCGATCCACGACACGCTGCTCAAGATCGTCGACCGGCTCGGCTCGCTCGAAGCGGGCGAGACCAGCGAAGCGGTCAGCGAACTGGTGGATCCGCAGCCGGCCGGTAAGCGCGGCGGCCGCGGCGGTAAGATCGCGGTGCAGGACGCGCCTTCGATGGATATCGACCAGCCGCTGCCGCTCACGGGGGACATGGCCGGTCTCGAAGGCCGTGCGGCTGCGATCATGCGCGATGAGCCAGACGCGCCGCGCACGCCTGCCGAGGCCGCGGCGGCAGCAGCCATGGCGGCCCTCGGGCCGGATGCGATCGGCGACAAGAGCGAGACGGCCGGCCGCAGGAGATCGATGTTCAGCGGCCTGGCGCGCGCGTTCAAGGGCAAGAAAGATGCGGACACGCAGCCGCTTGCCGGCTCTGCGCCGGTCGGTGACGTGCCGAGCGTCGACATCGACGAGCCGCTCGACCCCAAGGCCGCCAACCGGCCGTTGGAGCCCGGTTCCGGCGCGCCGGACCTCAACGCCATCATGAAGCGCGTGCGCGACGAGCGCGGCGGCCAGCCGGTCAAGCGCAACGAGAGCGATGCCGCCAAGTCCGATTTCATCGCCGCGGCCCGCCGCGCGGCCCAGGCCGCAGCCGCGGAAGCCGACACGCTGAAGCGGCAATCGACCCTGACCGGCCCGGTGAAGGCGCTGAGGATAGGCGACCTGCTCAAGGCGCGGCGCAAGCCGATCCTGATGGCGGCGGCCGCGATCATGATGGCGCTGGCCGGCCTGCAGTTGGGCAAGGCCTTTTTGTCAGATCCGGTCGAGACGGCCAACAACCAGCCCGCACCGGTCGTCTCTCCGCAGACGGTCGACACGGAAACAGCACAGGACGAAAGCGGCCCGGCCCGGCCCGTCAGGCAGGCCGAGCCCGTCAAGGACGCGGCACTCGCCGCTTCTACGTCTTCCAGTCCCGAAAATGCCGCAGCCATGCCCGCCGAACCGGCGCCCGCGCCAGTGGCGCTTGCTGCGCCTGCCGCGCCGGTGCCGGCTCCCATGGCTTCGGCAACGCCGCCCGAACCCGCCGCCGCAGCCGTCTCCGCGGCGGATACGGATGGCGACACGCAGCCGATGGCCAAGGACCCCATGACGGCCAGTCCGGAAGCCGAGGGCGCCGCCGCCAGCACACCGACGGCCACTTCCGTCGACACGACAGGCGCCGTGCCGCCGGCCGGGAGCCAGGCAGCCGCGGCCAAATTCGATATCCCTTCCGAAATCGGTCCGGTGGCGCTGCACGACGCGGCCGCCGGCGGCGACGCCAAGGCGCTGTTCGAGATCGGCTCGCGCTATGCGGAATCGCGCGGCGTGAAGGAAGACATGAAGGCGGCCGCCAAATGGTACGAGCAGTCGGCCGAGCTCGGCTTCGCGCCGGCCGAATACCGCATCGGCAATTTCTACGAAAAAGGCATCGGCGTCGCGCGCGACATCAAGAAGGCCAAGACCTACTACCAGCTCGCCGCCGAACAGGGCAATGCCAGCGCCATGCACAATCTGGCGGTGCTGTTCGCCATGGCGGCGGACGGCGTGACCGACAATGAATCGGCGACGCACTGGTTCCAGGAAGCCGCCGACCTCGGCGTCAAAGACAGCCAGTTCAACCTCGGCATCCTGGCCGCCAAGGGCGTCGGCATGAAACAGAACCTGGAGGAATCCTACAAGTGGTTCGCGCTCGTCGCCAAGACCGGCGACAAGGACGCTGCGGCCAAGCGCGACGAGATCGCCAATGCGCTCAGGCCCGAACAGCTCGAGCGGGCGCGCGCCGCCACGGAATTGTGGAAGGCCAAGCCGCTCAACGCGGCCGCCAACTCGGCCGACGTTCCGGAGTCCTGGCAGGACAGCACTCCGCAGACGACCGCCGGCATCGATATGAAGAAGGCGGTGAAGAACATCCAGCTGATCCTCAACAAGAACGGCTATGATGCCGGCGGCGCCGACGGCGTGATGGGCGGCAAGACCAAGACCGCCATCATGGCCTTCCAGACCGACAACAAGATGAAGCCGACGGGCGAGATCGACGCGCCGCTCGTCAAGGCGCTCTTGGCGCACAAATAACGGCGGACGCGTCGCATATGCGACGCCCTGCCACACATTTGCCTGTTAACTGATTGAGATGGTTTTTGTTTCGGCGCGGCGGCGGGATCAAGCCC
>NZ_JAIUHQ010000031.1:0-25529 GCF_020165215.1 Mesorhizobium sp. CA15
CGGCTGCGCGGCCTCTTTGTTCAGGCCCGATAGATCCACTGCTCGGGCACCCGGATGGAATCTCTTCGCCAGCTCTTATGACGCCCGGCTTCTCGACCCAGGCGACAAGGCCGCGCAGCCGTTTCGCCTCCTTTGGGAAGAGTAGCGCGGTGGCCTCCTGATCCGCTGCGCCGACATGCTCGGCGATCGACTGCCCGGCGAACCGGCACGGCTTGTTCTGGCCGTCGACCTTGAGCGTCACGCCGCCCTTGAAGAACATCAGCGAGCCGGCCGGCAGCATCGAAAGATGCGGCACGCCCTCGACCACAAGATTGGCGCCGATCCACTCCGGCTTGATCTGCTCGATCGCCATGCGTTGCGCGATGATGGCGAGCTCGTCCGCGGCCACAAGCGACAATTGCCGCTCGTTGCGCATTTCGGTGCCGCGCGGATACCAAGGCTCGCGCCCGCCCGACCGCCGCGTTGCGCCGGCATGGAAATCGCCCTCGATGCCGTCGAAGCCGAGCCGCAGTTCCTCCACCGCCCTCGTCTCGAAATGGTCGTGCGGAGCGGCATAGAGCGCCGCCGCCTTTGCCGTCAGCTTGCGGCCGGGCACGATGTCGATTGTCGGTTCGGCCGCTGGAAAAAGCTCTAGGTTCGTTTCCTGCATGCCGCTGGTCTAAAGGCCGCTGAAAAGGCGGTCCAGTCGAAAGCGCTGATGATCCGATCACATCGTTTGATGGCGATCACGACGTTATTACCAGAAAACGCCGCCCCGCTGCACACGCGTCGCATTGCCGCCGTGCGGCCGTCATAAACGATGCGCGCTATATCGGGAGGGAGGAGGCTCGATCATGCAGGTCGGACACGCTGTAGCGGCGCTTTGGCTGTTCTGGGTGGTATCCTGGATCCTTGCCGCTGGCTGGGCAGACCCAGCGCAAAAGCGCGCCGATCTCAAGTCGGAGGCGCGTTATCGGGTCCTTTGGCTCGCCGGCACCATCCTGCTGTTCGTGCCGGCGCACGGCTATGCCGGCAGGCTGCGGCTGTGGACGCCGACGCTTGCCGAAGCCTGGATCTGCGTCGCCCTGATCGCCATCGGCATCGCCTTCGCCTGGTGGGCGCGCCTGCATCTCGGCCGGCTGTGGTCGGCAAACGTCACCGCCAAGGCTGATCATCGCGTCGTCGATACCGGCCCCTATGGCCTGGTCCGCCACCCGATCTACACCGGACTGCTGCTGTCCGTCCTGGCGACCATGGCCGTCAAGGGCACGGTCTGGGGCATCGCCGGCGCCGCGCTGCTGCTCGTCGGCGTCGTCGTCAAGGCGCGGCTGGAAGAGAGCTTCCTGCGCGGCGAGCTTGGCCCGGCCTATGACGACTACGCCAGGCGCGTGCCGATGCTGGTGCCCTTCGCGCCGGCTTAAAGCATCCTGAGCAGCGCACCGCCGATCGAATAGCCGGCGCCGAAGGCGCAGATCAGGCCGAAATCGCCGGCCTTCATGTCGGCATGGTTCTCCGACAGCGCCACGATCGCGCCGGCGCCGGCGGTGTTGCCGAGCCGCTCCAGCACCATCGGCGCGCGGTCATGGTCGACGTCGTGGCCAAAGGACAGTTTCAGGATCATCGCATTCATGCGCGCATTGGCCTGATGAAGCCAGAAGCGGCGGATGCCTGCCGGCGTCAGCCCGTGCTCGGCCAGGAACTCGACGATGAATTTCTGGCCGGCGACGGTGACTTCCTTGAACACCTTGTTGCCGACCTGCTTGATGAGGTTGCCTTCCAGGTTGATCATGTAGGGATCGTCCTGGGCGGTGCGCGTGTAGTAGCCGAGATTGGTGCGGATGTTGTTCGACATCTGCGTCCAGGTGCGCGTGTCGAGCACCTCGAAGCGCCCCGGCCGCTTCTCACCCTGCGCCAGTCCCTCGACGACCATGGCGACCGAGGCGTCGCCGAAGATGAAATGCGTCTGCCGGTCGCGGAAGTTGAGATGCCCGGTGATGATCTCCGGCGTCGACACCAGGATGCGCTTGTGCGCCCCTGCTCTCACCAGATTGACCGCGACATGCAGCGCCGCCGCGGCGGAAGAGCAGCCAAGCCCCATGTCGAAGCCGGCGCCCCTGGTTCCCAGCGCCTCCTGCATCTCGATGGCGATGGCCGGATAGGGCCGCTGATGGTGCGAGGCCGAGCAGATCACCAGGTCGATGTCCGACCCGTCGACCCCGGCATGGGCAAGCGCCTTCCTGGCAGAGGCGAGGCCGAACTCCGCCTCCAGCGACAGCGCGTCGTCGGGCCGCGCCGGAATGCGCGGCGACATGCGGGTCGGGTCGAGAATACCCTCGCGCTCGATCACATGGCGGCTTCTCACGCCGGAGGCATGCACGATGAAGTCGCTGTCCGATTTCTGCAAGAGCGGCTCGCCGGTGTCGGCGCGGCGCGCATTCTCGGTATCGACCCAGCTGTTGAAGCTTGCGACCAGCTCTTCATTGGTGATGACGGGTTCAGGGATTTCGGCGCCGATGCCGCTGATGATGACGCGATGCATGTCCAATCCGTCCGAGGGGGCGCCAAGTTGTGCCGAGGCGAGGCGCTACACTTGTCGCATTTGCCCGGTTTATTCCAGCTTAATTCGACAACCACCGCTGGCATTCAGGTGGTGGATGCTCAAGCGCGCTTGGCCACGATGAAGATGCGCGGGAAGCGCAGCAGCACCTTGCCGGTAGCCGTTTTCGGATAGGCTTTGGCGATCTTGGCGGTGTAGCTGTCGAGGAACAGCTTCTTCTCATCCGCATCGAGCGGATCGAGGAAGGGCTTCAGGCCCGTCGACTTGACCCATTCGACGATCGCCTCGGCATCGGCCAGCGGATGGTTGTAGATGGTGTGCCAGATGTCGAGCCGGTCGGCGAGCGGCGACAGAAGATCGTAGTAGAAGGACACCGGCGGCAGCGGCGGGCGCGCCGCGCCCTCGAGCTTGCCCGCAAACGTCACTTCCGCCGCGGTCTCGCGCATCAGCTGGTGCGAAGGCTCGCCGAGATTGTCGGGCATCTGGATGGCGAGGGCGCCGCCGGGCGCCAGCAATCCCATCAGCCGCTGGAACACCGCCGGATGCTCCGGCAGCCATTGGAAGACGGCGTTGGCGAAGATGACGTCGACGGGATGCTCGGGCCGCCATCCGGCGGCATCCGCCAGCTCGAAATTGACGTTCGGCAGCCGCGCCCGCGCCTTCTCGATCATGTCGGGCGAAGTATCGAAACCAAGCACCTCGGCATCCGGCCAACGCTCGACCAGAAGCTCGGTCGAGTTGCCGGGACCGCAGCCGATATCGACGACGCGGCGCGGAAAATCGACCGGCACCTGCGCCACGAGATCGCGCGCGGGTCGCGTGCGCTCATCCTCGAACTTCAGATATTGGGCGGCGGACCAGTCAGCCTTGGACATCGGAACCTCTTTGTTGCCCCGCAGGACGGCCGGATACGCATATGTCGAAAACTGCACAATGTGCCAGACATATCGACACGAATCGTGTCAGTCTTGACAGAAGGGAAAAGTTCCTCTTTTGTTCTATAGCATTTCCCAGGGGGCCACGGTGAACGCCGAAGCGATGAATGCAGCCATCGATTTGGCAAAAAGGACAGCCGGCAAGCGCTTTCACACGGTGCTGGCCGATCCGCCATGGCGTTTTACAAACCGCACTGGAAAAGTTGCTCCTGAGCATCGTCGGTTGTCTCGCTACGAGACAATGACAACCGACGACATCTGCGCCCTTCCCGTGGCAGAGCTAACCTTACAACCTGCGCACCTCTATCTTTGGGTCCCCAACGCGCTTTTGCCGGATGGCCTAGCGGTCATGCGCAGCTGGGGATTCGAATACAAATCGAACATTGTTTGGCACAAGGTGCGCAAAGACGGCGGCTCCGACGGTCGAGGCGTCGGATTCTACTTTCGCAACGTGACGGAGCTTTTGCTGTTCGGCGTGCGCGGAAAAAACGCGCGCACGGAAGCCCCTGGACGCAGCCAGGTCAATTATCTCTCATCGCGCAAGCGCGAGCATTCGCGGAAGCCCGACGAGCAGTACGAATTGATTGAGAGCTGCTCGAAAGGCCCGTATCTTGAGCTTTTTGCCCGCGGCACCAGGCCGAAGTGGACCTATTGGGGCAACCAAGCGGACGAGGACTACAAGCCGACTTGGAAGACATACGCCTACAACTCAGCGGCAGAGCCTGCTGAATGATAGCTGATCATTCATCGCCGACGGCATCGATTATCGGCTGAAGACTTGAAGGATCTTCTCCGAAGCTGACGATCGAATCTGGCAGCCCAATTGTCACGATAGGACAAGGGTTGCCCACTCCTCGGGAAATGCGGTCGTCCAGTTTTCGCCAATGAGTGGTGGCTTCGCCGAATTTATCGGCCACAAATTTGTTCGCGAACGCCTCCCTAAAAGTCACGGGATTCTTCGAACGTTCTATACGTTTCATTATTGCGGCGCGTTGGCGCGCAGTCGGATCGTATCCCCACCGCAGCAAATCATCAAAGGATTGTATTTGCCGCTCATCGAAAAACCGCAGAACCAGATCGAGCATGTTGTCATGCAGTGATCTCCCGCGCGTAACTATTATACCGACAGAAATAGCCCCTTCGGCATGCAGCCGTTTGAAATTCTCAAGGTCTCGATCAAAAAATGGGTCTTTGTTATTCCATTCGATTTCAAGCGCTACTACCGCGTCCGATCCGTTCCGCTGAGGGAGGCGTCGAACGTGGTCCATTTTGTGAGAAATCGCTTCTTTACCGACTCCATTGATCACTTTTTCAATGGTGAAGGTCGTCGTCAACCAACCAGCGGCTGCCAATCCGCGTCGTAGCCGCTGGGTATTCTTCGTTTCGCCGCCGCCTCCAGCAATAATCTCCTCAATCGGGATCGACGCGGCAAGGAGCACATCTTCCAATTCCGCCACGGCATCAGGAAAATCGACCGAAACAATCGCCTCGGCATGCGAATGAAATTCGACCTGAAATCCTTTGGCTGAAAGACGATCGAAAAGCGCCATGTTTTACCGCGTCAGGCGCTTGTGGGTCATGCGGTGCGGAGTCGCCGCTTCGGCGCCCAGGCGGCGCAGCTTGTCCTTCTCATATTCCTCGAAATTGCCTTCGAACCATTCGACATGAGCGTCGCCTTCGAAGGCGAGCATGTGGGTGGCCATGCGGTCGAGGAACATGCGGTCGTGGCTGATGATGACGGCGCAGCCGGCATAGGCTTCCAGCGCGTCTTCCAGCGCGCCCAGCGTCTCGGTGTCGAGGTCGTTGGTCGGTTCGTCGAGCAGAAGCACGTTGCCGCCACCCTTCAGCATCTTGGCCAGGTGGACGCGGTTGCGCTGGCCGCCCGACAGGTTGCCGACCATCTGCTGCTGGTCGCCGCCGCGGAAGTTGAAGGACGAGCAATAGGCACGGCTGTTGACCTCGTGCTTGCCGAGCTTGATGACTTCGGCGCCGCCGGAGATCTCTTCCCACACGGTCTTGTTCGCATCGAGCGCGTCGCGGCTCTGGTCGACATAGCCGAGCCGCACCGTCTCGCCCTTGCGGATCGAGCCGGCATCCGGCGTTTCCTGGCCGGTGATCATCTTGAACAGCGTCGTCTTGCCGGCGCCGTTCGGGCCGATGACGCCGACGATGCCGCCCGGCGGCAGCTTGAACGACAGGTTCTCGATCAGAAGCTCGTCGCCGAAGCCCTTGTTGAGGCCTTCGACCTCGATGACGAGATTGCCGAGGCGCTCGCTCGACGGGATGACGATCTGCGTGTCGGTCGGCTTGCGGTTCTGCGACTGCTCGACAAGTTCCTCATAGGCCTTGATACGCGCCTTGGACTTGGTCTGGCGCGCCTTGGGCGAGGACTGGATCCACTCGCGCTCGCGCCAGATCGACTTCTGGCGGGCGTCGTCCTCGCGGCCTTCTTGGATCAGGCGCTTGGCCTTGGCGTCGAGATATTTGGTGTAATTGCCCTCGTAAGGGATGCCGCGGCCGCGATCGAGCTCGAGGATCCAGCCGGTCACGTTGTCCAGGAAGTAGCGGTCGTGGGTGATGATCAGCACCGAGCCCGGATAGTCGCGCAGGTGCTTTTCCAGCCATTGCGTGGTCTCGGCGTCGAGATGGTTGGTCGGCTCGTCGAGCAGCAAGAGGTCGGGCTGTTCGAGCAGCAGCCGGCACAGCGCCACGCGGCGGCGCTCGCCGCCCGACAGGTTGGTCACTTCGGAGTCAGGCGGTGGACACTGCAGCGCGTCCATCGCCATTTCGACCTGCTGCTCCAGGTCCCAAAGATTGAGCCGGTCCATCTCGTCCTGGAGCTTGGCCGACTCGTCCGCCGTCTCGTCGGAATAGTTCATCATCAGCTCGTTGTAGCGCTCGATGATGGCGGTCTTCCTGGCGACGCCGTCCATGACGTTCTCGCGTACGGTCTTGGTGTTATCGAGCTGCGGCTCCTGCGCCAGGTAACCGACGGTGGCGCCCTCGGCCAGCCACGCCTCGCCCTGGAACTCCTTGTCGAGCCCGGCCATGATGCGCAGGATCGTCGACTTACCCGAGCCGTTGGGGCCGAGAATGCCGATCTTGGCATCCGGATAGAAGGACAGGTGAACGTTATCGAGCACCTTCTTGGTGCCGTAGGCCTTCGACAGGCCGGACATGTGATAGATGAACTGGCGAGCCACGCGCGCTCTCCCTGGAAACTGAAGTGTCAAGGTGGATGAGGGTTGGGCGCTATGTAGGCGATGAAGCGCCGAACGGCAATCGCTTTCGGCGCGAAGCGCGCCAATCCGCGCGGATTCGCCGGTTTGCGGTGCCCAAATTCACTCAGGGCTTTTTCGCCGCTCTCGCGATCGTGCGAAATCAGAGCTTAACCATTCGCCTTCAAAACGATGTTAGGTTGGGAAATCGCGGCCATGCTGCGGTTTCGGGGAAGGATCGGATCGACGACGTGCTGAACGGTGCCCTGCTCCTTGCCGAAGCGGTTCTCTATTTCGGCGCCATGGTCACGCTTTTCCGTTTCCGGCGCCGCATCGGGCTTGGCGTGTTCATCTGCGCGCTCGGCGTCATGCATTTCCTCGAAACCTACCTTGCCAGCGTCTTCTATGTCGCGCTGCCGTTCGGGCTGGTGTCGCCGGGCTCCGCCGTGCTCTTCTCCGGCAAGCTCGTCATGCTGCTTCTGCTCTACATGAAGGAAGACGCGGCGACGGTTCGCCAGCCGATCTACGGCCTGCTGCTTGGCAACGCCGTGATGATCGGGCTGGTGCTGGTCCTGCGCCTGCACGCGATCGCTCCACTTCCAAGCGGCAAGCTTCCCGATATCGCCTTCATCGACGAGATGGGTTGGCTGATGGTCTGGGGCACCTCGCTGCTCTTCGTCGACTCCATCCTGATCATCCTGCTCTACGAGAAGCTCGGCAGCTATCTGCGCGCCAGGCCATTCATGCGCATCCTCGCATCGGTCGCCTGCGTGCTCACCTTCGATCAGGCCGGCTTCTTCACCGCGCTGCATTTCGTCGCCGGCGCGCCGCTCGAGGTCTTCTTCGGCGGCTGGTTCGCCAAGATGGGCGCCGCGCTTGCCTATAGCGGCATGCTCGTCGCCTATCTGAAATGGGTCGAAGACCACGATGTCGCCGTGCCGCGCGGCCTCTCCGACATTTTCGACGCCCTCACCTATCGCGAACGCTACGAAGCGCTGATCAAATATGTCGGCCGCGACGGCCTCACCGGCCTGCTGCATCGCGGCAGTTTCGATGCCGACGGCGAGTCCGCGGTGTCGTCCGCCATCAGGATGGGCAAGCCGCTCAGCCTGCTCATTGTCGACGTCGACCATTTCAAGTCGATCAACGACAGCTTCGGTCATGCCGAGGGCGACAAGGTGCTGAAATCGATGGCTGCCCTGCTGGCCGAGACCGTCGGCGGCAACGATCAGGTGTTCCGCATCGGCGGCGAGGAATTCGCCGTGCTGACGCAACAGTCGCACGCGCCGGCCAGGCTGCTCGGCGAGACCATCAGGAACGCCACGAAGACCTCGGGGCATACCGGCCGCTACAACATCACCGTGAGTGCCGGCGTCTCCACCGTCAGCGAGACGACGCGCTGTCTTGCCGACATTTTCGCGCTGGCCGACCAGCGCCTCTACAAGGCGAAGTTGAGCGGCCGCGACCGCGTGGTCGGCGAACCTGGCAGCGAGGCTATCATCCTGCAGACGGCCTCCCGATCAGCCTGACAAAGAACGGGCTGACCAAAATTCTCGCCTATTGAAAACCGATCGCGTCGACCGTGCCCTTCGGGCAACCGGCCTTGGCTGTCGGCGCCGACGCCATCAGGAGATCGGCCAGCTTGCTGTCCGGGCCGATCGGACCGGACAGGCCGAGCGTGATCTCGCCGATCATACGCCTGCCGCTCGACGGGTCGACCAGACAGGACACGCGTACGCGATCCCCGGCGCCGGGACCGAAAGCCTGGTTGAAGGCGCCGCGGATCGCATCCGACGTCAGCTGCTTGCCGATGTTCTTGTTGAACAGATCGCGCACCGCCGAGGCGTTCACCGCCCGCATCAGGTTCAGCGCGTCTGAGAAATAGTCCTGCTGGTTCTTGCCGTAGCAGGTGCCGTGCTTGATCCATTCGTGGCGCTCGAGCCTGGATGCCGTGCCCGGCATCACCTGGTCGAGCTCGGCACGCGTCTTTGCGTCGAGATCGACCGGCGGCAGGTCTCCCCAATGCGCCGGATTATCATTGGCCTTGTCGTTCGCCGAGACCTGGCAATAGAAATTGCCGTTCGGCTGCGGCCACAGCCCATGCAGCGTGAAGTGCGAGGCATCGAACTCGCTCGGGCTCTGTGCCTTGCATTCGGGCTTGCTCGCCTTGGTCTCGCAGAAAGCCGGCTGCCAGCTCAGCGCAAAGACATATTCGGGTTTTCCCGAGGCTGACGGCGACGGTTTGGCCTGGCCGGCAGGCGCCGGGGTCATCTGCGCGCTGCCGCCGTTGACGTGGCCGCAGCTGATCTTCACCCAGCGCCGCTCTGGGTCGGCGCCCGGCACCTGGATAAGGTAGTGCGTGGGCTCGTCCTTGTTGCCGGCAAGAAGGTCGTAGCTCTTGCCTGTCTCGGTCGAGATGTTGCCGGGGTTCTTGCCGCTCTTGATGGCCTGCGTCGCCGGGCAGGCGCTGTCGGCAACGAACGTGCCGCTCATCTTCACGTCGGCATGCGCCACCCCGGCGCCGGCCAGAGCCAGCACCATCGAACCCCATAATGCCCAAACCCGCATCCCGCTCTCCCGGCGATCATTGAACCGTATTGGATACGTCACACTAGAACAGTCGACGTGTCAGAATTGCGATCTTTTTCGCCGCTCGAAAAAACAATCCCCAGCTGAGCGCTTCCCATTGGCACGTTCGCAAGCGCGCTCATCCTCTTGACGCCGGCAAACGCCGCGCCCAACAGTCGCCGAGGGAGCGACACATGCCATTCGACAGAAAGACCAGGCTCGCCTCACCGACCGGGGCCGACCTCAACCTCTATGTGAAACACGCGGAGGCGAAGCCACGCGCCGTGGTCCAGATCAACCATGGCCTGGCCGAGCACGCGGCGCGTTATGCCCGCTTTGCCGATTATCTCGCGCCGCGCGGATTCCACGTCTATGCCCATGACCATCGCGGCCATGGTGCGACAAAGGCGCCCGACGCGCCGCTCGGCAAATTCGCCGACACCGACGGCATCGCCAAGGTGATCGCCGATGTCGAGGCCGTGCACGACCTGATCGCGGCCGAGCATCCGGGCTTGCCGGTGATCGTCTTCGGACATTCCCTGGGCGCCTCGGTGGCGCTGAACTTTGTCCTGCGCCATTCCGGGCGTGTCCATGCCGCCGCGATCTGGAACGGCAATTTCTCGCAAGGCCGGCTCGGGCAACTGGCGCTTGGCATTCTAGGCTGGGAGCGGATGCGGCTCGGCTCCGACGTTCCGTCGCGGCTTCTGCCCAAGCTCACCTTCCAGGCTTGGGGCAAGGCGGTGCCAAATCACCGGACCCCGTTCGACTGGCTGTCGCGCGACCCGGTCGAGGTCGACAAATATATCGCCGACCCGCTCTGCGGCTGGGATGCGTCGGTCTCGATGTGGCGCGACGTAGTCGACATGGCGCTGCACGCCGGCAAGGATTCCAGCTTCACCGGCGTCCGCCGCGACCTTCCTTTCAATCTCATCGGCGGCGAGAAGGACCCTGCGTCGAATTATGGCAAGGCGGTCCATCACCTGGCAACGCGCATGCAGGCAATGGGCTTTTCGAACCTGGTTTCAAAGGTTTACCCGGAAACCCGCCATGAAAGCCTGAACGAGATCAACCGCGATGCCGTCATGAATGATTTCGTCGCTTGGGCGGACAGCGTGCTGAAATCCTGATCCGGCTTGGCCCACTGCAAGGGCCGTGACAGGCACGGCTGCTGTTGATAGAGCCTGCGTTTCCGACCCATTACGGTGATCCATGGCCGAACCTCCGCTGAAAGGCATCCGCGTTATCGAGCTCGCCCGCATCCTGGCCGGTCCCTGGGCCGGGCAATTGCTCGCCGATCTCGGCGCCGATGTCATCAAGGTCGAGAGCCCCGATGGCGGCGACGATACCCGCAAATGGGGTCCGCCCTTCGTCATGAGCCATGACGGCGAGAACCTGTCGGCCGCCTATTACCACTCCTGCAATCGCGGCAAGCGTTCCATCGCCGTCGATTTCTCCAAGCCCGACGGTGCCGAGACGCTGCGCAAGCTGGTCGCCACCGGCGACGTGCTGATCGAGAACTTCAAGCTCGGCGGCCTGAAGAAATACGGCCTCGACTACGAGAGCCTGAAGGCGATCAATCCGCGCCTCGTCTATTGCTCGATCACCGGCTTTGGCCAGGACGGTCCCTACGCGCCGCGCGCCGGCTACGATTTCATCATCCAGGCCATGGCCGGCATGATGTCGATCACGGGCGAGCCCGGCCGCGAGCCGCAGAAGGCCGGCGTCGCCATCTCGGATCTCTTCACCGGCCTCTATTCGGTGATCGCCATCCAGGCGGCACTGCGCCACGCCGAAAAGACCGGTGAGGGCCAGCATATCGACATGGCGCTCTTCGACAGCCAGATCTCGGCGCTCGGCAACCAGAACCTCAACTATCTGATTTCCGGCAAGTCGCCGGTGCAGATGGGCAATGCGCATATGAACATCGCCCCTTACGAGGTGCTGCCGGTCAGGGACGGCCACATCATCCTGGCAGTCGGCAATGACGGCCAGTTCGGCAAGTTCTGCGCGGCGGTCGGGCTGACCGATCTGCCCGCCAATCCGGATTTCGCCACCAACCCCGCCCGCGTCGCCAACCGGGTGAAGCTGCGCGAGCTGATTATCGCGACGCTGAGCACCTGGGACCGCGATCCGCTGTTGGCGAAGCTCGAGGCCGCCGGCGTGCCGGCAAGCCCGATCAACACGATTGGCCAGATGTTCGACGATCCGCAGACGATCGCGCGCGGCATGCGGCTCGATCTCGACGACGGCCATGGCAACCGCCTGCCCTCGGTGCGCGCGCCGATGGTGATGTCGGGCACGCCGCTCGTCTATGAACGCCCCTCGCCGCGCCTTGGCGAGCACACGCAAGAAATCCTTGCCGAACTGGAGAGAGCAGCAAAATGAAAACCGGCGGACAACTGATCGTCGAGGCGCTCGAAGCGAACGGCACCGACCGCATCTTCTGCGTTCCGGGCGAATCCTATCTCGCCGTCCTCGACGCGCTGCACGACTCTTCGATCCGCACCATCGTATGCCGCCAGGAAGGGGGTGCTGCGATGATGGCCGACTGCCAGGGTCGGCTGACCGGCAAGCCCGGCATCTGCTTCGTCACCCGCGGCCCCGGCGCCACCAATGCTTCGGCCGGCGTCCACATCGCCATGCAGGATTCTGTGCCGATGATCCTGTTCATCGGCCAGGTCGCCAGCCACGCCAAGGAGCGCGAGGCCTTCCAGGAGGTCGATTACAAGCGCTTCTTCGGCGACATCGCCAAATGGGTGGTCGAGATCGACGACGCCGCGCGCATTCCGGAATTCGTGACCCGTGCCTTCGCCGTCGCAACCTCCGGCCGCCCCGGCCCGGTGGTCATCTCGCTGCCGGAGGACATGCTGACCGACGAGGTCGAGGCTCCGGAAGCGCTGCCGCACACGCCGGTCGAGACGCGTCCCGGTGAAGCCGAGCTAGACGCGCTGGAGATGTTGCTGAGCAATGCCAAGCGTCCCTTCGTCATCCTCGGCGGCACGCGCTGGAACGAGGAAGCGGTGGCGCATATGCGGCAGATCGCCGAGGCCTGGTCGCTGCCGGTCGGCTGCTCCTTCCGGCGCCAGATGCTGTTCGACCATCTCCATCCGAATTACGCCGGCGATGTCGGCATCGGCATCAATCCCAAGCTGGCGGAGCGGATCAAGCAGGCCGACGTCGTGCTTTTGATCGGCGGCCGCCTTGGCGAGATGCCGTCTTCCGACTACACGCTGCTGAAGAGCCCCTACCCCGACCAGGCGCTGGTGCATGTCCATGCCGATGCCGGCGAGCTCGGTCGCGTCTACCGGCCGGCGCTGGCCATCAACGCTTCGCCCGCCGCCTTCGTCGAGGCCTTCGCCAGGCACAAGCCCGCCGCCAAGCCCACCTGGGCGGGCGAGGCAGAAAAGGCGCACGCCACCTATCTCGAATGGTCGACGCCGCCGCAGACCGGCCCGGGCGCGGTCCAGATGGGCCCGATCATGGACTACCTCGGAAAGGTTCTGCCGGAAGATGCCATCCTCACCAACGGCGCCGGCAACTATGCCACCTGGGTGCATCGCTTCTACCGCTCGCGCCGCTTCGGCACGCAGGCGGCGCCCACGTCCGGCTCGATGGGCTACGGCACGCCGGCCGCGGTCGCCGCCAAGTCGCTGTTCCCGGATTGCACCGTGGTCGCCTTCGCCGGCGACGGCTGCTTCCTGATGAACGGCCAGGAGTTCGCGACGGCTGTCCAGTATGACCTGCCGATCGTCGTGATCGTCGTCAACAACGGCATTTACGGCACGATCCGCATGCATCAGGAGCGGGAATATCCAAGCCGCGTCGTCGCCACCACCCTCAAGAACCCTGACTTCGCGGCGCTCGCCCGCGCCTATGGCGGCCATGGCGAGACGGTGGAAAAAACCGCCGACTTCGCGCCGGCCTTCGAGCGCGCGCGCGCCAGCGGCAAGCCGGCGCTCGTCGAGATCAAGCTCGATCCCGAAGCGATCACGCCGACCCGCACGCTGACGCAGATCCGCAACAAGGCGTAAGGCAGCCTGCTGCCTTTCTGCCGGCTGCACGACAAAAGCGGCGGTGAACCGCCCCTTTTGCGTCTTTACATCGCCTTCTCGATCTGGCCGCGGATCTCACCGTCCTTGTTCTTGGCGGTGTGGACGTTGACGTAGTATTTGCCGGCTTCCAGATCGGCTGCCTGCGCGTCGGTCAACGTCGCCGATCCCTTGATCGGGCTCTTCAGCTTCTTGAACGGGATGACCGGGTCCGCGTTTGCGCCCATATCTGCCGGGCCGTGGATGTGGGCGGCCACGGCAGGCCCGCTGAGGCCGGAATATTTGACGTTCCAGCTGAGCTTCTTGCTGGTGGTGTCGAAGGTGAGTGTGGCGGTTCCCTTGCCCTTGGTGGTGACGGGCGGACTCTGCTGACTGCCGTCGAGCGTCGCCTTGTACTTCACCATCTCGGCCATGGCCGGCGATGCAAGAAGGAAGGCGGTCGAAACGGCCAAGGCCGAAAGCATCGGCACGGATAGGATGCGCATGAAGAACCTCCGTTGATTGCAGCATCCTTCGCGGCTCCCCGACGCGCGGATGCGCCAATCAACGGCTGAGCGGCCCGATGTATCCCGGCGCACACGGTTATTTTACCGCGGGGCAACGAGAAAGGGGCGGTCGCCCGCCCCTTTCCAACTTCCGCGCTGAGAGCGGACCTTACTTGATCGCCTTGTCGGTGATCGCGGTCGTGTAGGCGCCGCTCGCCTCCTTGCTGATGATCTTCTGGTCCAGCAGCGCCTTGGCGGTGCGCTCGTAAGCGGCCGGGATCAGCTTGCCGTCGGCATTGTCGACCAGCTTGGCCACTTCCTTCATCATGAACTTCTGGTGGTTCTCGTCCTGGCCGCCGGCGTCCACGACGATCTCGGCCGCCTCGTCGGTGTTCTCCGTGGCGTATTTCCAGCCCTTCATCGAGGCGCGCACGAAGCGCACCATCTTGTCCTCGAAGGCCGGATCCTTGAGCTTGTCCTCGAGCGTGTAGAGCCCGTCCTCCAGAAGGTCGTTGCCCATCGCGGAGTAGTTGAACACGACCAGGTCTTCCGGCTTGTAGCCGGCGTCCAGCACCTGACCGTATTCATTATAGGTCATCACCGAGATGCAGTCGGCCTGCTTCTGGATCAGCGGCTGCACGTCAAAACTCTGCTTGAGCACGGTCACGCCGTCGGGGCCGCCATCGGTCTTGAGGCCGATCTTGTTCATCCAGGCGTAGAACGGATATTCGTTGCCGAAGAACCAGACGCCCAGCGTATGACCCTTGAAGTCGGCTTCCGTCTTGATCGGGCCGTTCTTGGGGCAGACCAGTTCCATGCCCGCCTTCTTGAACGGCTGGGCGATGTTGACGAGCATCACGCCTTTGTCGCGGGCCGCGAGCGCGCCGCCCATCCAGTCGACGATGACGTCGGCGCCGCCGCCGGCGATCACCTGCTCGGGCGCGATGTCCGGGCCGCCCGGCTTGATGTCGACGTCGAGGCCTTCGGCGTTATAGAAGCCCTTGGCCTTGGCGACATAATAGCCGGCGAACTGGGCCTGCGTGACCCATTTCAGTTGCAGTGTCACCTTGTCGGCGGCCATCGCCTGGAAGGCGGCCAGCGACATGGCGCCGGCCAGAGCAGAAATCAGCAGTCTTTTCATCTTATTACCCTCTGAAGTTAGCACCCAAACCCACCGCCCCTATCCACCTCGGACAGAGGGATGCCAAAACGTGACGGCTCTCTCGATGAGAGCGACCACGCCATAAAAGACCGAACCCGCCAGTGCTGCAACTGCGATTTCGGCCCACACCATGTCGATGTTCATCCGCCCGACTTCCGTCGAGATGCGGAATCCCATGCCGACCACTGGCGTTCCGAAGAACTCCGCGACGATGGCGCCGATCAGCGCCAGCGTCGAGTTGATCTTCAGCGCGTTGAAGATGAACGGCATGGCCGCCGGCAGCCTGAGCTTGAGCAAGGTCGGCCAATAGCCCGATGCATAAGTGCGCATCAGGTCGCGCTCCATATGCCCGGATGCGGCAAGGCCCGCCACCGTATTCACCAGCATCGGGAAGAAGGTCATGATGATGACGACCGCGGCCTTGGACGGCCAGTCGAAGCCAAACCACATGACCATGATCGGCGCCACGCCGATGATCGGCAGCGCCGAAACCATATTGCCGATCGGCAGCAGGCCGCGCCGCAGGAACGGCACACGGTCGGCGAGGATAGCGACGGTGAAGCCGGCGAGATTGCCGACGACATAGCCGATGAGCACCGCCTTGAAGATCGTCTGCCGCACATCCGATCCCAGGATCGGCAGCGAGTTGGCGATGCGCGCGCCAATGGCGCTCGGCGGCGGCAAAAGAATGAAGGGGATGCCGGCGCCGCGCGTCACCGCTTCCCAGATGATCAGGATCCAAGCGCCGAAGATTGCCGGGACAATCAAGCGCAGCGCCGTCGACATCAGGCGTGCATCTGGGCGCTGCTCAGACAAGACCGCAACACAGCGCCAGGCGAGCAACCATGCAGAGGCGAGCACAAGGTAATAAGCAGGTCCTGCCGTACCTTCGTGACCGCGAATGCTGCCCAGCAGCAGAAACGCAGCGCCATGGGCGCAGATAAAAAGCAGCGCTGCTTCCCACAGCTTAGGGAGGCGACCTGCAATCCAAACCGGCAGCGCAACCAGGGCGATCGCAAGTCCGCCCGAAGAGCTGCCGTAGGGCCAGGCGAGACCCGGTACGCCGATGTTGAAAACGAACACTATGATCGGGGGGATCGCCAGCAGGACGGCCAGGTTTGCCTGCCAACTGTACTTGTCGGCACTCATGCCGGCCTCCCGCCCATGGCGCGGTCGACCAGGCGTCCGGCGATGCCCACCACCATCACCAGCAGCGCCGCGACGACGGACCCCGCGACCAGCGCCGACCAGATGTCGATGGTCTGACTGTAGTACGCGCCGGCGAGCAGCTTGGCGCCGATGCCGGCGACCGCACCCGTCGGCAATTCGCCGACGATGGCGCCGACGAGGCTTGCCGCCACCGCCACCTTCATCGAGGTGAACAGGAACGGCACCGAAGCCGGCACCCTGAGCTTCCAGAAGGTCTGCGAGGCGCTGGCGTTATACGTATGCATCAGGTCGAGATGCATGATCTCGGGTGAGCGCAGGCCCTTCACCATGCCGACGGCGACCGGAAAGAACGACAGATAGGTCGAGATCAGCGCCTTGGGGATCAGCCCGGTGATGCCGATCGCGGCCAGCACTACGATGATCATCGGCGCCACCGCCAGGATCGGAATGGTCTGCGAAGCAATGATCCACGGCATCAGGCTGCGGTCGAGCGTCGCCACATGCACGATACCCACTGCAATGACGATGCCAAGCGCCGTGCCGAAGGCGAAGCCGAGCAGCGTCGAGGACAGCGTCACCCAGGCATTATAGACCAGGCTGCGGTTCGACGTGACGGACCGCAGGAAGGTATTTTCGAAGAAATTCACCGCCACCTGATGCGGCGCCGGCAGCGTCGGCTTCGGCTGCGCCAGCGTCTTGCCGATGAATTCGACGATACCCGGCGTCTCATTGGCACGGCGGTCGAGATCGCGCTGGAACGGCGCGTTGAGGATGACGGCGAAGACATACCAGAGCACCACCACGCCGGCGAGGATGCTGGTGACGGGGATGATTTTCGAGCGGAAGGTGTCCATCTAGCGCTGCCCTTCTCCTCTCCCCCACGGGGAGAGGGTGGCCGGAGCGAAGCGAAGGCCGGGCACGTTCGACTGGAGTGCTGCGGCGCGGGTATTTTTCGTCATCCTAGGGCGGAGCAAGGAGCGAAGCGACGCGGCGCAGACCCTAGGATCCATTCCGTTACTTCTGAGCTCCGCAACGTTCCAGAATACAGCTCCCTGCGCCGCGCTCTGCTCGTCGGGTATTCTGAGCCGCTTACGCCCTTCGACCAGCGTCACGGAACGGATCCGAGGGTCTGCGCTCCGCTTCGCGTCGCTACGCCCTAGGATGACGAAGGCGCGAGTGGCCGTCCCCTCACCCGGCCGCTGCGCGGCCACCCTCTCCCCGGTGGGGAGAGGAGAGAGCTCATCCTCCCGCCCCTCAATCATCATAGCTATGCCCTGCCCTCAAGCCATCCCGCACCCGTGCGGCGATCGCCAGGAATTCAGGCGTCTCGCGGATGTCGAGCGGCCGCTCTCTCGGCAGCGTCGATTCGATGATGTCGGTGACGCGGCCTGGCCGCGGCGACATCACGACAATGCGCGTCGACAGATAGACCGCCTCGGGTATCGAATGGGTGACGAAGCAGATCGTCTTGTTGGTCCGCGCCCAGAGATCGAGCAGCTGCTCGTTCAGATGGTCGCGCACGATCTCGTCAAGCGCGCCGAACGGCTCGTCCATCAAGAGCAGGTCCGCATCGAAGGCGAGAGCACGCGCGATCGAGGCGCGCTGCTGCATGCCGCCGGAAAGCTGCCAGGGGTATTTCTTCTCGAAGCCGGAAAGGTTGACCAACTCCATCGTGCGCTTGATGCGCTCCGCCTGCTCGACTTGGCTGAGGCCGATGATCTCCAGCGGCAACGCCACGTTGCGCTCGATCGTGCGCCACGGGAACAAGGCCGCCGCCTGGAAGACATAGCCATAGGCGCGTTTCTCGCGCGCCTGCTCCGGCGTCATGCCGTTGACGGAGATCGCCCCGGCGGTCGCCTTCTCCAGATCGGCGATGACGCGCAGCAAGGTGGTCTTGCCGCAGCCGGACGGGCCGATGAAGGAGACGAATTCGCCCTTGCCGATGGTCAGATCGACATTGGACAGCGCCTGCACCGGACCGTCATTGGTCTGGAAGGTGAGGCCGAGCTTGCTTGCCGAGACGACGGCTGGCGGCTGTTCGGTCATTGGCTGCAGCCTGCCTTTCGCAGCCGCTGCCGCGCTGTCCGCAATCCGGTTGATTTTATGATAGCGTTGCTTTCCACTCGTCCTGTCCCACCCGATCGACGCCGCCCGGAGCCTTGCCGATGTCGCCTAAACCCACCTGTCGTCTCGTTCGCCCCGAAAGCACCTATCAAGGCAAGCAGGGGCTGAGCTATTTCGCCGGTATCGCCGCCGAAACCGTCGGTTCCTCCGGCATCTGCATGCATCTTCTCACCATGCCGCCCGGCGCGCGCGCCAAGGCGCACATGCATGAAAGCCACGAGACGGCCATCTACGTGCTCTCCGGCGAAGTCCACACCTGGTACGGCGACCGGCTCGAGCATCACATCGTCGTCAAGGCCGGCGACCTCTTCTACATTCCGGCGGGCGTGCCGCATCTGCCCGCCAATCTGAGCGGGGCGCCCTCCTCCGCGGTCATCGCCCGCACCGATCCCAACGAGCAGGAAAGCGTCGTGCTGCTGCCGGAACTGGATGGCCTCGTCGCTTGACCCTGACGGGATGACCGTCATTTGCATCGCGCGACTTCGCCCATCACATTGCCGTCTTCGTCAGCGACCACCAGCTTCTTCGCATTCTTCACGCTGCGCTTGATGGTGAACCTGGTCGGCTGTCCCTCTTCGCCTTCAGCCTCGCATTTTGCCGTCACCACCAGCGATCCATCGGCCTGCGTTTGGCGGTCGCTGAAGGTGCAGGCGCTGGCCGCCGTGATCAGTTCCTTGTCGGTCAAAAGCAGCATCTTGTCGGCAGCGACCTGCTGGCCGTTCCGGTTGATGCAGCCATATTTGTCGCCATAGGGCTTGCTGAGGTCGATGCCGGCGGCAAGAGCCTGGCCGGCGGCAAGTATCACGGCCGCCGTGATCGCAAGATGAAGAGCCCGCATGGTCAGACCCCGGTAGCCGGAATGCCGGTTCGCTCGACCTTGCGCGGCGCGGAAATCTCCTTCCAGGTCGACAGCGCCCGGTTGACCGCGGCGTTCGGCTCGCGGGCGACGAACTCGCCATGACCGGTCTTGGCCTTCACCTCCGCTTCCTCGATCGACAGCTCGCCGCGCGAGAAGACGAAGCGCGGCAGGCCGGTCACCTCGACGCCTTCGAAGACGTTGTAGTCGATCACCGACTGCTGGTTCTTGGCCGAGATCGTCTTCTTGCGCTTCGGATCCCAGACGACGATGTCGGCGTCGGCGCCTTCGACGATCGCGCCCTTCTTCGGATACATGTTGAGGATCTTGGCGATGTTGGTCGAAGTCACCGCGACGAACTCGTTCATCGTCAACCGCCCGGTGTTGACGCCTCTCGTCCATAGAACCGGCAAGCGGTCCTCGAGCCCGCCGGTGCCGTTCGGGATCTTGGTGAAGTCGCCGATGCCGTTGCGCTTTTGGCTGGTGGTGAAAGAGCAGTGATCGGTCGCCACGACCTGCAGCGAGCCGGCCTGCAAGCCGGCCCACAGCGAATCCTGGTGCCACTTGCTGCGGAAAGGCGGGCTCATCACCCGGCGCGCTGCATGGTCCCAGTCCTTGTTGAAATACTCGGTCTCGTCGAGCGTCAGATGCTGGATCAATGGCTCGCCGAACACCCGCATGCCCTTCTGCCGGGCGCGGCGGATCGCCTCGTGGCTCTGCTCGCAGGAGACATGCACAACATAAAGCGGCACGCCCGCCATATCGGCGATCATGATGGCGCGGTTTGTCGCCTCGCCCTCCACTTCCGGCGGACGCGAATAGGCATGGCCTTCCGGACCATTGTTGCCGGCGGCTAAAAGCTTTTGCGAGAGCGCTGCGACCACGTCGCCATTCTCGGCATGGACCAGCGGCAGCGCGCCGAGATCGGCGCAGCGCTGGAACGACGAATACATCTCGTCGTCATCCACCATCAGCGCGCCCTTATAGGCCATGAAATGCTTGAACGAGGTGATGCCCCGGTCGACGACTTGAGCCATCTCCTCGAACACCTGCTTGCCCCACCAGGTGATCGCCATGTGGAAGGAATAATCGCAGGACGCTTTCGAGGTCTTGTTGTCCCACATCTGCAGCGCTTCCAGCAGCGATTGCTGCGGCGCCGGCAGGCAGAAATCGACCACCATCGTCGTGCCGCCGGAGAGCGCGGCGCGCGTGCCGGATTCGAAATCGTCCGCCGAATAAGTGCCCATGAAGGGCATTTCGAGATGGGTGTGCGGATCGATGCCGCCCGGCATGACATAGCAGCCCGTGGCGTCGAACTCATGGTCGCCGTGCAGGTTGGAGCCGATGGCGACGATCTTGCCATGCTGCATCAGCACGTCGGCCTTCCACGTGCGATCGGCCGTGACGACAGTGCCGTTCCGGATGACTTTGGTCATTCTCTGTTCCCCTGTTCTTTCGCGCTTCTTTGCGAGCGGCGTTGCGAGGCAATTGGTCTATTCGGTCATTCGACGATTCCCGCGGTCTCGACCACGGCATGGAACAGCACATCGGCGCCCGCCGCCGCCCATTCCTTGGTGATCTCCTCGGCCTCGTTGTGGCTGAGCCCGTCGACGCAGGGGCACATCACCATCGCGGTCGGCGCGACGCGGTTGATCCAGCAGGCGTCGTGGCCGGCGCCGGAAACGATGTTGCGGTGCGTGTAGCCCAGCCTCTCCGCGGCATCGCGGATCGCCTTGACGCAATTCTTGTCGAAGGTGACCGGGTCGAAATGGCCGACCTGCTCGATCTCGTATTTGATATCGAGCGCGTCGCAGATCGTGTCGATGCCCTCGCGGATGCGGCTATCCATGGCATCGAGCACTTCCTTTTCCGGCGAGCGGATGTCGATCGTGAAGACCGTGCGGCCGGCGATGATGTTGCGCGAGTTCGGATAGGCCTGCATGTGGCCGACCGCGCCGACGGCGTCGGGCTGGTAATCCATGGCGATCTCGTGCACCAGCTCGATTACCCGCGCCATGCCGAGCCCGGCATTGCGGCGCTTCGGCATCGGCGTCGAGCCGGTATGCGCTTCCTTGCCGGTCAGCGTCACCTGCAGCCATTTCAGGCCCTGGCCGTGGGTCACGACGCCGATATCGATACCCTCGTCCTCGAGGATCGGCCCTTGCTCGATATGCAGTTCGAAGAAGGCGTGGATCTTGCGGTCGCCAACCTTCTCGGTGCCTTTCCAGCCGATGCGTTCGAGCTCCTCGCCGAACTTTTTGCCGTCCTTGTCGACATGCTGGTAGACATCGGCCTGGTCGAGCACGCCGGCGAACACGCCGGACGCCATCATCGCCGGGGCGAAGCGCGCGCCTTCCTCGTTGGTCCAGTTGGTGACGACGATCGGATGCCTGGTCTTGATGCCGAGATCGTTGAGCGAGCGCACGACTTCCAGTCCGCCCAGCACGCCGAGCACGCCGTCATACTTGCCGCCGGTCGGCTGCGTGTCGAGGTGGCTGCCGACATAGACGGGCGGCAGGCTGGGATCGGTGCCCTCGCGGCGGGCAAACATCGTGCCCATCTCGTCGAGGCCCATTTCGAGCCCCGCGGCCTCGCACCAGCGCTTGAACAGATGGCGGCCCTCGCCGTCCTCGTCGGTCACGGTCTGGCGATTGTTGCCGCCGGCAATGCCGGGGCCGATCTTCGCCATCTCCATGATGGAGTCCCACAAGCGATCTGAATTCACGCGCAGATTTTCGCCGGGTGCGGCCATTTGCAGTTCCCATTTTCACCAGGGGTCTTGTCGCCCCTTGAGTGGTTTGCATCCTGACCGTATGGTCAGCTTTCAGACTACACAAGCTGACCAAGCGGTCAACGAGAATCTTGGGGGAGACATGAGCGAATCCACCCGTCCCATGCGGCGACAGGACATAAGGCGGGAGAATGAAAAAGCAATTCTGCTCGCCGCCGAAAAGGTGTTTGCGGAAGCCGGGTTCGGCGGCGCCACGATGCAGCTGATCGCCGATCTGGCGGGACTGCCAAAGGCAAATCTCCACTACTATTTCGCCACCAAGGAAGAGCTCTACCGGTCCGTCGTCCAGAACATTTTCGAGATCTGGCTGCAGGCGGCCAATTGCTTCGACGCGGCGCGCGGCCCGGTAGACGGCATCAGCGCCTATATCGACGCCAAGATGGAAATATCGCGTCGCCACCCGGACGGCTCGAAGGTCTGGGCCTCGGAAGTCATGCACGGCGCGCCCGTGCTTCAGGACTATATGGAATCGACGCTGCGCGAATGGACCGACGGTCGCGTCGAGATCATCAGGCGCTGGATCGAGGAGGGCAAGATGGACCCGGTCGACCCGCGTCATCTCCTCTACATGCTCTGGGCCACGACCCAGCATTACGCCGATTTCGGCCACCAGATCGAAACGCTGAACGGCGGCAAGTCGCTGTCGGATCGGCAATGGCGGGAAGCCAAGGAAAACATCAAGCGGGTGATTCTGACCGGCATTGGCGCGCTGCCTGCCTGACTCTGGCTGCTCATTGCGGCAACGTTGCCGCCTTAACTGATCGTTTCGTGCCGCGCTAGGCTTTCAACTCATCAAGAAACATCTGCGCCAGCCGAGGTTCCCCTGGCCGATTAGGTCCGCGTTCCGTCCTCAGTTCAGCCAGTCGTTGCATGGGCGCAAACAGGTCGACAAAACCCATTTCTTCCCGAACCGCGACAAGCTCGCCGCCTATCGCGGCGAGCCGCTTTGCACTTTCCGGCAAATACCGGCTTTCAAGAGAGGCGGGAAGCGTTCCTTCGTTCTGGCCGAACAGTCCCCATCTGCCATCCGCGCAGTCGCGAAGCGCAACCAGCAAGGCAGCGGAATAGGCAGCCTCGAGAGACTGCCTTTCCTTTTCCAAAGCCGCTTCGCGCTTGGCAGAGACCATTCCCGGAGCTTCCTAGTCGATCGACCTCAGCACATCGCGAACATGGTCGATGATTTCGTTGATCTGGCCCTTGCTGATGATCAGCGGCGGTGACAGCGCGATGATGTCGCCGGTGGTGCGGATCAGCGCGCCGCGTTCGAACGCCTTGACGAAGGCCGAGAAGGCCCGCTTGGTCGGGCTGCCGGCGATCGGCGCCAGCTCGATCGCGCCGATCAGGCCGATGTTGCGGATGTCGATGACATGCGGCTCGCCCTTGAGCGAATGCAGCGCGTCCTCCCAGTAGGGCGCCAGTTCCTCGCCGCGGGTCAAAAGGCCTTCTTCCTTGTAGGTGTCCAGCGTGCCGAGCGCCGCGGCGCAGGCGATCGGGTTGCCCGAATAAGTGTAGCCATGGAAGAACTCGATCATGTGCTCCGGGCCGGTCATGAAGGCGTCGTGGATCTCCTTCTTGACGAACACCGCGCCCATCGGGATGACGCCGTTGGAGACGCCCTTGGCGGTGGTCATGATGTCCGGCGTGACCCCGAAATAGTCCGCCGCGAACGGCGTGCCGAGGCGGCCGAAGCCGGTGATCACTTCATCGAAAATCAACAATATGCCGTGCTTCGTGCAAATTTCCCGAAGCTTCTGCAGATAGCCCTTCGGCGGCAGGATGACGCCGGTGGAGCCGGCGACCGGCTCGACGATGACGGCCGCGATGGTCGAGGCGTCATGCAGCGCAATCAACCGCTCGAGGTCGTTCGCCAATTCCGCGCCATGCTCCGGCACGCCCTTCGAAAAGGCGTTCTTCTCCGGCAGATGCGTGTGCGGCAGGTGGTCGACGCCGCCGAGCAGTGTGCCGAACATCTTGCGGTTGGAGACGATGCCGCCGACCGAGATGCCGCCGAAATTGACGCCGTGATAGCCGCGCTCGCGGCCGATCAGACGGGTGCGCGAGCCCTCGCCGCGAACGCGGTGATAGGCGATCGCCATCTTGAGCGCGGTGTCCACCGATTCCGATCCGGAATTGGTGAAGAAAACATGGTCCATGCCCTTGGGGGCGATATCGACCAGCCGGTTCGCCAGCTCGAACACGATCGGATGGCCCATCTGGAAAGCCGGCGCGTAGTCGAGCTCGGCAGCCTGGTTCTGGATCGCCTCGGTGATCTTCGGCCGGCAGTGGCCGGCGTTCACGCACCATAGGCCCGCGGTGCCGTCGAGCACCTTACGGCCGTCACTGGTGGTGTAGTGCATGTCCTTGGCGGACACGAACATGCGCGGCGCCTGCTTGAACTGCCGGTTTGCCGTGAACGGCATCCAGAATGCGCTGAGATCGTTCGGCGTGACTTTCAGCCGGTTGGACATGACCAGGACTTCCCCTTGTAAGCGTGTTTCGGTGCGGCCAACGCTTGGTCTTTGCTGCGTTTTCGTGCTACGCAAATTTTTGACCGGTTGGACAAACGTTAGCACCGCCTGTCGGCGGTCAGGGGATTACTAGCGGAAATGCGGCATAAAAAGCGCGCTCCACAGCCCAAGGAAAAACTGGTCCAGACAATTGGTCCAGAGAGCCGGCGCGAAGACGGCCGGCCAGGATGACGGCGGCGATGGAAGGCTCCGCTCCCCGCCGCACCCGCATCCAGCAGGAAAAGCGCGAGCTGATCCTGGAAGCCGCGCTCGAAGTCTTCTCCGCCAACGGGTTTCGCGGCTCGACCATCGACCAGATCGCCGAAGCCGCCGGCATGTCGAAGCCCAACCTTCTCTATTACTTCCGCCGCAAGGAGGACATTCACGAGACGTTGATGCAGCGTCTGCTCGACACCTGGCTGGCGCCGCTGCGCGAGCTTGACGACATCGGCGATCCGCTGACGGAGCTCAGAAGCTACATCCGCAGGAAGCTGGAGATGGCGCGCGATTTTCCGCGCGAAAGCCGGCTGTTCGCCAACGAGATCCTGCAGGGCGCGCCGCGCATCAAGCCGATGCTGGAGGGCGAGCTGAAGACGCTGGTCGAGGAGAAGGCCGCCGTCATCAAGGGCTGGATGCGCGCCGGCAAGATCGCCCGCACCGATCCCTGGCACCTGATCTTCTCGATCTGGGCGACGACGCAGCACTATGCCGATTTCGACGTTCAGGTCCGCGCCGTGCTCGGCGCCGACCGCGGCGGCGACGGCCGTTTCGAGGACGCAGCGCGGTTTCTGGAGCAGCTGTTCCTGGATGGGCTGAAGCCGAAGGGGTAGCGCCGACAAAATGGCTTAGCAGGTGGACCCGTATGTGGGGCCAACTTGTCCGCCGTGTTGTTTTTGCTGACCTTGGAGATTGGCCGCGGCGCCCATCACTTCGTCATCCACGGGCGGAGCGGGAGCGAAGCGGACGCGGAGACCCGAGGATCCATTCCGTTACTTTTGCCGTGGGTGCAGCGGTGCAGAATTCTGGACGGTAGCGGCGCTCCGAGGTCACGGAATGGATCCTCGGGTCTGCGCCGCGTCGCTTCGCTCCTTGCTCCGCCCGTGGATGACGAAGTGATGGGCGCCGCGG
>NZ_JAIUHQ010000032.1:0-22650 GCF_020165215.1 Mesorhizobium sp. CA15
AAGGTGGCGCTGCGAAGCAGCGACGGATTGGGGGAACCACCTGGCAATCAAGCCTCAGGTCGATCACTCACGCCAGTTACGGAAGATATGTGCATAGCGTAGCGCAACCGGGGAGAAGGTGCCCGAAGCGCCGACCTTCTCCTTAAGAAATCCCGCCCCTGTTCCACCCACGCCCGCGGTCGCCGAACATCACATAGCCGGCGTCAGTGACGGCCACCGTGTCCTCCAGCTTGATGAAGCCGCGCGACGGATGAAGCATGGTGGTCTCGACCGACAGCACCATGTTCTTCTCCAGCGGCTTTGCCGCATAAGTACCTTCATAGGCGACTGGGTGATTGGTCATCAGGAACGGCGCCTCATGCGTGATCAAGCCCATGCCGTGCGCGAAGAAATCCGTGTAGGCCGCGACCTTCGAGGCCTTCAGCACGCTCTCGGCATGCGCGATCATGTCGCCGCCCAGCGTGCCTGCCTTGACCTTGGAAAAGGCGGCCTGCTGCACCGCTTCGACCTCGGCCAAAAGATCTTCCAGCTCGGCATCCGGCTCGCCGAGCACGCCCATGCGGCAGAGGTCGCCGATATAGCCGTGGTAGTTGCCGCCGGAATCGATCGACATCACCTCGCTCTTCTTCCAGGCCTGGCTGGACGCCGCGCGATTGTGGCTGGAACCAAGCGTCAGCAGGCAATATTCGAAATGCGCGCCGCGATTGGTCTCCTCGCGCCTGAGCTGCTCGATGATGTCGGTTTTGCTCGTGCCCTCGCGCGCCCAGGCGATCGTTGCCAGCATGGAATCGGTGATCAGCTCGGAGGCGATGCGCAGCTGTTCGAGTTCCGCCTCGGTCTTGATGGCGCGCATACGCTCCAGCATGTCGGTCGCGTCGATCAGCTTTGCATCCGGCAGCGCCTTGCGGATCAGCGTGTAGGCATCCGACGGCAGGAAGGCCGGCTCGATGCCGATGCGGGCGGCTTGCTTGCCGATCTGCTTGAGATGCTCCACCGCCAGATTGGCGGCATCGAGCGTGCCCCAGCAGGCGGCGTGCAAGGTCGGCGTCCAGAACGGATGGTTCTGGTGTTCGCCGCCTTCCATCTTGTTGCCGATATAGGCCGCATGTTCCGGCCCGCCCTTCTCGTAAAGGACGATCGGCAAATAGCGGCTGTGACCGATGGCATCCATCGCCGCGAAGAAGATGAACTTGTAGCCGCCGAGCAGATATTGCGTGTTGTGCTTGGAGGTGGCGAAGAGCACGTCGATGCCGGCGTCTTCCATCAGCCGATCCACCCGCGCCTGATCGAACGGGACATTGCTGACCTCGGTTTTGCCCGGAGCGATGTTCATCTGCCTCTCCCTATCTTTGTCGGCCGCAGGAGCGCCGAAAGTCATGATGTATGGCTGTTGGCCAAGTCTGCATCTTTTTGGCCACTCTGGTCCAGCCAGAATTGATCACTTTCCCGCCAAAGCCGGTTTCCGTCCAAATCCCGATCGCGCTTGTCTGTAATCTGGTCCTACCAGATAAGAGCATGAGAGCCTCTTTTGGCTGGCTGGTCCAGCGGACGGAAATTTCAAAGCCAAGCCATGATGCGCCAAATCCGTCTCTGGCGAAACCTTTGCCAAGGCCCATAATCACCGGATTGCCGCGCCTGCCACGGCGCGAAGAGGGGAGTTTGAGCGATGTCCGAATTGACGATTTCACGCCGCGGCCTATTGGCCGGCTCGGCGCTGCTGCTGGCCTCCACCGCGCTTCCGACCATCGGCCTTGCGCAGACGCCCAAGAAGGGCGGCCGGCTGATCGTCGCCGCGGATTCCGAACCGCGCAACCTCAACCCGGCGATCGTCGCTTCCAACGGCGTCTTCTTCATCTCCAGCAAGATCGTCGAGACGCTGGCCGAAGCCGCCTTCGACGGCAAGGACGGGCTGCAGCCGCGGCTCGCGCTTTCCTGGGAAGGTGCGGCCGACGGCCTGTCTGTCACCTTCAAATTGCGCGACGGCGTCAAATGGCATGACGGCAAGCCCTTCACTTCCGCCGACGTCGCCTTCTCGGCGCTGCAGATCTGGAAGCCGCTGCAAAATCTCGGCCGCACCGTGTTCAAGGACCTGGAGGCGGTCGACACGCCGGACGAACTGACCGCGATCTTCAAATTCGCCAAGCCGACGCCGTTCCAGCTGATCCGCAATGCGCTGCCAGCGCTGTCGAGCGTCGTGCCGAAGCACCTCTATGAGGTGGGCAAGATCGAGGAAAACCCGGCCAACAACGCGCCGGTCGGCACCGGTCCGTTCAAATTCGCCGAATACAAGGCCGGGCAATATTACCGGCTGACCCGGAACGACGCCTATTGGGGCAAGGACGAGCCCTATCTCGACGAGATCGTCTACCAGGTGCTCCCTGATCGCACGTCCGCCGCAGCGGCGCTCGAGGCGGAAGAGATCCAGCTCGCCGCCTTCTCCGCCGTGCCGCTCGCCGACCTCGACCGCATTTCCAAGGTGCCAGGCCTGAAGGTCATCACCAAGGGCTATGAGGGGCTGACCTACCAGCTCGTCGTCGAGATCAACCACCGCCGCAAGGAACTGGCCGATCTGAAAGTGCGGCAGGCGATCGCGCATGCCATCGACAAGGATTTCGTCGTCAAGACGATCTTCCTTGGCTACGCCGCGACCGCCACCGGCCCGGTGCCGAAGAACGATCCGCAATTCTATACCGCCGACGTCCCGACCTATCCTTTCGATGTCGCCAAGGCCAATGCGCTGCTCGACCAAGCCGGCTACAAGCGCGCCGACGACGGCAAGCGCTTCGCGCTGAAGCTGTTGCCGGCGCCTTACTTCAACGAGACGAAGCAGTTCGGCGATTATCTGCGCCAGGCACTCGCAGCGATCGGCATCGACGCCGAGATCGTCAACAACGACTCCGCCGCGCACATCAAGGCCGTCTACACCGACCACGCCTTCGACCTCGCCGTCGGCCCGCCGGTGTTCCGCGGCGACCCGGCGATCTCGACCACCATCCTGGTGCAGAGCGGCATTCCCGACGGCGTGCCCTTCTCCAACCAGGGCGGCTACAAGAACGCCGAGCTCGACGCGCTGATCGCGAAAGCATCGGAGACGCTGGATACAGCGGCCCGCACCGAGCTCTACAAGGAGTTCCAGAAGAAGGTGGCGGCCGACCTGCCGCTGATCAACGTCGCCGAATGGAGCTTCATTTCCGTCGCCCGCGATACGGTCGGCAACATAGCCAACAACCCGCGCTGGGCAGTATCGAACTGGGCGGACACCTATTTGGAATCGTGACACACTCGCGCGGATGAGAGTTCGCGACAAAGTAGGAATTTGGCCAGAGGCCGCATTCCTTCACACCCCCCTCTGTCCTGCCGGACATCTCCCCCGCAAGGGGGGAGATCAGCAGCTTGTCCGTCCCGCCAGTTCTGCAACGTTAGAGATTGGCGAAGCCGTCGATGACAGCCAATCTCCCCCCTTGCGGGGGAGATGTCCGGCAGGACAGAGGGGGGTGCCTGGGCTCGGCATTTCTTATAGCGAGCCTTTCTTCAAACCTTCGAGGCGCGCATGAGCCGCGCCCTCCGCCTCCTGCGCCGCCGCGTCGTCGGCAGTGTCTTCGTGCTCCTCATCGTCGTCGTCGGCAGCTTCCTGCTGCTCGAAGCCGCTCCCGGCGACGCGGTCGACGCCTATATCGTCTCGACCGGCGGCGATGCCGGCATGATCGAATTGCTGCGCCACCGCTGGGGTCTCGACCAGTCGGAGCTGACGCGCCTCGCCAACTATCTCTGGGCGCTGCTGCATCTCGACCTTGGCCAGTCCGTCACCTTCTCGCGGCCGATCCGCGACGTCATCCTCGAGCGCCTGCCGACCACGCTGATCCTGATGGGCAGCGCCACCGCGATCTCCTTCGGCCTCGGCTCGGCGCTCGGCATCTATGCCGGCGCCAGACCCGGCAGCGTCCGCGACCGCTTCCTTTCCATCGGCTCGCTTGCGCTTTATGCCGTGCCCGGCTTCTGGCTCGGCCTGGTGCTCATCGTCATCTTCGCCGTCGACCTGCGCTGGCTGCCGATCGGCGGCATCGAGACCATCGCTTCAGGCAAGACCGGACTTGCCCGCGCCGTCGACATCGGCATTCATCTCGTGCTGCCGGTGTCGGCGCTCGGCTTCATCTATCTGGCGCTCTATCTGCGCATGATGCGCGCCGGCATGGCCGAGGCCTGGCGGCAGGACTTTATCCTCGCCGCCCGCGCCAGGGGCCTGCCCCGCCGCCGCATCGTGCTTGCCCATGTCGCCCGCAACGCGCTCCTGCCGCTGGTCACCATGCTTGGCCTGCAATCGGCGCAGATGCTGGGCGGCAGCGTCGTCATCGAAAGCGTCTTTGCCGTGCCTGGCCTCGGCCGCCTGGCGCAGGAAGCCGTCGCCGGGCGCGACACGCCGCTGCTGCTCGGCATCATCCTGGTGAGCGCCGTCCTGGTCGTCGTCATCAACCTTCTCGTCGATCTCGCCTACGCTGTCCTCGATCCGCGCGTCGGCGCCGGCGAGGCAAGCGCATGAACCGCCTGCATCGTTTCTTCCGCACGCCGGAAGCAATCGCCGGCGCAATCATCCTGGCCTTGCTCGTTGTGGTGGCGCTGGCGGCGCCGCTGCTGTTTCCCGGCGACCCACAGGCCATCGCCGGACCGGCGCTGCTGCCGCCGTTCCAGGACTGGTCGCTGCCGCTCGGCACCGACCGGCTCGGCCGCGACGTGCTGACCGAGCTGTTCCATGGCGCCCGCACGTCGCTGGCGGTGGGGGTGGCGGCGGCCGCCGCGGCGCTCCTGATCGGCGCGGTGGTCGGCACTTTGGCCGGCTTCGCCGGCGGCCTGATCGACGAAGTGCTGATGCGCATCACCGACGCCTTCCAGACCGTGCCGAGTTTCCTGCTCGCGCTCGCTTTCGTCAGCATCGTCGGGCCTTCGCTCGGCATCGTCGTCGCGGCGATCGCGCTCGGCGCCTGGACCGGCCCCGCGCGCGTCGCCCGCGCAGAAGTGCTGTCGATCCGTGAGCGCGACTATGTCGCCGGCGCCCGCGTCATCGGCATGCATCCGCTGGAGATTGCGTTTCGCGAGGTGCTGCCCAACGCGCTGCCGCCGGTGCTGGCGCTATCCTCGGTGATCGTGGCCGCCGCGATCCTCACCGAGGCCGCGCTCTCCTTCCTTGGCCTGGGCGATCCCAACCGCGTCACCTGGGGCGGCATGATCGCCGAAGGCCGCGCGGTGCTGCGCACCGCACCTTTCCTGTCGGTCGTTCCCGGTATCGCGCTGGTGCTGACCGTGCTCGGCGTCTACCTCGCCGGCGAAGGCGTTGTGGAGAGCACCGCTGTGCGCAGGAGCCTGTCGTGACCGCGCTGCTTTCGATTCGCGATCTTTCGGTGGGCTATCGGCGCGACAGGGTCGAGGTGCCAGCGCTGAAAGGCTTCAGCCTGGATGTGAAAGCCGGAGAGCGCCTGGCGATCATCGGCGAGAGCGGCTCGGGCAAGAGCACGCTGGCGCTGGCGGTTGCGGGATTGTTGGCGGGGTCTGCAAAGGTTGAAGGTTTGATCGGATGGAAACAATCGAACCTTCAATCGCCTCATTCCTTCGCGCCCCCCTCTGTCCTGCCGGACATCTCCCCCACAAGGGGGGAGATCAGCAGTTCCGCTGCCGGCTCTCCCCATGCAACGCCGGCGATTGGCGAAAGCGGCCGCGACAGCTCAATCTCCCCCCAAGTGGGGGAGATGTCCGGCAGGACAGAGGGGGGCGCCGTAGAGCGCCAGCCCTCTCGTCCTCGCGATACCATCCCCCTCCTCGGCCGCGACATCGGCTCCGTCTTCCAGGACCCCTCTTCCAGCCTCGATCCGGTCATGCCAATCGGCAAGCAGATCGCCGAAGTCATCCACACCCATCTCGGCCTCAGCTGGCCTGACTCCTTCGCCCAAGCCAAAACCCTCCTCGACCGCGTCCGCCTTCCCGACCCCGAAGCCGTCCTCCACGTCTACCCGCACCAGCTGTCCGGCGGCCAGAAGCAGCGCGTGGCCATCGCTGCGGCAATTGCTGCCGGACCAAAACTCCTGATCGCCGACGAGGCGACCAGCGCGCTCGACACCATCGTCCAGGCCGAGATCGTCGCCCTGATCCGCAGGCTGGTGGCCGAGGACGGCATGACGCTGCTTTTCATCAGCCACGACATCGCGCTCGCCGCCACGCTTGCCGATCGCATCGCGGTGCTGCGCCACGGCGAATTGGTCGAACTCGGCGAGACCGATCAAATCCTCAACGCGCCGCGCCATGCCTATACGCGCGCCCTGCTCGATGCGCATCTCGGCCTCGACGCCGAGCCGCTGCTTGACCGGCAAGGCGCCTCGGCATGACCGTGCTGGCCGTCTCCAGTCTCGCCAAGCGCTACCGTCGCGGCGGCAAGCCTTTCGCGGCGGTCGACGACGTGTCATTCGAGATTGGCCCAGCGGAAACGCTGGCGCTCGCCGGCCCGTCAGGCAGCGGCAAGTCGACAATCGCGAGGCTGGTGCTACGGCTGATCGAGCCCGATGCCGGCCGCGTCGAGTTCGAAGGCGCGGACTTCCTCGCGCTGTCGGGCGCCGCGCTGCGCGCCCGCCGCGCTCGCATCCAGATGGTGTTCCAGGATCCGCTCGCCGCCTTCAATCCGCGCGCCACCGTCGCGCGTGTGCTGGAGGATCCGTTGCGCATCCATGGCATTGCCCCACGTGCGGAGCGCCCGCGCCGTATCGCGGCACTGCTGGAGCGCGTCGGCCTCGATGCCGGCCTCGCGGCTCGTGCCATCCATGAGATTTCCGGCGGCCAGCGCCAGCGCGTGGCGATTGCCCGCGCCATGGCGACGCGGCCGGCGCTGATCGTGCTCGACGAGGCGGTGTCGGCGCTCGATGTTTCTGTGCGCGGCCAGATCCTGGAATTGCTGCTCGACCTGCAAAGGCAGGAACGGATCGCGTATTTGTTCATTTCGCATGATCTCGGCGTCATCCGCGCCGTGGCACATCGAGTCGTCATCCTCGACGCCGGCCGGATCGCCGAGAGCGGCGATGCCCGCGCCGTCATCGCCGACCCGCGATCGGCGATTGGCAAGGCGCTGGTGGCGGCGACGCCAAGATTGACCAGGAACCGACCATGATCCTCCAAAGTGGGAATCGGTTTGCGGACAGATCATGGCCAAACGACAAAATCAGGACCCAGCATGACCGATCCCGAAGCAGCCAGAGCCGAAAAACTGTCGCGCGAGCTCGACTCCGCCTTCCGCAACCGCGCCGATCTCTACCGCCTCTTTCTCGACGAGCTGACCGCCGAGCTTGGCGCCGAGAAAGCCGAGGCGGTCATGATCCGCACCATCGAGAAGCGCGGCCGGGAAGTCGCGGCTGCGGCGTTCGCCGATTTCGGCCCCAATGATGCGCCGGCGATCGGCGAAGCCTTTCTGGCGGTCAGTCCGGATGGCGGGCGCATGTATCCGACCGATGTCGAGCGCGGGCCTAGCCACATCGCCTTCAAGGTGAAGCGCTGCCCGCTGAAGGATGCCTGGATCGAGGCCGGCGTCGGCGAGGAGAAACTCGCCACGCTCTGCTGCATCGCTGGCGCCTTCGACCGCGGTTTGTTCGAGGCAACCGGCGTGCGCTTCGCCAATGTCACCTGGACGCCGGGTCATGGCTCCGGCTGCTGCCATATCGCGCTGACAAACCGCGACGCTTAACCTATTCAGCTCTCGGCAAACACGTGCAGCTCGCCGCCTGCTTCGTCGATCGCCGCGCGCATCTCGGCTGCCGGCTCGCTGTCGGTGACGACATCGGAAATCTCGCTCAGCGCGCAGACGCGTTCGAGGCCGCTGCGGCCGAACTTGTCTTTGGTCACGACCAGCATGGTCGACAGCGACCGTGCCATCATCGCGCGCTTCACCGCCGCCGCGCCCGAGATCATGTCGCTCGGCCCTTCGGCGTTCAGCGCCGAGGCGCCGATGATGGCGACGTCGGCATTGTAGCGGCGCACGAATTCCACTGTGTCCTCGCCAAGTACGGCCGCCTCGCGGCTGTCATAGGTGCCGGGGCAAAGGATGACGCGGAAGCCCGGATTGGCGCCGGCCACCGAGGCGACGCCGACGGAGTTGGTGATGATCGTCAGGTCCCGGCCGTGTTGCGAAAGGCTGCGCGCGACTTCATAGGTGGTCGATCCGCCGTCGATCATCACGATGCTGCCTTTCTCGATCAGTCCGGCCGCACCTCGTCCGACACGGGCCCGCTCCTCGACCATTGTGAGGCCGCGTTCAGCAATCACCGGTTCCGACGTCACCAGCGAAATGGTGGCACCGCCATAGGTACGGTTGATGAGCCCGGCATCGCCAAGCTCGATCAAGTCGCGGCGGATGGTCTCCCCGGCGACGCCGATGCGGCGCGCAAGCTTCGAGATGCGGATCGATGCCGAGCGCCGCACCTCCGACAGGATCAACTCGTGGCGCTCCTTCTTGGTCAGCCGGCCCGGCTCGATGTTCATCGCTCTTCCTAGCTATGACACCGAAGATTCGTCCCCGGCGCCGCCAGACATTAGCCACGCCGGGGAAAGGAAACCAGCCTAGGATCTGCTGCAGGCCGGCCTCACCTGAATATCGATAGATCCTTAATGCCTTAAGCGATCGCGCATGGCATACCACAGCATGCCGAGCACATAGAGCGGGCCGCGCAGCGCCGTGCCGCCCGGGAAGGGCAGCGGCGTCAGCGCCGAGAACAGGTCAAGCCGCGAGGCATCGCCCGTGATCGCTTCCGCCAAGAGCTTGCCCGACAGCGTCGACAGGACGACGCCCTTGCCGGAATAGCCATGCGCGAAATAGACCTCGCCGTAATTCCCGACATGCGGCAGGCGCGACGTGGTGATGGAGACCAGTCCGCCCCAGGCATGATCGATGCGGCAGCCCTTGAGCTGCGGAAAGGTCTTTTCCATATGCGGCCGCACGAAGCCGGCAATGTCGGCCGGTGGCGACGGCGTGTAGCGCTCGCCGCCGCCGAACAGCAGGCGTCCATCCGCCGACATGCGGTAGTAGTTGACGACGAACAGCGTGTCCGAGACGGCGACATCGGCCGGGATGACATGGCGCTCGCCCAACGGCTCGGTGGCGACGATATAGTTGCCGACCGGCATGATGCGGCTGTTGACACGCGGCTCCAACCCCTTGAGCAGCGCATCGCCGGCCAGCACCACATGCCTGGCGCGGACCGAGCCCTTGTCGGTGAACACCCGGATGGACGGTTCGCGCTCCAGCCGCACCGCGACCGAGTTCTCATGAATGACGACGCCGGCGGCGGCAGCGGCGCGGGCAAGCCCCAGCGTGTAGTTGAGCGGATGCATGTGGCCGCCGAGCCGCTCGAACACCGCGCCCTGATAGGGCGTGTCGACCATCTGCCGCGCCTCAGCCGCCGACAGGATCTCGACATCGGTGAAATTCATGACCTTGGCGAGGCATTCGGCCTCTTCCTCGAAGTCGCGCACGTCCGAGGCGCTGACCGCGCCGACCAGATGGCCGGTCAGGCGCAAGTCGCATTCGACGCCGTGGCGCTCAATGATATCGAGCACCAGCCTGCGCGCCTCGAAAGCCAGATCGAACAGCGCCTTTGCCCGTTCCGCCCCAAAGCTTCTGACCAGGCCCCTGGCGCCCTTTCGCAGGCCTGGGATCATCTGGCCGCCATTGCGGCCCGAGGCGCCCCAGCCGATCTTGCCGCCTTCGAGCAGCACCACTTTAAGACCACGCTCGGCCGCATGCAGCGCCGCCGACAGACCCGTGCAGCCGCCGCCAACCACCACCAGATCGGCCTCGACATCGCCGGCAAGCGCCGGATGGTCGAGCGCCGGATTGGCGGTGGCGACATAATAAGACTTGTCGATGTCGAGACCGGAATTGAAACCTGTTGAACGCGAAGCCATGCTTACACCTTGAGCAGAAGATGGTCGCGTTCCCAGGACGTCACGACGCTCTGGAACAGGTCGAGCTCGACGCTCTTCACGCGCAGATAGGTCTGGAAGAAATCCTCGCCGAGCAGCGCCCGCACGGGCTCGCAGGCGGCGAAACGATCCAGCGCTTCCTCCATCGTCTTCGGCAGGGTGCTCTTGCTCTTATAGGCGTTGCCGAAGGCCTCCTCCGAGCGCGCAAGCTTCTCCTCGATGCCGAGATAGCCGGCGATCAGCGAGCCGGCCATGGCGAGATAGGGGTTGGCGTCCGCTCCCGGCAGCCGGTTCTCGATGCGGCGCGCGGCGCGGCCGCCCAGCGGCACGCGCAGGCCGCAGGAGCGGTTGTCGTGCGACCATTCGATATTGGCCGGCGCGCTGTGGCCGGGCCGGATGCGCCGGTAGGAATTCGCATGCGGCGCGAACAGCGGCATGATTTCAGGGATATATTTCTGCAGGCCGCCGATGAAGTGCACGAACATCTCGCTGTCCTCGCCGTCTCCGCCGGCAAACAAAGGCTCGCCCTTCCTGTCGACGATCGACATGTGCAGATGCATTGCGCTGCCCGCCTGCGCGGCGATCGGCTTGGCCATGAAGGTGGCGTGCATGCCGTTGGCCTGCGCGATCTGCCGCGCCAGGCGCTTGAATAACAGCACCTGGTCGGCAAGCGTCACCGGATCGCCATGCAGCAGATTGATCTCCAGCTGCGCCGTGCCGGATTCGTGGATCAGCGTCTCCACCGGCAAGCCGGTGATGGCGGCATGCTCATAGAGCTGCCGCGTCACCGTTTCGAATTCCTCCATCGCCTGCATGTCGTAAGGATGCTGCACGCTTTCCGGCCTGCCGTTGCGCCCAACCGGTGCGGTCAAAGGCTGATCGGGGTTGGGGTTGGGCGCCGTCAGATAAAACTCGAGCTCCGGCGCCATCACCGCACGCCAGCCGCGCTGCTCATAAAGGTCGAGCACGGCTTTCAGCACATGGCGCGGCGAGGCCATCCACGGCCGGTCGTCCATGTGGAACGTGTCTGCGAAAACGTAGGCTTTGCCGGCGCTGCCGGGCGCAAGGCACAGGCTCGAAACGTCCGGCACCATGCGCATGTCCGGATCCTGGTAGGCGAAGCCTTCGTCGATGGAGCCGGAATAACGGCCGTCGATGGCGACCAGGAAGGCGCTGCTCGGCAGATAGAGCGCGCGGTCGTCGAGCGACTTCAGGAACTTGGCCATCGGCAGGGTCTTGCCGCGCAGCACGCCGTTGACGTCGGGCACGAAACACTCGACTTCGTTGATCGCGTGCGTTTTCAGCCAGCTTTGCGTGTCCGCGCCGGGAAATGAGGTGTTCAGATTGTCAGGCATTGGTCATGTCCGTACGAAGGAGAGATCGCTTCGGCGGGCATGTCCGTTCCGGTAGGGCGTTATCTAAGCTGCGTTATCCGAGGACGGGCGCCCGCCTGTTGACCGGCCGAAGGCCGGGTCAGCGCGCCTTGCACCCCTTCGGTCCAGCCGTCGCGAACGACATGCGAGCCGACCTTGGTCTCCTCCGCGCGCTGCAGGTTCTCGTGGCGGCAGCAGCGCATGATCAGCGGCGCTCCGCCAAAGCGCGCGCCGTTGCGGCCGCAACTGGAAACGGCCGGGTGGTGGAAAGCCTTTCTACCGCTCGCATGACAAGCCTTGTCGAGAACCTGGCATGGTTTGGCCGATCGTTGCCCGCAGCGCAAGCCTGCGCATGAAACCGCTGCCCGTTGTTGGCCCAAACAGGCGGAGGGAACCGGTTACCTGCTTGTGCTGTTCCCATATGCGCCGCAGGCCGACAGAACGATTTCCGAAACAACCAGGAGCGATCCGATGGAAAGCAGGAGCGATACGGGCGCATGTTTTTGCGGAGCGGTTGCCGCCGAGATGCAGGGCGATCCGTTCTGGATCTGCTTCGATCATGATGATGACTGCCGCCGCGCGATTGGCAGCCCGCTGACCATCTGGGTCGGTTACCGGCCGGACCAGTTCCGCTTCACGCGCGGAAAACCCCGGAGCTTCTCGAGGACGAAAGGTGTCGTTCGCACCTTCTGTGAGAAATGCGGCACCTCGATCACCTATCGCGACGAAGCACTGAGCGACGAACTCTATGTCACGATCGGCTTCTTCGATCATCCGGAGCGGTTCAAGCCGCACGCCCACGCCTATTGGCGCCTTCGGCTGCCTTGGCTGGAGTTTGCCGACGATCTGCCGCGCATCGACACCTACTCGCGGCGCCGCGATCCGGCATTCGGAAATCCGAACGACCGGTAGGCGATTTGCCAAGGCGCCTCAGCCGATACTCTCGCCGCCGTCGACCACCAGCGCCTGGCCGGTCATGAAAGACGAGCGATCGGAGACGAGGAACAGGATCGCCTCCGCGATCTCCTCCGCGCTCGCCCAGCGCCCCATCGGGATCTTGGTGCGGACATAGTTTTCGATCGCGTCGCGCCCGCCCATCTGGGCGATGAACGGCTCGTTGAACGGCGTGTCGACCCAGCCCGGGCAGAGTGCATTGATGCGCACATTGTGCTTGGCATAATCGAGCGACATCTGCCGGGTCATCGCCACTACGGCATGCTTGGAGGTGGCATAGGCGATCATCTCCCGGTCGTAGAACACGCCGGAATTGGACGCCGTGTTGAGGATGACACCGCCTCCTTGCGCGATCATCGCAGGCATGACGGTCTTGGCCGCCAGGAATTGCGCCCGCACATTGATGCGCCAAGAGGCGTCCATCCCGTCAGTGCCCACTTCCGTCAGCGTGCCGCCGACTTGGATGCCGGCATGGCTGTGCAGGATGTCGATCCGGCCGTGCCTGCCGAGCGTTCCCTCGATGAGGCCTTCGACGGCCGTATCGTCGCCGACATCGGTGGTGACCGCCTCGGCCCGGCCGCCAGCCCCGCGGATGTCGGAAGCGGTGGCTTCGCCGGCCGCGGGATCGCGGTCGGCAATGACCACATGCGCCCCTTCCCTGGCCATGATCATCGCGCCGGCGCGGCCGATGCCCGACCCGGCGCCCGTCACCACGGCGATACGGTCTTTCAGGATCATGGATTGGTCTCTCAAGGCGATGGCTTTCGCCGGCCGAGCTGCCATTGCGCGAGCAGCACGAGCAGGACCGACGCGCAGAGCACGATCGTGGCGATGGCATTGATCTCCGGCGTCACGCCGCGCCGGATCGAGGCGAAGACGTAGATCGGCAGCGTCGTCTGAGCGCCGGCGACGAAGAAGGCGATGATGAAGTCGTCGAAGGAGAAGGTGAAGGCGAGCAGGAAGCCCGCGATCACCGCCGGCATGATCTGCGGCAGCACGATCGAGTGGAACGTCGTCAGCGGCGTGGCGTAGAGATCGCTCGAAGCCTCGACCAGATTGCGGTCGAGGCTGCTCAGCCGCGTGCCGACGATCATCGTCACCAGCGCCATCGAGAAAAGGCCGTGCGCGGCGATGATCGAGCCATAGCCCAGCGAAAGCCGCGGCGGCTGGTCTGTCGGCCAAAGCGAAGCGAGGAACGGATTGACGACGGCGAAAAGCTGCACCAGCGCCACCAGCGTCGAGATGCCGATGACGACGCCTGGCACGACGATCGCCGCGCCTAGCAGCGCGTCGAACAGAGCCCGGGTCCGTGCGCCGACGCGCTGCAGCCCAAGCGCCGCGGCGGTGCCGCAGAAGGCCGCGAGCAGCGCGCTTGTCGTGGCGATGAACAGGCTGTTCTTCAGCGCCTCGACCAGGAAGGGATTGGACAGCGCCTTGCCGTACCATTGCACGGAAAAGCCGGTGAACTCGCTGGCGTGGTGGCCGGCGTTGAAGGAGAACAGCACGACCAGCGCGATCGGCAGATAGAGGAAGGCAAAGACGGCAACGACGAAGGCGCGCATCAGATCAGGTCCACCCGGCGTGCGCCCGAGAGCCGGGTCGAGATGCGATTGGCGACGATCAGCACCACCACCGAGACCAGCACCAGCGTGATGGCGATGGCCGATCCGAACGGCCAGTTGCGCGATTGCAGGAAGAGATCGACCAGCGCATTGCCTATGAAGAACACCTTGCCGCCGCCGAGCAGTGTCGGGATCAGATATTCGCCGAGCAGCAGGATCATCACCAGCGAGAAGCCGGTCATGACGCCGGGCAGCGACAGTCTCAGCGTCACGCCGAGGAAGGTCGACAGCGGCGTAGCACCGAGATCGGCGGAGGCCTCCAGCAGCCGCCGGTCAAGCCGTTCCAGGCTGACATAGATCGGCAGGATCATCAGCGGCAGGTAGCCGTAGACGATGCCCAGCAGCACCGCGCCCGGCGTGTTGATCAGCCTGAGGTCCTCTATGCCGACATAGGCGAGCAAAGCCGGGATGCCGCGCCCGCCAAGGATATACATCCAGGCATAGGTGCGCATCAGAAGGCTGGTCCAGAACGGGATGACGATCAATGCAAGCAGGATCAGCCGCCAGCGCCGCGGCGCGCGCAGCGCCAGATAATAGGCGACCGGATAGGCGACGAGCAGGCAGGCAAGCGCGCCGGCGGGCGCCAGCACCATCGTGTTCCAGAAGGCGGTCGCTCGCGCCGGCAGGTTGGCGTATTGCGCGAAGGTCAGCGCGGCCTGGTAGCCGCCCTCCGGCGCCCGCTCGCCGACACTGAAGATGGCGATGGCGACGAAGGGCAACACCAGGAACACGACCAGCCACAGCGTCGCCGGGGCGAGCAGCAGCGCCGTCACGAGATTTTTACGAGAGAGAGTGCGGCGCATCGGGAAAGCCGGTTGGGAGCCGGCGGACTCTCGTCCGCCGGTCGCATTGTCTGGTTCTGGTTTGTTGCCGGTCCCGCTCAAGCCGACTTGAAGCGCGCCATAAGCTCGGCGCGGCCCGGATCGGTCAGCGTCGCGGCGGCGCCGAATTCGAGCGGTTTCAACAGGTCGGCCGCCGGATAGAGGATCGGGTTGTCGAGCACTTCCTTTGGCAGCAGCGCGTTGACGCGCGCGTCGGTCGAGGGGGCGCCATTGGCCAGATGCTCCTTCACCGCCACCTTCGGGTTCATCAGGTAGTTGAGCAGCGCATAGCCGGCCGGCTTGTTCGGCGCGTCCTTCGGGATGGCGTAGAAGTCGGTCCAGATCTCGCCGCCCTCCTTGCCCAGCACATAGGCGATCTCGGGAATATCGCGATGGAGCTGTGCCCCGTCATTGGTCCAGCACATGGTCATCCAGGCATCGCCGGCGCGCATTCCCGGCTGGTAGTCGCTCGACACCGCGAACAGATGCGGCTTGACCTTCAGCAGCAGTTCCTCGGCCTTGGCCAGCTCGTCCTGTTTCAGCGAGTTGAACGAATAGCCGTAATATTTCAGCGCATTGCCGATCGTGGTGAGCTGATAGTCATGCACCATGGTACGGCCGTCGCCTTCCGCCATGGCCGTGTCCCAGAACTCCTTCCAACTCGACATCGGCTTGGCGAGCTTCTTGGTGTTGACCGCGAAGCCGGTCGTGCCCCAGTTCTTCGGCACGGCGTAGATCGTGCCGTCGATCGTGCCTTCCGCCGTGAAGCGCGCATCTTCCGACTTGCCGTCGAAATTGCCGAGCTTGGCCATGTCGAGCGCCTCGATGATGCCGAGCTTCTTGTAGGTCGAGATGGTGTAGTTGGTGGGCACGAACAGGCTCCAGCCCGAGCCGCCGGCCTGCAGCTTGGCCAGCATCTCCTCGTTCGAGCCGAAGACATTGACCTCGACGGCGACGCCGGTCTCCGCCTTGAAGTTCTCGAAGGTCTGCGGGTCGTGGTAGTTCGGCCAGGTGGCGATCGACATGCGGTCGCCGAGGTTCTCGGCGGCGAAGGCGGGTGTCGGCATGATACCGAGCTCACGCGCCATCACGGCGGTGGCGACACCGAGCCCGGTGAGGCCGAGGAAGTCGCGCCGGCTGATCGAGCCGCGCTTCAAACGCATCAACTGGTCGACGAATTTATCGGGGCTTATCGGCAGTCCGTCACGATAGGATTTCGGCATGTTGGTCTTCCCTCTGGTTTGTCCCGTTATTGTTGGCGTGCGGAAACGCCAGCGGCGCTCCGGCGGCAAAGCCGATGGCGACGGGTTCGCCCGGCTTGAACAGATTGCCTTGGCCGATCACGTGATCGGCCTTGGCGAGCAGCGATCCGATTCCCTGGACTTCGATGGCGTATTCGGCTGTCGAGCCCAGGAAGATCCGATTGCGCACGATGCCTTTCAAGGCACCGCCCCCGGGCGCCGAAAGGCTGAGCGATTCCGGCCGCAAGCTGACGGAGACGGCTTCGCCGCGGCTGAGCGGCACCCGCTTGCGCGCCGAAATCACCGTGCCGTCGGCAAGCGCGACATCGACAAGGTCACCCGAGAGCCCGGCCACCTTGCCGCTGAGAAGATTGGTCTTGCCGACGAAGTCGGCGACGAACAGGTCGGCCGGCTCGTCATAGATCTCGCTCGGCTGCCCGAGTTGGACGACGCGGCCGCCATTCATGACGCAGACGAAGTCGCTCATCGACAGTGCTTCCTCCTGGTCGTGGGTGACCAGCACGAAGGTGATGCCGATCTCGCGCTGCAGGTTCTGCAGCTCGATCTGCATGTCGGTACGCAGCTTCTTGTCGAGCGCCGCCAGCGGCTCGTCGAGCAACAGCACCGCCGGCTTGTTGACCAGCGCGCGGGCGAGCGCCACGCGCTGCTGCTGGCCGCCGGAAAGCTCGTGGATCTTGCGGCGCCCGTAGCCGGCGAGCTGCACCATCGAAAGCGCCTCGCCGGCCCTTAAGGCGATCTCGCGCGACGACAGGCGCGGCCTTGCCTGGCGCAACCCGTAGGAGATGTTCTCCTCGACATCGAGATGCGGGAAGAGCGCGTATTGCTGGAACACCATGTTGACCGGCCGCCGGTAGGGCGGCGTACCGGCCATGTCGCGGCCGCGGATCAGCACCTGGCCCTCGCTCGGCTGCTCGAAGCCGCCGATCATGCGCAGGCAGGTCGTCTTGCCGCAGCCGGAAGGCCCGAGCAGCGCGACGAAGGCGGAAGGCGGGATGGCGAGGTCGATGCCGCTGACCGCCGTGACGGCGCCGTAGCGCTTGGTGACCGCGCGAAATTCGATATCGGGCACTGCAGTCAAGCCAAGGCTCCAGCGACAGCGTGAGGCAATGCCTTGACGCTAGCAGAGGCAATGCACCTGGTATATACCTCGCAGGTGGTATATTTAGCCGATTTTATCGTTTAGAGGGGTATGGATTGGCTACCTCCCGCAGTGACGACTACAATGCCTTGGCCGCCGTGATCGCCGCGTCGCGCGAGACCGGCGACCATTTCGGCAGGGCGATCGTCGGCTGGCTCAGCGGACATGTCCGTTTCGATCACTGCGTGATCTTCGGCTATCGCGGTGCCGCGCGGCCGCCGCTCCTGTTCGAGACCTTCTCGCCGGCGGAGAGCCACATCTTCGTCGCGCTCTATCAGGACGGGCCCTATCTGCTCGACCCGTTCCACCACGCCGCGGTCGAGCGCAAGGAGGGTTTCTGGCGCATGCGAGAGCTCGCGCCGGACCGCTTCTATGCCAGCGAATATTACCGCTCCTATTACAGCCAGACCAAACTTGCCGAGGAGGTCGGCTTCTTCGTGCCGCTAGCCGGCAAGGACGCGCTGGTGCTGTCGCTGATGCGGCTGCGCGCCACTGGGCCGTTCGGAACGGCGGATGCCAGGCTGCTGCGTGACATGGCGCCGGCGGTGATCGGTTTCTGCAAGCAGCGCTGGCCGTCACTGCCTGCCGATGAGGTGGCGGCCCAACCCTCCGGCGAAACCTTCGCGATGACCAACGAACTCGACCGGGCGCATATCTGGAAGAGCCTGTCCTTGACCTCGCGCGAAAAGCAGGTCGTCGACCTGGTGCTTCAGGGCCACTCCACGGAATCGATCGCCAGGGCGCTGCGCATCGTTCCGGGGACCGTCAAGGTCCACCGCCGCAACATCTATCGCAAGCTCAAGATCAAGTCGCAGGCGGGTCTCTTCGCGCGCTTCGTCGAGATCATCGACGCGCGGATCGGATAGCAACGCCGGCCGCCCTTGCGGCGGTTCGCGTTGAGCGTCTATCGTGCGGCCGAAACGATCGCCCAACTATCCCGGCGGCGGATCAGGTGACGAGACAGATTTCAGGACGAGTGAAGCAGCGCATCGCCAATGGTCGACAAATCGCAATTCGGACTGACCGCTGTCGATACCGTTCCGCTGCATGAGAAAGTCTATCTGGAACTGGTGCGGGCGTTGATGTCGGGGCAGCTCCAGCCCGGCCAGAAGCTGACCTCGCGCAAGCTTGCCAAGGAACTCGGCACCAGCGACATGCCGGTGCGCAGCGCCTTCATGCGGCTGCAGGCGCTGAGGGCACTGAGCCCGATGCCGAACGGCAGCGTCGAGGTGCCGCTGATTTCCGCCGACCGCTTCCAGCAACTGACCGCCGTACGCACGATCCTGGAAGGCACGGCCACCGAGCTCGCGACAAAACTCATTAACGGCAACAATCTGCGTGCGATCCGGCGCCACTGCGCCGAACTTACCGAAGCCGCCCGCGGCGGCGGGATCGAAAACTATCTGCGCAAGAACTACGACTTCAAATTCTCGATCTACCGCCATTGCGGCAACGAGCAGATGATCTTTCTGATCGAGACGGTCTGGATGCAGGTCGGCCCATTCCTACGAAATCTGCACATCGGTTTCGAGGATGACCTGGCCGGCATTCTCGGCATCGACTATCACGAGGAGGTCGTGGCGGCGATCGAGGCTCATGACGGCGAAAGGGCGCGGGCCGCGATCGTGCGCGATATCGCCGAGGGCGCGGCCCACATCCTCGGCCAGGTGAAATTTCCAGAACTGCGCCACTGAGAGGCAAGCGGGCCTCCGAATCCGGCTTGGCTTTCGCCGATCGGGCCGCTATGTTGCGATCGCAGATCGCACAATGTGGACCTGAAATGCCTCCCGATATCCCGGCTAATGACTTGAAAACATGAAGGAAAATCGCTCGGCATCAGCCGTGCTGGCCTTCACGAACTCACAAGCCGAAAATTGGATATCGTAGCCGACAGGGCTACAGCACCCAGAAAAACAGGGGCTGGAATTGAGCGATGCGATTGCGGACGTTTTGAACTGGCTGGACAGCAGGAAGGACATCCAGAGCCTGCGGGCGGCGGTGTGCGACCTGAACGGAATCATGCGCGGCAAGCGCATTCCGGTCGAGCAGGCGCGCAAGGCGCTCGAAGGCAAGCTGCGCATGCCCTACTCGGCCATCGGGCTCGACATATGGGGCGAGGACATCGAAGGCAACGCCCAGGTGTTCTCGACCGGCGACGCCGACGGGCTTTGCCATTGGACGGGGCGCGGCATATTGCCGGTCAACTGGACGGCACACCCGACGGCGCTGTTGCCGGTCTGGTTGGCGGACGACAGCGGCGCGCCCTACCTTGGCGATCCGCGCCGCGCGCTGGCCCGCATCCTCGACCGGTATGCCGCGCTAGGATTGACGCCCGTCACCGCGACCGAGCTAGAATTCTACCTTGTCGACCCGACGTCGCAGCGGCCTGTCGGACCGGTCTCGCCGGTAACCGGGCGGCGCCTCGATTCCGACGCGGCGCTCTCGATCGATGAGGTCGACGACTTCGAAGCCTTCATCCACGACATCTATGAAGCCTGCCGCATGCAGGACATTCCGGTCGACACCGCGATTGCCGAGAACGGCGTCGGCCAGTTCGAGATCAACCTCAACCATGTGCCCGACGCCCTGCGCGCCGCGGACGACGCCGTGCTCTTCAAGCGCACCGTCAAGGGCATTGCCCGCAAGCATGGCTTCGCCGCCTGTTTCATGGCCAAGCCCTATGGCGAACGCGCCGGCAACGGTTTCCATGTCCATTTCAGCGTCCTCGACAGGCAAGGCCGCAACATCTTCGACGACGGCTCGGACCAGGGTTCCGACGCTATGCGCCATGCGGTTGGCGGCCTGCTTGCCGCGATGGCCCAAAGCACGCTGGTGTTTGCGCCGCATTTCAATTCCTACCGCCGGCTGCGGCCGCGATCCTATGCGCCGACGGCCGTCGCCTGGGGTTATGAAAACCGCATGGTGGCGATTCGCATTCCAGGCGGCCCGTCGGCCGCACGCCGCATCGAGCACCGCGTCTCCGGCGCTGACGCCAATCCCTATCTGGTGCTGGCGGCGATTCTCGGCGCGGCTTTGATCGGCATCGAGCGCCAGCTCTCGCCCGGTGAGCCGACCGGCGGCGAAGGCCAGGGGCTGACGCTCGCGAAGCTGCCGCCGGATTGGGCCTCGGCGATCGCCGCCTTCGAGGCGGGCCAGCGTGTCGCCGAGATCTTCCCTGACGTGCTGCGCGACGCCTTCGTCGCCTGCAAGCGCCAGGAACTGAACACTTTCGCGCTCAACGTCAGCGACTTCGAGATCGAGACCTATCTCGAAAGTGTTTAACCGACCTCGAGCCGGTCGCTCAGCGTGCCGCCCACGCCAGCCCTCGGCGCAGGATGGTGCGCATCTGCGGGACCTCGAACTCCGCGGCCACATGACCGAGCGAGGAATAAAACACGCGCCCCTTGCCGTGCCGGCGCTTCCACACCACCGGCATGACGACGCCGCCGATCCACGGCGCGTGGTCGCCGGAAAAAGTGGTGGTCGCCAGCACCTCGTTGGATGGATCGACATGCATGTAATACTGTTCGGAGCGGTAGGCGAAATCCTCGATGCCTTGCATGATCGGGTCGTCGCGCCGCACCACGTTCACTTGATAGTCGATGATGTTGCCGGGATGCGCGACCCATTGGCCGCCGCACATGAACTGGTAGTTCGTTGATTCGCGAAAAGCGTCGCCCATGCCGCCATGATAACCGCCGAGGCCGACGCCGTTTTCGACCGCCTCGTTCAGGTTCGCCTCTTCGGCCTTGGTGAGCTTGGACATGGTATAGATCGGCACGATCAGGCTGAGATCGGCGATCGCCGGATCGGCAAAAGCTGCCGTCGTGTTTTCGACGCGCACGGCAAAGCCTTCTTCCTCGAGCATCGCCTTGACGGCGCGCGCGCCGGCTTCGGGTTCATGCCCTTCCCAGCCGCCCCATACGATCAGCGCTTGCCGCATCTTTGTCTCCGTCAGTTTGGTTGCGTTCATTCGAGATCGCCAAGGGCGAATACTTGCGGGGATTTCGGACGTTAATGCACGTCAGCAAAAAGCCGGGGCGAGTCTACCCACAAATGGGTTTGCGACGAAACACGAAACCATTCGAACGCGGCGCGCCTTCGCGCCAACTCATCTTATGCGGCCTGTTGAAGCCTTACCCGAAAAATATGTCGGCGGGGAGGTGACATCCCGGTCGCGGGAACCAGATTGGGTCGAGGGCCACTGGTGCCCGGACAGATCCGTGATCGTCACGAAACGCACAGGAACATGATCATGATGATTCTCGCCTTCGGTGCAGCGGGAAATTTTGCGGGCAGCGTCATTCCCGCCCTTGCCGCTCGGGGCGCGCGCGTCCGTGCCTTCGTCCGCAAGCCTGAGCAGGCTGAACTGGTACGCCGTCACGGCGCAACCGAGGTTGCCATCGGCGATCTGCGCGATCGTGCAGCTTTGGATGGGGCGCTCAAGGATGTGGGCGCCGTCTTCTATATCGCCCCAGCCTTCATTCCCGCCGAGGCTGATGTGGGAAAGAAAGTCGTGGAGGCCGCTATCGACGCCGGTGTGCGCCGGTTCGTGTTCTCGGCCGTGATCCACCCGGTGCTTTCGGACCTCGTCAATCATGCCGCCAAAGCGCCGGTCGAGGAGGCGGTTCTCAACTCCGGCCTAGAATATACGTTCCTCCATCCGGCGCGCTACTTCCAGAACTACGCGGCATTCTGGCCCAAAGTCGTGAGGGAGGGCGTGCTTGCGGAGCCCTGGTCGTCCGGGACACGCTTTTCGCTGGTCGACTATCGCGATGTCGCCGAGGTCGCCGCGATAGCCCTGACCGAAGAGCGGCTGCTTTTTGGAACGTTCGAGCTCTGCGCACCTGGGCAACTTAACCGCCTCGATGTCGCTGCGCTGATGAGCGATGTGCTGGGCCATGAAGTTAGGGAGCGCCGCGATCCCGATGTGCTCGGCGATGTTCCTCCCGGCTTGCGGGCGATGTTCGATCACTACGATCGCCACGGCCTGCTCGGCAACCCACTGACGCTACGTGCGATCTTGGGCCGGGAGCCGCGGTCGCTGCGTGCTTATTTGGAGGAATTGGCGCAAGGCGATCCTGCCCGATCCGGCGAGCAAGGATGAACAGCCGGCCCCCATGCCACCCCAGCCGAATACAAAAACGGCCCGCGTTGAGCGGGCCGTTTTGTTGTTTGGTTGCGGGGACAGGATTTGAACCTGTGACCTTCAGGTTATGAGCCTGACGAGCTACCGGGCTGCTCCACCCCGCGTCAACTACGAGCAAGCGTTTGCTTGCGAACACGAGCAAGCGTTTGCTTGCGTCCTTGGAGGTAAGTGCGACCTTACCGGATTCAAGAGCCGCCAAATGAAAGGGCCGCTTGCGCGGCCCATGATCCCGTTTGGCGGGCCTTAAGATCGTAGAGAGAAGATTGTCTTCATCCGGATCCTGTGGATCTGGAAGTGAGCTGAACATGCGCTTTGCAGACCTGGCAGCGACCTACTCTCCCGCGTCTTGAGACGAAGTACCATCAGCGCTGGAGCGTTTCACG